>JBEKVO010000095.1:0-2940 GCA_049513895.1 Rectinemataceae bacterium | reverse complement strand
TGGATTGTAGTGGTCGCTAACGCGACCGCGGCCTCCATTGGTTGGCCGCTAATCCGCCTTTTTTACAATCGCAAGATGCAATTCGTCGAGTTGTTTCTGGTCGATTTCGCTGGGGCAATCATCCATTGGGGACACCGCGAAGGTGTTTTTGGGGAAGGCTATGACTTCCTTGATCGAGGTCTCGCCGGCCATCAGCATCACGAGACGGTCGAGGCCGGGGGCGATGCCGCCGTGGGGCGGAGCTCCGTACTTGAAGGCCTCGGTGAGGAAGCCGAACTTCTTCATGCCCTCTTCCTCGGAGAAGCCGACGATCTTGAAGATGCGCTTCTGCAGCTCGGGGTCGTGGACGCGGATGGAGCCCGATGCCAGCTCGAAGCCGTTGAGGACGAGGTCGTAGAGGTCGCCTTTCACCGAGCCGGGATCGGACTCGAGGCTGGCGTGGTACTTCTCCTGCGGCATCGTGAACATGTGGTGGGCCGCCTCCCAATGGGCCTCGTCCTCGTTGTACTCGAACATGGGAAAGTCCACTATCCAGGCGAAGGCGAAGGCCTTGGGATTGCAGAGGCCGAGGTCCCTGCCGAGCTTGGAGCGCACGGCGCCGAGGGACAAGTTGGCGATTCTACGCTTGGAGTCGGCCACCATGAGGACCAGATCGCCGGACTTCGCGCCGAGGAAGGCGATGAGCTCGTCGTCCAGGCCCGGCGTCGCGCCTTCTCCGGTGAAGAATTTGGAGACGCCGCCCTCGAGCTTGCCCTCGGCGTTGACTTTCATCCACGCGAGGCCCTTGGCGCGGTAGATCTTGGCGGAGGCCTCGAGCTCCTCGATCTGCTTGCGCGAGTAGTCGGCCTTGCCGGGGACGACCAGCGCCTTGACGGCACCGGCTTGGGAGCTGATGCCGCCGGACGCGTCCTTGGCCTTGCGCGCGTCGCCTTCCGTGAGGGCGTCCTTGAAAGCCTGGAAGGAGGAGCGTCGTGCGTAGGCCGAGGCGTCCTTCATCTCCAGATCGAAGCGGAGGTCGGGCTTGTCGGTCCCGTAGAGCTCCATCGACTCGTCGAAGGCGATGCGGCGGAACTTGGCCGGCAGCTCCATGCCGATGGTCTTCTCGAACACCTGGCCGAGCATGCCCTCGACGAGCTCCAGGATATCGTCGCGCTTGACGAAGGACATTTCGATGTCTATCTGCGTGAACTCGGGCTGCCTGTCGCCGCGTGCGTCCTCGTCGCGGTAGCAGCGCGCGAGCTGGAAGTACTTGTCCATGCCGCTCACCATCAGCAGCTGTTTGTACAGCTGGGGCGACTGGGGCAGGGCGTAGAATTTGCCGGGGTAGAGCCGCGATGGCACGAGGTAGTCGCGGGCGCCCTCGGGGGTCGATTTGATGAAGGTCGGCGTCTCTATCTCGTAGAAGCCCTTGTCGCCGAGGTACTCGCGCACCGCGAAGGCGACCTTGTGTCGCAGTTGCATCTTGCGCTGCATCGAGAAGGAGCGCAGGTCCAGGTAGCGGTACTTGAGGCGAAGGTCTTCTTTCGCGTCGCTCTTCTCGTCTATCATGAAGGGCAGGGTCTCGCAGCGGTTGAGGATCTGGATCGAGTCGGCGACGACCTCTATCCCTCCCGTGTCCATGTCCTTGTTGACCATCGTATCCGGACGGGCGCGCACGCGCCCCCTGACGGCGACGCAGTATTCGAACTTGAGCTCGGCGGCGACCGCCTTGAGATCCGCCGGGGCCTCGGCCTCGACGACCACCTGGGTGATGCCGTAGTGGTCCCTGAGGTTTATAAAAGATATGGGACCGTGGTCCCTCTTGCGGTGCACCCATCCGTTGAGAACGACGGGCTGACCGGCGTCGGCCGCGCGTAAGGCGCCGCAGGTAGTAGTGCGCTTCTGGTATTCCATGCCGGTATTCTACACAGGCCTGACGTATTCGGGCTAGTATCGCGGAATAGCCTTGGCCTCCGGGCCGGGCGCGCGGTAAGTTACAAGCCGCTTATAATACAGGGGAAGGGGAAATGGCTTGAGGATACGGACCATTCGATTGGAAAGGCTGACTGGGGAACTTAAGAACGCGATCATCCTTCAGAACCTGACGCCGAGGGAGCTAAAGCGCTTCGCCAAGATATGCGAGCCGAGGGACTATGACTCGGGCGAGCGTCTCGTCGAGCAGGACGCCCTCGGCTCGGATCTGCACATCCTCATCGAGGGAGCCGTGGACATCTCCGTCCGCGGCAAGGGCGGCGATGACGTGAGCGTGAGCGAGGTGGGCAAGGGCGACGTCTTCGGCGAGGCCTCTATTTTCATGAATCTTCCCCGCACCGCCAGCGCCGTCGCGCGCACGCCCTGCCTCGTCGTCGCCGTCAGCCGCGATCGGCTCTTCGGCTATTGCGAGCGCAACCCCCGCGCCGGCCTCAAGATATTCGGCTTCGTCATCTACAGCCTCCTCCGGCGCCTCGGCTCCTCCGGCCGCGAACTCGTCGCCCAGCGCGAGTCCGTCGTCACTTCCGCCGATCTCGAGGAGCTGGGCGCCTGTTTTCCGAAGTCGCTCGAGGACATGCTCGGGCCGGGCGGATGGCGGGGTTGAGCAGCGGTGGTGAGCTTAGGCTAGGAGGTCGACGCGAGAGCCCGAGCCCTCGGGCAGCGGCGAGGTGGAGCCGAGGGACTTCAGCAACTCGTCCGCGTCCGCCTGCTCGATTTTAAGCCCCTTCGAAATCATGATGACGTCCACCTGGTCGAGGATATTGGCCCGCGCGTAGTCCATGCCAACGTTCTGTGTATCCATACCAAAAGAATAACTCGAACCGAGTGGGGATACAAGATGTATCCTATAAGAGGCATTTGCGCTGTCAGCCTTTTTCGATGGGCTTTTCGCCGGGGCACGAAACAGCAGCCGCCCAGGTCGGCTTGAAGAGATGATCCAGGACAATACATCATCACACTCCGGGGAAA
>JBEKVO010000094.1:0-3196 GCA_049513895.1 Rectinemataceae bacterium | reverse complement strand
CCAAGGCCTGCGATAGTAAGGCGACATGCTCCGCATGTCGCAAACTTAAGGAAGGCTTGGTGAGAGGCCTTCATTGCGACGCTCCCTTTGGTCGTGTCGCCTTATTAATGAAGGCCGCTATATGCTTGTACCAGGTCGAATCCGCCCTCGGCGAGGACGGCCATGTAGCCCCCCGTCACGTTGACGACGGCTTCGTATCCATTCTCGTTCAATATCCGCAGAGCCAGATGCGCTCTGAAACCCGATCGGCAGTGTATGTGGATACGGACGTTCCGAGGTACCTCATCGAGACGGAATCTCAATTCGTCGAGGGGCAGGTTGAGCGATCCCGCGATGTGTCCCTCCTCGTACTCGTTGACGTTCCGAACGTCGAGGACTAGGGCGGGCGGACCGCCGGAACCGGCCGCGGCGAGAGCGGCCTTGAGGCCGGCCGCGGTCTCGAGAGGACTGTATCCCGAGACGTCGTTCTGCGCGACGAAGGCGGCGACGTTCACGGGATCGTTGGCCGACGAAAAAGGCGGCGCATAGGCGAGGTCGAGCTCGGCTATATCGTCCAAAGTCATCTTCCCGTGGAGCGCGGTGGCTAGTACGTCTATGCGCTTTTCAACCCCCTCCGATCCGAAGGCCTGCGCCCCGAGGAGCCTTGAGCTCTTTCGATCGTAGACGATCTTGAGGACGAGCTCCTTTCCGCCGGGATAATAGGATGCGTGGTTGTCCTTGTAGACTATAGCCGCTCCCACGTCGAAACCGGCCTCTCGCGCCGCCCTCTCGCTGAGGCCGGTAGATGCGGCGACGCCGTCGAAGGCTTTGAAGACGCTCGTACCCAGCGCTCCGTGGTATTTCATATGCATGCCGAGGGCGTTCGAAGCGGCGATGCGGCCCTGTCGGTTAGCGGGCCCCGCGAGGGGAACGCGTACTTTTCGACCCGATACTTTATGGAGAACTTCTATCATGTCACCGGCCGCGTAGATATCGAGGTCGGAGGTCCTGAGTTCCTCGTCGACCTCGAGGCCGCCGGATGCCCCGACCGCGAGACCCGCGGCTTTGGCCAGGGCGAGCTCGGGACGAATGCCGATCGAGAGGAGCACAATGCCAGCGTCGACGAGGGAGCCGTCGGAGAGCTCGGCCTTGCCGCTCGCGCCGTGTATCGCCTTGAGCCCGAGTCCGGTTACGACTCGAACGCCGTGCTCTTCGAGCTTCGTTGCGATCATGGCGCCGAACTCGGGATCCATAGTCGACATGATCCGCGGCAGGAGCTCGACGACGGTGGTCGCCAGCCCCCTCTCGCGGAAGGCTTCCGCCATTTCGAGGCCGATGAAGCCGCTGCCCGCTATCAATGCGGAGCCAGGCGAATGCGTCTCGAGATATGCCTTGATCCTGTCGACGTCGGGAACTGTCCAGAGTTTGAATACGTTGGGCGAACCCACTCCGGGAAGGGGCGGCATTATGGGGTTCCCGCCTTGGGCGAGGATGAGCTTATCGTAGGGAAGCCAGGACTCGCCTTCGGGACCCAGTACCCTGACGCGCGTGCCGCCTCGGTCTATCTCGATTGCCTCGGTGTCGACGAGAACCTTGACGCCGTAGCGCGCATCGAAGCCCTCCGGCGTCTGGAGGAAAAGCTTGGAGCGCTTTACTATCGCTCCCGAGATATAGTAGGGGAGGCCGCAGTTCGCGAATGAAACGTAGGGGCCCCGCTCGAGCAGGGTAATCTCGGCCGTTTCAGATATGCGCCTTGCGCGAGCGGCCGCAGTCGCGCCCCCGGCGACACCGCCTACTATTACGATTTTTGCGCCCATAGCATCTCCTGGAACAATTGGAACTTATCTATAGTATAAGCACGATTCGTCGACGCAAAAGTGACCGAAAGCACAATTCTCGCGCTTCGTTTTAGGATTTGGGTATCGTCGTTGCGAGTCTGTGACCTTGAGCACCGTATCATGCGTCGCGTTCCTCGATCATCTCGGAGGTCGAGTAGAATCGTATCGTGGGGTTATTCGCCTTTGCCCGGTCGAAGAACCAGGGCGAATCGGACATGAAAATGTGAGCCATGCGAATGTGTATGCTCCATTTTCCTCGCTCCGTGTTTCAGGTGCCCGCAGCGAAGCTTATCGCCGTCCCACAACAGGCGTCGATGCAGTCCCCGCATCCGGTGCATTTCGAGTAGTCGATCTCTATGCGCCCGCCGAGCGGCTCGTTTTCATCTTCGACGAACTTCATCGCCTCTGGCTTGCAGACCTTCATAGAAGGGCATATCTGGGGCTGAGCCGCGCATTTCTCCTTGCTGATCAACGGTTTCACCATAGACCTCCATCGACGTCAATCGCGAGATAATCCGTGCAACGCCCGCGGCGACTACAACCGCCCCGCAGGCCCTCTTGAACCAGGTTGCTGCAATACCCGAACCTCGACGCGACAAAAAGGCGCGAACCGCGTCGCCGAAGGTCCCGGCCGCGACGACGGCGGCACAGTGGCCCAGAGTGAAAGCTCCCCTGCTGCGTAAGGAGTTTTTTGATATCCGATGCGAGGGAAAAGCCTTCGTGCCGGTAGAACTCCATACCGTCCTTGTCAAGAAAGACCTGTGTCGGGATGACTCGGATACCGTACTTTCTGCCGAAGGGCTCTCCCTTTTTTGTCCATATATCGTAAAAGACGACCTTGACCCTGCCATCGTAACTCGTCTCGATGTCAGTCATGATGGGACGCATGGCCTTGCAGGGTACGCAGTTTACCGACCCGAGCTCGGTGAAAGTGACAAGCGCCTTTGGAGCGGATCGAGCGTCCTGTGCTGCGGCCTTGCCAAAGCTTGAAGCGAGAAGAATTGCGGCAAGTGCTGCGATAAGATAATGAGCCTGCTTTGTCATTTTTCTCCTCTCAAGAATCAAGATGCGATGTCATACCCTTGATCGTTTGATTGATTTTCAATCGAAGATCCCTGAGAAAAGCCAGGGCCCCACCATATCGCTATCCACGCAAATCATTTCATGGCTGATTATCTCCTGCTTCGACAATGAGACAACGGTAAGGTTCGAGTCCATCCGGCTTTCTCCTCTTACTCGGTCTGCGCCGCGAGCCACTCTAGCCCGGATATCTCACACATTTCCACGACTGGCGGAGAGTAGATGGTCTTTGGCGAGTATTGTAGGCCCACCATGGTTTGTTTGAAGTATGATGTGCGGCAAATCAGGATATCCCTTAG
>JBEKVO010000093.1:0-3246 GCA_049513895.1 Rectinemataceae bacterium | reverse complement strand
GGAGGATTTCCGCCGACGCGAGAAGGCATATGAGTCCTCCATCGCCCTGTACCAGAAACAGATATCCGATTCCAAGCGCGGCGCGGCGAACGACCAGGATAAAATTCTGGCCGACCTCCGCGCGCAGGTGGCGGACCTGGGATCGAAACTGGCCGAGAGCGAGGCCAAGCTGAGCTCCTCCCAAGCCGAGGCCGAGGCGCTCCGCGCTTCGCTCGCGGCGGCCCAGACGGCCGCGGTTGCGGCCGCGCCGGCCCCTCTGCCGGCCAATCCTCCCTCGGCCCGAGCGGCGCCGCTCGACAAGGATGACAAGGCCGCGGCTCTGGAGGCGAAGGCCAGGGCCCTGGACCTCCTCGGCTTCTACATCGAGAGCATCGCCAAGGACGGGAGCAAATGAAACGAATACTCACGACGGCTTCCTTCCTCCTGGCATTCGTGGCGGCTTCGCACGCCCTCGAGGCCAGGGAAGGACTCGTCAAAGTCGTCGTAAATGAGACCAACGCGAGAATATCGCTTTATAGGCTGACGGACATCGCCAAGGGGCGCTACGAGGCCCTCATCTTCGACCAGGACCCCCGATCGACCTTCGCCACCCTGAGCGTCGACGGTCGTCAATACAAACTCGGCGACGCCTATGAATTCCGCGTCTTGACCGCCCGCACCGACACGGGTGTCCGGATCGAATTCCGCTCCTCTTCCTACGTCGTTCGGCAACTCCTGGATTTCACCAAGTCCGAGGGCTCCGCTCTCGCGGATGGAGTTCGCGTAAGTTTCGAAATCGAGAACATCTCAGAGCGCGAGGCTTCGTTGGGGCTGCGCTACCTGATCGACACCTGGCTCGGCGAGAAATCGGGAATCCATTTCGTGACCGATAGAAGACCGCGGGTCTCCGAGGAGACGGCCATACTTTCCTCCTCCGAGGACAGATGGGTAGCTACTCCCGGTGAAAAAGCGAGCTTGATGATCCAGTTCTCGGGGCCCGGCATCGACAGACCCGATAAAGTGATTCTTGCCAATTGGAAGCGCCTCTCGGACTCGCCCTGGGCCTTCGACGTCAATCCGCAGAGGAATTTTACGCTCGTGCCCTATTCGATAAACGATTCGGCCGTCGCGCTTTTCTGGGAACCGGTATCGGTGGCGCGCGGCGCGTCGAGACGCATATCTTTCGCCATGGGCAATCTCAATGAAAAGGGATATCCAATCGCGAGCGGCAGGACCTCGACGGAAGAGATCTTCGCATCGACCGTCCTCGGTTCGAACACGCCCGACGCGGCCACTTCCATGGCGGCGGACCTTGTCGCCGTGAGGGACCTCATCTCGAGGATAGACAGGGCGATCGCCAATGGCAGGACCATTTCCGACGACGAGCTTGACGCTTGGAGGAAGATACTCGACCACCTCGAGGAGCGGAAGAAGGGGTATTAGGTTAACCATGGGGCGCACAGCGCTCGACCGCGCCGAGCTGCTCTTCGCGAGCGGGCGCTTCCACGAGCTGATATCCGTTCTCGAGCCTCAGGTGCCCATCTACAGGGAATCGCAACGTTTCTATTACCTTCTCGGGTCGTCCTGCCTCCGCGCGGGAGATTCCAGCGGAGCGACGACTTACCTGAAACGCGCCGAGCAGCTTTCGCCCTCGAATCCCGATATCATGCTCGCGCTCGCCGCGCTGTCGGTGAGAAGGGGCGATACCGAGAGGGCGGTCGAGTACTACCTGCGCGTGCTTGAGGATAAACCGGGCGAGAAAAGAGCGCGGGCAAACCTGGCCGTGCTCCGCAAGGAAGGGGGCCCGGAGGGCATCGCGCGGCTCATCGAGACGGGGAGGATCGAGCGCCTGTACCCGGGGCATCGGCCCATCCCCCGCGCCGTCCTGCCCGTCCTGATCGCCGTGGCCGCCGCCGTGGCGATCTATCTCGCCTGGCCGCTCGGAGTCTCCCTGGTCGCGACGGCGTCCAAGCCCGGGGCGGCTAGGCCCGAAGTCGCGGCCGTGACATTGAGCCGCGCCGAGATGAACTCGCCGGTTCAGACCGGTGGAACCTTCCGCTACGCGCTCACCGAGAAGCAGGCTATCGGAGCTTTCGAGCGGGCCAAGGACTATTTCCAGGCATTCCGAGACAACGCCGCGATCATCGAGATCAATCGTCTATTGTACTCCAACGCGAGTACGGCTCTGAAGGAGAAGGCCAAATCGCTTCGGGCCTTCGTGGGTAAACCGGACTTCCGAACGATAAAGGACCCCCCCTCTTTCGCCGAGGCGCAGCGCGACCCCGCTTTATTCGATGGCTGCTCGGTCGTCTGGAAGGGAATGGCGGCCAACGTGCGTCCCGACGTACACGTCGGGGGGGATTCGAACGCCGTCTCCTTCGATTTTCTCGTCGGATATCAGGACAAGAAGCGCCTCGAGGGACTCGTTCCCGCGAGGATGATCGGCGCCGAGGTGCCGGTGGACCGGCCCCTCGAAATACTTGCCACGCTTAAGGC
Source organism: Rectinemataceae bacterium (assembly GCA_049513895.1). Lineage (GTDB taxonomy): Bacteria > Spirochaetota > Spirochaetia > Treponematales > Rectinemataceae > UBA1306. Next base: position 771 of record JBEKVO010000093.1, on the reverse strand, counting down.
CGTTGATGGCAGCCTTTCGATGGACTGCGCCGCGATACACGAGCTGGCCCAGGAAAACTCTCCTTGAGGGCGGTCGTACAACGGATAGGATGAATGCATCCGTCGTCGAGGAAGGCGGCTCTGCTCTCGTCATCTCGCAATTCACCCTGCTTGCGGACGCCCGGAAGGGACGAAGGCCTTCCTATTCCGAGGCCGCTCCACCCGAGATCGCGCTGCCGCTTTATGAGCGTTTCGTCGAGCTCTTGAAAACCCGAGTTCCCCGCGTCGAAACCGGTGTCTTCCAGGCCGCGATGCGCGTGTCCTACGTCAACGAGGGGCCGGTGACGATACTCCTCGACTCCAGGAAGGTATTTTGACAAACCCGTATTTCCTGTTTGGATCGCGACGTTTGGATTGGGGCTGAGTGATAATTTATTAGGGGCTTCAGCCTTTCGTGTGGAGTATAATCTCGCGCCAAGGCGCAGAGCGCGCTACGGGAATTGGGAGAGAGTAGAAGAATACTCATAACTCCATTCATTACTTGGCGACCTTGGCGTCTTCGCGCGAGAAAAATGAAGGGTCTTCCTGAGCCTTGGGCTTTCGCGTGGATAAATCTCGCGCCAAGACGCAGAGCGCGCAAAGGGAATTGGGAGAGAGTAGAAGAATACTCATACCAAGGCCTGCGATAGTAAGGCGACATGCTCCGCATGTCGCAAACTTAAGGAAGGCTTGGTGAGAGGCCTTCATTGCGACGCTCCCTTTGGTCGTGTCGCCTTATTAATGAAGGCCGCT
>JBEKVO010000092.1:0-4862 GCA_049513895.1 Rectinemataceae bacterium | reverse complement strand
AAAATCAGGGAAGGAATCCTGAGGGATATAAAAAGCTGTACGAGGATCGCCAGCTTACGTTATTTGAGTAGGACTGTTGACCAATCTTTCATACCTCGCAGCTCTGCTGCGGGGTAATTGATCCGGGAATCTCTTTCTTTTTTCGAATCGCCAGAAGACGGTCTTGAAAGTCATCTACTGGGATCGGAATGGATTTTGTTTGTGGATGAAACGGTTGGAGAAAGACCGCTTCCCCTGGCCCGATGACGATACCGCTGCCCGCGAAATAACGCGGGAAGAAGTGTCGATGCTCATGCGGGGAATCGATTTTTGGCATGAGCACAAGGAGCTGTCCTACTCGTCGGTGCTATAATGGCGCATGAGCGAATCCACGATAGCCGACACAAAGAATTGTGCGGACACACCGTGCGAGAAGATCGAAGAGGCGCTTACCGAAGTCCGTCAACTCAAGCTGCGTATAGAGGAATTGGAACGGCAAAACACACTGCAAGGCGAAGAGATTCGTCTTATGAAGCTGCGCGAGCGTGGTCGAAGCTCGGAAAAGCTGACAGAGGAAGACCTACGTCAGGGGACCTTATTCGATGAAACTGAGCTGTATTCCACAAATAGCGAGAACGTTACTGCGACCGAAGAAGTCCGAATAACAAAGACCGTGTATACCCGCCGCAAGCGGGGGAGGAAGGCGATATCACCGAAGCTCAGTCGGGTCGAGGTCGTCGTCGACCTACCTGAACCCGAGAAGGTCGTTGGAGAGGGATTCGAGCTCGTGAAAATCGGAGAAGAGACTTCCGCGCAGGTCCACGAGGTCCCACAGAAGTACATCGTGATTCGGACCATCAGGCCCAAATACGTCGTGCGAAGAGTGGGCGTTAGGATGGTCGACGACGAATCCACGACAGAAGAAACGCCCATAACCGCAATCAAGGTCGCCCCGCTTCCGCCGCGTATCCTTCCACGCAGTATCGCAACGCCTTCGCTTCTCGCGTCGGTCCTGACGGCCAAGTTCTGTGACGGACTGCCTTTCTACCGGCAGGAGCGCATGTTCGCCCGGCATGGCCTTGTGATCAGCCGTCAGGATATGGCGAATTGGGCGATTGCGGTATCGAAGAAGCTCGAGGGTCTAATCGGGCTCATGAAAGACGAGCTACTACTGAGTCCCTATCTGCACTGCGACGAGACCTTCTTCCAGGTTATGGACGAACCGGGCAGGGCGAACACGACGAAGTCGTTCATGTGGGTAACGACGGGCGGTGTGGATACCAAGAGGGTCGTACTCTATCAGTACAGTCGGAACCGGAACGCAGGATTTATCACGGCCTTCCTCGAGAAGCATTCGGGCTATCTGCAGACTGACGGTTACGATGGCTATACGGCGATAGGCGAGAAGGACGGGATCGTCCACGTCGGGTGCTGGGCCCACGCCAGACGGAAGTTCGTCGAAGCGCTCAAGATAACCGAGGGAAAGGGCTCGGCGCCGGCGATCATCTGCCTAATCGGCGAACTGTATGAAGCCGAGCGACGGCTGCGCGTGAAGTACTTCGGGCCTGACTGTTCAGGCGACCTCGATGCCTTCGCCTTCGAGCGGAGGGATGCCGTAACCCCAGTATTCCAGAAGATCGAGGCATGGCTGACAACCAAATCGATCGAGGTGACGCCGCAGTCGGCGCTCGGCAAGGCGATTTCGTATACACGCGAGCTCTGGCCTCGTCTCGTCCGCTATATCGAATGCCCCTATCTCACGCCAGATAACAACGAGGCAGAGCGGGCAATCAGACTCTTCACAATCGGCCGCAATTATGCTCAGTACTATATTATGCGGAGCACGAGTAAGACTGTTCCCGCCATTCCCACTGGATGCCCTTATCCGGCAAACACTATGCCTTCTGCCATCCCCATGCTCCACTCAGCATAGTCAAAGACCTCCGGCAAAGCCGGAGGCTTGAGATATGAACCGCCCCGGGTTTACCGGAGACCGAATTCTTTGAGAGGATACGGTCATGAGCAAAGAAACGAGGTTTTCACCGGAGGTTCGGGAGCGGGCGGTACGGCTGGTCGGCGAGCAGAACGACGGGGAAGGATCGCAATGGGCGGTCATTCGATCTGTGGCAGAGAAGATCGGGTGTTCTGCCGAGACGCTCAGGAGCTGGGTTCGCCAGGTCGAGCGGGACCAGGGTGTTCGGCCCGGCTTGACGACGAGCGAGCGGGAAGAGCTCAAGGAACTCCAACGGGAGAACCGCGAGCTTAAAAAGGCCAACGAGATCCTCCGGTTGGCTTCCGCATATTTCGCCAAGGCGGAGCTCGACCGCCGACAGAAGTGATGGCCTCCTTCATCGACGAGCATCGCCAGGCACAGGGAGTCGAGTCGATCTGCACCGAACTGCCGATCGCTCCCTCGACCTACTACACGCACAAGGCGACGCAGGCCGACCCCACGAAGCTATCGCCGCGGCGGAGACGAGACGAGTCGCTGCAGGCCGAGATTCGCCGCGTCTGGGACGAGAACTTCATGGTCTACGGGGCGCGCAAGGTATGGCGCCAGCTCGTGCGCGAGGGCCACCGAGTCGCGCCCGTTGTACCGTCGAGCGTTTGATGCGCCAGATGGGCCTCCAAGGCGCTGTCAGGGGCAAGCCGAAGCGCACCACCGTGGCTTCCGATCACGACCCGCGCCCCCTGGATCTTGTCCGTAGGGTGTTCCATGCGATGCGGCCGAACCAGCTTTGGGTTGCCGACTTCACCTACGTAGCGACGTGGTCCGGCTTCGTCTACGTCGCTTTCGTCATCGACGTTTTCTCGCGGATGATCGTTGGCTGGCGTGCGGCACGGTCCATGAGCGCGGATCTGACGCTGGATGCCTTGGAGCAACCCTCTGGGCACCGAATCAAAGGCAGCCTGATTCATCACAGCGATCGCGGCAGCCAGTATATCGCGATCCGCTACAGCGAGCGATTGAAAGATGCTGGCATCGATCCATCGGTCGGGAGTGTCGGAGATGCCTATGACAACGCATTAGCCGAAACTATCAACGGGCTTTTCAAGACCGAGGTGATACGCCGACGAAGCCCATGGAAAAACCTCGAGGCTGTCGAATATGCGACCCTCGAGTGGGTCCACTGGTTTAACAACAACCGACTGCTCGAACCGCTCGGCAACGTCCCGCCTGCGGAGTTTGAGAAAACGTATTATACTGGGCAGGAAGGTCTGGCCGTAGGAGCCGGGCTCAAATAAAAGGCACTCCGGTAAACCCGGGGCGGTTCAACCAGGACGATATCGAACTCGCCGCCTTGAAGTTGCGAAAATCCTGGGGCCTTGGTTCTGAGGGGCCTGTCGGGTATTTGATCGATCTACTGGAGGAGCATTCGATCAGAGTGCTCGAGATGGAAGGAGGCGAGGGCTTCGATGGGCTCTCCGGTTGGGTGGAGGCATCGCCCTTCATTATTCTCAATTCAGTCTCTCCCTCGGATCGCAAACGCCTTACGGCCCTTCACGAATTTGCCCACCTTACTTTGAAGTTCGATGATTCCATCCCCGAGGCGGACAGAGAACGTCTTTGCCATACTTTCGGCGGGGCTTTCCTTGTGCCTCGAGACGTCCTCATTAAGGAGCTCGGACCCAGGCGATCCGAAGTATCCTTCTTCGAGCTTGATAGTCTCAAACGACAATACGGGATCTCTATGCAGGCCATCATGTACCGCGCGAAGCAACATGGGATCATATCAGAATATGTCCATGAATCCTTTAGCCGAGAAATAAGTGCGAAAGCTTGGCGAAAGAAAGAGCCCAATAGCTACCCTATCGATGAGCACCTTCTTCGCTTCGAGCAGCTACTCCATCGGGCGATCTCTGAAGAGCTGATTTCGGTATCGAAAGCAGCTTACCTTGCTAACAAGTCTATCGAGGCCATCCGCCGACAGAGACTCATAAAAGATGCGTCTACTCATTCATGATGCGAATGGTAATAAGCAGGGGCGATTGAAACCCAATCGAGAAGCAAAGAGGTGCCTATGCAGACAATATTAACTTCCATTCTTTCCCAAATAAAGAACCTCTCCCCTGTCCTTTTCAAGAAGACTCATCTCTCTTCCTTTTTCTCTGCGCAGGCCAGGACCCTCGCCGATGCGGAACTCTCCACCCTCTTCGACGATCTCTTCACATTCAATGCCTATCTCGGCCGGATCGAAGGCTATCCCTCCTTCGAAAAGATACCCTTCTGGGAGTACAGCGTCTGCCTCGAATGGTCGGAGAGCCATATGATGTTCGGCACAGCCTTCGACCTTACGCTCAAGAATGCAAAACGCTTCCTTGGGAGCATCAAAAAGTATTTTGACTATCTTGCCTCCATGGGCAAGTTAGCCGACAGCATGGAGCTCGATACGGCTATCAAGACAATCTGTGGTGGGAAGAAGCTGAAGCTCATCAAGGACATTCCGTACACCGGAACCGAGACTTATACAGAGATATTCAAAGGCGGGATAGGTATCCGCTTCGACATGGCGGACTATTGGTTACTCATTCTCCAAGCGACACTCTTCGATCAAGACTGGACGAAACTCCTTGAGGCCGCCTTCGGCGTCTCTGGAGCTCGCGTGAAGAAGGTAAAGAGTCTTCAAGAACGCATGACCCAGGCAGGCTTCGAGAATCTGAACGATATCGCCTACAATGACGTCACCGTATCCGATGCCGATCACGCGAAGACGTGGTTTTATGGTTCTTCGTTAAAGCGAGTGGGTAAAAACAGCTAATGTAACCTCCGTAATATCATCATTGATAAAGAAATATGACCTTGAAGAGGCTCGGGGAATGTGTAATCTTGCTATGTGGCCATACGACGACTAACCGACAGCTACCGCTTCCCAGGATTCAAA
>JBEKVO010000091.1:0-5123 GCA_049513895.1 Rectinemataceae bacterium | reverse complement strand
GCTGCCCGAGGCGTCCTCGGACTGCACCCGATAGCGCCCAAGCTGGGTCAGGGTCAGAACGAGGGTATCGGTCGCCGCCTTGCAGGCCGCGTCGTACGAGGCGGAGCTCGTCTCGTTCGCAACTCGAAGGACCGCCACGTGCGCGTTCGCCCCTTCCTGGCCGCCCAAAAACGAAGTTCCGTCGACAGCGAAGAAAATGAAAAGGAAAGTCAGGATCATCTCCGCTTTTTGCATACCGTTTCCTTTCCTTACTTAGAGCCTTATAAGAGCGACGATGATTACTAAAGCGGCGAGCGCCAATCGGTAAAAGACGAAGGCCGTGGCCGTGTGCTTTTGCAGGAAGCCGAGAAGGAATTTGATGCAGAAGAATCCGCTCGCCGCTGCCGCTACGAATCCCGCGGCGATGAGGGGCCAGAGCGCCGCCTCGGATCCCGCCTGGCCCAGGCCGCGGGTGAAGTCGTAGAGGCTCTTTGCTCCCGCCCCCGCGATAATGGGCGCCGAAAGAAGGAAGGAAAAACGAGCCGCCGATTCGCGTTCGAGGCCGAGGGCCAGACCCGCCGTGATGGTCGCGCCCGAACGCGAAACGCCGGGGAAAATGGCGAGGGCCTGCGAGAGGCCGATGAGAATAGCGTCCTTCCATCGCATCGAAGCGATCGCGCGATCGTGTTTCGCGAAACGGTCGGCGAGTAGGAGGAGGAGGCCGAGGAGGGCGACGATGACGGCCATCGCGATCATCGAGGAAGCGAGAATCGGCTGGCCCTCGGGATGGAAGAGACGCTCGATCTTGCCCTCGAAAAGTATGCCTGCGATGCCTCCGGGAACCGTGGCGGCGAGTAGAAACCACGCCATCTTTCGATTTGGATCGTTACCCACCTCAAGGTGGCCGATCGATTTGAGCCATGCCCCAATCAGTCTCATCCAATCCTTCCGGAAAAAGGCGATCAGGGCGACGAGGGTTCCCATGTGGAGGGCGACGTCGAAGCCGAGGCTGAGGAAAATGGGATCGTTCCAGCCGAAAAGCCAGGGCACGATGACCAGGTGGGCCGAGCTGGATACGGGGATGAATTCGGTGAGGCCCTGGACTATGCCCAGGATTATGGATCGAATGAGCAGCATGGCGAGACTATGCGCTATTCCCGTCGGAAATTCCAGATCGCCTCGATGAGGCCCAGAAGACGACGAGAAGGGCCGCCCCAGCCGCCTCGATTGCGAAGGCAATCCAATAAATATTCCTGATCTTCATGCCGAGGCCCGCGTAAAGCCAGGTTCCCATGGCCGGACCCAGGAGGCCTCTCAGACCGATTAGGGTGTTGCTAAGTCCCATGTAGAGGCCGAGCCTCGTACTGTCCGCAAAAAGCAGGATCGTAAAGAGGGGCAGGAGGTCCCAGCCCGCGTTGGAAACGCCGTTGAGGAAAGATCCGGGTATCAGATGGGCGGGAACCCGTGCGAGGGCGAAGCCCAGGAATCTCGTCGACGAGAGGAAGGCGGTCGCGACGAGGAGGAGGAAGGGATCGGCCCTGTTCGCGAAGCGCGAACAGAGGAAATAGCCGAGTATCGCCGCCGTGAGGGGAATCGTGCCGAGCACGAATCCGGCCGCCCCGTACCCGGCGCCCAGCTCGTCGACGAGGCGTATCGGCTCGAGGGGAATTACCAGCTTATCGGGAAGGCCGATTATGAAGTAGATGGCCATGAAGACGAGGAAGCGCTTGTCCTCGCCCATGAGGGCTAAGGATTGTCTGAAGCTCTCTTTGGATTCCGCCGGCCTCGGCTCAGCCTCGATGCGCTTCCTCGGCCTGACCTTCCTGAAGAGGAGAGAGCTCAGGGTTCCCGCGACGGCGGCCATGGGAAAGAGAATTCGATAGCCTGCGGGACGGGCCTGGAGGAAGGCGCCGGCAGCGGCCGCGCAGAGCGCGGCTACCGCCTGCGCCATGACGCGTATATGGCCCATCGCCCTGCCTCGGCCGAGGTCCGAATAGTTGGAGCGCATGATGCTCGAATAGGCCGGCCCCGACAAAGTGGACACGAAAAAGTAAAAGCCCATCACGATGAGGAAGGCCGAAGGCGAGACGACGAAAACCACCAGGACCAGCGAGGCGCGCGAGAGGAGGCCGGGCCAGAAAACATAGGCGACGAGATCGCCCGAGCGCGCGAGATGGCCGAACCAGAGATTGAGGATGAGGCCCGCGAACTGAGTGCTCATGAGGATGGCGAGCATGCCCGAGCTCATGCCCAGCTTGCGGCCGACCACGCCGACCAGGGGCAGGGCGAGGCCGTTGAAAATGCCGGCCCAGAAGGCCGCGTTCCCGTCGTAGACGAGGGTCGCGCGGTCCGAGAGGGAAAAAGTCCCCAAGTATGATTTAAGAATATTTCTGAGGGAATTCATCGTCCGGCGAGGATAGCGCTTTTCGCTCGCCTTGTTGAAGCGGCTTGGGTATCATAAGCCCATGGAACGAAAAAGAACATTTCCCGGAATAAGCCCCGTGGCCTGGGAGCACCCCGCCGACGGCGCCGCCCTCGCGGCCTTCTCGTCGATTCCCTTGGCCGCCGATCTCCTGCGCAAGGCAGTAAGCGCGACGACGGAGCGTTCTCTCCGCCTCGGTACCCTCGCCAACTCCGCCCGGGTTAGCGACTCGCAGTTCGCGTCCCTCCACGCGATCCTCAAGGAGGCGGCCGAGCGGCTCGATCTCTCGCCCCTGCCCGAACTGTACGTCCGTCTCGACCCGAGCCCCGACGCCCGCACACTCGGCGTAGACCGGCCTTTTATTCTCCTTTCGAGCGGGGCCCTCGACCTATGGGACCAAGAGGAACTCTCCTGCGTGCTGGCCCATGAGATCGGCCATATACTGTCCGGGCACGCAGTCTATAAAACGCTTCTCGGCATCCTGATCAAGGCCTCGTCGATTATCGCGGGCAGCATGCCTTTGGGCGGGGCGGCCATCATGGCTGCTTTGACCGCGCTCAAGGAGTGGGACCGCAAGAGCGAGCTCTCCGCCGACCGCGCCGCCCTCCTCGTCGTCCAAGAGGCGCCCATCGTCTACCGCGCATTGATGAAGAGCGCCGCGGGCGCCAGGATTGCCCAGATGGACGTCAACGAATTTTTCCGTCAGGCCCTGGACTACGAAATCGGCGGGGGAGCCCTCGATTCGCTCTATAAGCTCGTCGACGTACTGGGCGAGAGCCATCCCTTCCCGATAACCAGGATGACGGCACTCCAAGAGTGGGAGAAGGGCGGCGCCTACGCCGCCATACTCCGAGGCGAGTATCCGCGCAGGGGAGCAGAGGGCGAGCGCGACGCGCAGCGCGATTTCGAACGCGCTCGGTCGGCCTACGCCGGCGAGTTTGCAGGCTCGGAGGATCCGCTCGCGAAGGCCGCGGGCAAGGTTTTGGACGCTGTCGGCGGATTATTCGGCCAAACGGGAGGCGGGCAATCCAAGGAGGGCGGGAGCCCAAACGGACGGGATAACGCCGCCGGCCCTCGTTCCATCGAAGACGTGATCGACGAAATCTTCGGATCGAAGGGACGGGGCTCCCCTTGACGAAGGAGGCACGCGCCCTATATAAAACATGATCTGACGCGACCAGCTATCGCTGCCCGCGTCGCGTGGCGAGATAGCTCAGCTGGCAGAGCAAGCGGCTCATATCCGCTCGGTCGTGGGTTCGACCCCCTCTCTCGCTATTATATTTTTAGGCCTCCTTCGGGAGGCTTTTTTACTGAGGTTGCCATGGGGTTCTCGGTCCGGGTATACTCCTTTTCCGAAAGAGAGTAGGCGTATCTGTCTTGGGAAGCCGTGATCCCGCTCGAGGTCCACGAGAAAGACATCGATATGCGGAAGGCGGAAGTCGCGTATGGGAAGCTTCCTCCTTCGATAGGAGTCGGTCCATGAAAGTTGAGATCAGGCGCATCGAAAGCCTCAAGGAACTCAAGGCCTTTGTCCGGTTTCCCTATTCCATCTACAAGGGCGATCCCTGCTGGGTTCCCCCCCTCGATGCGGACGACCTGACGACGCTCAGGAAGGACAAGAACCCCGCCTTCGAGTATTGCGAGGCTGAGTATTGGATGGCCTATTCGGGCGGCAAGGCTGTCGGCCGCATTGCGGGGATCATCAATAAGCGAGTCATAGAAAAGTGGGGAAAGAAGTATGCCCGCTTTGGCTGGATCGATTTCATCGAGGATTTCGAGGTCGCATCCACCCTCGTTAAAACCGTCGAGGACTGGGCTAAATCGAAAGGCCTCGAGGGCATCTGCGGTCCCTTGGGTTTCACCGACCTGGACAAGGAAGGAATGCTGATCGAGGGCTTCGATAAGCTGGGCACCTACGCGACGGGCTACAATCGGCCCTATTATCCCCAATACCTGGAGCGCCTCGGCTATGCGAAGGACGTCGACTGGATCGAGTTCCGCATCAAAACCCCGGACAAGATCCCCGAGAAGGTGCAGCGCGTGCAGGAGCTCATAACCAAGCGCACGGGCGTTCGCCTCTACGACTGGAAGAACAAGAAGGACCTCGTCGCCAGGTATGGCCACCAGCTCTTCGAGCTCATAGACGAGGCTTACAAGGATCTCTACGGCACCTGCCCCCTTAGTGAGAGGCAGATGCAGTTCTACATTAAGACCTACCTGGGCTTCGTCGACGCCCGCTTCACCAAGGTGATAGTGGACGAGAAGGGAGATCTCGTCGGCTTCGGCGTCGCCATGCCCAGCCTCTCGCGTGCCGCGCAGAAGGCGGGCGGCAGGCTACTGCCCTTCGGAGCACTTCATTTCCTTCTCGCCCTGCGCAAGCCCGAGGTTATCGACCTGTACCTCGTGGCGGTGAGGTCGGAATACCAGGAGCGCGGAGTCATCGCCATCATCATGAACGCGCTCAATAAAAGCGCCATCGATGCGGGGGTCAGGTATTCCGAGACCAACGTCGAGCTCGAGACGAACATCAAGGTCCAGAGCCTATGGAAGGACTACGAAAAGATACAGCACAAGCGCCGTCGCGCCTTTATCAAGAAATTCGGCTCATCGCATAGTCGTGTGGGTGAATTCGCATAACTTCAAAGCCCTGGAAGCATAGAAGTCAGGATCTTGAGCCTGAGGTACTCCTCGTCACGGATACCATATGCCCTTCGCTGGATTA
>JBEKVO010000090.1:0-5935 GCA_049513895.1 Rectinemataceae bacterium | reverse complement strand
GACTCTAAGAGCTTCAACGCAGCCGTCACCGGTTCTACGTTGTCCTATTGTCTTCCGGCCGAATGACGAATTGGCCGGGCTGGACTTTAACCAGCTGATATTTCAAGCGCCTCGTGGCGCACCACAAAAGCCCGCCCGCGTGGCCGGTGGCGGATCGGGCTTTAAGCACTTTATATATTACAGGACACTGCGGGCTCATCCGAAACGCGCTCGAGCGGCCTCGACGATAGCCTCCGTTCCCTTGGTACCCACCCGGGTCACACCGAGGGCCTTGACGCGAAGAATCGCGTCGAGATTGCTCACACTTCCGGCCGCCTTGACCTGCACCGACGGGTCCGAATGCTTTCGCATGAGGGCGAGGTCGTGATCCGTCGCGCCCTTATAGGTGAAGTACTTGCCGTCCTCGGTCTTCACGAAGTTGTATCCAGTCGAAGTCTTGACGAAAGCGACCTTTTCGCGGCTGCAGATTTCGCAGAGCCGTATCTTGTGCGAATCCTCCAGATAGTCGTTTTCGAAAATCACCTTGAGCGAACAGTTCCTGGATTTGACGGCATCAGAGATCGCCTTGATCTCGGCCTCGACGTAGGCCCAGTCGCCGCTCAGGACCTTGCCGATGTTGACTACCATGTCTATCTCGGTGGCGCCGTCATCCATCGCCTGTTCCGTCTCGAACACTTTTACCTTTGTCGTGCTATTTCCGTGCGGGAAGCCGATGACGCCGCAGACAATAACGTCGGACCCGCGAAGAAGCTCGGCAGTCCTGCGAATATGGCAGGGCTTGACGCATGCCGAGGCGGCGTGGCAGCGCCGAGCGATCTCGCATCCCTCCTCCAGCTCCTTATCCGTCAACGTGGGGTGGAGGAGGGAATGATCGATCATCTTCGCGATTTCAAGTACCTTATCCATGAATGTTGACCTCCGTAGATGATTATTCTCTGGATCCCTGAAGGGCGTCCCGAGCGAGGAGAGCCGCGCCGACGAGAACGACGTCTTCCCCCAATTGCGAGAGCCTGACGATGGGGCCCGGGCGGAAAGCATGCGTCACGAATGGCGGAAGCTTTTCCGCGACGGCGCCGCGCAGGGCCTCGCCGATCAACGACAAGCCTCCTCCAAGAACGATGATATCCGGATGAAGCAGATGCACGACGTGGGATAATCCGAATGCGAGGTCCCCGGATATTTCTTCGAGAAGACTTTTCGCCGTCGCATCTCCCGCGTCGATCAAGGGTCCCAACAGACGAGCTTCCTGGCCCGTCGTGCCTTCCGGCCAATCTTCCGGCCTGGCCATCAACCCTTGCTCCAAGAGAGATCGGACGCGTCGATCCACGGCCCAACCCGAGCATCGCGACTCGACCGTCGTACCCTGGCGATCCAGAAGCATGAGGCCTATTTCCGACTCGCCCGGCTTTGCCGCGTGAAAGAGGCGTCCCCGCGAGACAAAGCCGCCCCCGACCCCGCTGCCCAAGGTGACGTAGAAAACATGCCCGTTTCCCGCACCCGCGCCTTTCGTCGCCTCCGCGAGAGCCGCGGTGTTGGCGTCATTTTCGACAAGCACCGGAACGCCCGTAATTTCCCGCAGCCAGGATCCCAAGGGGAAGTCCGACCAGCCTTCTATCTGATTGGAACGGGCTATCCTGCCGTTCTCGTAATCCAGCGGGCCGCCGAAACCCACGGCGCAGGCGCTGGGCGGCCTCTCCGGAAGCAGGCGCTCCAAGGTTTCGCGGATCCTATCGCGGATGCCCGCCGCGCCAGATTCACGATCTACATGAAATCGGAATCGATCGACGATTTTAAGTTTGTCGTCGAAAACCGCCAACTGCAGCTTTGTGCCGCCGATTTCGAGGGCGAGGTAGGTTGCAGTTCTCACTCTTGCGTCCGGAACTCGGAGAGTATGTACATGAGAAATTCATCCTCGCCTATTTGAGCTTCCGCTTCGAATTGCGCGTCGAAATATCGAACCATACCGCGGCCAGCAGTATCAATCCCTTGACCATGAACTGCGTGGCGTTGGGCAGGTCCATCAGGCTCATTCCATTGTCGATGCTGGACATGACCAGCGCCCCGACCACCGCTCCCGGGATCGTGCCCACGCCGCCATAGACGCTCGTTCCACCGATGAAGGCGGCGGCGATGACGTCCAGCTCCATACCTGGCCCGGAGAGGGTGCTGGCGCCTCCCAGCCTCGCCGTGTAGACGAAGGCGGCTATCGCGACGAGCCCGGCCATCAAAACGAATATCGTGAATATCCTCTTCTTGATGTTGATGCCGCTCAGCCGTGCCGCTTCGGAATTGCCCCCGATCGCGTACAGCTGGCGTCCGAATACCGTATTGTTGGTGACGAACGTGAAAATGATCCCGATCGCCATCGTGATGAGGATCGCGTACGGGACCCCGTGATAGGAGATCAGGATCCCGAAGATGACCGCGATCGCGACGCAAGCGGCCAGAATGCCCAGGATGAAGCGGCCGGTGGGCGCTACGGCGTAGGCCTTGCGGATCCGCGCCCGCTGGCCGCGGATCGACATTACGACGTAGACCAACAGGATGACGAGCATGAGGAAGAAGGTCGAATCGTTCTTGAACAGCCCGAATTGAACGAGGTAGCCCTGCCCGAGGGGCAGATACGTGTCGTTGAGGGGCGTCTGGGTTCGCCCCTGCGTGACCCAGAGCATGGCGCCGCGGAGTATCAGCTGGCTTGCGAGCGTGATTATGAACGCGGGAATGCCCCGGTAGGCGACCCAGTAGCCATGCCAGCATCCGACGAGAAGCGCCGTGCCCAGACCGATCCCCATCGAAGGCAGCGTGCCCATGTGAAACATGACCTGCATGGCCCCGGTGAGCCCGCCAATGAAGCAGATGAAGTATCCCAAGGAAAGGTCTATCTGGGCCGCGACGAGGATCTGGACCATCCCCGCGGTCAGAATCGCGACGGTGGCGGTCTGTAGGAGGAGGTTGGAAAGGTTCCTCGTCGAGATGAAGATGCCCTTCGTGAGCAGGGTGAAGATGAGCCAGATGCCGATGAGGGCGATGAACATCGTGTATCGGCGAGCATTGTTGCGCAGGATTTCGAGAATGCCTGCCTGTTGCGGCTGGGCTTCACTCATCGCGTCCTCCGATCGAAGATGCCAGTATCTTTTCCTGCGTCGCGTCGCGCCAATCGAAATCCGCGCGGATTTCGCTGCCGCCCATGACGAGGATCCTATCGCTGATCCCGAGCACTTCCTGCAGCTCGGAGCTGATCATGATAACGCAGACGCCCCTTTCCACGAGATTATTCATCAGTTCGTAGATTTCGACCTTGGCGCCGACGTCGACGCCCCTGGTAGGCTCGTCGAGTATCAGCACCTTCGGCTTGGTCATCATCCATTTCGCGAGGCAGACCTTCTGTTGGTTCCCTCCCGAAAGGTTCCTGGTCGCCTGCTCGAGGGAGGCGCACTTGATCCGCAGGGCCTCGACGAAGGACCTGGCCTCTTTCGCCTCCAGATCGTGGTCGATAATCCCGTATCTCGACACCTGCGAGCTGCTCGCGGCGGTGATATTTTCCTTTATGTCCATACCCAGGACGAGGCCCTGCTCCTTCCTGTTTTCGGAGAGGCAGCTGATGCCGGCCTCTATCGCCTCGCGCGGGTTGCTTATATTCGCTTCCCGGCCGTCGATGAATATCCGTCCACCCGTCCTTATACCCCAGGCGCCTATGATGTTCATCGCCAATTCGGTGCGCCCGGAACCGATCAATCCGGCGATGCCCAATATCTCGCCTCGGTAGGCCTTGAAGCTCACGTTGTTTACGGCTGGCCTCGCGGGCATATCCGGAGCGTAGGCCGTCCAGTCCCTTATTTCGAGGGCGACGCTGCCCCTCTCGTGCGGCCTTCGGGGATACATCTGCGTCAGCTCTCTACCGACCATCATCGCGATCAGATCGTTCTTGTTGATTCTCGCGACGTCGCGCGTGCCGATGATCTTCCCGTCCCTTATGACCGTGACCTCGTCGGCGACCTCGAATATCTCGTCGAGCCTGTGGGAAATGTAGATGCAGGTGACCTTCCTGCGGCGCATGTCGCGAAGGATGGCGAATAGCTTCTGGACCTCACCCTCGGACAGCGACGCAGTCGGCTCGTCGAGGATGAGGAGCTTGACCTTCTTGTTGAGCGCCTTCGCGATCTCGACGAGCTGCTGATGACCGACACCCAGCTCCTTTATTTTCTTGTCCGGATCGATGGAACCCATATCGACGGTTTTGAGGGCCTCCGTTACGATGCGGTGCTCCATGTCCCAGTCGATGATCCCATTCTTGGATATCTCCTGGCCGATGAAGAAGTTCTCGCAGACGCTGAGCTCTTTCACGTTCGCCAGTTCCTGGTAGATGATCGCTATCCCGGCCTTCTCGCTGTCGCTGATGGACTTGAACCTCTGCTCGGCGCCTTCGACGACGATTTCCCCCTCGTACTGGCCAAAAGGATGAACGCCCGAGAGGATCTTCATCATCGTGGACTTGCCCGCTCCGTTCTCGCCGACGAGGGCATGGATGGTCCCCGGCCGCACCGACAGAAAGACGTTCTCCAAGGCACGTACGCCAGGGAACGATTTAGAGATGTTCTTCATTTCGAGTATTGACGCGTCCATCGAAACCCCGCTGCACGTTTTCCGGTACCGGGAGGCCGCGCGCGGGCGGCCTCCCGATGGGCATTTTACTTCCCGTAGATATCTTTATGCGTCATGTACCCGGCTTTGATCAAGACATCGAGATTGTCTTTGGTGATGGTCGTGGCGGCGCCCCAGACAACCGGCACTTTATACTTGCCGTTGTCGACGGTGCCCTTGGTGTACTGGAGATAGGGCTGCTTCTTCGCGAGGGCGACGGCTATCTTGATGGCAGCCTGGGCCAAAGACAGCTGGTCGCGGAAGACGGTCATGGACTGAGTGCCTTGGGCGATGCGAACCGCCGCGTCCAATCCTGCGTCGCCTCCCGAAACGGGGATCTTTCCCGCCATTCCCTGGGCGGCGAGCGCTTGGATCGCCCCGCCGGCCAAGCCGTCGTTCGGGCTCAGGACCGCGACGATATTGTTGTCGTTGGCGGTCAGGGCGTTTTCCGTGATCTTCATGGCATTCTCGGGCTTCCAATCCACCGCGTGCTGGTCGACGACGACCTTGATATCGCCGCGGTCGATCGCAGGCTGGAGAACCTTCATCGCGCCGGAGTGGAAGAAGAACCAGTTGTAGTCGCCCTTGTCGCCGCGAAGGACGATATAGTTCCCCTTCGGAGCGTGCTTGAGGAGGTATTCGCCCTGCAGCTCGCCCGTCCTGACGAAGTCGTCGGACACGTGGGCGTCGAGGTCGGCGTTGAGAATCAAGCGAACGAAGCCGACGACCGGGATGCCCGCGGCCTTGGCCTCGGCGACGGCCGTCGCGGCCGCGTCGGCGTCATGCGGGGAGATGATGAGAACGTCGATTTTCTGGGCGATCAGGTTCTCGACCTGATTGTTCTGCTTGGCCGGGTCATTGTTGGCGATCTGCATGAGCACTTCGCAACCGGCCTTTTGACCCTCGTTTATAAGGTTGTTCTTGTCCCTGACCCAGCGTTCCACTTCCTGAGTCGGAAGAGAAACGCCGATCTTGATCTTCTTCGCCTGCCCGAATACCGGCAAGGTCAAAGCCAGCAAAGCCATAGCGACGACACCGATCGAAATTGCCCTTTTCATCCCATGGTCCCCCTTATAAGGATATGACAGTACTACTGTCAACATAATGTCATAACATTATGTCGTTGATATAATAGATCAGCTTTTCCGTCCTGTCAAGGTTAGGCTGATTCCCGCAGTAATTCCCCGGCACGCAGTTGAGCGCGACGGGAGGGTGCACTAGACTGATAGGTGGCCAGGGGAGCCACGTTCTTTTCTCTTCTTCTTCTCTTTTCTTATCCGCGACACCGCACTCT
>JBEKVO010000089.1:0-6135 GCA_049513895.1 Rectinemataceae bacterium | reverse complement strand
TCGATCCTGCGCTATTCTTCTTCATGACCACCCCCTTCGCATGTAGCTCTACGCTACCTTCGTCCCGATCGTAGCGCAACCTACGCATCTACGTTCGGGGTGGTCACTTCATTATGACTAGGAGGCGCTTGGCCCTTGCGAGGAAATCGACCAGGCTCGGGCTGTCCAGGGGATGTGCTACCGCCTGGGCAATCAGGGTCTTCGCGTCAAGAGCGCCGCCCTCGACCTCGTTGGGCTCGGCGACGGCGAGAAGATTCGCGTCCGGGACCTCGAGCTCGAGCTTGCGGCCGAGGTAGGGAATGTCCAGCTTCATCGAAGCGCCTCCACGTTGGTCAAACCCGCCGTTCAGGTCACTTGACCTGGGCGACTGCCCAGTCCCGAGCCTCGCGGATCATCGAATCGGGCGGGGTCGCGATATGGCCGAGCCGCATCAGGTCGTCGGTCAGGCGGCGGGACGCTGCGATGTCGGCCTTGGCCTTCCGGTAGACCTCGTCCCAGCTCATCTTCACTCGGGCCACGCCCTCTTCTATGGCCTTCGTGGCCACGTCGGCGGCCTCGATGGCGAAGACCTCCGACTCGTCCATCCGTGCGGTGATGTCGGTCTCGGATATGCCGCGTTTCTCGGCGAAGTCGGCTATCGAGTGCGCGCAACGTATGGCCATGCCGTCGGTCACCTTGCGCGCCCGCACCAGCAGCGCTCCCTTGAGCAGGCCGGGGAAGCAGACGGAGTTGTTCACCTGGTTGGGGAAGTCGCCCCTGCCCGTAGCCACAATGTAGGCGCCCTCCTCCTTGGCGGCATGCGGCCAGATCTCCGGCACCGGGTTAGCGCAGGCGAAGACGATCGACTTCTTGGCCATCTTGCGCACCCACTCCCGCTTGACCGTGTCCGGCCCTGGGGTGGAAAGGGCGATAAGGACGTCGGCTCCCTCGAGGGCCTCGGCCTCGCTGGAGTAGCGCTTAGGATTGGTTTTTTGACAGAGTTCCCATTTGCGGTAGTTGTGTGGGTCCTTTTCGATGTCCGCGCGAAGGCCATGGAGGCTGCCCTTCGAGTCGAACAGGACCATTTTGTCAGGGTCACCGCCGTCTGCGAGGATTAGCCGCGCGATCGTTGTGTTCGAGGCCCCCGCTCCCAGGAGAACGATCCTCGACTCGCCCAGGTTCTTGCCCGTCAGCTTGAGGGCGTTCAAGAGCCCGGCGAGAGTAACGCAGGCGGTGCCCTGGGCGTCATCGTGCCAGACCGGAATGTCGCAGGCCTCGCGCAGCTCGTCGAGGACGCGGAAGCAGTTCGGCTGGGAGATATCCTCGAGGTTCACCGCGCCGAAGGAGTGCTGGACCATCTTCACGAACTCGATGATCTTGGCCGGGTCGTTCTTCCCGTCCGCCCCCTTCGAGTCGACGCAGAGGGCCACCGCATCCACTCCGCCCAGGTACTTCATCAGGAAGGCCTTGCCCTCCATCACGCCCAGGCCCCCTGAGGGCGTGCAATCCCCGTCCCCCAGCACCCGCGTCGAGTCGGAGACCACCGCCACCAGATTACCGCGGTTGGACATTGCGAAAGAGAGGCTGTTGTCGTCGCGGATCCCCGTGGATACCGCCGACACCCCCGGCGTGTACCACACGTTGAACCAGTTGAAGCCCCACAGGCCGCACTTAGGCACGGTTTGCATCTTGCCGCCGAAGAACTCGTGCGCTACCACCGACAGACGCTTGAGGAAGAGCGTCTGAGCCTTGGCCTTTTGATCGGGCGTGAACTCTTCGGGGAAGGCCTGCGCGAGATTTTTTAAACTAATGTCCAGGTCCATGGGTCATGTCCTTTCTCGTGCCCCGACTCCCGGTCTAGGCCTGCGAGCTTCGACGTCGATTCCGCGCTCGAAGCTCTGCGCTCCGGCGCGGTTCATTCCAATCACCTAACAGGTCCTTGAAGAACTCGAGTATCTTCAAGAACCTGATAAAGGCCCCGTTCGAAGGCCTTCTCCATCGCCTCTATCAGGGGTAGCTTCTTGCCCGCGAGAAAGCGCACCATCGCGCCGCCCCCCGTGCAGACATAGCCGTACTTCCAAAGGTCCGTGAACTTCGTCGCCGCACTGATCGTGTCCCCGCCCCCGATGACCGTGTAGCCCGCCGCCTGGGCGATCGCGTTCCAGATCTCCTTCGTGCCCGACTCCCAGCGCGGATCCTCGTACATGCCGGCCGGACCGTTCACGAAGACGGAACCCGCCTTGGCTATGCTCTCCTTGAAACGCGCGATGGTCTTCGAGCCCACGTCGGGGAAGAGGCAATCCCTGGGAAGTTGGGCGACATCGAGCTCGGCGCGCTTGCCGTCGGCCTCGTAGGCGAGATCCAAAGGCAGGACGTACTTGTCGCCCCAAGCCTCCAGCAGCGCCTTCGCTTCCGGGATGAACTGGTCCAGGCCCTTGTCCGCGAGGAACTTCCTCGTCGCCTGCCCCACGTCGACCCCGTGTGCCAGGTGCATAATTAGGCCCGTTACTCCGGCGGTCAAAATCTCGTCCGCGGCCCCATCTTCCAGGACCTTGCGCATCATGTCGAAGGCGTCCGAGATCTTCGCTCCCCCCAAGACATACACGCAGGGCCGCTTCGGGTTGTCCATCACTGACTTCAGTGCAGTGTACTCCTCCATGAGCTGTATCCCTCCTGCGGTTGGCAAGAGTTCCTGGAAGGCCACCATCGAGGGTGCGTTCCGGTGCGCCGCCGCGAAGGCGTCGTTGACGTACAGGTCCGCCAGCGGCGCCAGGCTCCGCACCAACCAGGTGTCCAGCATCTCATTGGGCTTCAGCTTCACCGCGCTTTCGAAGGTCGAGATCTCCTCGGCCAGGTAACGCAGGTTCCCTAGGATCACGGCCTCCCCGGCCTTCAACGCCTTCACCGCCGCCACCGCCGCCGGCCCGCAGACGTCATCGACATAGTCGACTTTCCGCCTGGAGAGCGCCGCGAGCTTCTCAGCGTGCTCAGCTAGGGGGATGAGGTTCTGGTAGTCCAGGGTGTCCCCCTGGTGGGCGATCAGGGCAACCTTCGCCCCACTGTCCAGAAGCTTTAAAAGCGTCGGGACCGTCTTCTCGATCCGATTGGTGTTGACGATCCTCTTCGTCTTCGGGTCGATCGGCGAGTTTATGTCCGGCCGGAAGAGCACCGTCTTCCCCCGAAGCTTGAAATCCGCAATCGGCCGAATCCTTAAGCGAGATTCTTCCATTTCCCTATCCCCAGATTCTTGTTCGTAGCCTCGGTCGCCTCGAGGCGATCTTTCTGCACGCCCATGCAGGCCCTGATCCCGTCCATCGTTTCGGGAATCGTCACAGACTCCTGCGGGATGTTGATGGCGAACATCAGGTCCCTCCCGCTTTTCACCACCGAGTCCTCCCACAATCCGATCTCGTACATGTCGCCCCGGGGGTTTCCCAAGTCCCGCGCGTAGCGGAAAAAGCTCGAGTTTCCCTGAAAGCCCTCGGCGATCGTCACGACGCGGATGCGCGGGTGGGCGCGGAAAGCAGCGATGGCCTCTTCGGGGGAGACTTCCTTCTTAGTGCTCATCACAATGGTGATGATGTGCCCGTGGGTCACCGGCGTATGCACCAGGATTCCCGTCGCCTCGACGTGGGGCATGATGGTCATCAGGTCGAGTGCCTGATGGCTCGGCGCGTGGTCGATCTGCAGGGCGTTCGTCAGGCCTCGGTGATAGTCTCCGGGGTCGGCCACGCGGCGGATGATGGTGATGGCCACTTTCTCGACGCCCACGGCCCTGTCCATGCAGTCCACCGCCCTGATGAGGCCCGTCGTGTTACAGCTGGTGAGCTTGAGGAACTGTGCGCCCAACCCCTTCTCGTAGTTCGCGTAGCCGTGGAAAAACACGTCCGCCACCGAGTTCTTCTCCCCGCCCTGGAATATCCCCTTCTTCCCGTACTTCGCGTATAGCTCCTTGTTCTTCGCCCCCACCCCAGCGCTCGTCGCGTCCAGCATCACGTCCACTTTCTTCACCAGGTCCTCGAGGCTCCCCGATACCGGAATCCCCGCCTTCTCCAGGTCCGAACGCTTGTCGTCCGCCGCGCAGTACAGGGCGTAGGGCATCCCCTTCTCCCGCAGCGCCCGCACCGACAGCGTCGGCGCCACGTCCGCCACCCCGATGAGCTCCATGTCCTTCTGCAACGACACGCCATCGGCCAACCGCTGCCCAATCACGCCATAGCCGGCGACCCCGACTCTCACCTTGGCCATTGTTCGCCCTCCTTAAATTCCTGCCAAATTCCGGTATCCTTCTCGACTTGTTCCGACCCAAACCATATTAACGCGCTCAGAGTGTTTTCTTTTTCGCTATTCTAACGCCGGGAACAAAAACTCCATTGGAAGGAGAAAGACAAATGCAAAAACCTAATGTAGGGCCACAGATAACTAAGGAATATTCACCGTCGTTTTCTACCATAATAGAGTTGCAGAAAATAGTACATTCATTCAACTTGAGGGATACTCGTAGATGATTAAGTATCGTTTTCAACCCAATAAATAATCTCAACATACGAAATACTCCATGCGATGACAGCACCTTGCACAAATTATTGGTCACCTCTACGCCAACCTGACCAACAAATTTCCCCCCCACAGTATTTAGTGTATCCCCTGCTTTACGCCTTCCAATATCCTTGCCACGCTCGACCGTTCCACTAGTACAGGACCTGTTAAAACGTCTCCAGCTGGGACAAAGCCTTTTTCGACATAGAGCCAGAGGAATTCGACTCCCCAATATCCCTGGAGGTATTGCTGGCTATCTATCGTCGCGATAATCCTTCCCTCCTCGATAGCCTTCAATTGGCTCATCGAAAAATCGAATGTCATATGTGCTATTTTGTTTTCATAACCATTTTCCATTATTACTGCGTCCGATATCTCCGCCCCTGGCGGACCTAAGGAAATAAGACCGTCAATTTTTGGAAGTTTTTCCAAATGCTCTTTTAGGACTTCGCAGGCGCGTTGTCGATTTCCTCCGGGGACTCTCAGGCGTTCCGCGGAAACGTTGGCCTTTCCCAAGACGGAGAGAATTCCTTGCCATCTCGCGTTATGGCAGTAATTAGCAAGCTCATAATGGTCAATACAAATAACTCTTTGGCAAGTTTTTTCTTTTAGCAATCGCCTAGCTGCTACTTTTCCGCCAAGTATGTCATCAGGCCCTATGTAGGAGAGATAGCGAAGCTTTTTTTCATCTGGACGAGGGTCTCCTGCGTTTATTGCGAACATGGGGATATTTGCATCTAGTATTTCCTGCAGTGGCCTTTCTACTACGTTTATGTCCGGTATCGTAGCCAGGATGCCATCTGGTTTTTTCCCTTTTGCTTCTTCAATGAGCTCTACCATTTTTTCAGGAGAAAATTTTCCGGGCCTTAGATGCTCAACATTAACGTTATACCTCTCGGCCGCGTCATTGAGACCTTTTCGAAATACTTCCCAGAAGACATCACCGAGTATGTCATGAGTAACCGCAATAAAATTGTACTTCATACTGCTTACCTCCATTATTTCGTCGGCGTATTTATCTTCGCTTTCGACGATTCTATACATTCCCTATCTTTCAGTGGTTTATCCAATACAGACTCAACTCATTGAAAGAATTATTAGTACCTACCCAGTGTTTGAAATATGTATTCAATTTTACTTAAATCACCCGAATATACAAACAACGCTCCTCACCTCTTCAGTTTTTATATTCCAGTAATCCCCATTGTTCATCGTGTTTGTCGTTATACGGGGAAATATAAAAATTATGATAAAATTCCTCTGTTATTTTTTTCAAATGACCTCCCGTCTGCGCTTGTTGGCAAAACAATCCAGCCAGATTATGCCTACGATGACCGCGCCCTTGAGCATAACTTGATAATAAGAGGTGATATTCAGCATGTTCATGGCATTGTCCAGCATGCCGAACACCAGCAAGCCCAGGGCCGATTGGGGGATGCCTCCGATCCCGCCGGCGAAGGAAGTGCCGCCTACGACGACGCCGCAGTTGACCACGAGGGCGGTCAGCTCGCCGTAGATCGAGGAGCCGGTGTTGAGTTTAGACGAGAGCAAAACGCCGGCGAGGGCGGCGGCGCCCCCGCTGATCACGAAGGCCCACCACTTGGTGCGGATGACGTC
>JBEKVO010000088.1:0-6572 GCA_049513895.1 Rectinemataceae bacterium | reverse complement strand
CAGTTTCCCCGGAGTGTGATGATGTATTGTCCTGGATCATCTCTTCAAGCCGACCTGGGCGGCTGCTGTTTCGTGCCCCGGCGAAAAGCCCATCGAAAAAGGCTGACAGCGCAAATGCCTCAATCATATTAAAACTTGACACCTCACTGACCTCGTGGTAGCATATGCCTAAGACTGAATAGACTAGTAAAATAGAACAAGGAATATAATGATAGACGAATCCGGTAAGGTGCACTCTATCGAGAATTTGCCCACACACGACCTTTCCCTCGGGGCCATGGCTCCGAGGGGGTGGTATAAGGACATTCTGCGTCTGCAGGCTGACAACTTCACGGGAGTGCTCGATAAGTACTGGGTTTCTGTGGGCAGCTACTCGGCTTGGC
Organism: Rectinemataceae bacterium; assembly: GCA_049513895.1. Classification (GTDB taxonomy): domain Bacteria; phylum Spirochaetota; class Spirochaetia; order Treponematales; family Rectinemataceae; genus UBA1306. The sequence continues at coordinate 6,189 of JBEKVO010000088.1, read as the reverse complement.
TCGGCGGCACTGGCGAGAACTGGGAGCGGGGCCCATACTATCTGGACGGCCTGGTACCGCTCGCCTATCTCCTTGGCGATGAAAAACTCATCGCTAAGGCGAAGACTTGGATCGAGTGGAGCCTCGGCTCGCAGACGAGCGAGGGCGACTTCGGGCCGCGCAACAACGCCGATTGGTGGCCGCGGATGGTGATGCTGAAGGCCCTCATCCAATACGAAGAGGCCTCTGGCGATGACCGGGTGATCCCCTTCATGTTGCACTATGCCTCCTTCCTCGCGAAGAACATCGAGGTGCACCCGCTCTCCTCCTGGGGAAAGTCCCGCGGCGGGGAGCTAATCCTGTGGCTCTTCTGGCTCTACGGCCGTACGGAGGAACCTTCGCGCGACGAGCTGCTCGATCTGGCCTCCCGCATCTACAGACAGACCCTCGACTGGAACTCCTTCTGCCACGACCTTCCCTTCGTGAGGCCCGCGGAGTTCTATCTCGACTGGAGATCAGCTTTCAGCCACTACTCGGTGAATCAGATCATCGACATGCCCCAGTTCCTGTTCACGCACATCGTAAACGTGGCGATGGGTCTGAAAACGGCTTCCGTCTTCTCGATCCTCACAAGGAACCCGGAGCAGCGGGCTGCGCTCAAAGAAGGGGCAGCGCATCTGGCCGCCCGCCACGGTGTGGTGACGCGCATGTTCAATGGCGATGAACACCTGGCAGGAAACAGCCCGAGCCGAGGTGCTGAGCTCTGCGCGGTAGTCGAGTACATGTTCAGTCTCGAGTCGGTTCTAGACCTCTATCTCGATACCTGGGCCGCAGACACGCTGGAGGTCCTCGCCTTCAACGCCCTACCCGCCGCGATCTCGGGCGACTTCCATGGACACCAGTACCTACAGCAGGCGAATCAGGTCCTCGTCTCCAAAGCGACGCGCGACTGGTTCAATAACAATGACGAGTCGAATCTCTTTGGACTCGAGCCTAACTTTGGCTGTTGTACGGCCAACCTCCATCAGGGCTGGCCCAAGCTTGCTAAGGCCCTCTGGCGCGCGAGCTCGGACGGTGGTTTCACAGCCTTTGTCTACGCGCCGAGCCTCCTCGACACGCGCCTCCCCTCAGGCTCGCGCCTCCGCATAGAGACGGTCACTGACTATCCCTTCGAAGAGGTTCTTCACTTCCATATCTCGCTCGATAGACCCGAACGCTTCCCCTTGAAGTTCCGCATTCCTGCATGGTGCTCCGCTGCCCACATCTCTGCGCCGGGCCTCGACCCCAGCACAGCTGAAGCAGGAAGCTGGGCCCTTGTCGACCGTCTCTGGAGCGATGGCGACGAGGTCGAGCTTCACCTACCGATGGAGCTCCGTGCCTCCTTCTGGTGCAACCATTCTGTTGGTCTTGAATACGGCCCTCTTGTTCTCGCCCTCGGCCTGAACGAAGAGTGGAAGACTATTGGTGGCATTATAGCCTTCCCCGATCGGGCGATCGAGTCCATCTCCCCCTGGAACTACGCGCTACGCCTAAACGAGGCCAACTCGCCCGTTCTTGTCGGGATCGAACTGGAGGGCGTAACAGCGAGTGGCTTCTCCTTCGCGCGCGACCAGTGCCCTTTAGTTGTTCGCCTCCGTGGCCGGCGTGCGCCTGCTTGGGGCATGGAGAGGAATTCAGCAGCAATCCCGCCGGCAAGCCCACTGCCTGAAGACGCCCTCGACCCGAAAGAAGAGACGCTCACACTTGTACCCTATGCATTCGCGCGTCTGCGCATTTCCCAATTCCCCTGGTATCGACCGTCCCTGTGGACGGAATGATCATAGCTCACGTTTCGAAAGAAGGAGGAGTCATCGTGAAAATGAAACTTTTCGTGATTCTCGGCTTCCTCGCAGCCCTCTGCGTAGCCAGTATCGGTGCGGCGCCGGCAACCCTCAAGCTGTGGACCCGCGCCTACAACCAGGCCCAGCTTGCTCCCATCGTGGAGAAATGGAATTCGAAGGGTGGGGCCCAGATCGAGGTCCTCTACGTGCCCGACAATGAGTACGTGACCAAAGTCAGCACTGCCTTCGCAACCAACTCCGAGCCGGACATCCTCTCGTCCGACGTTGTCTACATGCCCCAGCTCAACCAGGCCGGTCGCTTCGCCGACCTAACGGCCAAGATCAAGGGTCTACCCTTCGGGGACAAGCTCATCGCCGGTCACATCGCGATCGGCTCATACAAGGGCAAGAAGTACGCAGTCCCGTTCAGCGCTGACACCTCGGTCCTCTTCTATAACAAGGACCTGTTCAAGAAGGCCGGCCTTGATCCGGAGACGCCGCCTAAAACTTGGGCAAATGTTATCTCGGCCGCTGGCAAGATCCGCGCCCTCGGTGACGACTACTACGGCTTCTATTTCTCGGGCGCTTCGAGCGGCGGTTTCGCCTTCACCTGGCTGCCGGCGATCTGGGCCTCCGGAGGGGACATCTTCAACGCCGACGCGACCGCGGCCACAATCGACCAGCCCATCGTGCGCGATGCTCTATCGTATTACAAAAAGATGGTCGACAATAAATACGTGCCCGCGGGTGCGGCAGTAGACTCGGGCGCGAACTGGACCGCTCCCTTCCTGACCGGCAAGGTCGGCATGATCATCAACGGGCCGAGCACGATCTCCCTGCTCAAGAAGGAGCACCCCGAGATCGACTTCGGGGTCGCGCTGATACCCGGGAAGAACGGCGGCTCCGGATCCTTCACTGGCGGTGACGACATCGCGATCGCCAAGAGGTCGAAGAACATCGACGAGGCCTGGAAGTTCCTGTCCTTCCTTCTTTCCGAAGAGATGCAGTTGGAGTTCTACGCGAAAAACGGCTACCCGACCCTCCGCTCCGATCTCACAGAGAATCAGTATGTGCGCTCCGATGCGCGGCTGGTAACGGTCAACAAAGCCGTATCGATCGGCAGGTGCCCCTACACATTCAAGTACAACGAGCTGATCAACGATACGAACGGCCCATTCGGTAAGCTCTGCTTCACTGCCGTATTCCAGAGCGACGTGAACGCGGCCGCGACTAAGGCCCAGGAGGAGTTCACCAAGATTCTCAACGAATAGGTCCGAAGTTGGGCGGCCGTCTCCCTCGCGGGGCGGCCGCTTCGGCTTCGCGTTCGGGAGTGTAGGCAATGCAGCTCGCAGCTCGGAAGGAATGGGGCGGAGCGCTCTGGGTGATGCCCGCGTTCGCCTTTGTCGTCCTTTTCTTCGTGGTCCCCCTGGTCATGTGCGTGGTCATGTCCTTCTACACGTGGCCCCTGTTTGGGGACAACAAATTCGTGGCATTCAGGAACTATACAAGCCTGTTCGCGGACGAGCAGCTGCTGCGGAGCTTCTGCTTCACACTCCTGTACACGGTTCTGATCACGCCTGTCATCTTTATCGTCGCCATGGCCCTCGCCCTCATGGTGAACCGGCCCGGCATGGCCTTTCTCGGTTTTTACCGGACCGCGTTCTTTCTGCCAGTGGTCATCGGCGTGAGCACTTCGAGCCTCCTCTGGATCTGGATGCTCAACGACAGCGTCGGTGTATTCAATGGCATACTCCTCTCGCTCGGCCTCATCCATCAACCGATCATATGGCTCGGAGAGCTCAAGCTCGCCCTGCCCTCGGTGATCGTATCGATACTCTGGAAGACCGCGGGCTTCTCCATGATCCTCCTGCTCGGAGGACTCCAATCGATCCCAGGCGAGATCTACGAGGCGGCCAGGATCGATGGATGCTCAGCGTCCTCGAGCTTTCGGATGATTACGCTCCCGCTAATGAAACGGACCATCGCAGTCACACTCCTGCTCTCCGTTATTGGCTCGCTCCTGGCCTTCGACCAGTTCTACATCATGACCTCGGGCCGACCAGCGAACGCCTCGGTGACTATCGTCTATTGGATCTATATTAACAGCTTCCAGAAATTCCGGCTCGGCTACGGCTCGGCGATGTCCCTCGCCTATCTGATCCTCCTCCTGGGATTCTGCACTCTGCAACTCAAGTCGCTCAGCCTGAACCAGGAATAGGGGCGCGGAATGAAGACGAAGAAACCCTCGCTCGCCGAACACGCGGTCTACCTCCTCATCGCGCTCCTCTTCCTCTTCCCATTCATCTGGTCGGCGATTAACTCGGTAAAGCCGTCGATCGAGGCTTCGGCCTCCCCGTCGACCTTCCTGCCTTCTCGAATATCACTGGAGAATTTTACAAAGATCGCATCCTACGGCGCCGGCGTCGGGATCTATACCGTGAACAGCTTCGTCGTCGCGATCCTCGCGACCTTCTTTTCGATCGCATTGAGCGCAACTGCGGGCTATGGCTTCGCGCGCTACAACTTCAGGATCAAGAACCTGATGTTCATCGTTATTATCGCGACCATGGTGCTGCCCTTCCAGACCATCATCACTCCCCTGTTCTTTCTCATGAACGGATTGGGCCTGAGTAACTCGCTCTTCGGCCTCTCCCTCGTCTACACAATGCTGCAGATCGCCTTCGGGACGCTCGTGATGCGCAACGCCTTCGCCGCAATCCCCCGTGAAATCGAGGAGTCCGCGCGTATCGACGGCTGTAACTCTGGCCGCGTGATGACCATGGTGATGCTGCCCATCGCCGCGCCGGGCGTCGTGACGGTCGGCATCATCTCCTTCATAAATTCCTGGAACGAGTTCCTCGCCTCGCTCATCTTTATCTCAGAAGAGAGGCGCTACACAATGCCCGTGATGCTCAGCAACATACGCTCGGGCCTCCACGGTGCCATCGACTGGGGCGAACTCCAGTCGGGCCTTGTTATCGCGGCGCTGCCCTGCCTCCTCATCTTCTTCGCCTTTCAGAGATACTACATCTCCGGCCTGACAAGCGGCTCCGTTAAGGGATAGCCCGAGGCCCGATGACGGTCAGGGGTAGAATCGGATGATGATGTCCTGGTCGAAGTTGCCGAAACCTCGGCCGTAAAGGGTGAAGCCGCCTATGCACGGGGCGTCGCCCTTGACCTCGATCCTCAGGGACAGGTAGGCGTCCGACCTGAGTTCTTCGCTCTGCTCGCCTTGCTCGGCAAAGAAGCCCGGCGGGAATATCTGGCTCAGCGAGACCGACGAAGCCTTCTGCCCGTTCACGGCTGTCCCCTCGCCGTCGATTATGATGGTGAGCAACTCTCCGTAGTTCGAGCCCCTCCACCAGCCAGGCGTATACTTGCCCTTAGCCCCTGTAAGGCCGCCCTTTGTTGTTGTCCTACTAAACTCGTGGACGGTGCATTCCGCGATCCCGACGCCGTTGAGCGAGAAGCTCAGGCTGCTCTCACCATCGCGCAGATGCGCACGATTGACCGAGGCTGGCAGCCTGAGCTGACGATGGGTCGGCAGGTCGCCCTGAGCCGAGGCCTCGAGGATGATCTCGATACGAGAGAAGCCGTCGGTCTCGAAGGGAATATTGAGGGGAATGCGATACTCGACGAAACCGAGCGCTCCCCAGAGCAGCCGGGCCGAGATGCGATCGGGATGGAAGAAGACTGAGGGGTCATCCCATTTGTCGATTATATGCTCACGCTTGGCCAGGCCGCAGGGAGGGTAGACGCGGAAGTCAAAGTAGTTTCCTATTTCGACCGCGATCTCGTAGTACTGTTCCTCCTGCTCATTCTCCTTGCCCGGTGAGAAGTTGAAAATGAGGCGATCGTACTCCTTGTGGTAGAGCTTCTGGTTTCCCACCGAGCCCCTCACAAGCTCGGAGGAGATGAAGCCCGCGGTCTCCAGGCTGTTTAGGTGGGTGAGGACCGCAGTCTTGGATAATTTAAGGCGCGCCATGATGGACTGGATCGTGGTGTCCTCCTCACCAAGCATTTCGAGGATGGCGATGCGATAGTCATTGGACAGCGCCTTTACGATGCGCGCCACGTTCCGGCCTTCGATGTATTTGTCCCTGTACGCCACGGTAGCCTCCGAGCATCTCCGCTTAAGCTAGCGCAGATATCCCGCGGCGTCGAGAGGGCCGCTCTTTACCAATACCTCACCAGGCAGGGCCTAACCGATAAAAACCCCATTACACTAACCAATAGGGATGATTTTAAGATAAACCCTTATGGAAGAGCTGATATGATGTGACCTCCCGTCAAGGGGGAAAGGAATTTTTCTTTCCTCCTCTATCCACCGGACAGCGGAAGAAAAAGAAGAGGAATGTTTCTGCGACGATTGATCAGTCTGATATGCGCG
>JBEKVO010000087.1:0-7339 GCA_049513895.1 Rectinemataceae bacterium | reverse complement strand
AGATCCTCTAGCATCGATGGCCCCCGCAGCGTCGCGGGGGCTCTTCGTTCTTCGCAATGTCAATGGAGTGTGAGAGTCAGGAATGCATGCGAGGTATTGTCAGATTAGCATGCGAAGCGACACCACGGCTCCGATAAATCTTGTCGGCGCACACGACTTCAGGATAATACCCGTACCGCGCCTGATATTCCTGGACCACGCGTTTCAAATCCTCAACTTCGTTGTAGTTGTCCCAGGAAAGCCGGTCCACCATCGCGTAGCCGTCAACGAGGCTCAATGATATCTTGGCTGGAATAGACCGCGTATTGTTTTCAAGCATTTCTTTCTGTTGCCGTACCACCTCAGAAATGACCAACAGATCACGATACTGTTTACGCGAAAGCATGCGTAGCCCGGTATCTTTGGACATTTTCTTGATGGTTCGTAGGTTGCGGGACACATACTGCGCCTGTTGCTTCAGCGCCTTCCTGAAATCCTTCGTATTTCGTTTCTTGTTCTTGATGAATCGAAGAAATTCCTTCCGAGCTTTTTTCCGGTAGGTCCTCGGTTTATTCCCTGGGTGCTTGGATTTCTCAAACATCGTGTCGATGATCTTTTCCGTCTTTTGGCGTGCCTCGTCGAGGATAGTCACGTCATGCGGATACCGAATGTCTTCGGGTATGCACGTCGCATCCATCAGCAAGGTCCCGGAATTCTGCGGTGGATCCTTTGGCTTGTCATTGTTTTGGGTACGACCCTTTTCTTCTCGATCAATGCGTTGATTTCTTTCAGGATATCCGCCGACAAGCGTATCCGAAAATAAACCATAGTACTTGAATTGAAAGGCGGTTTCTCGCTGTAAGCCTTGTATCCGATGAAGTATTGCAGGTAGGGATTCTCCCGAATCTGCTTGGGCAGTTTCCTCGTCGGTGATTTTCAACTTCTCTTTGATAGTGAGTGCTCCGAATGCGACTCGTACCGGATATGCTGGATTCCCGACTGTCGATGTGAACTGCTCCGCATAACGTTTTTCCACTTCGTCCCAGGGAATCATGTCCGCAAGCTTTACCCAGCGATTGGCTTTCGAAAGACGCCCACCGAACGCCATATAGAATTCCTCTAGTGGGATTTGTGGCTCCGGTTGATATCGCTTCCGGTACATTCGACACTCCACGTGCACGGGTTTCAGGCCCTTTACCTCGTTTTCCGTGCACTTTAATGTTCGATCGTATCAGATTATTCCATATATGACAACACTTTATCGATTGTTCAGCAAACTCTAAGTAGCTTAAGTTTAATTGCTGGGTGAGTAAGCTGAGCACTATTTGAATCGATCACTTATTGATATTGCGGTTTCGTCTATGTCAGGGAATAAAGATGCTTCTGTAATATTTAGAACACTTAATTCTTGTGATAATTTTCTCTTACTGTTCTTATCAATTAGTATTCTTTCACTACTCATCTTTAGGGGCAACCAAGCCTCTTCAATCGCGGCACAGTGGCGCTTATCCGCGCCCATACCAAATAACAAAAAAGCACCACTCTGAACAATAATCCTACGATTGTTTAATTTTACGCGCACCGCAAGCACTCGATAAAGATCATTTGGATTGATAACGTTCTCAAAATAGGGTTTCTCTTCTCTGGTCACATAAACTAGTTTCTTTGCACTATCAGTATCATTGAATTCGTCAGGATCAACAATTGAAACATCAAAACTTTTTTCTTCATATGGGACTTTGCATAGATTACTCAATACAGATACTGTATCGCTATCGTAGTACTTGATTTGATTTTCAGGGATTTCTAGCACTACAACCTCACCTAGCTTCTTCGTTTCTTCCTCGACCGCAAAATAAAGTGCAACGATTGGATTAACTGTTAAATCCAAAAGCCTAGTTGGCATTGAAAAGTGTTGCATCCTAACCAATTTATCAATAGTGCTATTATCTGCGGCAAACTCCGAGGGATTAGAAAGGACCATCTCCTTGAACATTAAGTGTTCATTCTTGACCCACTTAGGTTTCCGGTAAAGTTTCGGCACAAGCTTGTATTCTAGATTTCCGTGACCTCTGAATAATAACATGTGGCCGGGTGAGGTTTTGTCTTTGAGTGCCTTAATCCGTTTAAGATATCCACTAACGCTTGTTAAAGGACGAGACATTTCTCAAGCCTCCAACTAAAAGCTATTACAATATTTCGCCTACTTGCCTCATGCAAGTTTCATTTTTTTTCGCTAGTTTCTAGGTTTCGCATGTTTCTTGCTTTGCCCGTGGAGATTATTGATACCGGGGAACCCCGGCATAGGAGTGACTTTTGAATCTGGATCGCGCGATGCCGTTTTTTGCTCATCATTTTCTCCTGTTTCTTTTCAATTTATTATGTCCTCTCGCTCCGCGGTAGTCAATCAACTTCACCTAGTCCCCGGAGGTACAGCTCCGTTACTTGAATCGACGCGTGGCCGAGGAGCTTTGAAACGCGATATATATCATGATTCTTCCGATACTCGGTTACAGCGTAGAGATGCCGGAAGTCACGGGCAGAGTAAGGCGCGGCGATCCTGCCGGCGGCAGCCAGCTTTAGGCAGGCTTCGCGGATCATGTCCTCGTAGCGCCTTCCCTTCGTCCCCGCGAAGGGTGTCTTCGTGTCCAGGCCGGCGGCGCGGATCGCGGCCAAGGCCTCGGCGGGCAGGGTCCCGGAAATGTCCTTCCCTTTGCTCCGGGCGGTGAAACGGCCGGCGCGGATCGTGAGACTCTGCAGGGCTCCGACGCGAAGGCCTCGGTAGGCCATGACGGCGGCGGCGGCGTAGGCGTCCGGGGCTAGGGTGTCAAGGATCGTCCCGAGCTCGGCGGCGGCGCGGCGGGCGGCCTTCAGGGGGCGGGCCTTGGTTCCCCTGAAGGGGTTCCGGGTCGACGCGTGCCGGCGTTCCATCCACGTGAGGAAGCTCGAGGCGGCGGCCAGGTCCCGGCGTAGCCGGATACGCACATCGCCAAAGGCGATGACGACGCCCGCGATAGCGGGCACTACAATCCATCCGCTCGTCAAAGGGCCTGAGGCCCTATGACGTCCAACCCCATTCCTTACAGTCCGGTGCCTTTAAAAGAAATGAGCCGCTCCTGTTACAGAGTGGCTCATTTCGTTTTAAGGCGCCGATCGGAGTCGAACCGATTCATAAAGGTTTTGCAGACCTCCCCCTTCCCACTTGGGTACGGCGCCATTCGCGATAGCGAATACTACAACCCATTCCCTACGCCGCCCGATTACTATCGGACGGCGCCATGTGCGATAGCACATTAATAAATCCATTCCCTACCGCCGCCCGATTACTATCGGACGGCGCCATTCGCGATAGCGAATACTACAACCCATTCCCCTCGCCGCGCGACCACGTCGCACGGCGCCATGTGCGATAGCACATTTTAAATACTCTTCCTATCGCCGTGCGATAGTAATCGCGCGGCGCCATGTGCTATTGCGTTATCCAATATAGCCAATCCGATGGGCCAATGGCAAGCCCCGCGCCGTTTCGCAGGTAAACATCATTGAGAGGCTTGCATGCCTTCGCTCCTAATGTCGCGAACGCCCTATTATGCAAACCTCCATGAAAAAGGCCACGAAATGCCTTGGGGGCAATTCGCGGCCATGGGTTCGCGTACGGTTTTCGCTATCTCTTGGCGGCCTTTGCGGATTTTGGGGGATTGGCGGCCGCCAGGGCCGCCTTGGCGGCGACGGCGATGTGGGCTTGCTCGGCCTGCTTCCTCACGTGACGCCTGGACTCGAGTATCTTCCAGCCGTCGACGAATGCCGAGGCGATGAAGACCGAGGAGTAGGTGCCGGTAATGACGCCGACGATTATGCAGAGCGAGAAATCCTTCATGCTGCCCGTCGTGAAGATATAGAGGGCGATGGCGGAGAGGAGGACCGTGCCCGAGGTGATGAAGGTACGCCCGAGGCATTCGGTGACGCCCCTGTTCATGTTCCCGTTGAACACGGCGTTGGGATTGAACTTCACCTTCTCCCGGATACGGTCGTAGATGACGATCGTGTCGTTGATCGAGTAGCCGACTATCGTGAGGATGGCCGCGATGATCGAGGTATTGAACTCCATCCTCGTGAAGACGATGAAGGCGACCAGGACGAGGGCGTCGTGGACGACCGAGAGGACCGCGCCGATGGCGTAGACCGGTTTGAAGCGGAAGGAACAGTACGCAAGGATAAGGGCGAAGGTGAGGAGAGTCAGCCACACCGCCTGGTCGGCGAGGCTCTTGGAAAAACGGGCGCCGACGAAGTCCGCCTTGTTGACGAGGACGTTGTCCGCGCCGAAAGCGGCCCCAAGAGCGGCAGTAAGCTTCGTATGGATGGTCCTCGAAAATTCCGGATCCTTGCCCGAGTCCTCTATGCGGATCATGTACTCGCGGGCGACCTCGTCGCCGGTTCGCTGGATCGAGACGCTGCCGAAGCCCTTGAGCGCGGCCCTGATGCTCTCGATGCTCATCTCGAGGCCGGTCGAGCCGGTGAGCGCGTAGTGGAGCACCGAGGGGGTCGTGGCGGACAGGGTCGAATCAGTCTGAGAGGCTCCAAGGATAAGCGAAGAGGGGACGGACCCGTCGGCCCTCAGCTCCAGGGACATCCCAGGCACTGCCTTGATCGCGTCCGCAATGGACTGGAGGGTCGTATACTGGACGAAGGTGAAGGTATAGGACTTGGTATCGCCCGAGGGCGCCTTGGAGATCAGGTCCACTTCGGACTTCGTCACCTTGAGCTGCATCGTACCGGTCCCGGCGTACGAAACGAGCATCGAGGGCGGGGCGAAGCGGACGCTCGTATTGAGGCCGGCTTGGAAATCGACGCCTTTGTTGAAGCCTATCGCGAGCGCGCCGATCAGCCCTGCAATGATAATGACCAGCGATATCGGTACCGTAATCTTAAAGCTACGGTCGAAGTTGATGACCCGAGTCATTTGACCCTCCAGGAAATGCTCACGTGCTTAACCTTGAGCACGTCCGTCTCGAAGTCGAAGATCAGGTGAGAGAGGAAGAGCGAAGTGAATAGCGAGCAGATGGTGCCGATCGCGAGCGAAATGGCGAAGCCCTGGATGGGGCCGGAGCCGAGCTGGGCGAGGAATAGGGCCGCGATCAGGTTGGTCAAGTGGGAGTCGACGATGGTCCAGAATGCCTTGTCGAAGCCCGCTCGGATCGAGGAGATTCGGCCCTTGCCCTCCCGGAGCTCTTCCTTGATGCGCTCGAATATCAGGACGTTCGCGTCTACCGATACACCGATCGTGAGAACGAAACCCGCAATGGATGGCAGGGTGAGGGTTAGGCCGAAGGCGGAGAGGACTCCTACCATAATAAAGAGGTTGACTATCTCGGCGACCGCGGTGTTGATTCCCGCGCCCTTGTAGTAGAGGAGCATGAAGCCGATGACGAGAGCGAAGGCTATCGTCACCGCGAGGATTCCCGCGCGGACGGCGTCCTCGCCGAGGGAGGAACCTACCGCCTGGGTATTTACAGGTGAAAGCTCGACGGGAAGGGCAGCCGTGCGCAGGACGAGAGCGAGGTTCGCGGACTCCTCGGCGCTGAAGCCGGTCATCCGCACGGAGTCGCGGATCGCCTCGGATATCGTCGCGCCCGCCTTGACCTTGTCGTCGAGGACGACGGCCATCGTTTCCTTGACGTGGGCGCTCGTCATCTTATAGAAGATCTCGCCGCCCTCCTTGTCGAGCTGGAAAAGAGTTTCCGGCTGGCCGGTTATCTGGTCCGACGACGTGGTGGCGTTGGCGATGTGCGTGCCGTCGAGGCCGGGGACTTCGTTGAGCACCATGTACCTGCCGGTGAACTCGTCGAGGCCGTAGGAATCCTTCTTGTAGAACTTGCGGATCACGAAACCGGCCGGCACGATGGTCTTGTCGGCGATGGTCATGGTCTTCTCGTCTACGCCGAGGGGATTGGACTCGAGGTAGGTGGCGAGCTTGGCCGTGGCCGCATCGTCGACTATATGGAAGGCGAGCTTCCCGCGTCCCATGAGGATCGAGTTGATGTTCTCGGGATCGGCCGCGCCGGGGACCTCGATGTATATCTGGTCGTCGCCCTGCTGGCGGATCGTGGGCTCGGTGAGGCCGAACTTGTCGATGCGCGAGTTGAGGCTTTCGATCGCGCGCTTCATCGCGTCGGCCTTCTCGGCGGGGGAGAGGTTGTGCCCGACCTTCTTGGCGAGGGCGTCCAGGTCGGCCTGGATGACGGCGCTCATGCCGCCCGAGAGGTCGAGACCGAGCTTGACCGCCTTCTTCTGCTTCGCCTTGAGGCCAAGAACGCGGGTCCGGTAGATGTTCTCGACGGCGTCGTAGGCCGACTTCTCGCTGACGAAGGCGGCGAGGGCGGCCTTCGCGGTCCATCCGGAGGGCACGCTCTTGCGCGCGGTCCTGTAGGCATTGGACGCCGCCTGGATGTCGACGGCGAATTTCTGAACGTCCAGCTTGACTTCGCTGCCGGCAGCAGCCTCCGCCTTGAGGGCGGTGAGGTCGGTGATGGCCATGCTGCGCGAATAATCGCGGATCTGCTCACGCGAGCCTACGGCCAGAGCCATATCGGCTTTTGACGTGAGTCCATACCAGCTCACGGTCGGCCACAGGAACACGAAGGCGACGGCTATGACCACCAGCACGATCAGTAATCTTTGAATCTTGCTCATTCAGGTCGCTCCAGATGAGAAAATGGGGCCGTACCCGGGCTCCCCGCTCGGAAGCGCGGGCTTCGGGCCGGCCTTATACGCGCAGGGTGCCTATTTTTTTTCCTCGGCAGGCTTGTCGGAAGCCGTTTCCGGGAGGGCCTTCGGATCGGCCTTTTCCTCGATCTTGGGATCGACGACGACCGAGGCTATGGCGGCCTTGGAGAACTCCATCTTGGTATTCTCGTCGACCTTGAGGATGACGGTCTTTTCCTTTACGGTGTACACGGTTGCATGGACACCTCCCGAGGTGATGACCTTGTCGCCCTTCTTGACCGCCTCGATCATCCTCTTGGCTTCCTTCTGCTTCTTGTTCTGCGGTCTGATGATAAGAAAATAGAAAATGACGAAGACGAGGCCGAAAGTAACGATAGTGGAGACCATCGATCCGGTCGGATTGCCGGTCTGGAGCAAGGCGAGCCCTGACAAAAGCTTGTTCATGTGGTTTCCTTAAGGGAGGATTCGCGGAAAGGTAGCACGATTATGGAGGGCCCGTCAAGTTTAGGCAAGCGGGAGGCATTTGCGCTGTCAGCCTTTTTCGATGGGCTTTTCGCCGGGGCACGAAACAGCAGCCGCCCAGGTCGGCTTGAAGAGATGATCCAGGACAATACATCATCACACTCCGGGGAAACTG
>JBEKVO010000086.1:0-6994 GCA_049513895.1 Rectinemataceae bacterium | reverse complement strand
ATGCCATCCTTCGGATGACATCAAGAGCCCTTCGATCAAACTGCCTGCCATCTATCTCATCCATGATCCATGATATCATGGATTCCGCGATTGTGTAGACTATTCACGCGACTGGATAGTAAGTCACGCCGCCGCGAAGCAGGAGCCCGAACGGAAGTCCCCACGGGATCAGCTCCAACAGCCTGGGGCCACCCTCCGCAGACGACGCAACCACTCGCCGGTCTTCCGCGGTCTCTGCTTCTGCCACAGCTCCGTCCACCCCTGGACGGCTTCTTCCAGGCAACGCGGGGCTACCGGAGCGCGAGACGGAAAATCCGGGACAGGACTCCTGCCGTTCCCGCCTTCAAAGTGGCGCTTTCCCTTCTCACACTGTGGCTTATGCCGCAGTATCTTCTGCAGCCGCGCATGCTTGCCCTGGTGGCATCGGCCTCCCGCCACATCCGGACCAGGTCGCCCGCTTTTTCCAGCTGGACGGAGGGGAATGCAGTGGAAAAGCAGAGCTTGGCAGCGCCGTGGATATCGACCATGATGTTTCGGTCGTAGCTGTTGCAGATCGGATAGCGGGTACCCTTGCCGCCCCAGCCGCGCCGGGCATCACCGTTTTCCCTGACAGAGCGGTGGTACATCAATATTTGCCGTAACCATCGGGGATTGATGTGGAGCCCGTATTTCCTATCGCAGAACCTGATGATCCTGCCCAGTGCTCTATGGTCAGCGATGACGTTCTGTTCGAAGTACAAGTCTTCGAAGGCCGGCACCATGGGGCCGAATGTGGGCTGGAGGAAGTTGAGCTTAAGCTTATCCGCCCCAATGTCATTCAGCACGAAATCGTAAAAGGCATCCAGCTCCCGGTAATTCTGCTCGCACACGACGGCCATCGCATAGATTGGCTTGGACGCCTCCAGTCGGGCCCTCGAGGCCAGCAGGAGCCGCAGGGCGCGGACCGCCATGTCGAAGGATCCCACCCTGCCCCTGGACCTGTCGTGCAGCTCCGCGCGATGGCTGTTGAGAGACACAGTGATTTCCGATGGTCCCTCCAGGATCATCCTATCGGCGATCCCGGCGTTTCCGATCATGGTTCCGTTGACGACCGAAAGGCAACCCAGTCCAGAGTCGATGCAGGTCTTCGCCACGGCGAAATAATCCTCCAGGTCGAGCATCTGCTCTCCTCCGCAGGTCACTACCGTCCCCGCCGGGCTCAGTTGGGCGAACTCGACCAGTATCTCGCTCCTGCGCTCCGCCGAAATGACGTGGGTCCCGTCCTCTGGGTCGGCCTTCCAGTAGTGGCAGTGCTCGCATCGAAGATTGCAACGCTTGTTGATCTCGATGAATAGAAAGCGCGGCGCGGTGATCACACCCTCCCCGAGGGACAGGCCATTCCCGCCCTCGTCTTAGTATGGATCTTCGCGACCTTCCACGTCCATCCACAGAACACGGTTGGCTTCCGTCGAAGGGGGCCATCCGGCCGGAGCTCCTGCACGAGCGCCGAGAAGCGGGCCGGGCCTAGCCCGGCTCAAGGTAGGCGGATATCGTCGCTCGCCGAAAGGCGAGCACTACAATCATTTCCTTGCGGCACAGGACGCGAAGCGTTTGATGGGAGGCATGGATTACTAAGCCTAGTTAAGCCTCACTGATGCGGGAAGGTTATCGATCGTCGGCTTGTCTCGGACCGCTTTCGGCCGCCTGCATCTTGACCCGGCCGGGCGCCCGGATTCCGAAGAACTCTCGGAGCGGCGGTACGTACCTGGCGAGTTCGGTGAAGAGGGCGACGGCCAGCCAAGAGGCGACGGCTGCGATCCCCCACCTGAGCCACACCGAAAGTCCCGTGCCCAGAAGGAGCCAGGTCGCGAGGCTCAGCGGAGCGAAATGCAGGATGTAGAGCGGAAACGAGAGGTCTCGGGCCATCCCGAGGGTCGCACTCTCACGGTTCAGCCAGCGGCGTCCATACCCCATGACCGCGACTACGATGCAAAATGCGGCGACGCCGCGGAGTCCCTGCGCGGCCATAGTACCCAAGTTATAGCCCCAGGGCGGGACGAGAAACCGGTGAATGCCAAGCCGGCCCAGGAATGCAAGAATGCCGATGAAGAGCGCGAGCCGACGATTCCGGTCCGCCGCCTCCAGCAGACTTCGTTCCGTCCCCGCGATATAGCCGAATAGGAAAAAGGACAGGTAAACGGTGAAGTTTGCCCAGTCGTTGATCAGGTTTTGGTAGCCCGGCCAGCCGGGTCGGAATGCGACCTCCAGCACCCCAATCCAGAGGGCAGGGAAAAGAATGGCAACGCCGTCAGCAAGCCGACGGCCGCCCGCCAGGAGGCGCGAGGAATCGCCTTGCCTCTTCAATCGAAGGAAAAGGGGAAGTGCAAGCAGGGAGAAGACAAAAAGGTAGAGGAGGAACCAGAGCTGTCCATAGTCGAAGTTATACTTGCTGCCGGGACCGCGGCTGATCCCGTTGAAGAAGGACGGGTAGAAAGCAAAGAAGCCGCCCGTCCAGGTCCCGAAACTGACGGCCCGGAGCCACGACTGGAAGGAGATGACGATGAGGGTACCGAGGAGCAAGGGGAGCAGCAGACGGTTCGCCCGTTCTCCGATAAAGCGTCCCGCGCTTCTCTTTCTCAGAGAAGCGGAGGCGCCAACGCCGGAAATGAGAAATAGAAGGTGCATGAACCAGTTGTCCATGAATGTCGTGAAGAGCTGCAGGGCTATCGGCCCCACGGCGCCGTGATATGTATGCGAGAGGAAGGCGTCCCTGACAGGAGTGTCGTACACGTAGGTCACTCCCGCCCCGGTGAAGCTCAGCGCCGCGTGGAAGGGCGCCAGGGAAAGCACGACGAAAAACTTCAGCGAGTCGAGATAGGCGAGACGTCCGCCCGAATTCTCCTGCGTTCGCGGTAGGGGAGCAATCATGGTCCGTTCATATCATGAATTAATATTTTCGGACAACAGCCGGCCCGTTGGTGAAGCGCGGGAACACAATGTTGGGGACTATTGCTCCTGGAGATACCACCAAGGAAATATCAAAAATAGGCCGCAGGCCTTCGCTGCGGCGGCTCCTTCCTTGTCGTCCTCGGCTTCCCCGTCATCCTACCAGGTCCCTATATGCCGCTTCCATGAGGAGGAAGAAGGCTTGGGCTTCCGGCGCCATGCCTTGACTCTGGAAAGTCGGGGCACCGCAGACGTCCCGCACGATGCCCCACTTATCCACCTTCTTGTGTGCGGCTTCCCTCATCATGTTCGCGGCACCGAGGAATGACTTGTCGATCCATCCGCCCCCTACCCCGCGAAAGATCGAATAGGCCAAAGTCTGGCCGGTATTTGCGTCAACGAAGGTGCTCGCGTCATCAAGGATGTCGTGGAAAAGGCCATCTGGCCTCATATATCCGATGCAGCTTTCTACTAGCTCGCGTATGTAGCCCTCGAGCTTTCTCTTTTCGTCGGGCCTGCTTTCGGGGATAGCCCGCAGTACCCTCGTGATTCCCGCGGCTGCCCAGCCGTTCCCAACTCCCCAGAAAAGCTTTCGTTCGAAATCCATCTTCTCGTCGTTCCACGCGTGGTGGAACAGCTTCTTCCCCTTATCCCACAGGAGTTTCCTGAAGCCATCTATTTGCTTGATCGCCTCATCGAGGTGGCCCGTCACCGCAAGCAGTGGGGGGGCCATGTAGCACGAGTCGACCATCACGATCTTCTTGTCGGGCCAGTGGTAGGTGATCCCGTTCTTGTTCTTGGGGGCCCTGTGGAGCAGGTAGTCGACATTGCGCTCTACGGCCCTCTTGAGGCTCTCGTCGCCCGTAACGCGCGCGGCGAAGAGCATGGGCTCGCCGTTGGATGCCGGGTCGGTAACCGCTTCATCGGGATCCATCAGGGCCAGCCTTCCGTCGTCGCCTTGCCGGAGGGCCGCGGCGTAGGCCATGCGGATGACCAGGTCGGTCTCTCCGAGTTCCAGGAAAGCCTGGGCCGCTATGCCTTGTTCCCAGGAGAATCTCTGCATGCACAGCAATGTGCTCTTCACTTTCTCGATCAGCTCTTCGTTGCCCATGATTTCATCATAGATGTGTCCGTCCTGAAATGCACGTGGGTACATCTAAAACTCGGTCGCGGACGGGGATGGCGATCGGGTCCAATCATCCGCATGCCTCCAGGGGCCCCAATGGTCAACAGGACTAGCCTCTTCACCTACGATTACATGGTTCTCAACGGCCTAAAAGCCGACCAAGCCGGGAATTATCAAGGGAAACGACGTCACGACCCATCGCCGGCCGGAAATGAAAAGACGATGGTCTTGAATATTTCCAGCCCGTTTCCGACAGAGATCGCCATATCAGTCTGAACATCGGATCCCCCGCATTGACGCGGCGGCTGGATGCGGTAGAATGTTATCTGGAATGGGAGGTCGCCCGTGATGAACAAAAAGATAGAGCCCTCTGGGAAATCCGGACAAACGTATGGTCGTTTCTTCATATGGCTTATTGTGCTTGCCTTTTCGTGCCTCGCATCCTGTTCGCCGAAGCAGGCGCCAACCGCGGGCGGCGGCACGTCGGCTGCAGCGCCAGCGGCCGTGCCGGCAAGTCCCGCAGTCGAGAAGAAAGTCCAAGCTCCGCCCATCACGCAGGGCGTTGTTACATTTCTCGACGGGACGGTTTCGCGCAGGACAGACGCCGAATGGCAACCTGTATCGATCGGCGATATCGTGCCGACCTCCGCGTCGGTAAAGACGGGAAAGTCTTCATCCTGCGATATACAGTTCGGGAAGGTCAGCGCGATTCGGATCGGGCCGAACGCGATGATCGAGCTCAAGGCCATATCCCTGACGCAAGGGAAGAATGTCGTGGACCTGGGCCTCCTCGCTGGTGCGGTCACCTGCAAGGTGAACAAGCTCGCGGGCCGGGACCGCTTTCAGGTTGGGACGAGCTCCGCGGTCTGCGCGGTTCGCGGTACGCAGTTTGCCGTGAGCGCGCAGGAAGGCAGACCGATGAAGGTCGCCGTGCAGGAAGGCGGGGTCGCCATATTGCCGCCCTCCTTCGACCAGGCGAAGCTGGACGCGCTCACGAACTCTTCGAACGAGTCGATGGTGGCTGCCGTGGTCGACTCGATAGTGGAATCCGCTCCGGTGGTCACAAAGGACCAGGAGCTCTCCATAAAGAAGACGGACATGGCGAAGGCGGACACGATTGTCGCCCGCATACAGGTGGAACTCGTATCGACGCTCACGACGGAGAGCGCGGCGGCGGCCGCTGCTCCTGAGGCAGGGAAGACGGGCGAGAAAGCCGCGGCCGCGCCGCAGGCCGAGGCTCCCGTCGCCCTGTCCGCATCGATCACCCAGTCGCTCAAGGACTACACGGCGGCGGCGCCCGTATCCGTGCAGAAAACGGTATCCTTGAGCGGGGAATCGAAGCGCCTGCTCGAGAGGGGGGCCAACCTCGAAGTGAAGGAAACCCTGCCCGAGCCGCCAAAGGAGATGCCGCCCCCGACTCCAGCCCCTGCCCAGAGTCCCGCCCCGGCGACTCCGGCCCCAACCCCCGTCTCGGCGACTCCGGTTCCCACGACGCTCGCGCTCACGGTGAACGCCACGCCGCCGGACGCGGAGATCCTGCTGGACGGGGCGCTGCGCGGGACAGGCTCGGTCACCTCGAGCTTCCCCGCCGGGACTCGCGTTGCGCTCAAAGTGCATCGGCGCGGATACGCCGACTACGAGGAGTCGATTCAGCTCGTCGGAGAGACCGGCATCGTCAAGGCCGCCGTCTTGCGGCCATCGGAGCTGTACGGAACGACAAAAGTGTCGAATACGGGGCTCGTTTCCGGCCTCGTCGCCGCGGACCAGAGGCTCTTCGCCGCGGACTCGAAGGGGGCCGTTTTCGCCTTCAACGCCGACGGTGCGGTTTTATGGTCGGCAAAGACGGGAAACTCGGACAACGAAAACTCCCGTCCGGTCCTCGGCACGGGACTCCTTGCCTTTGCCGGCGACAAAGCGCTCTGTGTCCTCGACGCGTCGAGCGGGAAGCCGCGGTACTCCGTCCCGCTGGACGCGACGGACACGGGTCTCTTCGGACGACGGCCCGCGATAGCGGGGGGCAAGCTGTATCTCGCGACCTCGAATGGGATCAAGATATTCAACGTGGACAGCGGCGCGAGCGTCGGGACGATCGCGCTGCCCGACGACGTCGAGATGACGCCCGCCGTGGTGGGGACGACGATCTACGCCGCATCGGTCGGCGGGGTGTTCTATATTATAGATGGAGAGCGGCAGTCCCTTTCGGGCCAGATCAAGACCCCGGCCGCCCAGCCATACGCGGCCGCGCCCCTCATATCGGGCGGATCGGCCTATTTTGTCGACCGGAAGGGGCTGGCCGTCTGTATCGATTTGGGCAGTCAAACGGTCGCATGGAGCAAGCGGGTGGACCCAGGGAAGAATCTCAACGTGCTCCAGGATTTCGTGCTCGGCGACGCCGGTCTCTACGTGTTCGCAAAAACGACGATCTACGGTCTCTCGTCGAAGAACGGCGAGCGGCTCTTCGACCCGATCGAAGGGGTTTCGTCGGCCCCGTCCTTCCAGGGGGGGAGCCTCTGGTTCGGGACACAGGACGGTACGATCGTCGCGGTCGATCCCGTATCGGGGAAAAAACGGGCGACGCTTGCGGCTCCGGCGCGGGTAGTCGGCGCTCCCGTCGCGTCGGGCGATCTTCTCGCCTTCCCGACGGGATCGGGAGAGGCAATTTTCGTGAACCCGGCGGTCGTGCTTCACTAAAGGCGGCATTCTATGCGTTTCCCAACTCTCCATGTTTCAGTCGGCGTTTTCATCGTCATCCTCGCGGCCGGGGGACACAGTTTCGTCTTCGGCCAGGAGGGGGCGAACGCGCACGTGGCGGTCCTTCGATTTGCGAACGAGACGAGCTCCGCCTCGTACGACGCGGCCTGCAAGGCGGCGACCGATACCCTCGTTCTGACCCTGACCCAGCTTGGGCGCTATCGGGTGCAGTCCGAGGACGCCTCGGGCAGC
>JBEKVO010000085.1:0-7666 GCA_049513895.1 Rectinemataceae bacterium | reverse complement strand
GGCCGTTCGGACCTAGCAGCATCTGGCTATTCATGTACTAATTATTGCCCTTTCAGCCCATTTTATCTAGTATATGCGGCAGTTATTTATACGCTATATTCCTGGATAAACGAGGTCTGAACCTAGGTATTGTACATTGATAACGTTACCGTTAAGATTCTGGTTAAGCTTATGCATGCCTTTTAGGATTTGTCAAACGAAATAAAAAGGAGCTATTCTTTTATCTCTCGTCAGTGTTGAGAATGTTCTTGCGGTATTTCGCTAAATTAGCCAATTCAATGAAATATTATGAATATTTCGCAGTTCAATGTCGGCTATTAAGTATGTCTGTGTTTTTAATGATCGCATAATGTGAGAAACAGGCTTTGTTATATATAACATTTTTCTTGATACAAGATTGACATTCTCACATTAGCGCTGTACAACGGGGAGCGGGAGTAAGGATGGGTAAAAAACGGACTTCCAGCGCGGAAGTCGCCGCTCGAGCGGGCGTCAGCTCCATGACGGTCTCACGGGTTCTCCGTGGCGAGGACACTGTGCGAAAGGAGACTCGCGACCGCGTCATCGCCGTGATGATGGATCTTGGTTACGTCCCCTCCGCCGCCGCCCAGGCCCTACGCTCGAACGATCGGACAAAATCGGCCTCGGCCGGCCTATTCGCCCTCATTTTCGGATCGGGCACGGAGAGTTCGGTCACGTTCTTCCATGCAATCACGAGAGGCGTGGAGAGGGTCGCGCAGGAATTCGACCTCTGCCCCATCCAAATCAGCCTCTATGAGAATCCGCAGGAACTTTGGCTCAGGCTGCAGGGCCTTTTCTCGATCCACGACCTGGCAGGGGCGCTCCTTGTCGGCAGTTTTGACCCGGAGATCGTGGCCTTCATCAAGGACAACGTGAAGAATATCGTAATCGTCGACGGCCCGGCCCCGACGGGCGAGGGCATCGGCTCGGTCGAGTCGGGCAACCTCGAAGGTTCTCTCATGGCCCTCGACTACCTGATCGCCGCCGGCTGCAGGCATATTAAGGTTATCACCGTCGAACGGGAGCACTATTTCGCCAATGCGATGGAGACGGCGGCCAGCGTCAAGCGCTCGGCCGAGGTGGAGATAGGGGTCCAGTACGATTGTCACAGCTGCGAGGCGGCGATGAATATGGTCCGCGAGGCCTGGGAACAAGGCGATCGCTTCGACGGGCTTTTCACGAACGACGATTTTGCCATCGGCGCTCTCAAGGCCCTACGCGAGCTCCACGTCCCGGTGCCTGATATGGTGCGGATCGTCGGTTTCGACGATATCTTGTACTCCGCCTTTACTGCCCCGCCTCTCACGAGCGTCCATATCGACCAATACCTCCTCGGCGAGGAGGCGGTACGTACACTCGTATCCATATCCCGATCCGGGGAGAAGGCGAAAGACATCAAAAGGGTAATCCGTCCCTCGATGGTCATCCGAGGATCGGCGTAATTCGATCAGGCTTCTTAGAACGCTATTTCCAAGCGACGGAAAAACGATCGCGGAAGGCAACCTCGCCCAGGTCCTTGCGCTGCCGTGGCGCCTTTTCTCCCTCGAGCTGCCGTTCGGATAGGAGGCTCACGTCTCCGGGCTTGCCGACCATGACGATCGTCAGCACGACGAAGTCCTCCGGAAGTTCCACTGCCTTGGCCGCCTTCGCGGGCGCGTAGCCGGCTATCGGGTGAGCGTAGAGCCCCTCGCGCGTCGCCTGGAGCTGCAATGCCATGGCGGCCTGCCCCAGGTCGAAGTATGCGTAGTCCCTCCCGGCGTCGAGGCGGCAGTCCAGCGAAGGCTTGGTCGCGAATACGACGATCAGCGGCGCCCTCGTCGCCCATTTGTTGCTCTCGCTTAGAGCCTCGTGCAGTATCGGAAGGGCCTCGCCGGTGACAGCGATCAAGCGCCAGGGTTGGTTATTGAAGCATGAGGGAGCGAGGCTTGCCGCCTCGAGGAGTCGGCTTACCTGATCCTCGGGAAGAGGATCGGCTGCAAACGAGCGCAATGCGCGGCGCGCTACAAGTTCGGGTAGTAAATCCATGGATGCCTCCAATCGCTATTGTACTCAAAACAGGCGGCGGATTCTCGCTACTTTGCCCGGAGTAGTCTCGCCTCTACCTCCGCTATGAGTCGCTCGGGCGTGGAAGCTCCGGCCGAGAGGCCGACTTTCGTGAAGCCAAATACCGCATCCGGGAGCTCGGCGGCCGTTTCGACGAGCCAGGCGGGCTTGGCGAGCTCCCGCGCCGTCGCGAGGAGCCGGGCCGTGTTGGCCGAGTTGCGCCCGCCGACGATGACGATGGCCTCTACCTCGGCGGCCAGCTCCGCGAGTGCCCTGAGCCTGTCCTCGGTGCAGGGGCATATCGAGTCGACCACCTCGAGAAGGGGAAAGCGCTCGGCCAGGACGTTGCGGATGGCCTCGTACTCTTCTTTCTTTATGGTAGTCTGGGCGATCAGGACCACGGGGACCTCTTCCCCATCCTCCCCCTTGGCCTCGAACGCGCGAGCCTCTTCGGGGCCGCCCACGACGACGGCGCCGGGAGCCTGCCCCGCTATTCCCACGACTTCGCCATGCCCCTCGTCGCCGGCGATGACCACCTTCCAGCCCCGCGCCGCGTAGGCCGCCGCTTTCCGCTGGCTCGCGAGGACGCGGGGGCATGTCGCGTCGATCACTCGTGCGCCGAGTTCCGACAAACGGCCGCGTAGGGCGGGCGGGACTCCGTGCGCTCTTATAACGACCGTCTTGCCCGCCACCAGCGCGGCGCCGCCGGAGTCGCGACCGTCCAGCTCGGCCTCCGAGAGGGCGCGCACTCCCGCCGCCTCGAGTTCGGCCACCGCCTGGGGATTATGGATGAGGGGTCCGAGGGTGAATACTCCCTCCGCGCCTTCCTTCGCCGCGGCGGCGAGGGCCATGTCGACGGCGCGCTTGACGCCCATGCAGCGGCCCATCACGGCCGCGCGCTTGACGATCATTCCAACCCCCTGCTTTCGCCCCGCAGCGGCGAAGCGCCCGAACCGGCGCTCGTCTGGATGCCGAGTCTCAAGCCGAACATTTGGCTCGGATTCGTCTCGGAGAGGCAGGCATAGACCTCGGTAAAGGCTCGGACTCCGATTCCCCCCAGCGCGCCGATTCCCGCCGCCACGTCGAGCGAAACGCGAGCGTAGCAGGACGTGAGAAATTCGGCTTGAAAATAGGCTCCCCGGAATCCCCAGTCAATGAGAAGGCGATTGAAGTACAGGTCGAGGAGGCTCGAGTGGATGGCCTGATCGGCTATCCGCCAGGAAGCGTCGCCTTCGGCGAGGAGCTCCGAGCTTCCCGTCCGCAGATCCTGGTATTCGACATAGGCGGGGCGCCGATCCGCCGTGAAGACGGGGCTCGCGGCATCGAGGGAGAGAATGCATTCGCTCGCCCATGCCCCCCAGAGATCGATTCTGAGCGGAACCGTATCCGTCGCGAGGACGAGTTGGGCTTCGGTCTTGTAAACCTGCGATTTCAGGTCGAAGTCCTGATAGCTCACGAGATCGATTCCCCGCGAGCTGTCTATCACGGTGCCGGGAATGCGTCCGAGCCAGCCGACATTGGCCGAGACGGCCATCGAAGGCTCCCGGATGGGCCAGGCGTAGGGACTGCCCTCGGTTCCCTGGGCGCGGGCGAAAACCGTAGCCCCCAGGCCCAGAATCGCCTGTCTCGGGCTCGGGAAGACCGGCAGGCCAAGCGAGACGAGGGCCTGGCCCGAGCTTTGCCGCTCGGGCGGCCCCGATGCGCCGTAGACGAGGTTGTCCCCCGCGGAAAGATCGAGCCGCAGGGGAAGAGATGTGTTCGTCCAGGTGACGCTCGAGTCGGCGAAGGGCCATGCGAAATCATAGCCCGCGTTCAATAGAACGCTATTCGACTCGATCGGATCCTGGAAATAGAATAGCCCGAACACGCGGGTGGACCTGTCGATCGTGTTTAAGTCGGGATAGAGCGCCCAGGCATTGAAGGGATTCGCGTAGGCGAGGGGCCGGTAGGGCAGGATCGAGGTTTCGGCCGCGGATCGCGGCGTTTCGGCCTCCTCCTCGGCATGGATGGCCTTTGGGTCAAAGGCCTCAAAACCGACACCGAGGATACGGCCACCGAGGATACGGCCACCGAGGATACGGCCACCGAGGATAGGGCTGCCGGGGTAGCGGCATATTCCGTCGCCTCCGGAGAAGCGCCCGACGTAATAGACGCGACCTCCGAGCTCCCTCGGCATGAGAATTCCGCCCGAATAGTCCGTCGTATCCAGGCTGATAGTGGGATCGCCCGCGTCGAGATCGAGGACCCCGAGTTTGTACATACGGTCGTCCGAGTCGTAGTTGAAATAGATGCGGCCGGATGAGGCCGATATCTGGCGAACATAATCCAGGAGCCCTTCGTTCTCGGGTCCGCGGGGACGCAGCAATCGCAGCAGCCCTGAGTCGACGTCGAGGATACCGATAGTCCGCCTGCCCTCAATGGAAACGATGAGGGCGACGCGAGCCTCGTCGAGGACGGCGGGCGAAGAGTACATCACCCCCTCCGAGCCTGGGAGTAGGATCCTATTTTCGCCTTTTTCGGTGTAGATGAGGTCGCTGTTATGAAGATTGGGCAGTATTCCGACGAGGCCTCCGCGGAAAAACCGCGCGTCGCGGAGATCGGGGGTTTCGCTGCCGGCTATAAAGCGCCGCGCCGTCGTGTCGTAAACGGCCGTCTCGACGCGGTCGCGGCCGTCGCTCAGGGCGATCGTCCTCGCCACGAGAAGGCGGCCGCCATTTGCGGAAACGTCGGTGACGAGGTCGGCCGCGCCCGCGTCGAAGAGCACCGTGGCTTTCCCCGTGGCCGCGTCCAAACGGTAGGCCCGCGAGGACCGCGCGTCCACCCAGAAGAGGCCGCCGCCGCCGCTCGCGAGGCCGCCGATGGAGGAAGGAGCGCTCGGCACCAGTATCTCGGGCGGGTCGACCGCGCCGGTAATGCTCAGCGACAGGCGGAAATCGGCCCATGCCTTCAGGAAAGGGATGCCGTAGATTCTCTCGAAGGCCTTGAAGAAGCCTTGTTCGTAGAGATCGAGGGAGATGGAGAAGATGAGGTCGCCCATCGCCTTCCAGAGCTTGACGTAGGCTTCCATGCCGTAGGCCTTTTGAATGTAGGCGTTGAAGAGGCCTCCGTACTCGTAGTAAATGGAGCCGCCCGGGTATTCGTCGTAGACGCCCTCAGCCTCGAGGGGCGTCTTGAAGCGGTTCTCGAGGATGTCCTGGCGCAGCCTCTCCTTGACCAGGGGATCGTTCGCCCGTCCCTCGATGCCGTCGTCCCCGCTCTCGATGCTCACCGCGACGCCCTCGATCATGAACTCGGGGGCATTGAGGAGAGCCGGCGCCACCCAGGAACCGAAAATTCCGGACAGGAAGGATGCCCAGGGCGCCTTGATCTGCAGAGAAACCGCATGCGTCAGCTCGTGGAGGAAAAGGCCTCGGAAATTATCCTTGAAGGCGGTCCAGCCTATGTCGAGAGGCGTGTCGTAGAGAACGATGTGCATATATGGAATGGCGCTCGTGAAACCGTTGAAGACCCCGATGTCCGGCGTAATGACCACGGGTACTCGCGCGGGCAGCTTCGCGTCCAGCTTGGCCGAAGATTCGGCATAGACCTCCTCCGCGATGCGGGAGAGGCGAAGGGCGGTCGGCTCGGATTTCTTCGGGAAGATGATATCGAAATGCTCCGTCTTTATGACGAAGAGCTTTTGGCCCGGAGCGAGGATGGGGCCCGCGCAGAGGGGGAGGGCGGACAGAAGGAATCCCGACGCGAGGGCGATAGGCAGGATTCGACACGTGGCTGTTGGCCGCATATGCTTACTATAGTCCGTTTGCCCCCGCGGAAAACAGATCGCGGTCTCGGCCTTGTATTAAATAGCTTAAGCCGTATACAGTACTTTTTCTTTCGGAGGTGCGGGGCATGAGCAGGAAGACCATCGTCGTCGCTTTGGGCGGCAATGCGATTATCGAGGAAGGGACCGAGGGTACGATCGCCGAGCAGTTCGAGAATACCCGCAAGAGCATGGACGCCATCGTCGGCCTCATCCGCGAGGGGCATCGGGTAGTGCTCTCCCACGGCAACGGCCCCCAGGCCGGCGTCCACCTCATCCGCCACGAGGCCGCCTCCGCCCAGGTCCCGCCTTCCCCGCTCAACGTCATCGTCGCCGACACTCAGGGTTCCATGGGCTACATGATCGCCCAGTGCCTGGCGAACGCCCTCCTGATAGCCAAGCTCGAGAAGGACGTCGTCACGGTGATCACGCAGGTGGTCGTCGACCCCGCCGACCCCTCGATGACCAATCCGACCAAGTACGTCGGGCCTTTTTACAAGGCGGAGCAGGTCGACAGGTTGCGCGCTCGCGGCTGGATCGTCAAGGAAGATCCGGGCCGGGGCTTCCGCCGCGTCGTGGCCTCTCCCCAGCCCCTCGACGTCGTCGAAAAGGGCACCATCAAGGACCTCATCGACGACGGCAAGATAGTGATAGCGGTCGGCGGCGGCGGCGTGCCCGTCATGCGCACGGCCGAAGGCATCCTGGCCGGGGTCGACGCCGTCATCGACAAGGACCGCGCCTCGGCCCTATTGGCCAACCTCATCGGGGCCGACGAGCTCTGCATCCTCACGGGGGTCGACAAGGTCGCGATCAACTACAAGAAACCCGACCAGCGCTACTTCGACGCCATGACGGTGGCGGACTGCGAACGCTACCTCGCCGAGGGGCAGTTCCCCAAGGGGTCGATGGGCCCCAAGATCGAGGCGGCATGCGATTTTATACGGCGGGGCGGCACCAAGGTCATCATCACCAGTATGGAGAACGCCGTGGCCGCCATCGACGGCAAGGCCGGCACCGTTATTACCGCTTGAGTCATTAGCGCTGTTCCCATCTCCTTGTTCTGAAAAAAGAAATCGACGAGCTTGGCGATTTGCTCACGCTGGTGCTCGAGGCTATTCCCGATGAGGAGTTCGCGAGTCTTTTGGAAGCGGAGCGGTTTCGGGGACGGAATGACTACCCGGTTCGCGCCATGTGGAATTCCCTTCTCGCGGGAGTAGTTTTCCAGCACCCGAGCATAGAAAGCCTCAGGCGGGAACTGGCGAGGAACGGGATGCTGCTGGAGCTGTGCGGCTTCGATCCACTCAAAGGCCCGGCCGCGATTCCGCCGGCGTGGGCGTACTCGCGGTTTCTCAAGGTAATCCTGGGGCATTCGAAGGAATTGGGAGGGATGTTCCGACAGTTGGTCGGCGCGATCGGTGAAACAGTGCCCGACTTCGGCGAGGAGCTCGCCATGGATGGGAAGAATATCCCCAGCTACGGGAATCCGGTGAGCGATGAGACGAAGAAGGGAACGCCCGATGGACGGCGCGACACGGACGCCGACTGGGGCGTCAAAAGCTATTCGGGCGTGGACGCGAAGGGGAAGGCATGGGAGAAGGTGACGAGTTGGTTCGGCTACAAGCTCCACCTGATCGTTGATTCCCGCTACGAGCTTCCCGTCGATTTTCGCCTGACGAAGGCATCTGTGGCGGAACAACCAGTCGCGCTCGAGATGCTCGATGAGCTTGCGGAGCGCGCACCGACGGTCGCGGAACGGGCGAAACACCTGAGCGCCGACAAGGGTTATGATGACGGGAAGAT
>JBEKVO010000084.1:0-8388 GCA_049513895.1 Rectinemataceae bacterium | reverse complement strand
GCGGCCTTCATTAATAAGGCGACACGACCAAAGGGAGCGTCGCAATGAAGGCCTCTCACCAAGCCTTCCTTAAGTTTGCGACATGCGGAGCATGTCGCCTTACTATCGCAGGCCTTGGTAAGCCGTTGCCAAGTCAAGCGAAAGAAAAGCAGCACACAGCCCTCAGCCGAAGTTCCCAATGACGCTCGCGACATATCTGCCCGTAGTGAAACTGTGAATACCTCGGGCAAACGGGAAATGGCGTAGTCACTAACGAACTTTATTACTCCGCGAGCTGATGGCCGATCGGAATCGTATGC
Organism: Rectinemataceae bacterium; assembly: GCA_049513895.1. Classification (GTDB taxonomy): domain Bacteria; phylum Spirochaetota; class Spirochaetia; order Treponematales; family Rectinemataceae; genus UBA1306. The sequence continues at coordinate 8,089 of JBEKVO010000084.1, read as the reverse complement.
TGTACGGACTACGGTGTCGCAATCGCGAAAGCACACCATCCCAATAAGATGCACCTACTCGTGGTAGCCTATCCCGAAATGCTTGAGCATCACGATCGGGTCACTGGACGAGGGATTGGATATGGCGACGCCAGTACGCGCGGCCTCCTCGCTTACGAAGAATTCATCGTTAGTAAGTTGGCCGTAACGTATGAGCGCGGGGCTTTCAATGTCCCAGACGCCAAGCTTCCCGTGTCCTTGGAGGATGATGAGTCCGTAAGCACCGGGATCCTTGATGGTCGCGGTACGGCCCGGCAGGATGGTCAATTCCTTCGCGCTGATACCGGGGCTACGATAGCAGATCCAGTTCTCCACGTATCCCGAGGCTTCCATTTCGGCGAGCGGATGTACGTTGAGAGGAGCCATGAAATGATGGGCGAAGAAATCGGGATCGACATTCGCCTCCCAGTCGATGACCTCAAGAAGGTAATTATAATCGCCTAATTTTTCTTTCGGCGTATTTTTCCAGAGGAGTTCCTCATCGATGAGCACGTCCGAGACAAGTGACTGGTACATTGCGTATACGTCCGATGCAGCCTGCGGCTCGTAGGTGCACAGGGACCCCGGTGCGTGCAGGATTCCGGGAGGGATGTCCCATCCAGTGCCCGGCTCGAGACGATATGCCCGGGAGAAATTCGTCAACTTGTTGTCGCCTTTGTCGAAAGCCTCGAGGCTGCGCTTCACCTCTTCCTTGGTTGTGCCTGGAACGAGGCCAAAGAACGTATAGGGGAAAAGCCCGCCATGGTTGTTGAGCTGGGGCGGGAAGAAGTACATCTCAGGTTTCCCTGCAGCACCTACAAGCTTTGCATGCTGTTCCCTGTGGTGTATATGATGGGGGAGAGGTCCCTTATTATCGAAAAACTTTGAGAACATCGGCCATTTACCGTATTTTTTCCAGAGTTCTTCTCCGATGAGGCGACCTTTAAGCTCCTCGACGGCGTCGAGCAGTCGAAAACGCCGCTCGGAGCTTCCATCCGAGCTCACCACGAAACTCAGGCCCTCGTCCTTGGCGGTGAGGGGCCCATTCTCGGCAGGGGTGGTCGAAGAGAACCATCGCTCGTCGATCCCTCCTCGCTTTGATCCGAGGGCGTAGTAGTCGTTCGGGTGGAGTTTAATCCTCCGGCCGGGAATACAGAAGCTCCGAGGCACCCATGTTGGGACGAGCCGTAGCACGCCCTTGCCCCGTTCGAAGGCGTTTTCTATAACCGATGTCTTCATAATAAATCCTCCCATAAAGCTGTAGGCTTTGATATGTCCGTGAAAACGATATCATTACCTGGCAGAGTTGTCAAAGGAAAACCTATCGGTCTTGGCAAATCTTGTATCGAAACAAGAAGAAACACGGTCTTCCTTGAATTTTTTCTATTATTACTTTCTATAAATAGTAGAATTATTGGAAAATCGATCTTACAAACTCGTCACCATGGTTCCATGTAATTTTATATATAATAAGTAAAAAAGAATGGAATCAAGATGCTTTGAGTTGCTTTGAAAGCAAAATCTACTTTAATACGCTAAATCTAGCAACAACATAAAAAATAGAGATTACAATAAACGGATTGATCAGGAATGCTTGATTATTGAATTTGACAGACCTGGAGAATCATGATAACGTTATCTTCGTTGATTAGATATGATATCCCTAGCACAGTCAATTCTGAGGGCTATATCAAGTAAAGCCGCACACGGCGGCGGAGACGGGAAGTATGGGGAAACTGCTCGAGATGCGGGGAATAAAGAAATCCTTCTTCGAAGTCAAAGCGCTGAAAGGCGTCGATTTCGATCTCGAGCACGGCGAAGTTCACGTTCTCTTAGGGGAGAACGGAGCCGGCAAATCTACGCTGATTAAGATTCTATCGGGAGCATATTCTCTCGACGAGGGTTCTATAACATTAGACGGACAAAAACTCGACTCGGCTGGTTTTGGACCGACGATCGCTGAAGCGAGAGGCATTGTTACAATTTATCAGAATTTCCACTTAATCCCGCACCTGAGCGTGGCAGAAAATCTCTCCCTGCCGGATTATAAGGGGTCGAAAGCGTTAATTCGCTGGAGCGGCGTTTCAAAACGAGCGAATGAGGTAATCGGCGAGCTTGGCTTCGACCTTGATCCCGGCACACTCGTCAAAGACCTAAGCGTTGCGAAGAAGCAAATGCTAGAGATTGCCATCGCCCTGTCGAAGAACGCTAAAATCCTCATTATGGATGAACCCACCGCGGCGCTGAGTGAAAAAGAAGTCGACATACTCTTCGCGACAATTGCGAAGGTGAAGGCCGCCGGGATCGGAATCATCTATATTTCGCACAAACTCGAGGAAATTGTGAGAATCGGCGACCGGGTCACGGTGCTCCGCGATGGCGCCTCAATCGCTACCGTGGACCCGAAGACAACGAAGACCGAGGATCTCATCGCCTTGATGGTAGGCAGGGTTATGTCAACCCGTGGCGCCCGCGTTTCTTGGGCCTCGGGCGAGAGAATGTTCGAAGTGAGGGGATTGAAAAATCGAAATTTTCCCGAGCCCATCGATCTTTACGTACTGAGAAATGAGATTCTCGGCGTGACGGGCTTGGTAGGCTCGTCCAAGACCGAACTCGCGCGCGCAATGTTCGGTATAGATCGTTGCACGAGCGGGGAGACTTTGCTGGATGGGGCTAGTGTCCATATACGCAGCCCTCGCTCGGCAGTCGAGTTCGGGATTGGTTACCTCCCCGAGGATCGCGACGCATGCGGGCTCTGCCTCAATATGGGCGTCAAGGAGAACATGACCCTCGTATTCCTATCCAAGATGCATTCGTTGTTTTTTAATCGCGCAGGCGAGCGGCGCTCGGTCCAGGAGATCGTAGACTCGATACGCGTGAGGACACCGGGTCTTTCGCAGCAGGTAAAGTATCTGAGCGGGGGAAATAAGCAAAAAGTCGTGCTGGGAAAGTGGCTCATGGGGAACTGTCGGCTCCTAATCCTGGACGAACCGACGATCGGGATCGATGTCGGCGCGCGGAGCGAGATATACGAGCTTATCAGGGGATTTGCCAAGGACGAGGGCAAGGCTGTTATTTTCATTTCGAGTGACATGGATGAGATACAAGAGATATCGAGCCGGATACTTGTCATGTCCAACGGTCAGATCGTCGCGAACCTCGATCCGGGCGAGACGTCTAAGCAACAGATCATGCATTATAGCCTCGGGGCTAGGCAGGGATAAACCGCGTGAGGGGTAATATGGGAACGCAGGAAAACGTTGAGAGCTCAAGGGGTTTCACGCCTTTAGTCCTGAGGGCCCTGAAGAAACAGGTCGTCTCATTGTTGCTTATTTTAGCCGCGATGTGGGTGGTGCTCGCCTTACTTTCGCCATACTTCTTCACGGTGAGCAATCTCTTCGAAATCACCCTGCAGACCGCAGTCATCGCCATCATCGCGGCGGGGGAAACGCTCATCATTCTATCGGGCGGGATAGACCTATCGGTCGGCTCGGTTTTCGCCTGCTCGGCCGTCGTAGGCGGGCTCGTGTTCCAGGCCACTAATAATCTCGTTTTCACCCTTGCGGCTACCTGTCTTTTCGGCGGCCTCATGGGGCTCGTCAGCGGGCTACTCATTACCCGGCTTCGCGTGCCGCCCTTTATCGCAACGCTCGGCGTCATGGGGATAGCGCGAGGTTTTGCACTGATTTTCTCTCGTGGGATCCCGATCTTCGGGTTGGACGCGCGTTATATGTGGTTGGGCCAAGGCAAGGTTTTCAACGTCGTGCCCGTGCCGACGGTGATAATGATCGTCGTAGTAATCGTGATTTATGTCGTTGCCAATTTCACGCGTTTCGGCCGATTTACCTACGCGATCGGAAGCAACGCTGAGGCGGCGCGGCTTTCAGGAATCAACGTCAAGCTGGTGATCCTTGGAATCTACTCGATTTGCGGGTTGCTCTGCGGCGTGGCGTCTATCATCGAAGCAGGTAGGCTGGGCACCGTACAGCCCGCGGGCGGCAACGGCTATGAGCTTCTCGCCATCGGCGCCGTGGTTATCGGCGGGACGAGCACGTTCGGAGGCGAAGGCAGTATTGTCGCGACGCTCATCGGGGCGATCATAGTCACTACCATCAGAAATGGCCTCAATATTCTGGGTGTCAACGCGTTCTGGCAGCTTGTGGTCAATGGCATCGTTATCATCAGCGCAGTCTCTGTGGATCAGCTGAGGCGGCAGAAGTAAGTTAAAACGCCGGCTCGTAGAGCCGACAAAAAGACATATTGGAGGCTCGATATGAAAAGACTGTCTATGTTTCTGGGGTTCTTACTGATCCTATCGGTACTCGGCGGCGGAGCTTTTGCACAGTCAAAGACCATTGTGTTCATCCCAAAGTCGACCTCGGCCACGTTCTACCTTTTCTTGGTCAAGGGCGCACAGGATCGCGCGAAGGAGCTTGGTTACAAAATCGATTACCAGGGACCCTCCGTCGAAGCGGACATGAGCAGCCAGGTGGACCTAGTGCGGAATATCACCGCTAAAAAGCCGGCGGGCATCCTACTCGCGGCTCTCGATTCAAAGGCGCTCATACCGTCGGTCGAGGCGGCAATCAAGGCGGGTGTACCCGTCGCCATGGTTGACTCGGGCATCGATTCCGACGCGCCTTATGGCTCCATTACCTGCGACAATTACAAGGGTGGATACGACGCCGGTGTCCAGCTGGCCAAGATACTCGGAGGTAAGGGTCTGGTCGCCAACCTTGGCATCCAGGCAGGCTCAATCAGCTCGCAGCGGAGCGTCGGCTTCAATGACGCGATCAAAAAGTATCCTGGTATGAAAGTTCTGCCCATCCAGTGGACGAACGCCGACGCCGCCAATTCCATGAATATCGCCACCGACCTCCTCACTGGCAATCCCAACCTGGCCGGGTTCTTCTCGGCCTGCGCGCCCACGGCAGTCGGCATCGCCCAGGCGGTGAAGGCCAAGGGTGTGGACAAAAAGGTCAAAATCGTTACCTTCGATCCGAGTCCCGAAATTCTCGGTATGTTCGATGATGGAACGATAAGCGCAATCATAGCCCAGGATCCTTACCAGATGGGTTACGTGGGCGTAGGTATCATCGACAAAGTCATCAAGGGACAAAAGGTCGACAAGAAGAAGATCGAGCTGCCCCCGGTGCTGATCACCAAGGAAAATTACAACACCCCCGCGGTTCAGAAACTGCTCCAGACTCCCGACAAGTTTCAGTCCTAGGCTGACGAAAGTAGGGGCCGCACCGGGTTCGAGTGCGGCCCCGAATTGCCTTGGTTAGAAGGATAATTCTCATGAAAGCGACTCTCAATATCGGAATAATCGGATGTGGTTTCATGGGGCGGACCCACTCGAACGCTTACTCGCAAGTGGCGAAATTCTTCCCTCACGCTCAGCGCGTCGTAATGCGCGCGGCGTGTGCGCGCGACGCGAAAGAGGTCGGCGATTTCGCCCGTACTTGGGGTTGGCAGGAGACGGAGACCGATTGGCGGGCACTCGTCGCCCGGCCGGATATCGATATCATCGACATCTGTACGCCAAACTCCTCGCACTGTGAGATTGCCCTCGCGGCGGCGGCGGCGCGGAAGATCATCATATGCGAAAAGCCGCTCGCCGTGAACGCTGAGGAAGGTCGACGCATGCTCGAGGCGGTCCGCAGCGCAGGGTTGCCGAACATGGTCGTCTACAATTACAGGAGGGTGCCCGCCGTCACCCTTGCGAAGAGGATGATGGATGAAGGGCGGCTCGGCCGTATCTTCCATTACCGCGCAAAGTACCTCCAAGACTGGACTATGAGTTCAGACCTCCCTCTGGGTGGGAATACACTCTGGCGGCTTGATGCTAATACCGCGGGTAGCGGCGTCACCGGCGATCTTCTGGCTCATTCCATCGACCTCGCGCTTTGGCTGGTCGGTCCCATAGCGGAAGTGTCGGCCATAACCGAAACCTTCATCAAAGAACGAAAGATCCAAGGCTCTCCAGGAAGGACCGCCAAGGTCGAGATTGACGATGCCTGCGCCTTCCTCGCCCGATTCGAGGGCGGGGCGATCGGAGCGTTCGAGGCGACTCGCTATGCACGCGGGCGGAAAAACCAGAATACCTTCGAAATAAACGGCGAAGAGGGGTCCGTCGCTTTCGACCTCGAGGAGACTCAGAGCCTTGAGTATTATGACCATCACGTCGACTCCATGTACCGTGGCTTTTCCAAAGTTCAGGTATGGGACAGCGACCACCCCTATATGAAGAACTGGTGGGTTCCGGGTTGTTCGATCGGCTATGAGCATACATTCATCCATGCCGTATCGGACTTCTTGGCGGGCCTCGAAAGCGGAGAGAAGCTCTGCCCCGATTTTGAGGATGCATATCGCTGCCAACTTGTTTGCGATGCAGTCCTTGAGTCAGCAAGGACGGGGGCTTGGACGAATCCATAAAGCATCTTAATCGGACTGAACGCTAGTATATTGATCTGGCATAGCCAATCCGCGTCTGCGGAGAGAGTGACGTGCTCGCTGTGGGCGAGTTTGAGGAAAGCTGGGGAAATGGCTTCTATAAAAGATGTAGCGCGCCTTGCGGGAGTCTCAGTGCCGACTGTTTCCCGCGTCTTGAGCAACTCAGCCCCCGTCGACGAAGAGACAAGACGGAAAGTTGAGCATGCCATAAAAACGATCAACTTCAGGCCCAACCTCCTTGCCCAGGGTTTAAGGTCGAAGAGTGGCAGCGTCATCGGGCTCGTGGTCCCTGAAATCCTCAATGAGACCTTCTCCAGGTTCATTACGTACACCGAAAAATTTGTCACAGCCCTCGGCTATACGCTCGTAGTCGGAAGCACGAACGGGAACCCGGAGGCAGAAGGCATATTCATTGACAGCCTCATAAGACGGCACGTGAACGGCATCATCTTCTCTCGCGTCTCCGATAAGAGTCGCGTCCTGCGTGTCATCGAGAAATGGAACATACCTACCGTCATCATAGACCGAGCCCTGGATCAAGAGGACATTCCTACGGTTGTCCTCGACAATTATAGGGCCGGAGCTATCGCCGCCGAGCATCTTACCGGATTGGGGCACAGAAAGTTTGCCGTTATCACGGGGCCCCAGGATATATCACTCTGTCGCGAGCGCCTTAAAGGTTTCATCGATGTGTTGGAGCGACAGGGCATGACGCTGATGCAACGTAATGTCTTCGAGGGTGACTTCAAATTTGCGTCGGGTATCGAGGCGGGAAATTATTACGTTGCAAACCATATTGAATTCACCGCCCTCTGGGCCGAGAACGACCAGATGGCGATAGGTGCAATGAATACTCTCATCCGCGGCGGAAAGGATATCCCTCGCGACGTTTCGATTTTAGGCATGGACAATATCAGCAGCTCGGAGATGGTTATTCCTTCTCTCTCAACCGTGACGCAGCCTTTCGGTGATATGTGCAGAAAGGCAGTTGACCTCATTGTGGCCATGAGGGACGGGGTGAATATTTCGGAGAACCGCTTCGCACTGCCGCCCAACCTCATCATTCGTGAGTCGACCGCAAGGCTCATAGGGGCGGAATAGGTCGTGCCATCTACCCTCTCAGGCATCGAGAGAAATATGGCGATGCGCATATCGTTCCTGATGCGCTGCTCCGGATACCGAAACTGGACGTAATAGAGTCCTGAGCTTGTGCACTTAAAAAATGAAAACCGTCGCATTCTTTTCTCTCGCGCGGGGCCTGCTGTTGGTCCTGCTGTCGTCGGGTAGAAGATGCTTCGGTTTTTCGGTCGCTACCAATAGTAAATCCTTGCTCTGTAAAGAGTCGAGATCCGGAATAGGACACGTAGTGCACTGTTCCGCGCGGAAATGATGAGTTCCCTCTAAAAAATCAGGGCCAACACGGTCTCTGATTTCGACTGACGGTGTTTTTTCCAGCGCGTCTTCCCGTCTTCCTCCTTGAGCTCGGCGATTGTGCTGGCGAAAGCCGGGAATATGTCGCGCCGAATCATTCCCGGCCCCTTCCCACGTGCTATTCCCCCTTCCCCGGGCTCAACTCCGGGCATAGCGATACACCCTGCCGAAATTTATCCCGATC
>JBEKVO010000083.1:0-8617 GCA_049513895.1 Rectinemataceae bacterium | reverse complement strand
ACTGGGATGGACTGGCAGAATATTGCCGTCTTGAGAAAAAGCCTCCTCTTGGATTCGTCGAGGGGCTTAACGGAAAGATCAGGGTAATCCAGCGAAGGGCATATGGTATCCGTGACGAGGAGCACCTCAGGCTCAAGATCCTGACTTCTATGCTTCCAGGGCTTTGAAGTTATGCGAATTCACCCACACGACTATGCGATGAGCCAGAAAAATATAGCTTCGAGGGAATCCCTAAGATGCAGGACTGTCCCGAGTAATCGTTGGACAGCTGTGAAACGATGCGAGCTGTGGGTCTACAACGTATGTTTCAAGAGTGTGCCGTATGAACACACCTTCTCCCGAAGCCGTCCCTTTCTCGCTCAATGGTGTAGACCTTCCAACACTCGCGTCACTGGCCGCCAGCTGGGAATTTCGGTCTACTCGCGTTTTCGCTGGGCATCTTTGTCGCCGAGCACTTCCTTTCCAACCAATCGAATGTTTTAGGGCTTTCCGCCCACCAGGGGCCGCAACAGGGGCTCGAGGCCGTTTTCCTTGATCGCATAGAGGGAGGCAAGGAGCTCACCTATCTCGCCTGCGGGGCCGCCCTCGCGGGCGGCCTTGCGCGCGAACCACACGACATAGGCCTCGGGAAGGTCGATGAGGAGGCTGCCCGCGTACTTGCCGAAGGGCATACGCGCGTTGGCAAGCCTCACGAGGTACTCTCCCTCCATGAAAGGTGTGTCGCTTATATGGGTTTCCTTCGAAATCTCCCGCCGAATACGTGGACGAGGAGGCCCGCGAGGATGAGGGCGGCCCCCGCCACATCCAGCGGGCCGAAGCGTTCGCCGAGGACGAGGGCCGCCGAGATTATGCCGAAGATCGGTACCATGAGGGAGAAGGGCGCTATCCGCCCCGCGCCATGTCGCATGATGAGGTGGTTCCAAAGCCCATAACCGAGCAAGGTCGAAAAGAGAACGAGATAGGCGAGGGCGCCGACCGTGATCGGCATAAGGTTGGAAAAAGCGGCGCCTATCGCCTGCGGCCCCTCGAAGATTAGGGAGAGGGCGGCGAGTGGAATGGGCGAGACGAGGCTCGACCAGACCATGAGGCCGAGGGAGTTCGCGCCCGACATGGTTCTCATCGTAACGTTGGCGGCCGCCCAGCCGAGGGAGGCCAGAAGGATCATGAGGAGGAGGGGGATGCTCATTGCCCCGGCTGTTCCTCCCGATGAAAAGGCGAAGACGGCGAGCCCGGCACCCGCTACGAGCATCCCCGTCACGTTGTGCGCCCGCAGCCTTTCCTTGAGGAAGATTGCTGCGAGGATTGCCGTGAAAAAGGCCTGGGACTGAAGGAGTATCGAAGAGAGGCCCGAGGGAGCTCCCAACTTGATCGCGGTAAAAAGGAATCCGAACTCTCCGACGCCGAGGAGAAGGCCATAAGTCATGACGGATTTCAGCGGCGCCGCAGGCCGTTTTACGAAGAAGACCGCGGGTAGGGCGCTGAAGAAGAAGCGCAGTGCCGCGAGCATGAGGGGCGGCATGGACGAGACCCCCACCTTGATGACGACGAAGTTGAAGCCCCACACGGCGGCGATGAGCACGGCCGCTCCGATCGCGGAGGCGGGGAGCTTGGCGGCGCTTTCGGGATGGCTCATGGGCTGGAGTGTAGCATGGGGATTCTACTTGTTCACAGCCTTCAGGTATTTGTTGAAAAAAGGAATTACCGAGGGATCGACCCAGTCGTTATGATGTTCCATCCCCTCGATCAGCAGCAAAGTATGATTGGCGCCGACTTCCTTCATCCGCGCATCGAGAATCTCGGCCTGACCCGGGGCGTCGTCCGTCCCCATGATGCTCAGTATTGGAGGACTACCTTTATGGACGTATGTGATCGGGCTAGCAACGTGGTACGCCTCTTGCCGATCGGTAGGAGTCCCCATTAACAGGGCTTGAAGCACATCTCGATCGTCCGGATAGTCCGCGTAGTTGGCCGCCATATCCGTGGGCGCGCCGATCGTGACTACGGCTTGGACGTCGCAGGTATTCTCGGCGTATTTCACGTCTCCGTCCAGGTTATCCTTCGGCCCCGTGAGCGCCGCCAATAAAGCTAAGTGGCCGCCCGATGACCAGCCGAGTAGACCGATCTTTTCGGGATCGATCCCATACTGGTCCGCGTGCGCCCGCACCCAGCGAATGGCGTTTTTTACGTCATAGATCTGCGTAGGGAAGGGGAACTTCGTCTTTCCACCTTCTTTAATGCTGATAGGGCTGTAGTCGATCGAAATGACGACGTAGCCCTCTCTCGCGGTCTGCATGATCGGGATCAGGCCCTGGCTACGGTCCCACGCGAAGCCCCACGCGGCGCCCCAGGAGTTGCCGGGGAGGTAGATTATCGCTGGCAGCCTTCCCTGCTGCTCCTCGACCTTCCCTACGTCGAGCATCAAGTCCAAGCCATCCCTGCTGGCGTAGACGATATCCTTCTCGATGGTGACGCGCTGCGCCTGAGCGCCGAGGCTTACCATTAATAGCAGAGCTACCGTTATTAAAAATTTCTGCCGAATGCTGCCGAATGCTGAACATCGGGTTTGCGGCATTTATTGCCTCCTCATTATTACAATTTACCCGCTACTAACCGTATTAGAGCTATAATTTACTATTCCAATCGTCAAGAGCCGGTTCGGGCAAATCCCTCTCTAAGGAGTCTGGAATGGAAGCGTCCAAGAATATCGCCCTCGTCGCCCATGATAATATGAAACAGGATCTGGTCGAATGGGCCGAATATAACTACCACACTCTCCTGCGCCATCGCCTCGTATGCACCGGCACGACCGGACGACTGGTCGACGAGGCCATCAGGGCCAAGGCGAGCGGCGAGCTCCCCCCTCAGTTCGAGATACTCCGCCTCAAATCGGGGCCCCTCGGGGGCGATCAGCAGCTCGGGGCCCTCATCGCCGAGGGCAGGATCGATTGCATCATCTTCTTCTGGGACCCCATGTCGCCCCACCCGCACGACGTCGACGTCAAGGCGCTCTTGAGGATCGCGGTTCTCTACAACATACCCATGGCCTGCAACCGCTCCACCGCCGATTTTCTCATCTCGTCCACCATCCTCGACAAGGCCTACGAGCCCGTCGTCAAAGACTTCTCGAGCTATCTACAGCGCTCGATCCCATGATCGCCCTGGCGGAAGGGCTTGGCGCTTGAAGTCGTCAAATCGTGCCAACCCGCCCGATCGGCAAAAAAATAATCACCTATTTTCCTTGGAACCCCTTCTCTCCTCGTGTGTCCAATACTACAAGACTGCTACAAAGCGAAAGAAGGTTTATAAGGCCATGAACAAGAAAAGGATAACCCTCGTCTATCCGAAGATACCGGCTACATACTGGAGCATGAGGCATGCCATCAGCCTCATCGGGAAGAAGGGGCTCATGCCCCCATTGGGACTGATGACCATCGCCGGCTATTTCCCGCGTGAGGAATTCGATCTGACCCTCGTAGACATGAACGTGCGCTCAATGCGCGATCGCGATCTCGCCGGGGCCGACCTCGTCATGATATCCGCGATGCTCATCCAGAAAGACTCTTTCTTCGAGGTTGTCCGGAGCTGCGCAAGGTTGGGCATCCCGGTCGCGGCTGGCGGTCCCTATCCGACCGCCTGCCCCGAGGAAATGGAGGGCATAGACTACCTCATCCTCGACGAGGGGGAGGTAACCCTCCCGCCGTTTATCGCCGACTGGCGCGAGGGGCGGGCAGTGCGCGTCTACTCGGACGAGGCCAAGCCCTCCCTTGACTCGGGTCCCCTGCCGCGCTTCGATCTCGTCGATCCCTCGGACTACGCGAATATGCCCCTGCAGTTCTCCCGCGGCTGCCCCTTCAATTGCGAGTTCTGCGACATAGTGACTCTTTTCGGGCGCGTTCCCCGCACGAAGAGCAGGGAACGCTTCATAACCGAGCTCGACGAGCTCTTTATGATGGGCGTCAGGGGCACCGTGTTCATCGTCGACGACAATTTCATCGGGAACAAGCCCCACGTCAAGGAGCTTCTCCGCGCTCTCGGTCCCTGGCAGACGGAGCATGGCTATCCCTTCAGGTTTTCCACGGAGGCGAGCCTCGATCTGGCCCGCGACGAAGAGCTTCTCGACCTCATGGTCGCGTCCAACTTCACGATGGTCTTTCTCGGCCTGGAGACCCCTCATCAAGGCTCGCTCGAATGCGCCGGCAAGAAACAGAATCTTATTTTGGAGCCGGCCCTGGCGGTCGAGGCGATCCAGAGGAAAGGAATCGAGGTCACCGGTGGCTTCATCATCGGTTTTGACGCCGACCCCCCCGGCATTTGCGAGGAGCAGATTCGTTTCGTGAAAAAGCTGGCCGTACCCATAGCCATGGTGGGACTCCTGACCGCCTTGCCGCGAACCGCCCTCAAGGACCGGCTCGAGCGCGAGGGTAGGCTCGTCTCGCGGTCGAGCGGCGATAACACGCACTCCGCGTCCTTCAATTTCAGGACGATCCTGCCGGAAGCGGGACTCCTGGAGGGGTATTTCCGGGTGCTCGGCGAGATATACCGTCCCCGCGCCTATTTCGACCGCTGCCTCGAGCTATTGCGGCGCTTCCCCGAATGGAGGAGGCGCAAGCGTCCTGGCGAGCGGGGCTCCGTAACGCCGCGCAACCTGCTCTACCTCGTCCGATCCCTGCTGATCCAGGGATTCTCGCGATACGGGCTCGAGTACCTCCGATTCGTGGTCAGGGCCCTGCGCATAAGCCCCGGCCTCATCGAGACCTTCATCACCCTCGCCGTGCAGGGAAGGCATTTCTTCATCATCACTCGACGCTTCCTCCGGGGTCGCGCCGAGGCCCTGGCGGCCGCGCGCCCGGAAGTCTTGGGTACCACTTTCTCGGCTTGAGGTCGCTGAGGCCGATAAAGATTGAGCTTCTCAGCTGTTCTAGCTAGCACTCCACTCGTCGGAGAGCCTGTCCGCCTGCTCGAGGACAAGCCTTATTGCTTCTTCTTGTTTGTCCGGCGGGTATTTGTAGCGACGTAGCGTAATACGGACAAGGTTACGGAGCCGCGCACGCACGTTCTCGCGCTTTCTCCAGTCGACGCTCGCGCTACCGCGCAGCTTCTCGGTGAGCTCGCGGGCAATGGCCTTGAGCACTTCGTCGCCGAGCTCGCGCGTCGCGCTCTCGTTGTCGGCGAGGGCCTCGTAGAAGGCGAACTCGCTCTCGGAAAGGTCCATTTTCTCGCCCCTGGCCGCCGCCTCTCGAAACTCCTTGGCCATCGCGATGAGTTCCTCGATGACCTGGGCACTCTCGATGGTTCGGTTGTGGTACCTGTTGATGGTCTCGCGCAGGCGATCCGAGAACTTCTTCTCTAGGACGACGTTACTCTTTGCACGCGAAGCGATTTGGTCGTTCAGGAGCCGGTCGAGGATCTGTACCGCGAGATTGCGGTAGGGCATGTTCTGCACTTCTGAGAGGAACGCGTCGGAGAGGATGCCGATATCGGGCCTCTCAAGGCCAGCGAGGGAGAAGACATCCTGTATGCCCGCGACGACGACCGCGTTGTCCAGGATTTGCCTGAGAACGCTCTCTTTTGCCTTAGTCGAGAGCCCGGCTTCGGGCGGGCCCGCCTTGGCGATGACGGCCTTCACCGCTTGAAAGAAAGCCAGTTCCTCCCGAATTGTAGCGGCTTCGTCGAGTGTTCCGCAGAGTGAGAATGCCTCGGTCATGGCGAGTACCGTATCGGCCCAACGTTTCTTGCCCTCCTCGAGGCCCAAGACGTAATTGGCGGCGGGTAGGAGGAGCTGCGGAGCCTTTGTACGATACTTCGAGTAGTCGAAGCCCCGAAGGAGTTCGCGCGCCACTTCCATGAGCTCCATGAGCTTGGCCATAGCCTCCGCAGCTCGGTGCGTAGGCTCTCCCTTGCCGCGGCTTTCGGTGTAGTTCTTGAGCGCGTTCCTCAGAGCGGAGGCCATGCCGATATAGTCGACGACCAGCCCGCCCTGTTTTGTACCGAATACGCGATTGACCCTCGCTATCGCCTGCATGAGGTTGTGGTCGTGCATGGGCTTGTCCACGTACATCGTATGGAGACAGGGTACGTCGAAGCCCGTGAGCCACATGTCACGGACGATGACGAGCTTAAAAGGATCGGCGGGATCCTTGAATCGCTTCTCAAGGCGCTTTCTCGTGGCGCCGCTGTAGACGTGCTTCTGGATCGGCTCTTTGTCGACAGCCGATCCCGTCATGACGACCTTTATCGTCCCCCTCTCGGGATCGGGATCGTGCCAAGACGGGCGGAGGGCTATGATCTCGTCGTAGAGGCGGGCGCAGATCTCCCGGCTCATGCCAATGATCATGCCCTTACCCTCGATCGCGCATAGGCGGGACTCGAAGTGGCTCACGATATCCACGGCGAGGCCCTCGAGCCTGGGCTTGGCGCCCACAATCTTTTCCAGGGCAGCCCAGCGGCTCAAGGTCGCTTCGCGGCGAGCCGTATCCTCCTCGTCCTCGAATACTTCTTCTATCTCTTCGCCCAGCCTCTCCAACTCGGCCTCGTCCAAGTCGAGTTTGGCGAGCCTGCTCTCGTAATAGATGGGCACCGTGGCGCGGTCGTCCACCGCGTCCTGGATGTCGTAGATGCTCACGTAGTCGCCGAAGACCGCCCTCGTGTCGCGATCGCCTCCTTCGACGGGCGTGCCTGTAAAGCCCACGAAGGTCGCCTCTGGCAAGGCGTCCCGAAGGTGCTTGGCGAAGCCGTACTTGTAACGTCCGCTCTTCTTGTCGAGGACGGCCTTGAAACCGTACTGGGAGCGGTGGGCTTCGTCCGCTATGACGACGACGTTGGAACGGCCGCTCAGCTTGGGGAATACGGCCTCATCCTTTTCAGGAACGAATTTCTGCACGGTCGTGAAGATAATGCCTCCAGACTCGCGCCCACCCAGAATCTCACGAAGGGCTTCCCGGCTCTCAGCCTGGACGGGAAGCTCGCCCAAGAGATCGCGCGCGCCCTTGAAGACGTCGAAAAGTTGGCCGTCGAGATCGTTGCGGTCGGTCACAACTACGATAGTCGGGTTTCCGAGGGTAGGGGTGCGCATGAGCTTGCCCGCGAAGAAGGCCATCGTGATACTCTTGCCCGAACCCTGGGTGTGCCAGACGATGCCGCCCTTCCTCGAACCGGGAATTACGCTTTTTCCGTAGCTTGCCCTCTCGTCAACTCTCTCCTTTTTAGGGACGGAGGCGGCTATTGCCGTGACGCGGACCGCCTCGCGCACCGCATGAAACTGGTGGTAGGCGGCTATCTTCTTGACAATGCCACCCTCGGACTCCTCGAAGAGGATGAAGGAACGAAGATAATCGCAGAGCAGGTCGGGAGCGAAGAAGCCGCGGGCCACTTTCTCGAGATCGTACTCGAGAAGTGGACGGTCGTCCTCGTTGCGAATTACACGCCAGGGGAGGAACCTATCCATATCCGCGGTGAGCGAGCCCACGCGGGCGTTGATGCCGTCGGAGATGATCAAGGCCTCGTGTAGACGAAGAGACCAGGAATCTCATTCTTATACGTCTGAAGCTGATTGAACGCGTCCTCTATGCCGATGCTCTCGTCCGCGAGATTTTTAAGCTCGATGACCGCAAGCGGGATACCGTTCACGAAGAGAACGATATCCGGTCGCCTTGGCTGCTTCGTGCCCATGATCGTGAACTGGTTGACGGCGAGAAAGTCGTTGTTGCTCGGGATCTCGAAGTCGATGAGCCTAACCCTGTCGCCGCGCCTCTCCCCGTCTTCATCGACTTCCACGGGAAGACCCTGCACGAGGGCCGTATGGAAGTCCCGGTTGTTCATAGCAAGGGAGGGTTGCTTGGGCCGTGAAAGAATAGTCGCGGCTTCTTCAATCGCCGACTCTGGAAGCTGGGGATTGAGCTTGGCCAAGGCCTCTATAAGCCTCGGGCGGAGGAGGACCTCACGATAGTCCGAGCGCTCAGGCGCCTCGCCGTCGGGGGCGATATCGGGGCCGTAGCGGCAGTCCCAGCCGGAGTCGCGGAACCAGGAGAGGCAGAGCCTTTCGAGGTCGGACTCGTTCATTGTTTTACCTCAGTCATCGAAATGTTCTCCAGCAGCCCAATGTTCCGCTTCTTGCCTATATGATGTAGCAAGCTCTTTGAGTGTTGTCGCTAGTCGAGAATAACCGGCATTTTCCGCTGCATCGGCCTGAGCGCAATATTTATCGGCCAATTCTCTTTCGGGTTTCCCAGTTGGCTCAACAAAGTGGACCCCGCGAGAATTAAATAGTTCCGTTCTGAATCCCTCTCTCATGTCGCCAGAGTCCTTTGCATCCAGAACATCTGCAACCGAACGATTAATCCAGAGCCCATCGGGGTCTGGTGGTGCGTATATCAACACATGGCCAACCATTGTCATGGCAACTTCCAGATGTCCAGTCGATGAGCACTCTCTCTTTACGGCTTCCATCCAGGCTGCGAATACTTCACCTTCAAAGCTTCCGTCCGATTTCAATCCGGGGTGTCGTGTAGCGCGATCTTTTCTCATGGATGAGGTTTTTCTCCCGACCTCTTGAGTAGCTACTCATAGGGGGAAAAGATAAGGAGAGCGGGAATAAAGGTGTGGTGACCTCCCGCTCTCC
>JBEKVO010000082.1:0-8948 GCA_049513895.1 Rectinemataceae bacterium | reverse complement strand
TTGCCTCTGGTTGTAGGTGTGTTGGTTACCACCATGCTACCAGAGGCTGTGCCCCTTATTCTTGGACAGGAACCGGCAAGTTCTCGTCGGCGAATTCCGGCAATATATCATCGGCGACGACACCATATGCGATCCTTGTTCGTCGGATCAGCGCTTTGCCTTCGGCTTTCTTCAGATTCCGCCTCGCGACGGACACCCTTGCCGTTCGGCTATACGGTTCCCCCTGTCGGGTCCGTTCAGGACTTGGCGATTCCTCGCCGCACCTGTTGGTGAGTGCGCCCTACCGGGCGCACAAAGTAAAAGACCCGCAGGTCCGGAGACCTGCGGGTCTTTTAGCCCCTAGGAGAGTCGAACTCCTCTTTAAAGATTGAGAATCTTTTGTCCTAACCGATAGACGAAGGGGCCGTCGCGAATCAAATAATCTCGAAGAGATTATTTGATTCGCGCGCTGAACTCGCTACGCTTGTTCAGCGATTATCCTTGGAAACCCAATTCGGCTTTCCCTTCGGCCTTCTGCATCGTGTATCGGAATCGGAGATTCTCTAGTTCCCCAGGGAGGATTTGAACCCCCACAAGCAGATCCAGAGTCTGCTGTGCTACCATTACACAACCGGGGAATGTCCAAGCGATAAAGGTACCTTACTTAAAACCCGAGCTTTTCGTCAAGCCCTGCACTGACCCGGCGAAAAACCTCTGAAGGAGCAGTGAAAAGGGGCCGCATGGCTAAGCCCTTTTTCACTACCGCAACTTTCGTTCGATCGCCGGGTCGGTTTCGCCCGGGAAATCTATCGCCCGATCGCCGGGCCGATAGGGACCGCCGCGGTCCGGCGCGCGTCGAAGACCTCGAGCTGGGGCTGCTCCATTCCGTTGAAGCGGTTGATCGTGACTTTGAAGACGAGGTCGATGTGGTCGCCCTTCTTGCTGTCGTAGTCGAAGTCGAAGTCGCGCTGGAGACGCTGGGCGCCGTCCCAGAAGAGGGCGGGCCATTTGTGCTTGCCGAAGTCGAGGGTGAGCTTGAGGTGGTTCTGCTCTTTCTTGCCGACGAGCTGGGCGTCGGCTATGGGCACGTCCCTGGCCAGGAATATCAGAGGTTCGTTGGCCTCGCCGAAGGGCTCGAAGCGCTCCGTAACGGCGGCGATGTCGGGCTTTAAGTAGTCGTGGGGAAGCTCGGCGTCGATCTCGATGCTCTCTTCCCCGTCCTCGAGCTCGAGGGGCTCGCAATAGGAGATGGTCCTCGCCTCGAACTCGGGCCAGTCCTTCATACCCAGGCTGAATCCTGCCGCCGCGTCGTGGCCGCCGTAGTCGATAAAGAGGTCGGAGCAGGCCTCGAGGAAGGAGCTGACGGGAAAACCCCTGACCGAGCGGATGGAGCCGACGGCGGTCTCGTCCTCCTGGAAGGAGACGACGATAGCGGGGACTTTGAGGACGCCGGTTATCCTGGATGCGAGGAGGCCGGTGATGCCCCTGTGCACGTCGGTCGAGGCGACCAGCGCGAGCTTGTCCCCCCGCGCGGCGAGGCTCGTCCGGGCGAGGGGATAGATGATATCCCATGTCTCGCCCCCGAGGCGGCGTCGATCGACGTTCAGCTGGATGACTTCGTCGGCCAGGGCTTCGCGCTCGGGTCTGGTCTTTCCCAAGAGGAGGGACAGGGCCTTGTCGGCTGCGCCCATGCGGCCGGCCGCGTTGATGATGGGCGTGACCTGCCAGGCGATATCGCTCGCTCCGAGTCTCTTCCCGAGGAGGTTCGTCTTTTGGAAAAGCTCGGAGAGGCCGGCCCGGGGCTTCTGGTTGATGGCGGTCAGGCCGCGGCGCACGAGGATGCGGTTCTCGTCGCGCAGGGGCATGATATCGGCGATGGTGCCCAGGGCGACGAGCTGGAGGCGCGCGAGATCGTCCTCGCCGAACCAATCCGCTTTCTTGAGAGCGAAGGAGATGAAGAGGTTCTCGAGTACGTCTATCTCTTCGAGGCCTTCGCTCGAGTAGCGCCCGATCTTCGAGAGCTCCTTGAGCCTGAGGAGGCTCTGGCCCCTCGTTTGCGGGATGTACTCGGCAGCGTCGGGCGCGAGGTCGTAGAAGAGGACCTCGGCCCCCTTGCCCAGGGCCTTCTCGAGGAGGCGGCGCTGGAGCTCGCCGTCCCAGACGAAGATCTGCCTTCCCTGGAGGAAGGGCACGAGGCGCGTGCGCCCGAGGTCCACCATCCCGGGGACTATCGTCTCTCTGATGCGGCCGGTCTCGACGAGGTTGGAGAGCCTGACCGCCTCTACGGCGTAAGCCTCGTTGACGGGCCTCACGTTGAGCAGCGCGATCTGCTGTTTATAGATGCCCGTTCGCGCGAGCTTGAGCGCGGAGGCGAGCTTGAAGACGACCCCGCAGCCGGCGAGGTCGCGGAAGGGGTAACCGGAGTCCGGCAGCTTGGGGTCGATGACGGCGAGGGCCGGAGGCGGGTCGCCCGCCTGGAGGCGGTGATGGTCGGCCACGATGACGTCGACGCCGAGCGTCGCGGCGCGCTCGATCTCGGCGCGGTTGGAGATGCCGCAGTCGACGGTTATGATCAGGGTCCCCCCCGCGGCCGCGAACTCCTCCACCGCCGCGATCGAGAGGCCGTATGCCTCGCGGGCCAGGGGCACCCGCCAGGAGGCCTCGATCCCCGCCTCGAGGAGGGCCTCGACCATGAGGACGGTGCTCGTGACCCCGTCGGTGTCGCGGTCGCCGAAGACGAGGACCTTTTCGCCCTCGTCGGCGGCGAGGAATATGCGGTCCACCGCGTCTTCCATCTGAGAGAAGAGGAAGGGATTGCGGAGGTAGCGGGGATCGTCCTCGAGGAAGTAGAGGAGCTCTGCCGGGTCTGTGATGCCGCGGCGCACGAGGATGGAGGCGGTGAGGAGGTCGAGCCCGAAACGCGTCGAGAGCTCCTTGACGGAGAGAGGGGAAACCTCTTTTTTGTTCCATTTCATAGGGCGCTGATTTCCTTTATCACGAGGGGCCTAGCGGCAGGCGCTGCGCTCGCGATCGCGTAGGCCGATGCGACGAGAGGCTTTGCCGCATCGAGGGCCGCCTCGTCCTTGCCGTAGACCCTGGCGAGAAGCTCGCCGGCGATCACGACCTCGCCGCTCTTCTTTTCGAAAATGAAGCCGACGTCGGGATAGACGGGGTCGGTGGTCTTGTCGCGCCCGACGCCGAGGTAGATGCCGGCGAGGCCGATCTTGTAGGCGTCGATGGCCGCGATATAGCCGGAGGTCGGAGCGAGCACTTCGTAGGCGGCGGCGGCGCGCAGCTTTCCGCGCAGCTCGAGGAGGCGGTCGATCCTGCCGCCCTGGCTGCGGATGTTGGCCAGGAAGAGCTCCTTGGCGATCCCCGATTTTATCGCCTTACGGCAGAGCCGCTCGCCCTCCGCGGTATCCTTGGCTACGCTTCCCGCGACGAGCATCCAGGCGCCGAGGCGATAGGTCAGCGCCATGAGGTCCTCGGGACCGAAGCCCTCGAGGCAGTCGAGCGCTTCTTCGATCTCGAAGAAGTTGCCCACCTTCAGGCCGAGGGGCTCGGCCATGTCGGTTATCACGCCGACTACGCGCTTCCCCATCGCCGTTCCCGCGCTCACGAGGCTCCGAGCGAGGGCCTCGGCTCGTTCCGGCGTCTTCATGAAGGCACCCGGCCCCGACTTGACGTCGAAGACGAGGGCCTCGGCTCCCTCCGCCACCTTTTTCGAGAGGATGGAGGCGGTGATGAGGGGGATGGACTCGACGGATGCGGTCACGTCGCGGAGGGCGTAGAGCTTCTTGTCGGCGGGGACGATCTCGGCCGTCTGACCCGTCATCGCGAAACCGTCCTTCCGGATGAAGGCGCGGAATTCGGCTTCGGACAGGCCGGTGCGGTAGCCGGGGATGGACTCGAGCTTGTCGAGGGTGCCTCCCGTGTGGCCGAGGGCGCGGCCGGACATCATCGGGACCTTGATGCCGCAGGCGGCGACCATCGGCGCGAGGATGAGGGAGACCTTGTCGCCGACGCCTCCGGTCGAGTGCTTGTCGACGAAGGGGCCGGTCATCCCGGACAGATCCATGACCGAGCCGGAGCGCAGCATGACGTCGGTGAGGTCGGCGGTCTCCGGCGCCGTCATGCCCTTGAAGAAGACGGCCATGAGCCAGGCCGAAACCTGATAATCGGGCACCGAGCCCG
Organism: Rectinemataceae bacterium; assembly: GCA_049513895.1. Lineage (GTDB taxonomy): Bacteria > Spirochaetota > Spirochaetia > Treponematales > Rectinemataceae > UBA1306. Next base: position 4,775 of record JBEKVO010000082.1, on the reverse strand, counting down.
CCACGTAACCGTCAATCAGGGAGGCTATCTCCTCGCGGGAGAGCTCCCCTCCGTCTCGCTTCTTCATGATGATGTCGACTGCGCGCATCATAGTACCTCCAGATTCGCTTACAGGGCCGGATCTGCTTCATATGAACGCGCAGGGCTGTGCCGAGCGCTTCAATGGGGGACTTATTTTCCGGAGAGATCGACGCCCCGCAGCTCAGTATACACCGCGCCGCCTCTTCGAAGCTCGGACTTGTACAGCGAGCAGCGCCTAATCGTCCATTCCCCCGTAATGAGCGGCGGCGCTTTCGTCTGAGGGATTCCGGAACCTCCCCGCTCTCCCGCCCTCGCCAGGGTCACATGCGGCTCGAAGCCGCGGCCGGACGCCGGAGGTCCGGCCCTCCATTCCGGGTTGAGGGGCGGCAAGCCAGCCTTTGCCGCGAGCTCCGCGAGGCTGCGATTGACTCGGGCATGGAACGCGGCAGATTTTCCCTCGTCCGCGATCCGGGCGAAAAGCACGCGCCAGGCTCCCCGCCGAGGGAAAACGCCCAGGCCGGCAAAGGAAAACGGAATCTCCCCGCCGCCCGCCGCGGCGTCCAGGGATGCGGCTGCGATCTCGACTGCCCTCCCCTCGATCTCGCCTAGGAAAGCGAGGGTGAGGTGATAGCCTTCGCTTTTGGTCCAGGAAAGGCGGGGTCGAGATTCCCGGTCCGGCGCCGCAAAGCCTTTCCCAAGATTTTGACGATATGCGGAGGCCCATCGGACGAGCTCCTCGCGGGCATCGGGCGGGAGGGGGAGGGCAATGAAGCATCTCATCGGGGCCGGCTCTTCGAGCTGAGGGTTTCCGGCTCGAGGGAGGCCAGTGGGGATTCCGCCGTGCTCCGCGCGATGCCGAAGATCAGTACCTTCAGCGTCTCGAGGGTCTCGGGGAGGATCACCAGCTTTAGGGCCTCGGCGTAGCTCAGGGCGAGGCAGCGGGCGAGCCAGCGCAGGGCGCCCGTGCCGAGGGGGAGAATCCGTTCGGCCCTGGCGGCGCAACTGGGGCAGAGAAATCCCTCGAGAGCGAAGGAATAGGCGCCCCCGAGGGAGGGGCGGAGCTCGGCGCCGCAGAGCGAACAGCTCGTCGGGTCCGGACCGATTCCCAGCAGCTCCACGAAGCGCCAGAGAAACAGCAACAATGCCGGCTCGGATGTGCCCGCGGGACGGGAATCGAGGGCGGTCAGGCACTGGTGGGCCAGGTCGAGGGCTTGCGGGAAGTCGCCGCCCCCGCCCGAGGTTTTTATTAGGAACTCGGCCACGAGGCCCGCCGACCAGAGTCGGTCGAGGTCGTCCCTGAGCGCGGGAAAGGAGTCTCTAACCTCGAAGTCGGAAAGCTTTTGGAAGTCCTTGACAGGGTCGAGATAGACGAAGGCCCTGCCCGCGGCATAAGGCGCCGCAAGGGAGCGCAGCCTGGATTTCGGTCCGCCAAACACGAAGACGTCGACGAGGCCGGCCTCGGCCGTCATCAGGGTGAGTATCCGGGAACCCCCGGGGCTCTCCCTCGCGCGCAGGATGAGGGCTTCGTAGACCAGATTCCTCGTCGGCACGCCGAGGAGTATCCGGCCTGCCCGCGGGCCCTGTCAATCGGCGCCCCCGCCTTGCCCCAGGCGGCAGGCCCGTGTTATTACCTCGACATGCTCCGCCTCGTCCTCCTCGACCTCGACAATACCCTCTATTCCGAATCGCTGGGCATGGACCGCGATATAGTCAAACGGATGAACGCCTACGTCGCGGACTTTTTCGGTATTTCCGTGCACAGGGCCCTCGAGCTGCGGCGCCATTATGCGAAAAAGTATGGCACCACCCTCGAGTGGCTCATGACGGAACATGACTTTACCGATACGGAAGCCTATTTCGCGGCCGTGCACCCCGATGGCGAGGAGTACTGCCTCGAGAAGGACCCGGAGCTTGCGCGAGCCCTCGACGCCGTGAAGCTGCCCAAGGCGGTCCTCACGAACAGCCCTTCCGAGCACGCCGATCGCGTCCTGCGCAAGCTCGGCGTCGCCGACCGCTTCGAGGCGGTCTTCGACATCCGCTTCAACGCCCTGCGCGGCAAGCCCCATTCCGAGGCCTACCGCCGCGCCTGCGAGGCTTCGGGGGTCGCCGTGGAGGATGCCCTCTTCGTCGACGACATGCCCAAATACGCGCGCGGCTTCGTCGACATAGGCGGCCGCGCCCTCCTCCTTGACGAGGCCGACCGCTTCGCCGACGAGGGCCTGCCGCGCATCCGAAGCCTCCTCGAACTGCCGGACTATATAAAGGCGCTCTGACGGAGGGGAGATGATTCGCACGCGGGTCCATACCTCGAAGCTCTGCTCCGGGGTTCGTTCATTCGGTCGTCCTCGCTTTCCCCGATTTCCTGATTATCTCGAGCGCCCTCTTAAGGAGGGTCCGTGACGCCGAGCCGTAGGGTGGGTAGAAGAGCGGCGCGAGGCTGACCGGTCCCTGCCTCATGCAGTTGCGCTCGTGCGAGAATGCCTTGAAACCGTAATGACCGTGATAGCTGCCCGTCCCGCTCATCCCGACGCCTCCGAAGGGGACGCGGAGGTTCTCGATCTGTACGATGAGGTCGTTCACGCAGACGGATCCGGAGCTCGTGCGGCCGAGCAGCCCTCGGATCGCGGATTCGTCCTTCCCGAAAATATAGAGCGCGAGGGGCTTGGGCCGCGACTGGACGAAGGCTATGGCCTCCTCGAGGGAGTCGTAGGCGAGGACGGGAAGGATGGGGCCGAATATCTCGTCGTCCATGACGGCCATGTCGGCTCGGGCGCCAGTGAACAGGGTGGGCGCCGCGTATCGCCCGTCGCCGTCGAAGCTGCCGCCGAACTCGATCCTTGCGCCCTTGGCGACGGCGTCCTCGACGAGGCCCCGAAGGCGATCGCAGGCGGCCGAGTCGATTATTCGCGGGAAGTCCTTCGACTCGCGCCTGGCGGCCTCGTCCGCGCCGTACATGCGTTCCACCGCCCTCTTCGCCGCGGCGGCGAAGAGGGCGACCGATTCGCGGGGGCAGAAGAGGTAGTCCGGGGCGATGCAGGTCTGGCCAGCGTTCAGGCACTTGCCCCAGGCGATCTTGCGGGCGGCGTCCTCGACGTCGGCGCCGGCCAGGAGGATGGCCGGCGACTTGCCGCCGAGTTCCAGGGTGAGGCCTGCGTGCATTCGCGCGGCGGCTTCTCCCACGCGCGCCCCGACCGCGGGACTGCCCGTGAAGAACAGGTGGTCGAAGGGCAGCTCCAGCAGCAGCTCTCCCAGCGTGCTTCCGGGGCCCTCGACCACCGCGACCTCGTTCCGCGGGAAGAGGTCGTCGAGGAGCGAAGCGATGAAAGCGGCGGTCGAGGGCGTCTTGTTCGAGGGCTTGGCGATGACGACGTTGCCCGCCGCGACGGCCGATACCAGGGGAGCGATCGTGAGCTGAAAGGGGTAGTTCCAGGGCGACATGACGAGGACCCGGCCCTTGGGCTCGCTGTGTAGGCTGCTTTTCGCGAGGGGCAGGATGAAGGCTCCCGGCACGCTCTTGTCCTTCATCCAGGATCGCAGGTGCCGAACCGTATAGTCTATCTCCTCGATCGAGGGGAACACTTCCGTCAGCCAGGCCTCGGTGGGGGACTTGCGGAAGTCTTTCCACAGGGCCGCGTACAGCTCGTCCTGCCGCTCGATGATCGCCGCGCGCAGGCCTCGGAGTTTCGCGACGCGCTGCCGCACGCCCGTCGCGGCGATCTTCCACCGGTTCGCGCCCTGCTCCGCGAACAGATTCGTCAATTCTGCCTTACCTTGGATCTTCAAGATATCTTCTCCTTCGCCGACGCTTCGCGCGTCAGATGAATATACTAAATTCACTATGTACCGATCACCTCCCCGCGAGGAAATCCGCTATCTTCTCCCCGAGTCCGATGAGGGCATGGCCCGCATCGCCTTCATGCCATCTCCCTCAACTTCGCACGGAGCTCCTTTGTCCAGGCCAACTCGCGCTCGTAAAAGGCCGCGCGATTCTCGTCGATACTGTCCCAGATGAGTTTTTCACGAGCGTTGCGCCCCGGCCTGAACGGCTCCGGAGCCAGACTCGCTCGCCGAATCGTCTCGCGGCACATTATCGCCTGGCCCGCGAGCTGCCGTTCGTAGGACTCGAGCAGCCCGTCCAGCTCGTCCCCCGACAGACTCTCGGCCCAAGCGAGCTGGACCTGCGCGAGGCTTCGCAGGATGGGCAGTTCGGGCTCCGTCAGGAGCCATGCGCGAAGCTCGGCTCGACCTTGGTCCGTGATCGTATAGAGCTTTTTCGCCGGGTATTTTTCCTGCTGAAGCACCTCGATGCTCACCGAGCCCGAGTGATGGAGTTCCAGGAGGCTTCCATATATCTGGTTGTTATTGCCCGACCAGTGGAAGGAGAGGGCGTTCGCAAAGATTTTTTTTAGTTCATAGCCGGAGGAGAACATTGCGCTATAAAACCAATTCATATAATTTATTATAATATAGACATTTATGTTATTCAAGAAGAACAGGATAAAAATCAAAAGGCTATAAACATTATAGAAATGCGTTTTATCATTGAAAACATGAAACATCAAAGTTTCACTATCTTGATTCGATCTTTATGCCATTTATTAGAATGTGGCTATATTTTTGTTCTTACGAAAGATGAGTCTCCTCTAAAAAGGTAGCCTGTTGTCTGAATTCCCAAATCGTGGGATTCATGGTAGAAACTCGTATGTTCAGGAAGAACACCGGGCACCTGCAGGGCTCAATTTTCGGTACCGTGG
>JBEKVO010000081.1:0-9003 GCA_049513895.1 Rectinemataceae bacterium | reverse complement strand
AGAATGAAGCTTTGTGTGAACGAGTCCAAGCTGATCTTATCGAGATCAAAGCAAATCCCAAACTCGTGCGGTCATTCTTCGAAGCAAAAAGTGTAGCCTATATTCTTGACTAGGTAGTAACTCCGCCCGGGGGGACATTGCTGATCGGTTCCAGCAACCGTCTGTTATTGAACCAGACGACCCATTCGGGGGTCGCGTATTCCACAGCCTCCAAGCCTCGCCATGGTCCTCGCCGTCGTGTGTGGATCGAGCTTTGATGGCCGTACGATCCCCCCAGGCGGGCTTGGCGAAAAGTCCTCCAGGTTCAGGTATTTCCGGACCGTCTTCTCATCGACGGCCAGTTCCCTGGCGATTCCCGCGACCGATTGCCCGTCACGGGCCATCTCTTTGATAATGTAGATCAGGGGCATGTTGAGCACCTCTCGTAAGCCTCCTCTCTGTCGTGGTTGGTCCTTCGACAGAGGATTCTGGATTCTTTGGGAGCAGTGTCTCAACTGCCCCTGATTTTTTCCGGGAATTTCCTGTGGCGAAATCAGGGAACACCTCGTGGTGTTTTCTGGGAATTTCAGCTTACATCAAACACTGGGATGAGCCGAGGCGTCTCCTGCCAGTTTGCAACGGCATCATCCGTGACCCACCTTGTCAGGCTCCCTCGTTCTCGAAGCCCGTGTCGTACTCTTTCCAGTTTCGCACCCTGAACTTCATCTTGGGAATATGGTGGCTGCGTTTGTCGTTGTGTATATTCGGCATGACTCAGCATGACGTATTCTGAACTACTACTCCACCTGGCCATCCAGGTCCCTGGCGGCATCCATGCAACAATGCCGCATAGCTGGATCATGGAGAGCCTCTAGGCATCGTTCGTGTCTTCGTATCCGGCAAGTCGACTGAATACCGATTGTCGCAATAGTGACCCAAGGCTGTGGCGGGTGTTCTTGCCTTCCTGCCATCATGGGGGCATGCTTCAGCGATCTCCGTGAGTCCCACCGCATTATCGAGTTCCCGATAGGCGAGCAGACCTGCATCTCGTTGATCGTTACGCCGTGGAACTCAAGGCGCAACCTGCCGTCAAATTCGACTCGCAAACCATGTTTTCGCCCTTCACCCATTGGACTCTCCGGTTTCTATGGCTTTAAAATCGCGCTACTCTTTCTATGATAAAGAATTATACTATGCTCCGCTTAGCTTTTTACCATTTCAATGGGAAATGTGGGGTTAAATCCTTGCAGGGTATTCTTACAAACTTGCGCATTTAAAAAACTTGACGACTGGAAATTCGCATGATATTATTCAAACATTAAACGTTAAACATCAGACATTATGCTTCAAGGAGAAGTCAATGATAGGGACGCCAAAGAGGCTCAAGTACTGGACTAATAATCGCTGGAACGAGTCTAGAACAAACAAATACATGGAGTGTTTTGATCCATCGACTGGCGAAGTGATTGCACTCGCGCCTCAGTGCACATCGGCTGAAATGCAAGAGGCAATCTCCGCCGCGAGCGCGGCTTTCCCCGCCTGGGCGAATACGCCGCCGAACATGAGGGTCCAGATACTCTTTCGAATGAAATCCCTCATGGACACGCACCTCGAGGAATTGACTCGGCTCGTGGCCGCCGAGAACGGGAAAGTATGGAACGAGGCGATGGGCGATGTTCTCAAAGTCACCGAGGTGACGGAATTCGCCTGTGGAATTCCCCATCTCATGAAGGGGCCGGCGATGATGAACGTCACCTCCGGCTACGACACGCCGCAGTATATTGAGACGGTAGGCGTTTCCGCGGGAATCGCGCCTTGGAATTTCCCTGCCATGATCCCCATGGGATGGATGGCCCCACTTTGCATAGCCACCGGCAACACGATGGTCCTCAAGGCAGCCAGCTTCGTTCCGCAGAGCTCAATGCGAATAATCGAGCTCTGGGCGGAGGCAGGACTCCCCCCAGGGGTCCTCAATCTCGTCACGTGCTCGAGAACCGAGGCCGAGATACTGTTGACCCATCCAGATGTCAAAGGCGTTTGCTTCGAGGGTTCGACGTCGGTCGGGCGACATATCTACGCGACGGCCGCCGCCAATGGAAAACGCGTTCAGGCCCGGGGATCACTTGTCGACCTTCGGCGGCAACCCCGTTTCGTGCGCGTCTTCACTCGCGAACATCGCGTTTTTCCAGCGGGAGAAACTGCCGCCAAAAGCCTCCGAAAAAGGCGCGAAGCACATGGGCGAGCTCGCCGACCTAGCGAAGAAACGGCCGATGATAGGCGACGTTCGCGGCAAAGGCCTCATGATCGGGATCGAGCTGGTTCGGGATGGAAACAAGACGCCGGCCGCCGAGGAGGCAGGCAAGGTCCGGGCGAAGATGCGGGACAAGGGTTTCCTCATCGGCGTCGGTGGAACGTGGGGCAACGTGCTACGCTGGCAGCCGTCCCTTGTGATCAGCCCCGAGGAGCTCTCAGGGGCGGTACGCGCACTGGACGAAGCTCTGGCTACGCTCTAACCCAACGAACATGAAAATCTCGATTATTGGTTCCGGTGCGATAGATTCCCTTTTCGGCGGGAGGTTCTCCCTCGCCGGTCACAATGTGATGCTCTACGAAGAGGCTCGACGGAAATGATGAAGCCAGAAGAAAAGACCCTCGTCTCGGCGGTGGACCGCGAAGAGCTCGTTCGCATAACGCAAGATCTCGTGCGCATCGACTCGGTCATAAGGCCCGAAACTGATGGCACCGAGCGAGAGGCCGTCCGCTACGTGGCGGACTGGATACGACGTGAGCTGGGCGTCGAGCCGCTCGTCGAGAGCGTCGCGGCGGGACGGGAAAACGTGATCGCGACTTTGGATTCGGGCCGCAAGGGCCCCTGTCTCATGCTCGAAGGGCATACCGACGTGGTGAGCGAAGGCGACAGGGGGCACTGGACTCATGATCCCTTCGGGGGAGAGATCGCCAACGGGCGGATCTACGGCCGCGGTTCCTGTGACATGAAGGCGGGCCTCGCGGTGGCCCTCGTTACGGCGAAGGCGATCCTTAGGTCGGGCCTGCCGTGGATAGGGAAAATGCGCCTCGGCCTCGTATGCGACGAGGAGGGGATGATGATCGGGATCCAGCACTTCATTAGGGCCGGGCACGCCGACGACGTGACCGCCTGCCTCGTGCCCGAGCCCGAGGAGAACCAACTCTGCATAACGATGAAGGGGGCGCTTCGGGCCGTCGTGCGCGTCCATGGAAAGATGGCGCACGGGGCGCAGCCGCTTGCCGGCGTCAATCCAAATACGCGTCTCGCCCACGTCATCCTCGCGTTCGAACGCTTCGAGAAGGAGGAGAAGGACCGATGCGGCGAAGACCCCCTGATCGGTCTCCCTTCGGTGACGTTTACGGTCATCCAATCGCCGCCCCCGGGAAGCCCCGCCCAATTGAACGTGATGCCCGGGGAAGCGATCGGCTACGTTGATATCAGGACCACGCTCGCCCAGGACCACGACACGATACGCGAAAGGCTTCGCGGCATTCTCGCCGAGCTCGTCGAAGAGGATCCCCTGTTCAAGGCGGAGATCGACTTTATTGCGGACAAGCCCGTGGTCGGAATCGAACGGGACGAGCCCATCGCGCGCATCTCGGCGGAGGCGTTCAGCGACGTGACGGGGCGGGAACCCATATGGAACGGCGTCCCCGGCGCGACGGACGGGACCTTCCTCAGCGCCTGGAAGGGAATTCCCTGTCTCGTGAACGGCCCCGGGCCGAGGCATATGCCGCATCAAGCGGACGAGTACGTCGATATCGAGGAGATGGCCGAATGCGCGAGGGTCTACGTTCTTACCGCCGCGAGGTTCCTGTCCGAATCCGCGCACGTCCCGGAAAAACGTTGACAGATAGTTGGTCACTCTCCATGGTTGGGAGATTATAAGGAGACTACATGCTGAGTGTCTCGGGTCTGAGCAAATCCTTTGGCGCCATCAAGGCCCTCGACCGCGTGGACGTGGAGATAGCAAAGAATCGAATTCACGGCATCATCGGTCCGAATGGGTCGGGGAAAACCACGCTTTTCAATTGCGTCACGGGATTGCTGCAACCGGATGAAGGCGCGATCATTCTCGATGGCGCCGATATAACGAACGAAAAACAGCATATCATCGCTTCCCATGGGATTCGGCGCACTTTCCAAGCCGGGAAACTTGTCCCGGGGATGACGGTCCTCGAGAACGTCATGACGGGCATCAACGACGGCGTGGGATCGGCCGCGGTCGACGCCGTGTTTCGATTGCCCTTCGTGAAATCGCGCAAGGAAAGTGAAATCCGCGAGCGCGCGAAGCGCGTCCTCGCGCTCGTGGGTTTGGAGGGTAGCGCGGAGCGTTGGGCGGCCGATCTCGTATGGACCGAGCGGCAGCTCGTACAGATCGCTCGGGCGCTCGTCGCCGAACCGAAGCTCCTCCTCCTCGACGAGCCGGCCTCGGGCATGGGGGCGAAGGAAATCGGCAAGGTCGAGGAGATCATCCGGCGCGTCCGCGACTCGGGCATCACGGTGGTCGTCGTGAGCCACGACGTGAAGATGCTCATGAATCTATCGGACATCGTCACAGTGCTGAACTTCGGCCAGAAGATCGCCGAAGGGCTACCCGCGGAAATCCAGAAAAACCCTCGAGTGTTGGAGGCGTATCTTGGCGCAGAATGAAGTAGCGTCTCTCCTATCGGTCGAGGGGATGACAGTCTCCTATGGCCACATCCAGGCGCTTCGAGGCGTCAATCTCGAGGTCTACCCCGGCGAGATCGTCGTCTTGATCGGCGCCAACGGGGCCGGCAAGACGACGATTTTGGAGAGCGTTCTGGGCATCAATCCCTTGAGCGGTGGCAAGGTGACCTTTGATGGCTCCGTCATATCGGGAGTCAGCGCGGACCGAAACGTACGCGCCGGGCTGTGCCTCGTCCCGGAAGGCCGAGGCGTATTCGCGTCGATGAACGTGATCGACAACCTCCTCCTCGGCGCACACAACAACATGCGCAACGTAGCGAAGAACCTCGACCGCGTTTACACGTGGTTCCCGCGACTCAAGGAGCGCAAAAGCCAGATCGCCCGCACCCTGAGCGGAGGCGAAAGGCAGATGCTCGCGATAGGCCGGGCGCTTATGTCAGCGCCGAAGCTTATCATGGTCGATGAGCCCTCGATCGGGTTGGCGCCGATAATCGTGAACGAAATCTTCTCGATCCTCAGCCGCCTCAACAAGGAAGGTTATGCGATCCTGCTCTCCGAGCAGAATGCGTATAAGGCGCTGAAATGCGCCGACCGCGGGTACGTGTTGGAGACGGGGTCTGTCACGCTGGCGGGAACGTCAGAACAGTTGCTCGCCGACCCGGGCGTCCGCGAAGCGTATCTAGGAGCATAGGAAATGCAGATCTTCATCGCCCAAGTCATCAACGGCCTCTCTCTCGGAAGCATTTACGTTCTGCTTGTAACGGGATTCAACCTGCTTCTCCTCGTGGCCATGATCATCCACTTCTCCTATCCCCAGGTGGTCGTCTTCTCGATGTACATCATCTGGGTCGTCCTGAAAGCGACGGGGGGCAACATTTTCCTCGGCCTGCTCTGCGGCGTCGCTTCATCCATCGCGCTGAACCTCGTTTCCGCTCCCCTATTCCAGAAGGTGATGCAGAAGCGCGGGGACGTGGACATCAACAGTACGATGGTTCTTTCCATGGGCATGGGCCTGATCATCACGGACGTCCTTTCCCATTCATTCAACGAAGGACTGCCGATCGCCTTCCCCGAGTCTTTGGCGAGCTCGGTGCCCCTGATCCGCGTTGGCCTCATCAGCGTTCTGAGGGGTCAGGTATGGTCCCTCAGCGTGGGGATCGTCGCCGTGACTGCCTTCTTCATCCTGTTATATCGAACGAGGCCTGGCCGTGCATTCAGGGCGATCGCCGAGGACCCCAGTGGCGCGAAGCTGGTCGGCATCCCCATTCTTAGGACGGGGCTTTATAGCTACGCTCTTTCCGGAATCCTCGGCGGCATTATCGCCGTCCTGTTTGCGATGCTTCTTGGGTCCGCTTCGCCGGGACTCGGTGAACAAGTCGCCTTTAAGGTCATCGCGGTGTCGATCATCGCTGGTTTCGGGAACCTGGCCGGGGGCCTCGTCGTAGGTCTCCTGCTTGGTATCCTGGAAGCCCTCGTCCAGGGCTATATTTCAGGATCGTGGTCGAACGCGATCGCGTTCGTAATCATGCTCGTCGTGATTCTCGCGAAGCCGAAGGGTCTCTTCGGCACGAAGGTATAGGGAGGAAATCTGTGCCTCTTCAGCTGTATTATTTTATGATCATCGCCGCGGTCAATATCCTCCTCAGTTGGTCCATGTACCTTCCATACAGGGTAGCGCACCTCCACTTCATCACGGTGGCCAATATGGCTATCTCGGGCTACACCGCGACCTATCTCGTCATGAACCTCCATGTGCCATTCGGACTAGCGCTCCTGACTGGTTTCGTGCTCGGGGGAATCATCGGATACGTCGTCAGCCTTTTTATCGGTGACGCGCCCACCTTCTCCGTCGTCATCGTCGGGTTCACGTTCATATTCATCGCCCGCACCGTCATAGAGAACCTGAAAGTGGTGGGTGGGGCCTTGGGCATGTTCGGACTGCCCAATATCGGTGGCAATCCTGTCGCGCATCGTTGGATCATGCTCTCTATCCTTTATGGTCTCATCGTCGTCATCGGCTTCCTCATTTACCGCTTCGACCATTCACGGTTGGGAAGGGCGGCCTCCGCGGTTTTCGTGGACAAGGACCTCGCTGCCTCCCTCGGCGTAGATATCAAAAAACTTGGCATGCTCTTGCAGACTTTCAGCTGTACGATCGCGGGCGGAATTGGCGTGCTCTATGGCTTTATTTATAAGAGTCTTTTCGTTAGCTTCTTCGACTTCTCGCTAGTCGGGATCGCTATGACGGTGATTTTCGTAGGCGGCTACGCCACGCAATGGGGATCCCTCATAGTCGCGCCGATTCTCTATGGCGTGCCGCTTCTTTTCCCTTCATTTATCCAATCCTGGAGGATCGTCATCTACGGCGCGCTTCTTATCATGGTTCTCGTCCTCAAGCCGGAAGGCTTCATTACCCGAAGATTCGTGTATAGCCTCGAATCGTTCCTTTCGGGTCGTCGAAAGAATGGAAATCTTGTCAGTTAAGGACCAACGGAATCCGGCGTAGCCGGTTCGATTTTGCGCTCATGTCGACTGTCAGGTCGATAGATTATTGAAGGAGGACGTATGAAGAGAGTACTAGGATTGATGCTCGTGACCACGTTCCTGGTCACGAGTCTCGGGTTCGCGCAAGACCAGGTGGTTGCGAAGGAATGGACGATTCCCTTACTCGACTGCCTCACTGGCCAGAGTGCGAGCTTTGGCGAATTCTACCAGTGGGCTGCCGATCGCGCAGCGAGCGAGATCAACGCAGCGGGCGGGATCAAAGGAAAGCCGGTGAAGATCGTCGCCGTCGACACCGGCTCCGACCCCCAGAAGGGCGCGCTGGAGATGTCGCGCCTGGTGAGCGACACGCTCGTCGCGCTCGGACCGGTTCCCGAACCCGTCATCCTCGCGGCGATGCCCATCGCGGTCGAGAACGGGATGGTCTCCATAACGGCGACCACTTCCTACGAGTACGCGATGAAGTTTTTTCCGTGGACGGTCTCCTGGTTCCAGCCGACCGAGAGGCGGATCGGCGGAATCGCCGCGGCATGGGGTAAGCAATACCCGGCCATGAAAAAAGTCGTTCAGTTCCTTGAAGACTATGGACCGTTTCCCGGAATGGCAGCCGCTCATTCGAAGGGTTTGAGCGGTCTTGGGATCACGATGCTACCCAACGTCGAGGTACCCGCTGACGCAGTAACCTTCGGACCCCTCGTGGTCAAGGCCCTCGCCGAGAAGCCTGACGGCATCGTGCTCGTCGTCCACGGCGACAAGGCCGCGAAGATCATCCAGGAGCTCAAGAACCGGGGCTGGACCAAGATAAGTCAGATCCTCGTGTTCTCCAGCGCCGACGTCCCCGAGCTTTACACGACCGTCGGTAATGAAATCAATGGAGTGACAATCTACAATTATATTAACCCCAACACCGACAACCCCCGATGGAACTCTGTGAAAGAGGCCTACCTGAAATCCCATAATGGGAGCTCGCCGCCGAGCCTCCTTCCGAATTACTATGACGCCGTCTACATGATCAAGGAAGCCATCGAGAACACCGCGATTACCGGCGATCCTAAGAAGCTGCAAGCCGAACGAAAGATGATCGCCGACTACATCGCGAACGTGAAGGGCTTCAAGGGCCTCATGTACGACTGGGACATGAGTGACGGAATCCCGACCAACAAGCCGAATTACCTGTGCACGATCCAGGACGGCAAGAAGATCAACGTGAGGGAAGTGCACTAGTGTCACTTTTCAAATTGCCTATACGGCTCCAAGAGAAATCAATGGATTCATAGTGTTTCTAGGCCTTGGTGGTGGTTCGCTCGACAATGACTATTAGGCGTTCCGAAATAGACGGAACACTAGTTCCTGCCACGGCGGTACGGATAGGCTTCGCGTCGGCGAGGCCTATCCTCCTCATGTGGGGAATCGATGTTTAATCAATCTGAGCGAATCACCAACCACTCACCAGTGGCTAATGCGCCATAGGCCGAGGATTCGGAGAAGTATGTCTTTGATCCCACATAGTCAGCACGTATTAACGGTGGCTTCAATTAGGACATAGGTAGTTTTATCGAGCGTAGCGTAGAATCTTGCAAGCCCCTCCTCATCAAGCCTGAAGGTGTCGGCATGCTTGGACCCATCATCCTTAAGATAACAGCATGAAAAGCAATTGGTGTGCAAATCAATCCCCAGGAAGGTCATGAAAGCCTCCTAAAGAGTAAGCGATCTATAAAGCCATGTTGTAGGGTATGCCCAGCGATTCCGCGAGCGTACGTATTGCCGGTGTCGGCAGGAGCTGTTCCCACGGCATTTTATCAGGTCCGAAATGTTCGATGCAG
>JBEKVO010000080.1:0-9978 GCA_049513895.1 Rectinemataceae bacterium | reverse complement strand
TCCATGAGAGGCGCAAGAGCAATATACTTCGAAGTAATACCTTCGATCAGTCCCGAATCCGGCATACATCATAGTATAATTAATTAGCATCACGGTCAACTTGTTTTGACGCGCCGCCTAAGCTGGGTATTCCGATCAGTCCTCCGCCGCATCCAGATTGGTTCTGCCGAACTCCCAGTGCTCGGGAGAGCGCCAGAGGCTCGAAAGGGCCAGTTCGCGGATGAAGATGAGCTCCTTGGGCAGGCGATCGTAGAGTTTCATGAACAACTCTTCGTGCGAGAGAATCTCGGCCACCCACTGATCGCGGTCGACTGCCATGAGCTCGCCGAACTCTTCCTTCGTAAAGCCCTCCATCCCCTTCCAGCAGATGTCGTCGTAGCGGGGCATCCAGCCGAGGGGACTCTCGATGGCCTTGCCGTGGTTGTTCGCGCGTTCGACGATCCACTTGAGCACGCGGATATTCTCTCCGAAACCCGGCCAAAGATATTTCCCATCCCTGCCCTTCCGAAACCAATTGACTCCGAAAATTCGCGGAGGGTTGTTGATTATTCGGCCGAATCGAAGCCAATTGTTGAAGTAGGCAGCCATGTGATAGCCGCAGAAAGGGAGCATTGCGAAGGGATCGCGCCGCACCTGCCCGACCGCGTTTGTGGAGGCGGCCGTCGTTTCCGAGCCGAGTGTCGCGGCGAGGTAGACGCCGTAGATCCAGTTGAAGGACTGGTAAACGAGGGGATAGACCGCGCTCCTCCGGCCGCCGAATACGAAGGCCTTGATCGGGACGCCGCGCGGATTCTCCCACTCGGGATCGATGCACGGACACTGCCGCGCGGGGGCGGTGAAGCGCGCGTTCGGATGGGCCGCGGGGCTCCCCGTGCCGGGCCTCCATGGCTTGCCTCGCCAATCGATGAGCCCCTCCGGAGGGTTTTCCGTCATGCCCTCCCACCAGACGTCGCCGTCGGGGCTTAAGCCTACGTTCGTGAAGATCGCGTTAGCGCCGATGGTCGCCATCGCGTTGGGATTGGACTTGGCGGAAGTTCCCGGCGCTACGCCGAAGAATCCCGCTTCGGGATTTACCGCGAAGACCTGGCCGTTCTCGCCGGGCTTGATCCACGCGATATCGTCGCCGACCGTGGTTACCTTCCAGCCTTCGAAGCCCGTCGGAGGGATCATCATCGCGAAATTCGTCTTGCCGCAGGCGCTGGGGAAGGCCGCGGCTACGTAGGTCTTCTCGCCTTCGGGGGACTCGACGCCGAGGATGAGCATGTGCTCCGCGAGCCAGCTCTGCTCCCGTGCGATGACCGACGCGATGCGCAGGGCGAAGCATTTCTTCCCTAGGAGGGCGTTTCCCCCGTAGCCCGAGCCGTAGGACCAGATGGACCTTTCTTCGGGGAAGTGGACGATATACCTGCGCTCCGGATCGCAGGGCCAGGGGACGTCTGTCTGTCCCTCCCCGAGCGGCGCGCCGACGGAGTGCACGCAGGGCACGAATTCGCCCTCGCCTCCGAGCTGCTCGATGGCGGCTCGACCCATGCGCGTCATGATGCGCATATTGGCGACCACGTAGGCCGAGTCCGTAAGCTCGACGCCGATGTGGGAGAACGGCGAGCCGAGAGGGCCCATGCTGAAGGGGACCACGTACATCGTGCGCCCGCGCATGCATCCGCCGAACAGGCCGCTCAATATGGCCTTCATCTCCTTGGGTTCCATCCAGTTGTTGGTCGGACCCGCCTCCACCTTTCGGCGGCAGCAGATGAAGGTGCGGTCCTCCACGCGCGCCACGTCGCGGGGATCGGAGCGCGCGAGAAAACTGTTAGGCCGTTTCTCCGGGTTGAGCCGCACGAAGGTGCCCGATTCGACGAGGCCGCGGCAGATATCCTCGTTCTCTTTCTCCGATCCGTCGCACCATCGCACTCCGTCCGGTCTGCAGAGCGCCGCGATTTCCTCGACCCATTTTTTAAGTCCTTCGTGTCTGACGTAGTCCGGAGAAGACATGAATCCTCCTTGGCCCCCGCGGGACGCGGGCGGCAGGTTAAAGTATAGGCCCCATGCCCGGTTCGTTGTGCAATAAACGAATCGAGAGAGGAGGAAACTCGTTGTCGCTCCGCGCCGCCGCTCCGCTCGCGGTATCGTCATGCAGGGAAGGACGCATAAATATCCGGTGGATGATCCCCGGCCGCATCCACGGTCGCGTTAATTGACGACCTTGGCCTTTTTCGCCACAATGACCGGACCAAGGAGCACCGAATGGACGCACGTTCCCTTGTGAAGAGCCTTCATCCCCTGGAAGTGAAGGTCCTTCTCCGCTACGGCTCGGGCGACCGTCTCGACTCGGGCCGACTTGAGGCTGAGCTCGGCTATAAGGAAGGCCATTCCAATCAGGCTTTCTCCTGGCTCTCGGCCAAGGGGCTCGCCATGGAGGACGGGCGCGAGGCGCGGATCGTCTACGAACTCACTCCCCTCGGACGTGAATTCGCCGAGAAAGGTACTCCCGAGGAGCGCATCCTACGTTTTCTATCGGAGAAGGGAAGTGCCCGCCTTCCCGAAATAGCTCAGGCCCTCGGCCTCGAACAAAAGGACGTGGGTTCGGCATTCGGCATCCTTTCGAAAGAGGGGGCGCTTTCGATGGACGGCGACAAGCGCGCCGTGGTGAACGAGCTCTGGTTCGCCGCGGCCCATGCCTCGGGCCTCAAGCCCCGCATGGTCCTGGCACGCGACTTGATCGCGAAGGCCGCGTCCTCCGACGATGGCATCCTTGAGGAAGGAACCCTCTCCCTGCCTGAGAAGGCCGCGATGGGCGGCATAGCCCGCAAACGCGGGGCGGGCGACGCGGCCTTCCGCGCAGCCGAGCGCGAGCGCGTCTGGTATCGTCTCTCGCCGGACGCCGCAGAGGTCGCCTCCGAGCTCAAGTCCCAGGGCGTCACCGGCGACGAGTTGGGCGCCGTAACGACGGAAATCCTCGAGAAGGGAAGCTGGAAGGAATCCTCCTTCCGCCCCTACAACATAAACGCTCCCGCGGCGAGGCTCATGCCGGGAAGGCGCAACGCCTACGTCGAGTTCCTCGAGAGCGTAAAGGACAAGCTCGTCTCGCTCGGTTTCGAGGAGTTCGACGGCGGCCTCGTCGAGACCGAGTTCTGGAACTCCGACGCCCTCTTCATGCCGCAGTTCCACTCGGCCCGCGACATCCACGACGTGTACCACATCGCCGAGCCGACCAAGGCCAAGTCGATCGAGGAGCCCTACCTATCGGCGGTGGCCGCCACCCACGAGGACGGGGGAACGAGCGGCAGCCGCGGCTGGAACTACTCCTTCGACCGCGAGTTCACGAAGCGCCTCATCCTGCGCAGCCAGGGCACCGTGCTCTCGGCGCGGCAGCTGCCTAAGGCCAAGGTCCCGGGGAAGTATTTCGGCATCGCGCGCTGTTTCCGCTACGACAAGGTCGACGCGACCCACCTCTCGGATTTCTACCAGACCGAGGGAATCGTTCTCGGCGAGGAAGTCAACCTGCGCACCCTCCTCGGCTTCCTCGAGATGTTCGCCGTCGAGGTGGCGGGCGCGAAGGAAGTGAAGTACGTGCCCGGCTACTTCCCTTTCACCGAGCCATCGGTCGAGGTGCATATCAAGCACCCGGTCCTCGGTTGGTTCGAGCTCGGCGGATCGGGCATTTTCAGGCCCGAGGTCACCGAGCCCCTCGGCATCAAGGTGCCCGTTCTCGCCTGGGGCATCGGAATAGACCGGATGGCCCTCATGGCCCTCGGCCTCAACGACCTGCGCGAGCTTTTCAGCCCCGACATCGAGAGCGTGCGGCTTCGCCGCGCCAAGAATATTTGAGAGGAAATACCGATATGCCCAAAATAGAAGTCAACGAGAGTCTCTTCTTTTCCCTCCTCGGGCGCCGCTGCGGCGCCGCCGAACTGGAGGAGAAGCTCACCGGCGCCAAGGCTGAGCTCGACGAATGGGTCACCGCAGGCGATGACCCCGAGCAGCGCGTCATTAAAATCGAGCTCAACGACACCAACCGACCCGACCTTTGGTCCACCGCGGGCCTCGCGCGGGCCCTCAGGATCCGCGAGACGGGCATCAGGCCCGAATATCCCTTCTTCTCGCGTGAAGGCAAGGCCGCCCCGTCCACGCGCAAGGTAATCGTCGAGTCGACGGTAAAGGAAGCACGGCCCTTCCTTGCGGGCTTTTTCGTCTCGGGAAAGGCCATCACCGACGCGGTGCTCAAGGATATAATCCAGACTCAGGAAAAGCTCTGCTGGAATTTCGGCCGCAAGCGCCGCTCGGTCTCAATGGGCATCTACCGTACGGCCATCATCGAGTGGCCGGTTCATTACAAGGCGGTCGCCCCCGATTCCGTGCGCTTCGTGCCCCTTCAGGGGACCAGGCCCATGACTCTCACCGAGATACTGCGCGAGCACCCCAAGGGCAGGGAATACGGCTTCATCAACGAGCCCCACAAGCTCCATCCCCTCCTCACCGACGCGAAGGGCGCGGTCCTCTCCTATCCGCCCATCATCAACTCGAACGACCTCGGCGCGGTTCAAGTGGGCGACACCGAGCTCTTCGTCGAGCTCACCGGCACCGACCTCGTCTCCGTTGCGCTCTCGGCGTCGATAGTGGCCTGCGACTTCGCCGATTCCGGCTATCGCGTCGAGCCCGTCAAGGTCGAGTACCCCTACGATACCGCCTTCGGCCGCGAGGTCACCTTCCCCTACTACTTCCAGGTTCCCGTAAGCGTAGAGGCGGCCAAGGTTGCGAAGCTCCTCGGAATGCCATTCAGCGTCCAGGCGACGCGCGAGGCCGTCGAGCGCATGGGCTCGGCCACCGAGAGCCACGGGCAATACGTCACCGTCTTCCCGCCCGAGTACCGCAACGACTTTCTCCATGCCGTCGACATCGTCGAGGACGTGATGATGGGCAAGGGGATGGCCTTCTTCGAGCCCGAGCGCCCGCGCGACTTCACGATCGGCCGCCTGTCTCCCGTCGAGCTGCTCTCGCGCAAGGCCAAGGGTATCCTCGCGGGCCTGGGCGGGCAGGAGATGATCTACGCCTATCTCGGGAGCGGCAAGGACCTCGTCGAGAGAATGGGCACCGGCGAGCCCGGGGGCTCGCCGGAGGTCGTCCGCATCTCCAACCCCATGTCCGAGAGTTTCGAGTACCTTCGCCCTTCGATCCTTCCCAACCTTCTCGGCTCGGAGTCCGTATCGAGCCGAGCGCCCTATCCGCACCGCATCTTCGAGGCGGGCAAGGTCGCCTTCCGCAATCCGCTCGAGAACTACGGCGTCTCGACGCGGCAGAAAATCGCCTTTCTCCTCGCCCACGGCACGGCCGACTACAACGAGGCGGCGAGCCAGGTTGCGACCCTGATGTTTTTCCTCGGCAAGGAGTATTCCATCGCCGAGACCGAGGATCTGCGCTTTATTCCGGGCAGGCAGGCCAGGGTCATCTACAAGGGCGACCCCATCGGCATCTTCGGCGAGGTGCACCCCCGCGTCCTCGAGGCTTGGAGCATCGCGATGCCCTGTGCAGCCGCCGAGATAGACTTGGACTCCCTCCTGGGCTGATAATGCTGCCGGCGAAGCGCATCCCATGGCGCGGTATGGCGGGGAGCGATGAATAATAGGAACTACGCTGTACTTACGGCCATAGCGCTCGTCCTTTTCGGTCTCGCCCCGCCTTCCGCCGCCGACTCCGACTGCGTCGACCTTCTGGCCCGCCTTCGCGATCAGGAAAAGGGCCAACGCCTCGCCGCGATCGACGCTCTCGGCGAGCTCCGCGATTCTCGCGCCATCGATCCCCTCGGCGCGACGCTTCTGGATTCCGGCGAGGATGAGGACGTCAGGCGGGCCTGCGCGAAGTCCCTCGGGAAGATTGGCGACATCAGGACCGCGCAGGTCTTCGTGAAGTTCCTCCTCATCCCGCCCTCGGGGACCGATACCGATAGGGTCGCACGCGTCTATGCCGCGATGAGCCTCGGCCAGATGCGGGTGAAATTCGCCGTCGACGCACTCCTGAAAAACATCGATCCATCCCGCGAATCCGACCTCAATTATCACTGCGTCGTCGCCCTCGGACGCATTGCCGACCCCGACGGTTTGCGGAGCCTCCTTCCCATCGTTCGGAAAGGACTGCCCGTTTGGACCGCCTCGCCCTGGACGCGAACATCGTCTGCCGCGTATTGGGCCCTCCTCCCCCTCGAGCCGGGCCTCGCGCGGCAATTCTACCTCGATCGTTGGAATGGGGCGTCGAGCCTCAAGGGCAAGGCCGACGTTTCAGTCTGGTTCTCCGCGCTCTTCCTGCTGAGCGACGCGGGAACGGAAACCTCGCCTGCCGAAAAGAAAGCCTGGGAGGCATACTTAAACAGGGAACTTGGCGCGGCGGCAGCCGTCGATTGCGCGATGGTCGGTGAGGCAATCGATCATTTTCCGATTTCCTCGCTTCTGGCGAGCGTGGCCGCCTTGTTGAAGGATCTCGACTTCTACCCGAAATCCTGGCTGGCTGGCGCCCTCATCCATCATCCGGAGCCGTCGATGATCCCCGCATTCAGGGCCCTCCTCGACTGCGAGGACGATTATCTCGTCTATGCGGGACTCGCGTCGATGGATCATCTTATTGCCCAATTGCCGAGTCCCCTCACGCTCGAGCTCAGGGCTCGGCTCGTCGATTTCCGCGCGAAACTGCCCGCCCTGAGCCCCGCGCAGATCGCGGGCGGCACGAAAGAATGGCGAGATGTCGTCCAGAAGAGGCTCGACAGCCTTCTCGATTCCGATCCCTAGCCTTCAACAGCCTTCGAGAATTTCTGCGATATAGCGGGGGAGGGCGAAGGCCGCTCTGTGCACCTCCGCGTCGTAGTAGCGCGTCGCGATATCCCGTTTCGCCCAACGCTCGGCGTCGTAGTCCTTGACGGGTTCGTATTTCTTGGAGGCGAAGCTGAGGAGCCTCGATCCACCCTCGGCGGCCGGCGAATCGACCCGGTAGAATCTGTACACGGGGAACAAACGCTTTAGCTTGCCCACCGCGCTCACGAGCTCGCGGCGGCGAGCCGCGTAATAGGCGCTGCCCGCGGGTGCGACGAGGATGCCGTCGCCGGACAGTAGTCTGAAGCAATCGCAATAAAAGCTCTGTCCGAGGCCTCCTTCTCCGGGGTTTTCGCGCGGCTGGATTATCGCCAGGTCGAAGCGGTCCCTGGATTCCCGCGCGAAGGATTCCGCGTCCTCTTGGGCTACGCGCATTCTCGGATCGGACAGCGCGGACGCCGACTCCGGGAAAAAACGACGCTGCGCATCCAGGATGACGGGATCGTCCTCGACAAGGACTATACGCTCGATCTGGGGGTAGCGAAGGAGCTCCGTCGCCGTCCCGCAATCTCGGGCGCCGACGACGAGTGCGGCCCTGACGTTCGGGTGAACGTTTAGCGGCGCATGGACCAGCATCTCGCGCTGCGCGAATCCCTCGCCCTCGGTAAGCGCCAGACAGCCGTCTATCGCGAGCGCTCGACCGAAATCTTCGGTTTCGAGAACGTCGACGCGGCCCTCCTTGCCCTCGCTGGAAAAAAGCGGGCGCGTTACGCGAACGCACCACCTCGTGCTCGGGCTTTCGCTTCTCGAGTACCACAGGTCCATCGGCTGCCTCCCCGGTCAAGGCCTTCGGCCTTGACCTTGCGGTTTTGCGCATATCGCGCAAAACCGCTTGATGCCCGCGGTGCGGGCTCGGCGGACGCGAAGAACAAGCGTCCTTCGCTGCGGCAAAGGGTAGGCCCGCCGCGAGCCTCTGTCAAGCGAAAGGCCCGCGGCGCGATACGACCCCAGGCTGGCCCATCGCGAGCCAAGCTCAAGGACGATCGTCGGTAAGCCGATACTCTCGGCATACGATGAGCGCAGCAGATACCATCCTTTTAGTGTCGCGTCTCGCGACCGCGGCTATCGCCGCCTTCCTCGCGATCCTTTTGTGGTCGAGGACAAGGGACCTCGCTTGGATGCTCATCGTAATAGGGGTCATCGCGAGCTATGCCGATATACTGTTCGGTCTACTTGCCCAGCTCGGCCTTGTGGACGAGTCCCGATATTACCTTTTCGGAATTCCAATCGGCCGAATACTCCTCACCAATCTCCCATACCTTTTTCTCTGCGCCGCCCTCCTTATAATGATTACTAGAAAACGGATCCGTTAAATCACCCTCTCCTCCACCCCGACGAAAATAATAGAGCTCAACTTCAATCGCGTGGCCTGTATTCGTGCGTATACTCCGGGGAGGGCAGGATGACGGTGATAGCCCATGAACCCTCGGGATTTGAGGGCAGCCTAGTACAGGTCGAGGTGGATATCCGCCGCGGCATCCCCGGTGTCGACCTCGTCGGCCTTGCGGCAGGAGCGGTAAAGGAAGCCCGTGAGAGAGTGAGGGCAGCCATACGCAATTCGGGCTTTGAATTCCCTCTCGACAGGGTCCTCATCAGCCTCGCCCCGGCCGACCTTACCAAAGAAGGCGCTGCCTATGATTTGCCGATGGCCCTTGCGCTTCTCGGCGCCTCAGGCGCGCTACCCGAACCCGGAAAACCCATCCTTGCGCTCGGGGAGCTCAGGCTCGAGGGGGCCGTACGTCCGGTCCGCGGCGTCCTCCCCGCCGTGGCGGCAGCACTCAACGCCGGCGTCGACTGTTTTATCGTTCCTGAGGACAACGCGGCCGAGGCGAGGGCGCTGCGAAAAGGGCTCGTCTTCCCTATCAGGCGCTTGGCCGAAGCGCCCCTTCTCCTTGGCTTCATCCGCGAGGGCACCGAGCCGCCCAAGGGCAGACTCCCGGAAAACGGGGCACGGCTCCCCTTTTCGCGAACCGAGGCCTGGGAGGGTGATCTTTCCGAACTCAAGGGTCAGAGTCGACTAAAACGTGCCCTCGAGATTGCCGCGGCAGGAGGACATAATATCCTGCTCTTGGGGCCGCCCGGCTCAGGGAAGACCATGGCCGGGAGACGCTTTATCGGGCTTTTGCCTGATCTGGACGAGGATGACGCCGTAGAAGTGGCCTCCCTATATTCCCTGTCTGGACTCCTCGGGGCGGGTGCGGCTCTGCAAAAAAGGCCTCCTTTCCGCGCCCCCCATCACTCAGCCTCGTTGGAAGGGATAATAGGCGGAGGCCGTCGCCTCAGGCCCGGGGAGATTAGTCTCGCGCACAAGGGCGTCCTGTTTTTGGACGAGGCTGCCGAGTTCCGCGCCGATGTCCTCCAATCGCTTCGAGAGCCGCTTGAGGAGGGGAAAGTGTCTCTCGTGCGCGCCGGATCGATCGCCCGATTCCCCTCGGAGTTCCAACTAGTGATGGCCGCCAATCCCTGTCCCTGCGGCAACCTCGGCCGCAAGGGGAGGGTCTGCCTCTGTTCCATCCAAGAACTGCAGCGTTATAGGCGAAAGATAGGTGGACCCTTGCTGGATCGCATCGATATTCGGGTGCCCGTGCAACCCATGGCTCCCGAAGCCCTCCTTGGTCCGGAGGGGGAGCGGGGATCCGCGGTTCGTGAGCGGGTAGAGGCCGCGATTCGCCTTCAAACCGACAGGTACAGCGGAGGAAACAGAAAAGGCAGCAGATCGCGCATCGGAATGTCGAACGCGAGGCTCATGCCTGGACAGATCGATAGACATTGTCGGCTCGATGCCGATGCCGTCCGTGTCTTCCAGCGTGCGGTGCAGAGGCTGGAAATTTCCTCTCGTGCCTGCCACTCGATCCTGAAGATCGCCCGTACCATAGCCGATCTCGAGGGGCGAGCCGCGATAAACGAGGAGCATATTCTCGAGGCGGTGCAGCACAGGCGTTTCGGCGATGGCGATGCTGTCTGGCCCAGCGACTGATCCGGAGTGCGTATTCCCGAAAGAGTCATTAGCGCTGTTCCCATCTTCTTGTTCTGAAATGGGAAATGTCGGGCTGTGAAAATTGTTTACCCCGAACTCATTGAGGGAACGGCGGTTTGAGCGGTGTAGAACTTGAGGAAGCAG
>JBEKVO010000079.1:0-10105 GCA_049513895.1 Rectinemataceae bacterium | reverse complement strand
GACGTCATCCGCACCAAGTGGTGGGCCTTCGTGATCAGCGGGGGCGCCGCCGCCCTCGCCGGCGTTTTGCTCTCGTCTAAACTCAACACCGGCTCCTCGATCTACGGCGAGCTGACCGCCCTTGTGGTCAACTGCGGCGTCGTCGTAGGCGGCACTTCCTTCGCCGGCGGGATCGGAGGCATCCCCCAATCGGCCCTGGGCCTGCTGGTCTTCGGCATGCTCGACAATGCCATGAACATGCTGAATATCACCTCTTATTATCAAGTTATGCTCAAGGGCGCGGTCATTGTCGGGATCATCTGGGTGGATTGCTACGCCAATAAGCGCAGGCGGGAGTTTGTCTGATCTAGCGTGTTAAGGTAGCTTCGCTTCACATACATACTCACTCAGCGGGCCGAGGCCCTGATCCCGGCGGGGGGAAGGAGGAGACACATGGAAGCCGCGACAATCAAGCGCATCCGGAATCTGGGGAGCAGCCAGCGGATCATGACGCTCAAGCAGCGCATGACCGAGGAGCCGCGCTATCTATCGGTGGAGCAGGCGCGCATCGTCACCGATTACTATCGCCGCAATCCCGACAAGCCGCGCAACATCCAGCGTGCGGAAGCCCTGGCCGAGACCATGCGCTCCATCCAGATCCGGATCGATCCCCTCGAATTGGTGATCGGCAACCGCAGCGCCGGCAGTAGGGCCGGGGTGGTGACGCCCGAAGCGGGCATCTCCTGGGTCGATGCCGAGATCGAGAACCTGCCCAACCGCCCGCAGGACAAATTCAATGTCCGCCCGGAGGATATCGAGACCTTCCGTCGCGACATCCTGCCCTTCTGGAAAGGCAAGTCGCTCGAGGACAGGGTGAAGGAGCTGATCGGCGAGGAGATCGAGGCCATCGGCAAGGTCGCCAAGATCAATCAGACCGACCATGCCCAGGGGCACATCTGCCCCGATGTGCGCCGTTGGCTGGAGCTCGGGCCTAAAGGCATCCGGGACGACATCCTCTCGCGCATGCCGGGCGCATCGCCGGCCTTGTCGTCTATCGACGACGGCTTCTACAAGGGAGTGGTCATCGTACTCGAGGGGGCCATGGACTTCATGAGCCGCTATGCGAAGGAGGCCGATGAGATGGCCGGCCGGACGGGATCGGCCGACGAGCGAGGGAATCTGCGCGATATCGCCGAGCGCTGCAGAAGGCTCGCGGCCGAACCGCCGAGAAGTTTCCATGACGCGGTCCAGTCTCTGTGGTTCCTCTTCGTCCTCCTGCACATGGAATCGAACGCCTCCTCGTTCTCTCCAGGCAGGGCCGATCAGTACCTCCTGCCCTACTACCTGAGGGACATCGCCGCGGGCATCCTCGACGAGAGCTCGGCCTTGGAGATCATCGAGGCGCTGTGGCTCAAGTTCAACCAGATAGTCTACCTGCGCAACTCCGGCAGCGCCAAATACTTTGCCGGCTTCCCCATAGGCTTCAACATCGCCTGCGGCGGCCTGACGCAGGATGGCACCCCGAAGGGGGCCCCTCCGGGGGAGGACGCGTCGAACGAGCTCTCCTATCTCTTCCTCAAGGCCCAGGCCGAGTTCGGTCTCCCCCAACCGAACTTGTCGGCGCGCCTCTCCGAAAAGTCCTCGGAGGATTTCGTCCGGGAGTGCAGCCGGGTCATCGGCCGCGGCGGCGGCATGCCCCAGATCTTCAACGACGAGAGCATCATCCCGGCGCTCGAGGCGCGGGGCATATCCCACGACGACGCCCAGGACTACGCCATCGTCGGCTGCGTGGAGCTGACCACCCAGGGCAACAACCTCGGCTGGAGCGATGCCGCCATGTTCAACATGGTCAAGGCCCTGGAACTGACGCTCAACAACGGAGTCTGCCTGCTTTCCGGCAAACGCATGGGACTCGATCTTGGCTGTTTCGCCGACTACCGGAACTACGAGGAACTGGAGGACGCATTCAGGCGGCAGATGGACCATTTCATCGACCGAATGATCATGGCCTGCGGCGTGGTGGACCGTCTCCACGCCGAACTCCTGCCGTCCCCCCTGCTCTCCTCGGTCATCGACGGCTGCGCCGAAAAGGGCCTGGATGTCACCGCCGGCGGAGCCCACTACAACCTGTCGGGCATACAGGCCATACAGGTGGCGAACGTGGCGGACTGCCTCGCCGTCGCGAAAAAATGCGTCTATGATGACCGGAGCCTGCGGGCCGAGGATCTGCTCGGCGCCCTCAAGGCCAACTTCGAGGGCGCCGAGCCCCTGCGCCAACAGCTCATCAACAAGGTCCCCAAATACGGCAACGATATCGAATGGGTCGATGCGATCGCGGCGAAATGGGTGGACTATTTCGCCGGAAAGATGACCGCCTATACGAACGCCCGCGGCGGCATCTACCATGCGGGGCTCTACACGGTCTCCGCCCATATCCCCATGGGGCAGAACGTGGGCGCCTCTCTTGACGGACGCAAGGCCAAGGATCCCTTGGCCGACGGCGGCATGTCGGCGATGTACGGCCGGGACCGCAACGGTCCGACCGCGCTGCTCCGTTCGGTCTCCCGAATCGACGCCACAAACGGCAGCAACGGCACTCTGCTCAACATGAAGTTCCTGCCGGAGTTCTTCCACAGCGAGGAGGGGATCGCCAAATTCGCGAGTTTCCTGCGGACCTTCGTCCGGCTCCACATCAACCACGTCCAGTTCAACGTGCTGCGCAAGGAGGACCTTTTGGCGGCCAAGGCAAACCCGGAGGCCTGGCGGGGCCTCACGGTGAGGGTCGCGGGCTATACGGCCTACTTCCTCGAGCTGGCCGACGACCTCCAAGACGAGATCATCGCCCGGACGAGCTACGGGGACACGTGATGGACGGGAACATAATCGACATCAAGCGCTTCACCCTCCACGACGGCCAGGGCATCCGCTCGACGGTCTTTCTGAAGGGCTGCGGCCTGCATTGCGCCTGGTGTCACAATCCGGAGGGCATCGAGAACGGCATAGGGCTGTGGTACCTGTCACGCCCCTGCATCCATTGCCGTGCCTGCATCGCTTCCTGCCCGGAGGACGCACTTTCGGCCCACGACGGCGAGGATCCCTTTATCTGGATCAACCGTCAGCGCTGCACCACCTGCGGCGCCTGCGTCGCGGCTTGTCCGACGACCGCGCTCTCCTTCGACGGCCAGCGGCTATCCGGCGAGACGGTCGTCGAGATCCTGCTTCGCGATCGGGAATTCTATCTGCAGTCGGGTGGGGGCATCACCATCTCCGGGGGTGATCCCTTGATCCAGCACGACTTCGCCGTGGAGATCCTGAAGGCTTGCCGGACGGCGGGCGTGCACACCGCCATCGAAACTTGCCTACAGGGGCCCTGGGGCATCATCGAGGCCTTCCTTCCCATAACCGATCTCTTCATCGTCGACTTGAAGCTGGCAGACGCCCAGTTGCATCAGGAGTACACCGGCCATGGCAACGCCCTCATCAGGGAGAATTACCGACGCCTGGCCGGCCAGCAAGGGGCCTCCGGCTTCGGACTGGACATGCTGACGAGGATTCCCCTGATTCCCCGGGTGACGGCCCGGACGGACAACATTCGAGCCATCGCCGCTTTCATCCGCGACAGCAATCCCGGCGGAAGGGTCGAGCTCATCAACTTCAATCCCCTGGCCGAGAACAAGTACCGGCTCATGGACCGCGATCGGGAGTTTTTCCAGCGCATGGCGCCGCTGGGCGCCGAGGAACTGGCTGAGCTTCATGCCCTGCTCGAAGCCGAAGGCCTGGCGGTGATCCGTGAACACCGACTATGAGCCCGCGGAATACCGAAAAGGAGAACGCTATGCTTCAGCAAATGATTGCTGATGCCAGGGCCGGAAAGCCGGTCTATATCACCCGCGTCCATGAATGCTTCGCCGCCCTGCCGCCAGGGCAGAGCGATCGGCTCGTCCTGGTCATCGACCTTCTCGATACCGACGGCAAGAAGGCTTGGGAGCTCAGGATACCCAAGCTCGACCGATGCGCTCCCCGGGAAAGGACCTTCGTCCGGGATTATGTCTATGCCGAGACCTACAATATCCTGTCCAGCATCGGCGCGCGCTCCATGACCGTCTTCGCGGATCGAGCCTCCAGCGCGTCCCTCGAATTGGCCAATAGCCTGAATGAGGCTTTCTGCGTGGACAAACCTCGTGGTCAGCGGAGCGGCTATGGCCGGGCGATCAACGTGCTCGACCGGATGATGACCGCGATCCGACCCGGCGAGCCGCCTTTCCGTTTTTCCGTAGACCAGTTGTCCCGACTGCCGCCCATCGCGGCTCTTCCGTGCCCGAAGGGCGACAGCCTGTCTTCCTTCCAGCGCGCCTCCGTCGGCCTCGAGGGCAAGGCCTTCTGCGGCATCGACGTAGGGGGAACGGACATCAAGGCAGTCCTGGTCGACGACGGCCGCGTCGTCGATTACAAGGAATATGACTGGTTTCCGGCCAGCTTCCGGCGGTCTCTCCAACTGGTCGATCCAATCTGCCTGATAGCTCGGCTTCTTCGGGCCAGGTTGTGGCTTCACCGCGCAGCCACGGCGGACGCGCCCATCGCGGACGGGCGGCGGAAAGAGTTGCTTGGCCGGATCGCGATCGCCATGGACAGGGAGGCGAGCGATGCCGCGATGGCGCGGGTTTTGACCGACCTCAAGGCGGAGGGGCTCGACGAGGAGCTCCGCTTTGACGGAATCGGGCTCTGCTTCCCCGATGTCGTGGTCAAGAACAAGATCGTCGGCGGCGAGGTATACAAGACACGGGGGATCCGTACTAACGCGGACATCGACTATGAATCCGATTTCGCCGAGCTAACCGATCTCGACCTACGGTTGAAGGCCTGGGTGCGGCCCGACGGCAGGGTGCGGATCATCAATGACGGGCCCATGGCTTCGTTCACCGCGGCGGTCGAGATCGCAGCTTCGCCCGAGGCCGACGAAGTGGCCAACGGCGTATTCGCCCATACCCTCGGCACCGAGCTAGGCACGGGCTGGGTGACCGGGACCGGGGCCATCCCGGACATCCCCTTGGAGGTCTACAACTTCATTATCGACCTCGGCAGCTGGCCTGAGCGGGCCCATGAGCCCGACGATTTGCGGAGCGTCAACAATTTCAACACGGGGCTTCCCGGTACCCTGCAGAAGTATTGCAGTCAGTCGGGCGTATTCCGCCTTGCCCTGAAGTACTTCCCCACCGAGCGCCCCGACCTGTTCCGGGAGCTGCAGGACAAGGGATTCGTGGCTCGGCATAAGGTAGGCGCGTCGACGGGTTGGTATGTTCCCACCGAACCCGTCGACCGGCGAAAGCCCTTCCTCGAGCACATGATGACCTTGCCCGATCGGGAGAAAGACGAGACAAACAACAAGATCTGGCGCGAGATCGGCGAGTCTCTGGCCGTAACCCTGCTCGAGACCAAGCGCATTCTCGAGCCGGGTTCGGACGAGCGATTCCTCTTCGGTCGCATGGTCAAGAACCGCAGCTGTTTCGATCTGCTGGTAGAAGGTGGACGGAGCATCAAGTCCGACATCTCATTCGTCAAGGCCGGAACCGGCATGGCCAACACCTCCCTTATGAAACAGCTCGAGGGGCATCCCGAATTTACGGTTGCCCAATTTGCCCAGGCTATCGGCGCCGTGTACTTCGCCAACACTCATTGAGAGGAGGGAACATGAAAGAGCAGAATTACCTGAACGATCTGGTGGGGGTTTTCGGACATCCTGTGGCCGAAAATCCCGGTGTGGTCATCCAGGAAGCCGCTTTCCGCGATCTGGGACTTGATAGCTGGCATTTCCTGACCATCGACGTCGATCCCGATAGACTCGGCGATGCCATCCTCGGACTGAAGGCCATGAAATTCCGCGGCATCAATTGCACTATCCCGCACAAGATCGAAGTGCTGAAATATATCGATAAGGTCGCGCCCAGCGCAAAGTTGATTGGCGCCGTCAATACCATCATCAATGACAACGGGGTGCTGACCGGCGAGAATACGGACGGCCAAGGCTTCATGATCGCCCTGGAAAGCGCCGGAGTCGCCGCCGAAGGCAAGAATGTGGCGGTTCTCGGAGCCGGCGGGGCTGCAAGGGCCATCTGCGTTGAACTGGCCCTTGCCGGCGCGCGCCACCTGACCATCGTCAACATTCCCAAAGACATGGCCCTGGGCGAGGGTCTCGTGAAGATCCTCAAGGAAAACACCAAGGTGGGGGTCGACTATGTGCCTTGGGTCGATAAATTCAAGATCCCGGCCGGCGTCGACATCCTGGTCAATGCCACATCCATCGGCCTGTACCCGAATGTCGGAGACAAGCCGAATATCGACTACGATACCCTCACCAAGGACATGTACGTTCAGGACGTCATCCCGAATCCGGCTTTTACCCCTTTCCTGCATGAAGCCGACCGACGCGGGCTGCGTTGGCAGAGCGGCATGCAGATGCTGATCAACCAGGCCGCCCTCAACATCACCATGTGGACGGGCTTGAAACCGAACAAGGACGTGATGAAGAAGGCCCTGGAGATGGCATTGTCCTGAGAGTAGTCTCATGGAGGCCGCTTCGAGTATCATGGTTTTGGCGATGTATGAGCACTATTGAGCGAAAGGACAAACCCCGCGCCCGCGGAAAATTCGGCAACCGAGAAATCAGCATCGCGGTGCGGGACGCTGTGCTCAAGGCGGGAAGCTGCAAGGTCGCGGACCTCGCCACGGAGCTCTGTGTCTCGGAAGTGTCGATTCGAAAAAGCCTCGATGAGCTCGAACGCCAAGGTATAGTGCGCCGATTCCATGGCGAAGCGCGTATAAACAGCGGTGATGATATCCCTTTCCGCATGCACGTCCATTATGTCGAAAAGCAGGCGATCGCGAGCAGGGCCGCGACCTTGGTGGAACCGGGAGATACGATACTTCTGGAAGCGGGATCGGCTATCGCGATGTTCGCCGAGCGGATCAAAGATATTCGGGGACTGACGGTGATAACCTCCAATCTTTTCATCGCTCGTTCGTTCCGCGGCTCGAAGGTGCGGGTCATAGTTCTGGGCGGGCTCTACCAGGAGGAAAGCGAGAGTCTGGTGGGACCGGCCGTCTGCGAGTCGATACGATCGATCGGTTTTTCAAAGTCTTTCATCGGCGTCTCCGGATTTACGATCGCCGGCGGCTTCATGTTGAACGATATCGCGCGGGCCGAAGTGACGCGCTCGATTCTGGAACGTGGCGCCGAATGCCGAGCGAAGGCTTGGATCCTCACCGACTCCTCGAAGTTCGGTGCCTCTCACGCCGCTCTTGTCTGTTCCGACCTATCCCTTGTCTCGGGTATGGTGACGGACCCGGACATTCCCGAAGATTACAGACACTATCTCGAAACGGCAGGGGTCGAAGTTCTAACCTACTAATACCTTCGATGGTCGACCTCATTCCGGCCTGACGATCGCGCCGCCGCCGCCGGATCGTTCATTGCCAGCCGCGTCAAGCCAGGCTAGAATACGGCGCATGGAAGGCACGCGCAGGCTCTACTATGAACGGCCCGAACTCCTCGAGGCCGAGGCGACGGTCGTCGCCGTCGTGGGCGACGGCTCCGCTCCCGCATTGGAACTCGACCGGACGATCTTCTACCCCGAGGGCGGTGGGCAGCCCTGCGACCTGGGCAGCATCGACGGCCACGCCCTGGCCTCGGTTTCCGAAAAGGACGGCCGCGTGCTGCACGCGATGGCCGGCCCCTGCCCGGTCCGCGCGGGCGATGGCGTGCGGCTCCGGGTCGACGGCGCTCGGCGCCTCGATTACTCCCAGGCCCACAGCGGCCAGCACCTGCTTTCCGCCACGGCCCTGCGTCTCATCGGGGCGCCTACGGTATCGGCCCACTTCGGAAAAGAGCGTTGCGCGATCGATTTGGACGTTCCGTCGATTTCGGAAGAGGAAATGGCGGGAATCGAGGACGCCGTCGAGCGCGCCATCGCCGAAGACCGCCCCATCCGCGCCCACGTCTGCCCGCCCGAGGACCTCGCCTCCTTTCCCCTGCGCAAGCGGCCTCCCGCCGGGGAGGAGGTGCTGCGCATCGTCGAGATCGACGGGATCGACTTCACGCCCTGCTGCGGCACCCACCTTTCCTCGACAGGGAAGCTCCGGCTCGTCCGCGTCCTCGGGACCGAGAAATACAAGGGCATGACGCGCCTGTATTTCCTCGCAGGCGGGAGGGCGGCCGCGGATTACCGATCTGTATCGCGCATCGCGCAGGACGCCGCGCGATCCCTGGGGATATCGGTGGGCGAGCTGGGGGCCGCGGTTTCCCGAGACGCGGAGCGGCGCAGGAATCTCGAGTTCGCCAACGCCGGCCTCATACGCGAGCGCGCCGCGATGGAGGCGCGGGCGGCGGCCTCGGAGCTCGGAATCCCCGCCGCGGGCGAGGCCGGGCATCAGGCCGGATCGCCGCCCCTCGTTTCGAGGCGCTATCCCGACAGAGACGCTTCATCGCTCATGGAGACGGCCAAGGCCTTCGCGTCGGCTGGGATGACGGCCCTTCTGGCCTCCGTGCCGGAGCTCACCGTCCAAGCGTTATCCCCGACCGCGGACCAAGGGCTCGGCGAGCTGCTCAAGCCTCTGCTCGCGACCGCCGGCGGACGGGGAGGCGGCGGAGCGGCCTCCTTCAGGGCGGTATTGCCCGACGCGGCCAGCCTCGACCTATTCATGGCCGCTGCCGCGGCGGCGATGGAGCCGGAGACGAAACGATGAGGTTTGGATGTTTCGGGGGTGACGATCATGACTAAAACCAGATCGGCTGTCGCGTTGCAAGTCCTCCTTCTTCTCCTTCCCATCCTGGCGCCGGCCCAGGCCCTGCGCATAGATCTCTCCTGGAACGGCGACGATTTCGACGGCTTCGAGGGCGGCCTCGTCCTTCCGCACCAGCGCGGAGCCGCGGAAGAAGTGCTCCGCTCCATCCTCCCCGGGTCATCCAAGGACGGGTCGATCAAGGTGAGCCCCTCCCTCATCGGCGGCAGCGCGTCCTGGACCGCGAACGCGCTCAAGCCGGGCCGATACCAGCTCTTCGTCTCCGACCAGGCGAGCCTTCAGGACATGTCCAAGCCCTCTTCGCTGGCGCGAGCCGGCCTCAAGGTGACGGTCCGCACACAGGAGGGCAGCGCAAGCTTCGAGCCGCCGGAAAAGAGCGGCGCCATATGGCACGTATGCGATATCCTGGGCGAGGACGGCAGCATCGTAAGCGACAACTCGATACTGCCTTGGAAGACCCTCGTCTTCGGCTACGCGAGGGACGCGGTGACGGGAAAGCCCATCGAGGGCGCGTCGATTGTCCTGAAGGCGAAAATCGACGGGACCGAAAAACGGACGGCGACCAACGCGGAGGGGAAGTACATCGCCCTCGCTGACTTCGGCGCCTGGACCCTCAGCATCGCGAAGGAAGGCTACATCGGCTGGAAGGAGGATGTCTCTTTCATCGAGGCCGAGTATCCGATCCGCGCCGACGCCTACCTCTCGCCGCCCCTCGCCGATAAGCAGTACCGTTTCGTCCTGTCCTGGGGAGCCTCGCCTCCCGACCTTGACGCCCACGCCATCGGGCCTTCCCCTTCGGGAGGCGATTTCCATGTCAGCTACCGCACCATGGTCGCCTTTGCCGGGCGCCACTTCCTCGACAGGGACGCCACCTCGGGCTACGGCCCCGAGACCATCACGCTCAACAGGCTCGATCCGGGGACCTACGTCTACGCCGTGCACGACTATACCGATCTCGCGTCCACGAGCGGGACGAGGCTCTCCTATTCCGACGCCGTCGTCCGCGTGTACCGCGAGAGCGAGCTTATCGCCGAGGCGAGGATAACGGAGGGCAGGCCGGGCACGTTTTGGCGGGTCTTCAAGCTCGACGGTTCGACGGGTCAGCTGACGCTGCTCGACCAATACGGCTTCGAGAGAGATCCCGCGAAGGTAAGGTAGCCGAACGAGGTCGGCGGCTATCCGCCCGAGGACGGCTCATCGACGAGAAATGAGTCATTAGCGCTGTTCCCATCTTCTTGTTCTGAAATGGGAAATGTCGGGCTGTGAAAATTGTTTACCCCGAACTCATTGAGGGAACGGCGGTTTGAGCGGTGTAGAACTTGAGGAAGCA
>JBEKVO010000078.1:0-11834 GCA_049513895.1 Rectinemataceae bacterium | reverse complement strand
AGGAGGCAAGGGAATGACGAAGCGATTGGTAAGCGCAGTGGCGTTGGGATTCATGCTGGTGGCGTGCGCGGGATTCGCGTTTGCGGCACCGAAGCAGGTAGTGCTGGGCATCACGATGCAGGGGAATCAGAGCGGCTTCGTACAGTACATCACGTCGGGGATGTGGGAGTGGCAGAAGAAGAACGCGCCGAACGTGAAGATGGAAGTGGTATTTGCGGATGACGACGCGACGAAGCAGCTGTCGCAGGTGGAGACCTTCATATCGGAGAAGGTGGACGCGATCATCATCAACCCGGTGGACAAGGTGCAGGGAGCGACTGCGGTGGACGAAGCCGCGGCGGCGAATATACCGGTATTGACGGTGAACACGATCACGACGAGCACGAAGGTGACTGCGCACGTGGGATCGGACGACGTACTGTCGGGGTATCTGCAGATGAACCGGATCATCAAGGTGATAGGGGAGAAGGGGAAGGTAGCGTATGTTGACGCGGTGCTGGGGCACTCGGCGCAGATAGGGCGAACCGCGGGCTACAAGAAGTCTTTGGCGGAGCATCCCGGGGTGACGCTGGTGGTGCACGACACTGGGAACTGGTCCGGGGACGAATCGATGAAGCTGGTGGAGGACTGGCTGCAGTCGGGGAAGAAGATGGACGCGATCGCGTGCATGGCTGATGTGCAGCTGATCGGAGTCGTGACGGCGATCAAGAACGCGAACATGGCGGGGAAGATAGTGCTGGCGGGGATGGACTGCGATCCGCTGATCATGGGCTATATCAAGGACGGGATCGTGGACAACTCGATCTGGCAGGACGGGGTTGGGCAGGGAGCGAACGTGGTGCGGCTGGCGCTGGACGCGGCGAAGGGGAAGAAGGTAGCGGATTTCGCGGATTTCTACCTGCCGTACGAGGTCTGCACGAAGGCCAACCTGAGTCACTATCTCGCGCTGGCGAAGGACCGGGACGCCTTGGCCAAGAAGTATTTCTAGAGATTCCCGTACATCCCGATCGCGGAAGAGGCGCGGAACCGCTTTCGCGATCGGGATAATGCGCGGCAACCGCAAGGGGCTTAAGGTGATGGCAGACCGAGAAATTATCCTTGAGATGAAGCATATCGACATGCGATTTCAAGGCGTCCATGCCGTAGACGACGTATCGTTGACGCTGAGGCGCGGGGAAGTACACGCCGTCGTCGGGGAGAACGGCGCGGGCAAATCCACGTTGATGAAAGTGCTCGTCGGCCTGTATTCGCCGAACGGCGGAGAGATCATCTTCAAGGGAAAGCCGATGCATTTCCGGTCCGTTGGGGATACAAGGGCCGCCGGAATCTGCATGATTTTCCAGGAGTTCAACCAGGTCAAACATATGACCGTGATGGAGAACATATTCCTGGGCAGGGAACAGAAGACAAGATTCGGGTCGATAGATTATAGGAAAATGCTGAAAGATTCCACGGCGATTCTCGAGAGCATGGGCATAGACGTCAACCCGACGACATTCGTGCGGGATCTTACCGTAGCCAAACAGCAACTGGTGGAGATAGTCAAAGCCGTCTCATATAACGCCGAGATCATTATCATGGACGAGCCGACCTCGGCATTGAGCGACACGGAGATACGGCATCTCCTGGATACCGTGTCGGCGTTGCGGGACGAGGGGAAGGCGATCGTATTCATTTCTCACAAGCTGGAAGAAATATTCGGGGTATGCGACCGGGTGACGGTCCTCAGGGACGGGAAATACATACACTCCGATCTGGTCAGCAACCTGAATGAAAACGAACTTATACAGATGATGGTGGATCGCGAGATATCCGCGATGTTTCCCAAGCAGAAGGCGAAAATCGGCGAAGTGGTCTTCGAAGTGAAGGGGCTTACGAAAAAAGGCGACTTCGAGGATATCAGCTTCAACCTGAAGCGCGGAGAGATCCTGGGGCTCGCCGGTCTGATGGGCGCGGGCAGGACCGAGATCGTCGAGGCGATCATGGGCACGCGGCGATTGGATAGCGGTGAAATATTCCTGAACGGCAAGAAGATCGTGAACCGGCTTCCCGGCGATGCGATCGCCAGGGGTATTATCATGGTTCCCGAGGACAGGAAAAGGAACGGCGTCGCCCTCAAACTCAGCGTTCGGGACAATATACTCATGTCCGCACTGAACAAGTGCTTCAAGAACGGCTTTATTCGAAAAAAACTCGAGAAAAAGTACTCTGACGAGTATATCAAAAAACTGGAAATAAAGACGGCAACGGACAAGCAGATATGCGCCAACCTATCGGGCGGGAACCAGCAAAAAGTGGTCATAGCCAGGGTGCTCAACGCCGATCCGGAGGTTATCATTCTGGATGAGCCGACGCGCGGCATAGATGTCAAGACCAAGGCGGATATCCACGAACTCATGTCACAGTTGGCCGTGCAGGGCAAGGCCGTACTCATGATCTCATCGGAAATGGCCGAGGTGCTCGGGATGAGCGACAGGATCATAGTGCTGCACGAGGGCAGGATAACGGGCACGCTGGACAGGAGCGAGGCGAACTCGAACCGCATCATGCAGTATGCGGTAGGCAAGAAAGAAGTCGAGGTGGGGTGAAATGGGATTCATGCACAATGCTCGAACGAGCGCGCGGAAGTTCGGCGCGGCGCACAATCTGAACAACTACGGTATTCTGATCGGCTTCATACTGATTGTGATAGTCCTTTCCTTCGCCAATCCCCATTTTCTTACTTACAGCAATATTATCAATGTCCTGAGGCAGGTCGCGTGCATCGGGATCGCGACCGTCGCCGTCGGCGTGCTGATCATCATGAATTGCATCGATCTTTCCATCGGGTCGCTGTTCGCCCTGTGCGGCATAACGGCCGGCATCATGGTGTCCACGGGGAAGGAGGGTCTGGGCCTCCCTGCCGTGGTCGGGTATCTCGTGGGTATCCTGACGGGGGTCGTCGTCGGCCTTTTCAACGGCGTGACGGTTGCCAAGGGGAAGATACCGGCTTTCATCGTCACGATGGGCTCCATGTCGATCGCGCGAGGCCTCGCTCTCATCCTGGCCCACGGAATGCCCGTCGGAAGCTTTCCCGATCAGTTCACGTTCCTGGGGACGGCTTCGGTGGATGGGGGCAACCTCATTCCATGGTCCGTAATCATCTTCCTCTGCGTCATACTCGTGATGAATTTCGTGATGAAGAAGCGCCCTCTCGGGAGATATGTATTCGCGATAGGGAGCAATGAGGATGCCGCGATCGCCGCGGGCATCAATTCGCAGAAAATCAAGATAATGGCCTATCTGGTCGAAGGCGGATTGGTAGGTCTCGGGGCCACCCTCCTGTCGTCGCGGCTCAAGTCGGCGGCTCCGGCTTTGGGGCAGGGATACGAGCTGGATGCGATAGCCGGAGCGATAATCGGTGGAGTGAGCTTCACGGGCGGGATCGGCTCCGTGTGGGGGATGGTGCTCGGCGCGATGATAATCGGCGTCATCAACAATGGCATGGACCTCCTCGGGGTTCCGGCCTTCTACAAGCAGGTAGTCAAGGGCACGATCATCATCGTTGCCGTATTGCTGGATAGAAGACGCGCAGGCCGCGGATAGAAATCGGGGGCCGGAGAGAAAAAGACGATGTTCGAGGACAGAATCGGCTTCATGGCGTCGCTGGGTTTCGCGAGCATGCCCGCCGAACGCGTGGTGTCCGACCTGCGGGAGCTAGGCTATCGCGCCGTCGAGTGGACGGCCGCCCATTTCAATCCTCGAACCAAGTCTCCTGCCGAGCTAGAGCGCCTCGTCGCGATGGCGCGCGACAACGGCCTCGCATCCAGCGAGGTCGTCGTCCAGCAGGATTACGTCACGCTGGACGAGGCGACCCGTTCGGATCGCATCGCCTATACCCTCGAAACGATAGCCGCCTGCGCAGGGGCGGGCGTCCCGACGGTCAACCTTTTCACCGGCCCGGCGCCCTGGGACGCCGCCGCGCCGCGCATGCCCCTGCAGATATCCCACGGGGCTGCATGGGACATGGTCATCGACGCCTATGCCAGGGTTGTCCAGGCCCTGGAAAAGTACAAGGTCCAGGGGGCCGTAGAGGGCGTCTTCGGCATGCTGTGCAACGACTACAGTAGTACCAGGCTTCTCATCGACCACTTCGACTCGCCCTGGCTGGGCGTCAACTTCGACCCTTCGCATGGGACGCTCAAGGACGATTCCGACACGGGCTGGGTCGTCCGGCAGTGGGGCAGGGACCGGATCAAGCATGTCCATCTCAAGGACGCCGTCGGCCTTCCGGAGATGGGCAAGTTCCTGTTCCCTTTTCTCGGCGAAGGCAAGGTCGATTGGAAGGGCATGTTCGCCGCGCTGGCCGAGATCGGCTACGAGGGTTGGCTTTCGGTGGAATTCGAATCGTTCGCCTATCACGATCGGGTCCTCAAGGGCGACACGCGCGAAGCCGCGCGCCGTTGCATGGCCGATGCTCTCGCCCTGTTGGCGCCCTGATCTGATAATCCCGGAGGGCGCATCACCATGTTGAAGGTCGGCATTATCGGGGCTGGGGCCGTCGTGCAAGGCGCCCACGTGAAGGCATTCCAAGGGCGCAAGGACGTCACGGTGGCGGGAATAGCGGACCCGCGGGAATCCTGCAGGACGCTCGTCGGGGCAGCGGTAGGTTGCGACAGGCTTCATGAAGACTATCGCCGCATCCTCGACGATCCGTCCATCGACGCCCTCGACATCTGCCTTCCGCATTTCATGCACGAAAGCGTGGTTCTCGAGGCCCTGGGCGCGGGGAAGCACGTGCTGCTCGAGAAGCCGATAGCCCTGACCCTCGACCAGGCCGACCGCATGATGGCCGCCGCGACGAAGGCCGGCCGGCAGTTTTACGTGGCGCTCAACGAGCGCTTCTACCCGGCCCACCGGGAACTCAAGCGCATCATCGATTCCGGCGAGCACGGCAGGCCCTTTCTGGCCCTGGCCCAGCTCGTGGGCGACGAATTGGCCCGTATGGGCGATCCGTCGAGCTGGAAGGGCGACTGGGGCAAGGCAGGCGGTGGCGCCTTGATCGATACGGGCACCCACATCATGGACCTCATGCTGTGGTGGTTCGGCAGGCCTCGCACCGTAGCTTGCCAATGGGGCCGCTTCGTGGTCGAAGCCGACAACAAAGCCGATGACAACGTCGTGGTGACCCTGGGCTGGGACGGCATGCTCGCGAATATCGCGGTGAGCTATGCCTGCGCGTCGGATCCGTGGCGCGAGGACAAGCAGGTCTACTTCAGGGATGCCTCGGTGCATGTCACGATGGACCCGGAGGCGCCTTTGAGACTAGGCAAGGATCGCCGGCCCCTCCGCCCCATCCCGACCGTTCCCATGGCCTCATGGTGGGAGGACAGCGTAACGGCGGGGGTCAACCATTTCCTGGATTGCTTCCTTGGAAAGACCAACCCGGCCTACGGCCCCGAGGCCTCCCGTGAAGCCTTGGAGCTCATTCTCCTGGCCTACCGCGCGGCCCGGGAGCGACGCACGCTGACCTTGGAAACCTGAACCCCGGAAGGTAGTTGCTGCGCAGTTGCAATTTTCGGGACCAGACGTTGACGGGCAGACTAGGTCATGCTAAGATTTAATTGGTAAGACAACTTGACCAATTGGGGGGGGGGACGCGAATGCTCCTGCTCGCGGACGAACACACCGAGCTCGATGAGGGATTGTTGAGTTCCCTTGCCGGTAAAGTGAGAGACGACAAACTTACGGAGGAAGACCTGCAGGATTGTCTCAGGCTGTTCTGCATGGTATGCAACCACATCGAGGAGCTCCGTTTCGAGCTCGAGGGCTTCACGCATTCCTTCCTTTTCGAGGTCGGCACCAGGCGCTGCGCCGCCGTATTCAGCCACGGCGCCTGTGCGGTGTACTCGGGCGACGTCGATTCGCCGGACATTACGATGGATCTGGAACTCGGGACGATGCTGGATATCGTCACGGGAAGGCTCGGGTCCGGCGCGGCTCACATGAACGGCGACATCAAATACAAGGGAACGAAGAACGGCGCGGTGAAGCTGCAGGCCCTGTTCGAGCTCTTCCTGGACGAATTGAACGTCTGACCGGGGTCGGCCCATCCGGCCCCGGAACAAATATGCAAGGACGGATTGCGATGAAGCAGTTGAAATTCGGGGTTGTCGGGGGCGGCAGTGCCTTCAACTTCCACGTGAACGGGGTCAGGGATTCGAAGCTCCTGCGCTTCTCGGCGATTTATGATGCGAACATCGAGAACGCCAGGAAGATCGCCAGGCGGTCCAAGGAGGCCCAGATCGAGGTTTTCGAGACCCTGGATGCGATGCTCGATTCGGATATCGATGCCGTCCTCGTGATGGTCCCCCATGCCTACCACGAGCGGATCGTCGTGAGATGCGCCGAGAAGGGCAAGCACGTCCTGTGCGAAAAGCCGATGGCCACCACGCCCGAAGCCTGCAGGAACATGATCCGAGCCGCCGAGAGAAGCAAAGTCAAGTTCATGATCGCGGAAAACCACCGCTTTCTCCCCGCCCACGTCTGGATCCACGATGCCGTGCAGCGCGGGCTTATAGGCGACATCCTGACGGTCAGGGCCTACGAGGGCGTCAACGAGATTCCCGGGCTTTCCATGAGCGGCTTCTGGAAGGGCGACCCGATCAAGGCAGGCGGCGGCGCCCTGATGGACATGGGAGCTCACAAGTTCGCGGCCCTCGAATACATCCTTGAGAGCAGATGTTCGAAAGTCACCGCCGTCCTGGCCAAGCAGGCCATCAATCTGCCGGAGAAGGCCGAGGACAACGCCTTCGCCATCGTCCATTTCGACAATGGCGCCATCGGCGAAATCTCGGTGAGCTTCACGCAGATGACCCCGCCCTTCAACAGCCTCGAGATATTCGGGACGACGGGGAGCATCTTCGAGAACCACGCCTGGGAAAAGCCGGTGCGGATATATTCCTTCTCGAAGGACATGGGCGAACATCAGCAGGTCATGTACGAACCCGAGATCGAGCATGCGCCCTTCCCCGGCTACTACCCCATCTCGGTACGCCATGAAGACGAGTATTTCGCGTCCTGCATTCTCGAGGACAGGCAGCCGGAGTTTACCCCGGCGGACGCGATGAGCGCCATCGAGTGCATCATGGCCGGCTATCTGTCGTCCATGGAGCACCGGCCCGTGGAAAGGAAGGAGATCGTCGAGCTCGCGGACGGGGGACTCACCGCGGGCATACTGGAGCGACTGGCGGAGTCGATACCCATCAACCCGAAATTGCCCGAGGTGAAGAATATGAAACCCGTCGGATACGACAGCAGGAGGGCGGCCCAGGTTATGGAGAAATACGACCTGGACCTCCTCATCGCGAGCTCTCCCGAGAACGTCTATTACCTGAGCGGATTGCCGGTTCTCCACGGCGCGCCGAATCCGATACTGGAGGCTCTGGGCAATCAGTATCCGAACATCGCGATGATCAGGCGCGAGGGCGAGGGGGCCGTCTTCAACTGGGACGTGTTCAGGAGCGTGGGCGAGCTCTGCTGGGTGGCGGACAGCGTCGGCATCAGCAGCCCCAGGGACGTCCAGAGCGCCCTCCTTCTCAGGATCAAGAAGTGGGGCCTAATCGGCAAGCGAGTCGGCGTGCAATCTACCGCGCCGAAGTACCTCCTCGACGTCCTTGGCCTGGACAAGGCCAACATGAAGGTCGTCGAAGCCGACGCGGCATTCAGGGACTTGCGCATCCTTAAGTCCGACCTGGAGGTCGAATACATCGCGAAGGCGACGGAAATCACCGAGAAGGTGATCTCGCGCTGTGTGAAGGCGCTCAGAGTGGGTATGACCGACAACGACCTTCTGAGCCTCGGCAAAAAGGCCATGCTCGAGGAGGGCGCCGACGGCTGGAACCACATGACCCTGTCCATCGGCAACTCCGATCCCGAGGCGCCAGGCATCGGAACGGCGGTAAAGAAAGGCGACATCGTCCGCCTGGATTTCGGGGCGGTGTACAAGGGCTACGTCGCCGACGTGAACGCACAGGTAGTCGTCGGCAAGGCGCCCGCCGAGGCCGAGGCCCTCATCGAGGGCCTCCTCGAATTCCAGGGCTGGTTCGAGGCTCGGATAAAACCCGGCGTACCCATGAAGCAGCTCGGCGAAGAAGCGGTCAAATGGTACAAGGGCAAGTATCCCGAGGGCATCGCGTTCTGCATCGGCCACAGCATAGGGCTCGAGTGCGAGGACCTCCACCTTTTCGGCGCGATGGGTTCGCAGGACCGGGCCTTCGAGAAAAACATGGTCTTCGAGATCGAGGCATGGGAAAACTACGAGGGCTTCCTCATCGGCGTCGAGGATTGCTATGCGGTTACCGCCGACGGTTGCCGCAAGATGACCACCCTCGACAAGCACATCATCCAGGTGAAGGAGTGAAGGAGTGAAGGATATGAAACCGCTGATCATCATCGCGACCCCGAACATCTGCTGGCTCAAGCCGGAGCTGGCCTGGCCGAAGACCGCCGCCGATATCGCGCAGGAGGCGAAGCTCTGCCTCGAGAACGGCGCATCCGTCCTCCACACCCATGCCGATGGACAGTGGGTCGAGGTCATGGCCGAAGTGAGAAAGCGCAGCGATATCCTGATCCAATGCGGGATGTCGAGCATCCCGCTCAAGGACAGGATGGACGTGATGCGCGAGAAGGCCGACATGATGTCGATCATATTGAACCACCACGACGAGGCCTTTACCGGGGTGGACTGCAACGTGCTGCACACCAAGGAGGAGCTCGAGGAATACTCGATTACCTGCAGGAAGCATGGCGTCAAGCCCGAATTCGAGGTTTGGCACTCCGGCTCGATCTGGAACCTGAGGCGCCTTATCGAAAAGGGGCTCCTGGACCCGCCGTATATCACGACGATGTTCTTCGGGTGGCCCGGCGGGACCTGGTCTCCCCCGACCGTGGAGGAATACCTCTACAGAAGGAAGCAGATGCCGAATGATTGCGCGGTCGCCGTCAGTATCATGGACGAGAAGCAGATGGATATCCTCGTCGCCGCCATTATGAACGGGGACAACGTCAGGGTAGGCACCGAGGATTATCCCTTCAATCGCCGGGGCAAGCTTGCTTCGACCCATGAATTGGTCAGGGAGATCGCCGATATTTCGAGGCTCCTCGGAAGGGACACGGCGACGCCGGCCCAGGCCCGAGAAATCCTCGGGACCAGGTGATGTCGGACATGGCCGGGAAGAAAGTCGCCGTCGTCACCGGCGCCGCCAGCGGGATCGGGAAAGCCGCCGCGGCGAAATTCGCCGAAGAGGGCTATGCCGTGGCCGTCTTCGACCGGAGCGAATCGATCGCGGAAGCGGGCGAACGGCTCCGTGGCAAGGGCTTCGAGTGTCTCGATTTTCACGGTGACGTGGCGGACGAGAAGGACGTCGAGGCCTTTATCGACAAGGTCGTCGGGAAATACGGCAGAATAGACGCCCTCAACTGCAACGCTGGCATAGTCGTCGTAAAGCCATTGGAGGAAACCTCCTTCGAAGACTTCGTCAGGGTCTCGAACGTGAATATCGGAGGGACCTTCCTGTTCTGCAAGCACGCTCTGCCGATCATGAAGCGCCAGCGCCAGGGGGCCATCGTGAATCTCGGATCGGTGTCCGGCCACGTCGGGCAGACGGAGCACGCCATCTACGGGGCGACGAAGGGGGCCGTCATCGCCTTCACTCGCGCCGTCGCCTGGGAGGTCGCGGCCTGGAATATCCGGGTGAATTCAGTCAGCCCCGGCTCCGTCGATACTCCGATGCTTCGCTCGGACATTCAGCTCGAATCGACGCGAACCGGGTTACCCTTGGACAAGGTAAAAATGCTCAGGGAGGCGGAACAGGCCTTTAAGCGCTGGGCGGCGCCCGAGGAAATCGCGGAGGCGATCTATTTCCTCGCGAGCGACGCGGCCTCGTTCATTACGGGGTCGGACTTGCTGGTCGATTGCGGCTGGGTCGCGAAATAGGTACCTGGGGAAACCATGGACTACGAAATAGTGAAAAAAAAGAATACGACGGAAATAATCGTCCAAAAACTCCTGGAGCTCATACGCGTCCGAAGCCTGAAACCGGGGGACAAGCTGCCGCCGGAGAGGGAACTCTCGGAGCTCATGAAGGTGAGCAGACCTTCCCTGAGGGAAGCCCTCAAATCCCTGGAAATGATGAGCATTATAAGCATCAGGCAGGGCTCGGGCGCTTTCGTGAACAAGCTGGAGCCGGAGAGCGTCGTAGAGCATCTCGATATAGTTTTCACGCTGGACGACACGCTCTATCACGATTTGTTCAAGGCTCGAAGAGTCCTCGAATCCGCGATTGCCGGGATGGCCGCCGAGAACATAAGCGACGACGAACTCGATGAGATCGAAGCGAATATCAAGGAAGCGGCGGGCGCGATGAAGAAGCCCCATGAGTTCCTCGAACTGGATTTCAAGCTCCACAGCCTGATCCTGAAAGCGTCGAGAAACCGCATCCTGCCCGTATTCATCCAGTCCATCAACAAGCTCAACCTTATAATGCGCGAAAAAACGAATGGCTATCTCAAAATCAGGCGGTCTACCGTCCACGATCATCAAACAATACTCGAAGCCTTGAGGACAAGGGATCCGGCTACAGCCGCCA
Source organism: Rectinemataceae bacterium (assembly GCA_049513895.1). GTDB lineage: Bacteria > Spirochaetota > Spirochaetia > Treponematales > Rectinemataceae > UBA1306. The sequence goes on along the minus strand of JBEKVO010000078.1, from coordinate 1,206 downwards.
AAGCCATGGAAGAACACTTGTTCAATGTTGAAAAAGGATATTACGGCTTAGAGAATGAAGGAGACGTGGGAAAGTGAAGGATAGATTTTTCGTAACCGGAGCTACCGGATGCATTGGAGGCTGGGTCGTCAAGAATCTCGTCGGATCGGGCAGCGACGTGTATGCTCTCGCGAGAGGCGGAAACCTGGACAAGCTCAAGTTGATTATGTCGACTGCCGAACTGGCGAAAGTACACGTCATCCGAGGGGATATCAACGACGCTCGGCTGCTCCAAGAATGCGTCGCTGAACATGGGATCGAACGCATAATCCATCTGGCGGCGATGCAGCTGCCTTTCTGCCAAGCCGATCCGGGGCTCGGCGCGCGCGTGAATGTCGAAGGGACGGTCAATGTTTTCGAGGCCGCCAAGAAATGCGGCATTCGGTCGCTCGTTTATTCGAGCAGCACTGCCGTATACGGGAGCAAGGATCAATATCCGGAAGGTCCCCTAGCGCATGACGCCCGATTGCTTCCGCATTCCCTATACGGGGTATATAAGCAGGCCAACGAATGGACTGCACGTGTGTATTACGAGATGGACGGCGTTTCCAGCATCGGTATCAGGCCCTATGTCGTATATGGCCCTTTGCGGGACCAAGGGATGACGTCCACCCCGACCTTCGCCATGAAAGCGGCCATCAATTTCGAGAAATACGAAATATCGTACGGCGGGACGTTCAACTTCCAGTATGTGGACGATACGGCCAAGGCCTTCATTCGCGCCGCGTACGCGGATTATGAGGGAGCCGATACCTATAACCTCGGCGGAGGCGCCATCGATATGAGCGACGTGGTCAAGGCCATCGAGCTTGTCAAACCACGGGCGAAGGGCCTCATTACGTATACGGACAAGCCGCTTCCCTTCCCCTCGAGCGTCAGCAATGAGAAGCTCGAAAAAATAATCGGCCCCGTTTGTTCGACGACTCTCGTCGATGGCGTCAGGAAAAGCATGGAAATCTTCATGGGCGCAAAGGAGGTGTATGGAAAGAGATAAGAAGAGCGCGGATTTGAACGGGTTTAGGTTTTCCGGTAGAAATACATTGTCAGGAGGCAAGGGAATGACGAAGCGATTGGTAAGCGCAGTGGCGTTGGGATTCATGCTGGTGGCGTGCGCGGGATTCGCGTTTGCGGCACCGAAGCAGGTAGTGCTGGGCATCACGATGCAGG
>JBEKVO010000077.1:0-11898 GCA_049513895.1 Rectinemataceae bacterium | reverse complement strand
TGCCGAGCACCTGGCCGCCTGCCTCTCGGACTTCTCGGAGGCGCAAATTTCCACCTTCGATTCCTTCGCGGCCCGCGTCGCGCGCTCCGGCTCTTCGCGCTTCGGCCTAGCCCCGGATTTCGTCGTCGACGAGGAAAGGGCCGGCGAATTGGCGAGCGACCTCGCCCTCTCTTTCATCCTCGAGCACCGCGAAGAGGACGCGATACGCGATCTCGTTTCCGCCGCCGGTCTCGAAGGCGCGCGCGACGATATCCTCGCCGATCTCGCCGTCCACCGAATGAGCCTCTCCTCGCCGCCCGACTTCGCCGCCTTCCACGCGCGGCAGGCCGAGCGCCTCGCGGAGATGGCCGACGAGGCCCGCGAAGACATCCTCTCGATGCGCGCGGCCGTTCTGGACTATGCGCCCTCCGAGACGACGTCTACATCCAGGGCCTGGCTCGACGCTCTGGCGACCCATCCCGAAGATGGGGTCAGCGGCGAGGCGGATGCCGGCGAAGAAGAGTTCCTTTCCTTCATCTCCCGTTTCGAGAACCTGCGCAAGCCCGCTTCCAACTCGAAAGACGAGACTTCCCTCTTCCTCTCCGACTGCGTCCCCGCCCTCAAGAAAACGGCGGCAGCCTACCGCGACATAGCCGCAACGCGTCAGGCTCATCCGGGCAGACTCCCTCTCTTCCGCCTCTTGGACGAGTTCCGCGCGAAATGGGACGCCATCCGACGCTCCGAAAAAACACTCACCTTCCGCGACGTCGCCCAGCTCGCCCTGGATGCGCTCAAGGTCGACCCCGGGGTGCGCAGATACTATCGGAACCTTTACCGCTACGTGATGATCGATGAGTTCCAGGACGACGATGAGCTCCAGAAGGAAGTGCTCTTCCTCCTCGCCAGCCGCGAGGATACGCGTCGCGAGGATACGCGTCGCGTGGTGCCCGGCCCATCCTCGCTAAATGGATCAAACGAGACCGAAGGTTTCGCGCGGCCTATCCCCGCCGGGCCTATCCTCGACGACGATAAACTCTTTTTCGTCGGCGATGAGAAGCAATCCATCTACCTCTTCCGCGGGGCCGACGTCTCCGTCTTCCGGCGGCTCCCGGGCGAACTCGCCGCGTCAAGGGCGGCCGACTCGGGCTCGGCCGCCCTTAGCCTGTCTCGCAACTTCCGCAGCGAGCCAGGCGTGATCGACATGATCAACGCTATTTTCCCCACGGTGATGGCCCCGCGCGACGCCGAAGCGGGACTCGAGGACTTCGAGGCCCGCTTCGAAGCCCTCGAGTCGAGGCCCCCGACCCCCGGCGTCGAGCCGCGCTTCGTGTACCTCGAGCTGCCGCGCCGCGAGGACGCGGCCGCGGATATCCGCGACGCCGCCGAGGCCGAAGCCTGGGAAGTGGCGCGCATCGTGCGAGACGCGGTGGCGGGAGGCAGCTTCCTCGTAGCCGACAGAAAGGCGGGCGTCGCGCGAAAGGCAGGCTACGAGGACTTCGCCGTGCTGTTGCGTTCGACGGGCAACCAGGTACACTTCGAAAAATATTTCCGCCTCCTCGACGTGCCCTACGGCTCGGAAAACGCGTGCGGTCTCTTTTCCGAGGCCGTCGCTTGCGACCTGTACTACGCCCTCAGGCTCGCCCTCTATCCCTGGGACCGCAACGCCCTCGCGGCCTATCTTCGCTCTCCTTTCGCCGGCCTTTCCGACGAGGCGCTGGTCCGCATCCTCGGGTTCGTGCCGGAGTCTTCCGGGTCGAAGCTGGATCCGTTCAGCGGCGGTGCCTTGGCTCTCCTGCCTGAGCGCGACCGAGGAGGCTGGGAGCGCGGGGCTGCCACACTGCGAAAGGTCGCAGCCATGGCCGACAGAGCCCCGATCGCCGCCTGTCTCTCCTTCCTCTGGTTCGAGGCCGGCTATCGAGCCGCCCTCCTTCGCGACCCGGTGGCCTCGGCTTTCGAGGAGCACTTCGAGCTCGTCCATACGATGGCGGCCCAGGCTGACGTGCGAGGCGAGAGCCTCGCAGCCTTCGTAGCCCGCCTCGAGAGTCTCGTCGGCAAGCCGGACAAGCTCGAGGTCGAGCTCCCGAGGGATAGCTCGCGGGGCGTCAGGATCATGACGATACACAAAAGCAAGGGCCTCGAATTTCCAGTCGTCATCGTCCCCCAGGTGAACAACGTCGGTATGGACAGGACTGCCGGAGATTCCTGGTATTGGGAGGAGACTCTCGGCCCCACCTTTCGGCCGCCCGCCGCAGTGGGTTCTCGATCGCGCAACGCCTTCTTCGAAAACGCCAAGGAACGGCGCACGGCGATGGAGAACGCCGAACTCAAGCGCCTTCTATACGTCGCGCTCACTCGGGCGGAATCGCATATCATCATTACGGCCACCGAGCCGCGAAACGACGACGCCAAGGGAAGAAGCTTCCGCTCCCTCCTCGCGCCCCCCTTGGGCCTTTTCACCTCGCCATCCCCCCTCGCGCGCGCGGGAGCGGATGTCGAGGCCGGCAACACCGCGCCCAAGCTCGACCTTCCACCCTTCGGGTCCCTCTCGGTCCTGCCATCGGGCGCCCTCGTCGGCATCCTGCCCGAGCGCAGCGACCGGGAGTACTTCGCCCTCGTCGCCGGCGCCAAGCGCCGCGGCAATGCCGCCGTCGATTTCTCTGCCATTCCCCTGGTCGAGCGACCCGCATGGCCACGCTCCGCTTCGGTCAGCTCCATCGCGGAGCGATACGCGGAACGATACGCACGGGGATACGCGGAGGAACCTTTGGGGACCGCGGAAAGCCTCGAGATTTCCCCTGAGCTCGCCGTCCCGCATGGCCTGACTGCCGATACCTGGGGAACCCTCGTCCACGCTGTCCTCGAGTCCCGCCTTAAGCTACGGGAAGGGGAGTTTCGACTCAGCCCCGCTCTGGAGGATGCCCTCGAGTCAAGCCTGGGCGGAGGAGGAGCGGTACGGGAGGCGACGTCAAGGGCAGAACGCCTGGCCGAAGTATTCCTGGAGTCGGAGCTCGGCCGCCGTGCCCTCGGCTCGAGCGAGCGCCACGTCGAACTGAAAATCGCCATCGGCCTTCGGACCGATCCATCGGAGCGCCCAAAAACATCGTCCACCGCGGTAGAGCGGGCGCGAGGCAGCATCGATCTCGCCTTCGTCGAGGCCGAGCGAGTCGTCGTGGTCGATTACAAGACCGATTCCGTGATCGCGCCGGGGTTACATGACCTCCAGGTAGCCGCGTACAAGCGGGCCGCGTCGGAGATATTCGGACGCCCCGCCGAGGCTTGGGTTTTTTACCTATACGGCGGCGGACGGGCCCTGCTCGTGGACGAGGACGGAACGGCGCCCAGGCTGGAGGACGCGCCCGACCCCAGGCCGAACCTTTGAAATACCTGTTCTCCCTTGTCCCTGTTCTTCCGATTCAAGGCCGTATAAAGCTTGGCGCCGCGGTTTGCGAATCTCGGCCGATTGCCTATAATTCAAGGGAGCGGCAATATGAACAATGAAAACATCCTGATCGTCGAAGACGAAAAGATCATCGCTCTCGATCTGCAGCGTCGCCTCGAACGCTTCGGATATACGGTCGTCGGCATGGCCAGCGACGGGGCGGAAGCGATTTCGCTCGCCGCGGAGCGCTCCCCGGACATAATACTCATGGATATCATGCTCGCGGGGAGCATGGACGGCATCGAGGCGGCCAAGCAGATCCGCGCGCAGCTCGGCATACCCGTCATTTTCCTGACCGCCTACACCGACGAGAAGACCCTGGAGCGCGCGAAGGAAGTCGAGCCCTTCGGTTATATCCTCAAGCCTTTCAAGGAGAGAGAGCTCTACACTACCATCGATATAGCGCTCTACAAGAACAGCATAGACAAAATGCTCCGCAAGCAGGAACGCCTTTTCTCGGCGATACTCCATTCCATCAACGACGGAATCCTCGCGACCGACACCGAGATGGCGGTCGGATTCATGAATAAGGTGGCCGAAAAAATCACCGGTTGGAGCGAAGCGGCGGCCAAGGGAAGACATGCCGCGGCCATCCTTTCGATCCAGGACCAGCGCACCAACCGCGAACTGCTGGGCGGGGCGACGCCGAAAGTGGACGGAAAGCCCTTCTTCTTCACCGAGGCGGTGATAAAGAACGCCCTCGGACAGACCCTTCTGGTCGACGGGTCGATAACGCGGATCCACGAGAAGGAGAACGAGACCGACGGCTTCCTCGTAACCCTCAGGGACGTCACCGAGATCAAGCGCATGTCCGAGACTATCGACTACCAGGCCAGCCACGACACCCTTACCGGTCTCTCCAACCGAGAGGAATTCTCGTTCGCGCTCAACGAGCTCCTTTCGAGCATACGGACATCGGAAGAGCTCCACGCCCTCCTCGTCATCGACGTCGACCGCTTCAAGGTCATCAACGACACCTGCGGCACCATCGCCGGCGACGAGTTGCTCAGGCAGATAGCCTCGCACGTCCAGGCGAACATCTCCCGCAAGGACGTCTCCGCGCGGATAGGCGGCGACGAATTCGCCATCATCCTTCGGGACTGCGAGCCCGAAGACTCCATCAACGTGGCCAAGCGGCTGAAAGCCGCCGTCGAGTCCCGCAAGTTCGCATGGCAGTCGTCGGTCTTCCCCGTGACCCTTTCCATCGGGATCGTTTCACTCTCGCAGGGGAGCGAGGACACCCATGCCATGCTGGCCGCGGCCGACGACGCCTGCCACATCTCCAAGGAGGAGGGCGGCAACAAGGTCAACGTGTTCCACGCCAAGGACAGCAAGTACCAGAAGCGCCGCGGCGACATGGAATGGATAGCCAAGATCAACAAAGCCGTCGACGAAAACCGTTTCGTCCTCTACCAGCAGGCGATCGTTCCGCTCTCCGACTCGATGGACCTCAAGCCCAAGGCCGAGATACTCCTCCGCCTCGTCAACGATGACGGGAGCATCGCCCGCCCGGGCGACTTCATACCCGCCGCCGAGCGCTACAATCTCATGCCCCTCATCGACCACTGGGTCATCAAGAACTCCATCGAGGCGTACAAAACCCTGACCGACAGGGCTTCCGAGCTCGCGAATCGCATCATCTCTATCAACCTTTCGGGCCCCTCCCTCCTCGACGAGTCCCTCGTCGAACTGATCCTCTACGAGATTCGCCGCAACGGCCTCGAACCGGCGAGCTTCTGCTTCGAGATCACCGAGACGGCGGCCATCCAAAACTACGCGGCCGCCACGCGCTTCATAAAGCGCCTCAAGGACGAAGGCTTCACCTTCGCCCTCGACGATTTCGGTTCCGGCTTTTCATCCTTCGGCTACCTCAAGAACCTGCCGGTCGACTACCTCAAGATAGACGGCTCCTTCGTGCAGACGATAGACGAGTCCCTCGTGAGCTACACGATGGTGGAATCGATCAACTCCATCGGACACGTGATGGGGATAAAGACGATAGCCGAATTCGTAAAGAACCTCGAAATCAAGCGAAAGCTGATCGAGATCGGCGTCGACTACGCCCAAGGCTACCATATAGCCGAGCCGGTACCGCTGCTCTGAAATTAGGCATGAATGTTATTGCCGCCAAATATCTAATTCCATTATATTTCAATTCATTATAAACGGCCATTCAGGCAACTAGAGGAAGCGCTGATGCGCGGGAGCCTTGCATGGAACTGAGCGTCGGCGGGAGTGATCTGCTATTTCGAACGATTTTTCTGCTTTCGGCTTTCCTCCCTCTGGCTTCGCTCGCGTCCCAAGAGGCTCCGCCGACCTTGACCCTGGCCCGGTGCGTGGATCAGGCCCTCGCCGAAGGATCCGACAACAGGATCTTGCAGCGGAATCTCGACATGGCCAGGGAGCAATACGGCCTTAGCCTCTCCCAAGCCTCGTTTACGCTCTCGGGCTCCCTGGGCGAAAACGCGACCGATGGTTTCGGAAATACCGCCTTGCTTTCCGAGAACTCGCTCGCGGTGGGTTTCGCTCAATCGCCTCAGGCGGGACTTTCCCTCGCGTCGCCGATGACGAGCGTCAGCCTCAACTCGACCCCGTACATCGCGGCGAGCCCCCTTGCGGCGGCCTTGCCCGAATTTGCGTACCTCTTCCCGCCGGGTCCCACGGGCATGGCAGGGGTCAGCTTCAACCAGGTTTTATGGAACGGTTATCCGGGCGGCATCGCCCGCGCGGCTACGCAGAAAAGCCTCCTGGCCTTGCAGGGCCAGGAACTTTCGGCCGTTGTCGGCAGATCCAATATCGTCTCGGCGGTGTCGCAGGCCTACTTCGTGATGCTCGGTTACCAGCTCGATCTCGCGGCCAAGCGAGAAATACGGGACCAGCAGGATTCGCTCCTCGTTCAGATCCGCTCGACATTCGACATGGGCCTGGCGGACGAAGTGGATCGGAGGAGCGCCGAAATAAACGCGCGAAACGCCGAGATCGAGGAGCAGAACGCGGAGAACGCCCTGCGGACCGCTCGCTCGAGGCTCGCTCAGCTGCTCGGCAAGGCACGGGACTATTCGTTCGCCGTCTCGGAGGAGGAGGACCCCAAGGTCCCGGTCGCGAGCGTCGATGAGGCCGTCGCAGAGGCGTTGCGCCGAAGGATCGAGATTCGTCAGATCGAGATCGACCGCCAAGCGGCGACAATCGATCGCGATCTGATCAAGGGGCAGCGGACCCCAGCGATCAGCGTGAGCGGCGGCGTCAATCTCATCTATCAATGGCAGGGAAGCGCCCTGGCGGGCCAGGGAAGCCTGGGGGCAAAGCTTTCGCTTCCAGTCCTGGACTCGGGGGCCGTCGCGCATCAGCTCGAGGCGAACGCCCTCCAGAACGAGGACTATGGAATCCAGGAGGGCCAGCTCCGCGCGAAGATCGCGACGGACGTCGAGGAGGCCTTCGATCTCGTGCAAATTCAACTTAAGCGGCTCGAAACGGCCAAGCTGGCCGTGGAGAGATCCGCCTTGAGATTCAAGCTCCGGAAGACCGAAGTCGCATTCGGTACCGTCAAGAACCAGGACCTGCTCGATGCCTCGGTCGAATTCGCGAACGCGCGATCCGCGGTTACGGACGCTCAAAGAAACGCACAGCTCGCCGTCCTGCAACTGCGCAACCTCATGGGTTATTAGGAGACATTTAATGGATAAATTCCCAAAGGTCGTTACGGCAGGGACGATAATTCTCGCTCTCCTCATCGCGGTCGCCGGCTGCTCGCGCGGAGCGTCATCCTCGGGGTCTTCAGGGAGAAATCCGGCGAGCTCGACCGGCCCGGGTCTCGCCGATATCGCGGTCCGCGCTTCTACCGTCGCGTTCGGCCCGCTCACGGTCCAGCACAAGGCCTCCGGAACCGTGAAGCCCGTCATGCAAAGCCAGGTCGCGAGTCAGGTTGGCGGGGTAGTCGCCAAGGTACTGCTCAAGGCTGGGGATTGGGTCGACGAAGGAGGAATCGTCATCAAGCTGGACGATAGCCAGCTCCAGCTCTCGGAGAAAACGGCCCAAGCGTCGCTCGAAGGAGCGGAAATCAACCTATCAACCCTGCGGGACACGACGAGCCAGGCGAATCCGAGGCTCGACTTCCAGGTCCGTTCCGCCGAGGCGGCGCTCTCCGCGGCCCAGAGGAATTACGAGTCCCGAAAGGCTCTCTTCGACCAGGGAGGAGCGACCAAGGCCGATATAGACCAGGCGAACAGCGCTTTTCAGTCGGCCCAAGCGAATCTCGAGGCGGCCAAGACGGCTCTTGACCAGAATCAGAAGGCCGACGTCCAGAACATAGCCCAACTCAAGCTCTCGGTCGAGCAGGCCGACTACGCGCTCCAGCAGGCCCGCCTCAACCTCGAGCATTCATCGATCAAGGCGCCTTATTCCGGCCGCATCGTCGCGGTCAACCTGATGCCCGGAGAGTTCGTCGGCCCGAACGCGGCGGCCTTCGTCATCGCGTCCCAGGAAAGGGAAATCGACTTTTCAGTTCCCCCGTCGGACGCCGGGAGCCTCCCCATCGGCGCGGCGGTCGACTTCACATTGAACGGGGAGACTCGAAGATTTTCTTTGAGCCATTCCCCCAACGTACCGATCAATGGCGTCGTTCCCTTCGTGGCGTCGGTTCCGGGATCTCAAGCCCTGCCCTTTGGCGCGGTCGGCACGGTCAGCTACTCCCTCGTCCTCGCGCACGGCACGATAATCCCGACCGGAGCGATCCAGACGAACGAGGACAGGAACTTCGCCTTCGTAATCAACGACTCAAAAGCCACCGAGCGGCAGATAAATATCCTCGCGGAAAGCGGCGATACGGCGGCTATTACCGGTGTCGACCCCGGTAGCCTGGTTATCGTGAACCCTCCCCCCGGCCTGATGGACGGATCGACGGTCAAGGCCCTTCCCGTCGCCGCGGCAGAAGCAAGCAAATGACCAAGATCCGCGACCTCCAATCCAAGATATTCGAGAGGATAAACCCGGTCGTCAGGTTCTCGGTGACCCGGTACGTCTTCGCCATCGGCGTATTCGTGGCGATATTCGCCTTCGGTTTGATCTCGCTCCTCAATCTGGGGGTCGACCTCTTTCCCTCGATCAATTTCCCCTTCGTGGTAGTCTCGACGACCTATCAAGGCGCGTCGCCGAGCGTGATGGACCAGCAAGTCACCCAGGTGATCGAGAACGCGGTGTCTACCTTGAGCGGAATAACGGACCTCAACTCCACGAGCTCGAACGGCCTAAGCATCGTGATGATGAGCTTCGACGGGTCGACCGACCAGAACAGCGCCGCGAACCAGGTGGCCTCCCTCGTGTCGGCCGCAGTACGTCGGCTTCCCCAGGGAATAGGCTCTCCCCTTATTCAGACCTTCAATCCCTCCTCGATTCCGATCATGCAGTTCGGCATCTCCGGCTCGGGAGCGAGCCTCGGCGAAATCGACAGCTACGTCGCGAACGAGCTCACGCCCCTGCTCGAGCGGGTCTCCGGGGTCGCCAATATTCAGGTCAACGGCGGGCCGGAGCGTCAGTTCCAGGTCCTCCTGAACCCGAACCGGCTCCAATCGTACGGACTCTCCCCTCAAGCGGTCGTTGGAGCGATCGCGGCATCGGCGGTCGACCAGCCCATCGGGACGATCAATCGCCACGACAACGCCCTCACCTTCGCTACCGAGAACATTCCCGCCGACGTCAATAAAGTCGCCGATACCCTCGTCGATCCGATCCAGGGGGTCAGGGTCGGCGACGTCGCCGCCGTACGGGACCTCCCCGTCTCGACGAGCTACGCTCGGGTCAACGGAAAGCCGGTCGTCCTCGTCTCGCTTCAGCAGACCTCGACCTCGAATGCCGTCGCGGTCGTAAATAACGTCCGGACGCTGCTCGATCGGACGAAGATGCCTGCGGGCTACCAGGTCGATTACAGCAACGATACGACGGCCTCGATCAGGGCCTCCCTCGATTCCACGTATCGAGAGATCGCGATAACCGCCGCCGTCGTCGCCCTGATCGTCCTTCTCTTCCTAGGCAAGCTCAACACCGCCTTTTCCGTCATCCTGGCCGTCCCGATAGCGCTATCGGCCACTCCCATCCTGTACAATCTGATGGGATTCACCCTCAATCTCGTATCCATGCTCGCGATGATCGTCGCGATCGGAATCGTCGTCGACGATTCGATCGTCGTCGCGGAGAACGTCGAGCGATACCGGGCAATGGGATTCAGTCAGAGGGAATCCGTCCTCAAGGGGGCCAGCGAGATATTCAGCGCCGTCGTCGCGGCGACTCTTTCCCTGCTCTCGGTCCTTATCCCGGTGAGCTTCATCGGCGGCATCATCGGGGATTTCCTCAGGCAGTTCGCCCTCGGCCTCGCCGCCGCGGTCGCCTTCTCCCTTCTCGAGGCCGTTCTCTTCCTTACCGTTCGCCTCGCATACACTCCGGAATCGGCACGGACCCTGGACTGGCGAGACCTCGTCCAAAGCTTCGGGAGGCTCGGCGAATCGATGAAGTGGGGACTCAGGGCCTGGAGGAAGGCGGCGGGAATCCTCATAGGGATCGGCGCGATCATCGCCCTCGCCGCGACGAAGAACCTCCGACTCATCCCCGCGATACTCCTTTATCCCCTCGCGCTTGGCCTATTGCGCTACCTGGGGCTCATCCTCCTCGCGTTCTTTCAGGCCCTGACGACGACCCTCCACGGGTGGACGGAAGCCGGCCTCGAATGGGTGCGAGATGGATACGCGAAATCCCTCGTCGGGCTCATCGATCGGAGCGTCGTCGTTCTCCTCGCCACGGCGATCGCCCTCGTCCTCGCGGTCGTTCTCCTCGTGCCGAAGATAACGTTCAGCTTCGCCCCGAAGAGCGATAGCGGCACGATCACGATAAACCTCGCCATGCACTCGGGCTCGACCCTCGAGTCGACGAACCATGCAACGGGCGCTCTCGAGGCTTTCCTGCTCGGGCAACCCGAGGTCCGGACGGTCCAAACGATAGTCGGAAGCACCGGGTCCTTCACCGTCGGTTCCGGGCAGCCGGAAAATACCACCATGGTCGTTCAGCTCGTCGCCCTCGAAAAGCGAGCCGGGGTTTACAGCCTGATGGATAAATACCGAATCAACATGGGGAAGCTCCTTGCCGTCGCAGACCCGTCGGCGACCCTGAGCCTCGCCGCGTCGGGAGGGCCTCCGGGGGCAAACTCGACCATCACCCTCAACCTCCTCTCGTCGGACCAGAACATCCTCCTCGACCGGAACGCGAAGATACTGAGGCTCGTGCAGGGACACCCATTCGTGATCGGCGCTACCTCGAGCCTTTCCAACGTAAGCATCGAGCGCGACTTCAAGCCCATCGAATCCCAGATGCAGGGTTCCGGATTCACGCCGAGCGCGATCGCCAACCTCCTCCAGACCTACGCCTCGGGTACCCAGGCCGGCAACGTCCAGATAGGCGGGCAAAGTTATCCGATCATGGTCAAGATCGATCCCACAAACCTGAGCGACGGGCAGTCCCTCATGAACCTGCCGATCTACTCGCCGGCTCTCCGCTCGAGCCTCCAGGTCGGCCAACTCGGAAGCATCGCCATTCGACAATCGCCCATCAACATCCAACGCTACAACCGTCTTTACACGACGACCCTCTCCATTACCCTGGCGAAAAACGCCCCGCCTGCGATGGCATTTCAGAACTCCTTGACCGATGAGCTCACGAAACAGGGTCTCCTCGACGACAAGGTGACCCTCGGCTCGGGCGGCGTGTTCGGCGCGAGCGCCCTCGCCGGGCAGGTGGCGAAAACCGGAATCACGGCCTTCCTCCTTGCCATTTTCCTCGCCTACCTCGTGATGGCCTCGCAGTTCAACTCGTGGCGCTACCCGATTTATCTTCTGTTGCCCGTGCCCCTCGCCATCGTCGGCGCCCTCGTATTCGTCGTCCTGTTGGGCGGAGGCCTCGATACCTTCGGCGTCCTCGGGATGCTTCTCCTCATAGGGCTTTCCGCCAAAAACGCGATACTCTACCTCGATTTCGTCGTCGAGCGCATCGGCATCATGCCGCTCAAGGACGCGCTCATCGAAGCCGCCCGGCTCCGCTTCCGACCGATCATCATGACGACCCTGACCGTCCTCGTCATCTCGGGGCCCCTCGTCTTCGGCCGCGGCCAGGGCACCGAATTCGGCCAGAGGCTCGGCGTGGTCATGTTCGGCGGGATCATCTCCTCCGCCATCCTCACGTTCTTCGTCGTTCCCGCCGCCTTCTACCTTTTCGAAAAGGGCCGCGTCGTCTTCGAGCCCGTCAAGGATGAGGCTGGATCGTCTAGATAGAGCGAAAACGTTCATAGCGGAAAGGACCATATATTGAGCGAGGAAATGATTAATCCGAACTTCGACAGGCCAACATTCGTAAATTCATGTGGCATTGTGATATGGCCCGAAGCGAGCTACGTCCCTCTGCCTACATGAAGGTCCCTGGCCCCCAAGTCGAGGAGTTCGAAG
>JBEKVO010000076.1:0-12009 GCA_049513895.1 Rectinemataceae bacterium | reverse complement strand
AATTACTTTCTCTTCTATCTATTTTTCGTTATTTAGCTTTCCTCATTAAACATCTGCGCCCGTGGCCGGAGGCAGGGCGCGCAGCAAAAGGCTTAACTATTGCATTTGGTATTGCGGCTAACTTTCTGTAGATGAATTTGATATATTTGTTCTAATGTGTGGATAAAAACGAATTCACACTATTATAGCTTTATTGAAATAGTACCTATTAAAGAGGGTCATTGGTTGAGATGATGGGGATATTGTTGTACGCTGTGATATGACAATGGCTTGGTAACGAGGATATTTTTCTGCTTTTTAGGTGGTGCGATTGTTATCGGGAGGATTATGGAAGGAACGGTTGCGTATAGTCCGCCGAAACAGGATCTAAAACGCAGACCGACCAATGTCTGTGTATTGTACGCTCGTTTCAGCGATACCTCAAGAAAAAATTTTACAGATATTTACATATCTACAAAATATGTGTTTGTGCGTCACGGTTCGTTACTTTGGTCATAAGGACTGCGAATTCGTAGAAACTCTCTTTTAGCGATGTGGGTATAGATTTGAGTAGTTTTTGCGCTAGAATGCCCTAATAGTTCCTGGATATATCGAATATCCGTGCCATCTTCTAGAAGATGCGTAGCGAAACTGTGCCTAAGCGAATGAATGCTGACATTTTTAGTAATACCTACTTTGTCTTTTGCTCTATCAAAGACTTCTTGTATCGATCGAGGGCTTAGATGCCCTCCCTTTTGTCCTTCGAACAGCCATTCTTGAGGTTTGTACAAGTCGATATAGGTCTCGAGCAGTCGCTTTGCCTTTGTCGCGAGGATGGAATAGCGATCTTTCCGTCCTTTTCCGCTTCGCACAAAGATGACGCCGCGTGAGGGATCGACGTCGCTTACTCTAAGGGCAGCGATTTCGCTTACACGAAGGCCGGCGGAATATGCGACGACGAGGAGGGCCCTATGCTTTAAGTTTCGCGGTGCCGCGACTATTCTCATGGCTTCTTCCCGCGAAAGCACGCAGGGTAATCGCCGGTCCGACTTCGGGCGCCGCGCCAGGGAGACTTCTCTGCCCAATACTCTGCGAAAAAGAAAACGAAGAGCGCTTATAGCTTGGTTTATAGTAGACGCGGATGAGTCGAGGTCGCGCTCGAGACTGGCCAAGAAGCGTGTGGCATCATCCGCTCCTGATTCCACGAGGGGAAGGTCGAGAAAGCGGGCATAGCGCTCCACAATGGCGGTGTATCGCTGGGCGGTTCTACGCGAATATTTTAAGGCCCTAAACGCATTTGACATAGTCGCTGCGATATTCGCCGGCAGACTGGGCGATTCTGCCACCGCGATTGAGTCACCTGATGGTTTCACGGACTGAGCCGCTTCCGATGAGAGGATGAGCCACTCGGCAAAAACTTTACGGAATATCCTTCCGCCCTCGGCGGGGAATTCCCATCGTATCGTTTCGGGATTCCACCGTGAGCCAGGGATAGTCCGCATGAGGCGTACGAAATCGTCGGAATAGAGAGCGAGGGCGGCGAGTCTCCCCTCTCCCGCATCCAGGAGTGTGACTGCTTTGTTGCCCGTTTTAGGCCTCCTTATGGGTAATACGCGCGCAGGGAGGCTTAGAGATTGAGGAGGTCGGCGGAATTCGGTATTGATCGGTGAAAGACGAAAAGCAAGGGTCGAATAAAGGCGAGCCCGCCCTTCAAGGCCTCATATTGGGCTTCCACACGCCATGAAAGCGTGTATACTTGCTATTATATCGGCTAGACGCCGAAAAAAAAGGCTCGGGAAATAATGGAAAGAAGTGGAGTCACGGATCTGCTCAAAACGATGACCGATGGGGAACCAGTTATCAATGAGGACTCCTCGTCTAATAAGGTCGTTCCCTCCTCGAACATAGGCGAGTCGATTTTTTCGCAACTCCTACAACGGCTCTTGGCGGGCAGGGGAGTCAAGCTCGGCGACGAAGCGGAGGGAAGAGGCAGCCTCGAGATACTCCTCGAAAACAGCCCGGACGCGATCCTTCTCCTGACGTCGGCAGGCGTTGTCGTCGAGGCCAATCCGGCATTCTGCCAGGCATACGGCTGGACCCGTTCCGAGCTATCGGGCTCGAGTCTTCTTTCCCTCGTGCCCGAAGAATATTGGCCTTCCTTCTCCGAAAAGCTCGTGGCCTTCGGCGGCCGAGATCAGAACAAACCCGCCGAGTTTTCCAACGATTACCTGGACTTCAAGGCCAGGGCGAAGAACGGGGCCGTCCTTTCCGCGGAATGCCTACTCTCGCCCATATGGTCAGGCGGCGAGCGCAGGATCATTGCCGTCCTGCGCGACATTCCCATGGATAGGGTACTCATAGAACAACTCAAGGAGACGCAGGACCACTACTTGGCCCTCTCGGAGACGATAACCGAGGCCATATTCCGATTAGACGAGGAATTCAACATCATTTTCGTCAACTCGGGCGTAAAGAACACCTTCGGTTTCGAGCGCGATGAACTCATTAGACGCAAATTCGCGGTCCTTTTCCCGGAGGAAGTCTTCGCGAAGCACCGGGACGAGTTCAAAAAATATTTCCTAGTGGACGACCAGGATCGGCTCGCAAACGGTTTAAAGCCGACGATAGAGATCCTCGGAATAACCAAAAACCGAGGTGTCGCGCCCATGGAAATGTCATTCGGCAATTCCCGCGACTTCTCGGGACGCACCCTCACCTGCATAATCCGCGATATAAGCCTGCGCAAGACCATGGATAGGCGGCTTAGGCACTTGGCCTTCCACGATAAGCTGACGGGGCTCGGTAACCGAGACCTGTTCAACGAGGACATGAAAGTATTTCTCAAGGAACCGATCCTGGTAGATGGAAGTAAAGCGGCCCTCCTTTTCCTTGACCTGGACGGGTTCAAACACATTAACGACACGCTCGGCCATTCGGCGGGCGACGAGCTCCTGATCGAGACGGCTAGGCGCATCCGAGTGTGCCTACGCGAGGCGGACTCGGCCTATCGATTCGGCGGGGACGAGTTCGTAACCTTCCTGCCGGAGATAGGCAACGCGCAGCACGCGGTGTCAGTCGCGGAGCGCATACTGAACGCGGTGAGGCTTTCCTACGAAGTGACGACGGACCTGAACAAGAAGGCGCGGGTCGAGATAGGCGTGAGCGTCGGCGTGGCGGTGATGCCCGAGCATGGCGAGGACGCCGAGGCTGCGACCAAAAGCGCGGACATCGCGATGTACTGCTCGAAGGAAGCGGGGAAGAACCGAGTCACCGTCTACGATGAATCGCTCAACACGAAGTCGAACGAATTATGGCGAGTCGAGCAGGATATCCGCTCCGCACTGGTGAAGGGGGAGTTCGATCTCCACTACCAGCCCATAGTGGCGCCGACGGGCAAGCTGCTCGGCCTCGAAGCGCTGATAAGGTGGAGGCGCGCCGGGGAGGCGTTTATGTCCCCGAGTTCCTTTATACCGATCGCAGAACAGAACGGGATGATCATCCCCCTCGGGGCCTGGGTGTTCCGGCGCGCCTTCATAGACCTGCATCGCCTCTCGCGGGGCGGGTTCGGCCGGTTCTACTTCAGCATCAACGTCTCTGGCAAGCAGTTCGAGCAATTCGACTTCGTCAGCACCTTGTTCGATGCCATCGACAGGGCCGGCGTGGACGCGTCGCGGCTCAATCTCGAGCTGACCGAGACCACCCTCATGAGCAACGCGAACGAGGCCGTAGCCAAAATTCTGGAGATAAAGCAGCGCTATCCCGCCATCATGCTGTCCATAGACGACTTCGGAACGGGTTACTCCTCGCTCTCGTATCTGTCACGGCTGCCCGTGGACGTGCTCAAGATAGACATCTCCTTCGTGCGCGCCCTCCATGACGAGCAGAACCGCAAGATCGTCAATTCGATACTGTCCCTCGCGGAGAGCCTGGGAATACACGTGGTCGCCGAGGGCATCGAGACGGCCGAGCAGCGCGCCTACTTCCGCGAGCGCAACGTCTACGGACTGCAGGGCCATCTCTTTATGAAGGCGCAGCCGATCGACGAGCTCGAAAGACGCTTTTTGGCGCTACGGGCCGCACCGAGGGCGGCAGAGGCCGAGACGACCTCCCCCGCACTCGAAGACTCGACCTATTGAGGATTTTTCCTACTGCGTTTTCCTGTCCCTCAGGGGTAGGAGACCCGCGAGGTCGCCTATAACGTTGACGAGCTCCCCGTCCGAGGGCAGGACGATCTTGGCGTTGTTCTTCAGCGACTCCTCGACAGCCTGCAGGCGCCTTAAGAGCTGGGCGTTGCCGACGAAATATTTATCGGCGGCCTCGTTGACGAGCTGGATCGCCTGGGCCTCGCCCTCGGCCTTGAGTATCTCGGCCTGCCTGATGCCCTCGGCCTTTTTGATCTCCGCGCGCTTCTGACCGTCGGCCATCGTCTCGGTCGCGGTGGCGAAATCGATCGCGGCGATCTTCTCGTTCTCGGCCTTGACTACCTTGTTCATCGTCTCCTGGACGTCCTTGGGCGGGTCGATTTCCTTGAGCTCGGTGCGGACTACCGCTATGCCCCAGCTCTTGGTTTCTTTGAGGAGGGTCAGGAGCAGCTCGGAGTTGATCTTCGAGCGCTCGCTGTTGGCGCTCTTGAGGGTCATCGTGCCGATTATATTTCGCAGGGTCGTGCGGGCCAGGTTGACGATCTGCCACTGGTAATTGTTGACGTTGTACTGCGAGGCCTTGACGCTCTCCTCGTCGGGCTTGACGCGGAAATAGACCTGGGCGTCGACTCGGGCGTTGAGGTTGTCGTTGGTGATGATCTCCTGGGGCTCGGCGTCGACCATCTGCTCGGTAGTGTTGATCTGGAACATGCGCATGATGATCGGCAGGATCCAGTGAAAGCCCGGCTCGGCGAAACGTCGGTACTTGCCGAATACCTCGACGAGGCCGCGGTGGGTCGGGCGGACGATCCTGATGCCCGCGAATAACAGGAAAAGGACGAGAGCCCCGAGGACGATGTAGATTGGGGTCATGTAAGCTCCTTATAGAAAGCGATGGCCGCGTAACCTACGAAGGAATCGTCGCGCCTGACCTCGAGGCTGGTGCCGTAATCGAGGAGGGCGGCCCGCGTGGCGCCGCCCGATCGGGCGAAAGCCAGTGCGGCCACAGCCGCGCCAGCCGAGCAGGCGGAGCGCTCGGCCTCGGCGCGCCTGAGCGCCTCGTTCCCATCCATGTCGAGGAGGGCGTCGATGAAACGCCTATCGTTGATATCCCGGACCCAGGCTTCGGCTTCGCGTCCTCCGCCACGCGGAGAGAAGCCGTAATTAGGTCCGTAATGCGTCAGATCGGTGGAGCCGAGGCAGAGGACGGGGCTCCCCAACGAGGTCGAAGCGGTGAAAAGGGCCTCCCCGAGCTCGATCGCGGATGTATCGTTGGGAGCCCTGAGCCAGAGGATTCGGACGCCGGGAAAGAGGGCCGCCGCGAGAGGCAGCTGGACTTCCACCGTATTGTCGCTCTCGTCGTCGCGGCCCAAATTTATCGACGATTCTAGGGCATTGAGGAGTTCGAGGTCGGCATCGAGGGGGCCAAGGGGTGTGTCGAAACTCGATTCACCGGCGGCGAGGGGCCGAGCGCCCGGAGGGAGGTGGCCGCCGAATACGGCCAACGTGAAACCACCCGCGGGGTCAGCGGGCGCGAGGCTCGCGGCGGCCATGGCGGCCAGACGGCCGGAGAAGGCCCAGCCTGCATGGGGTGCGACCGCGGCGACCGCGCCGCCGCCGCCGACCCGCCCTATGCCGCCGCTTGCGCCGGTCCTGGACCAGGATGAGACGAGGTCCCGCAGGGACCCGGGGTCGTCGGGGTACCAGCCGCGCGGCAGATGTCGACGGCGCATGGACATAGGCGCCTCCCGGTTGCCGCGACCGCGGCGAAAGGCTCTAGTGTTAAGTGGCACGGCAGCCGATAATAGTATATTATTGTAAGGAGCGTATGAATAGAAAATTCGTCGCGGCCTTCGCGGCCGTCTGCATCGCGGCAGCCCTGGGATCGGCCGCATCCGTCGCCTATCGCGTCCTCGCCGGCGACGCGGCCGGCAGGAGAGCGGCGAAAGCCGACTTCGAAGGACTCCAATCGGTCTTCGCCTACGTGAAGACCACTTCGGACCTGGCGGATCCGAGCCTGCGGGCGCGCCTCGCTTCGCGTTACGAGGCGAATCCGAGTCTCCTACTCGTCGACGTCTATGAGCGCGGAGTCGGGGACCGATGGAGGATTCCCGCCGATTCGCCCTACCTATCGGCTGCCAGGGCGGGAGGAGGGGTCCCCGAATTCGTCTATCCACCATACTCGACGATACGCCTCTCCTCTCCCCTAAAAGGCGACAGCTCGGGCCATCTCGCCGTAGACGCACTCTATACAAGCCTCACGCAGTTGTCCGTATTCGACGCGTTCCGGGACGCTCTGATCGGCCTCGGGGCCTTCCTATCGCTCACGGCCTTGATCCTCGCCTTCATCTCGGGAACGGGTGGCGCCAGGATGGCGTCGCCGGAAGCCAGGACTGCTTCTCCGGCAGCCGCTCAGCTCGATAAAGCCTCCGAGGCGTCGGCAGCGGCGGCAGCCGAGTACCAGTACGATACCCTCGTTTCTGAGGACGAAGAGCAAGAAACGGCCTCGTCGACCGACATTTCCATAAAATCCCAGCCCGGACCCCTGGAAGACGAGTTGGCCGTTCCCGGCATGACGCCGGAGTGCGGAGACAGGCCCGAGGGCCTGTATTCCCCCGCCTCGAGCCTGGGTTGGGAATCGTACATGCGAGAGAGGCTCGACGCGGAAATCTCGCGCTCGGCTTCTTTCGAGCAGGACCTGAGTTTCCTTGTCTTTTCCTATACCGGGCTCTCCGCCCGCGATCCGAACTATGCAGCCATCGGCGCGGCGATCAAAGATTTCTTCAACTTCCGGGACCTCTCCTTCGAGCGGGGCGATGACGGCTTCTCGGTTATTCTACCCAACATCGACTCGGTCCATGCGCTTCGCATGGCCGAGGAATTCTATCGGAAACTCGTATTTCTCACGGAAGGCGACTATGCCAAGCTCGGACTCTTGCCCCTCTTCATGGGCATCTCGTCGCGCTCGGGCAGGCTCGTGGACGCGCTTCGCATGTCGGAAGAGGCCGAGGCCGCCCTCGAGAAGGCGCGAGACGAAAAGGATTCGCGCATCGTCGCCTTCAGGCCAGATCCCGATAAGTACAGACTTTTCCTGGCCTCGAAGGGCGCCGATCCAACAAACGGATAAATACTTTCACACGGCGGGCACGGCGGAAGATGGTCAAAGAAGAATAGCTCACTCTTCCCATTGTGGCCACCGTGTTCGCAGTGTGAAATTCTCGTTTTCGTTTTCCTTGCCTATAAACTAGCGCAGAAAAGGGCGCGTTCGGTTTCCCGGACGCGCCCTTTTAGTTCATGAAGATCGCTTTATCGGGTTATTTTTTCGGGGCGAGATCCGCGAGGCTCTTCAGCGCGCCGCGCAGGCTAAAGGAAGAGACCGTAAATACGAGACTCTCCCCGGCGATGCGGGCGTAGAAGCGGTTGTCGCCCGCGGTCGCGCCGACTTCCAGAACCTTGGACTTCCCCGAGCCGAGCTCGAGGGCAATGCGCGCGTCGACCCTCGCGAAGGCATCGGCCGGCGGCGTCGCGACGTAATCCTCGCCCTGGAGGGTCACAATCGACCTCAGGAGGGACGCGGCCGCGTCCGCGTCTATCTGCGCGGCCCCCGCCTTCCATCCCTTGCCGTCGCGTCGCAGCGCGTAGTCGAGGGAGAGCGCCGCCTTTCCCTTGCCGTCGAGGGCTATGGCGCTCTTAATGGCGAAGGACTGGACTTCGTCTTCTTTCAATCCCGACATGACCCTGAGGTCGAGCCAGGTGGAGCGGCCGTACCCTAAATAGGGAGCGAGGCCTGAACCAGCGGAGTAGGATAGATCGGAGTCGGCTCGCCGCAGGTAAATCTCGGAACCCGTCGGGCCATAGCCGCCAACGTAGATGTCGGCCATGACCTTGCCTGAGGCATCCTTGAGGCTGGCCCGCTTGGCTTGAGCATCGTCCAGCTGGAAGCCCGCCCAGGAGTCTTTGGAGCGGGCGACTACACGGAGCCGGGAGACCGAGGCGAGCTCGTCTATGAAGCTGGCAACGCGCTGGGCCTGGACCGGCAGTCTCGCGGAACCGTCGACCAGGCTCCAAGCGGAACCGGACTTGGCGAGTTCGATGGAGGCGCCGCCCGAAGCCTTTAGGGAGATCGAGGCCACGTCGCCCGCCTTTCCCGCCAGGAGATGCGCGGACTCCGACCGTGCGGCCATGCGCTCGGGCGAAAACACGAGGCCGGCGGCCCAAATCAGCAAAAGAACGGCCAGGACGCTCGAAAGCACGATCACTTTTTTTTCGTAGCGCATCACTTGCCTCCTTCGCTCGACTCGCCAGCGGTCTCGGCGGGCCCCTGGCCCGCCGAGAGCCCGACAGTCGCATTTGGCGCTGCGGCGGGCCCCTGGCCCGCCGAGAGCCCGACAGTCCTGAGATGGGCTTCGTCCTTGGCTAGGCGGCGGCGCTTCAAGGACCTCACGAGGCCGAAGGCTATCACGAGTATGGGCACGAGGCCGATGTTGATGATGTAGGCGAGGCTGATCATGAAGGAACGGGCGTCGGGATCCTGCACCTTGGTCAACCGCGAGTCGCGGGCCCCGCGGGTCTTGATGGCGACGAGGTCGTCGCCCGACGAGAGCCAGTCGGCTGCACCCGCGATAAAAGAGGCGTTGAAGGTCGAGTTAGTGATCGTCATGAGGTCGTTGGCGAAATCGGAGGAACCGACGACGAGGATACGCGACGAGCGCGAAGGTTGCGGCAGCGCGGGGAGAGCGGCGGCGCCTGCCCTGACGGGCAGGGCCTTGCCGGCGTAGGCCGAAGGCAGGATGCCGGAGAGGGTGGCGGCGAGGACGTACTGTCCCGTCGTGGAGCCGGCTTCCGCGCCATACTGTTCGGCCTGG
Source organism: Rectinemataceae bacterium (assembly GCA_049513895.1). Classification (GTDB taxonomy): domain Bacteria; phylum Spirochaetota; class Spirochaetia; order Treponematales; family Rectinemataceae; genus UBA1306. The sequence continues at coordinate 3,023 of JBEKVO010000076.1, read as the reverse complement.
TCGGGCGATACGGCGAATCTATTCTTCTGGAGCCATGCCTTGGGCGTTGTCTTGACGAGGGTCGAGTAGTCGACGCCGCTTCTTGGCAGGGACTCGAGAGGACTCGGCCAGAAAAGGTCGAGGCCGGCCGATCGCGCGGTCAAGGGACTCTTGGCGTCGCGGTACTCGGGCCTGGTCATGATCCAATGCGGGTAGCGCAGATAGCTGACCGCCTGGCCGCCGAAGGGCGAGGTGACCTGGAAGGGGGCGGTGAGGGAGGATTGGTCGAGGACGAGTTCGCGGTCCACTTTGATGCCGTAGGACTCGAGGGCGCGGAGAAGGGCGTCATTCTTGAGGACCGAGGCCGAAAGCCCCTGCCGGACCTGCACGTCGACGCCCTTGACCGCGAAGAGCGCCCTGCCGCCCGAGGCGAGATAAGCGTCGATGCGGTAGGCGTCGTAGTCGTCGAGGGCGGAATTGCCGAGAACGAGGAGGACGGTCGTTTCCGGCGGGACGGCGTCCCCCGGACGGACTTCCTTGGTCTCCCAGCCGGACTGCTTGAGGACCTCGGAGATAGTGTTGTAGTCGTTCGCGATGGACTTGTCCGAGTCGCCGACGAGTATGGAAGCGACGGATTTTTTGTCGGTTATGGCGGCCTTGATCGCCTTGACGAGGTCGTATTCGAGGGTGTCGGTCGAGAGGACGAAGGGCAGGACCTGGGTGCGCCCGAGATACTGCACCACGAGCCCCGAGTACACGAGGGCCACTCGCTGCTCATTCTTCTCGACCACCTGCATGCGCTGCGGCGCGACGCCGAGGGCCTCGACGGCGGCCTCCTTCTTGCCCGAGGCGGGGTCGGCGACGTCGACGGCGATCTTTCCGTGCGAGGCGGCCGCGAGGCTCCTCACCAGGCCCTCCACGGCGCGGGGACCGGGGTGACGGTCGGAGAGGGTCGGGGAAATATAGTACGTTATGCGAACCTGCTCGGGTATCTCCTTGTAGAGCTGGCGCGAGGTTCTGGACAGGGTGTTGGCGCCGTCCGCGCTCAGGTCCAGCCTGAAGGAGAAGCGCTCCGCCACGAGGACGGCCGCGACGATCACGGCCAGGGCGAGGAGGAGGACGACGAGGGAACGGCGCTTGCGGATCTTCTGTTCCATGGCGGTCAGCTCCACTTCCGGCGCGTCAATCCCCATGCCGAAAGGTAGAGGAAGAGGACAGAGGCCGATAGGTAGTAGGCGAGATCCCGCGTGTCGACGACGCCGCGAGAGAACGAGTCGTAATGGAAGGAGAGGGAGAGCCAATTGATCAGCGATGCGACGAGGCCCTTGGCGCCGAGGAAGCCCGATACCCTGTCGACGAGGACGAGCAAGAGAAGGGCGAGGACGGATCCGACGAAGGCGCTCACCTGGTTCTTGGCGAGGGAGGATATCCATTCGCCCAGCGCGACCGCCGCGGCCGCCTCGAGGAGGACGCCCAGGTACTGCGTGACCAGGATGCCCGCGTCGAAGGAGCCGAGGAGGGAGGCCGCGAGGGGCACGGGGATCGTGAGGGCGAGGGCTATGGCGGCTAGGGCGTAGGAGGAGAGGAACTTGCCGAGGACCAGCTGTCCCTCGGTGAAGGGAAGCGTGAGCAGGAGTTCGTAGGTCCCGAGCCTCCGCTCCTCGGCCCAGGAGCGCATCGTGAGAGCCGGGACGAGGAAGGCGAGGACGAGGGGCATGATCGTAAAGTAGGAGCGAAGGTCGGCCTGGCCTACCGCGTAGAAGCCTCGGATGAAATAGAGGTAGATGCCGGTGAACAGGATGTAGCCCAAAATGACGGCATATGCCACGGGCGAGTTGAATGAGCTGCGAAGCTCGCGCTTGGCGATAGTGAGGACGTTCTTCATCGTCCATCCCCTTCGGATGTCAGCTTGACGAATATCTCCTCGAGGGAGAGGCGGCGCCTCTCGAGCTCGAGGATCTTGAGGCCATTGGAAACCGCCCAGTCGAAGATGGTCTCCCCTGCCTCTAGGGCGCCGTCAGCGGCGGCGGGGGGCATCGAGATCTCGGCGGAGAAGACCGAGGACGACTCGGGCAGGAAGGAGGCGACGCTCCGTATTCCGGGAATGCTCGAAAGGCGTCTTTGCTCGAAGCCGCCGGACGCCGACTTGAGGCGGATACGAATCCGCTCCTCGCCCTTGAGCGCCTCGCCTATTTCGGAAGGAGCGCCCTGAGCGGCCACCCGTCCCTCGTTGAGGATGATGACGTTCGAGCAGATGGCCTCGACTTCCTGGAGGATATGGGTCGAGAGGATGACCGTCTTGCTCTTACCCAGGGACCTGATCAGCTCGCGGATCTCGATGATCTGGTTGGGATCGAGTCCCGTCGTCGGCTCGTCCAGGATGAGGATGGGCGGGTCGTGGAGAATGGCCTGGGCGAGGCCGAGGCGCTGCCGGTAACCCTTGGACAACTCTTCGACGCGCTTGCGGTAGACGCCCGCGAGGCCGCAGGCGTCGATCGCGCGCTCTATTGCCTGGGCGCGTGCGCCGCCGACTTTACCTCCGGCCTCGAGGCCCCGCGCGTCGGCGGCGAAGTCGAGATACTCGGCCACCGTCAGGTCCTGGTAGAGGGGCACCGACTCGGGCAGATAGCCGACACGACGCTTCACCGCGATGGGATCGTCCGCGACGTCGATGCCGTCGACGATGGCGGTCCCCGAGCTTGGGTAATGATATCCCGTGAGGACTTTCATGATGGTTGTTTTGCCGGCGCCGTTTGGGCCGAGAAGGCCCAGGACCGATCCGGTTTCCGCGTCGAAGCTGACGCCGTGGACGGCCTCGACGCCGCCGTAGCTCTTTCGTAGTTCGCGCAGTTCTATCACGGACTACCCTCCTTTTCCTAAAATCCTTAATAAACAAACACGAAGTGAAAAAATTACGGGAAAAATGAACGAACCCCGGAGCAGAGCTCCGAGGTATCGTTCGTTCTGTAGGGAATGGATTGTATGCGGGTCCATACCCGGTAGTTTCTACGCAAGAAAAGAGCGCAGTAGTTACTATGTAGAAA
>JBEKVO010000075.1:0-12010 GCA_049513895.1 Rectinemataceae bacterium | reverse complement strand
AGAGTGCGGTGTCGCGGATAAGAAAAGAGAAGAAGAAGAGAAAAGAACGTGGCTCCCCTGGCCACCTATCAGTCTAGTGCACCCTCCCGTCGCGCTCAACTGCGTGCCGGGGAATTACTGCTTAGGCCCGGCGCGGATGGGGATCAGACAAGGGACGGATCGTGAGGGCCTTGCCCACCCTGCGATTTATGCCTATTCCGTTTCCTCCGTCGCTTGCGCTTCGCGACCGAGCCATCCCCATGGGCCGCCTCCCCCGTGCCCGCCGTGCCGGGAGGCGCGACGCCCGGCACAACGACGCCGGCGGCCCGCGATTCGGCCCGCCCCCTCGGCTCGCCATGGCCGTGCGCCTCGCCATGCTCCGAGCCCCGCTCTACGGGCCACCTTCGCGGTCTCTGCATGGGTGAGATGCCGCGTTTTTTGAAAACGACGAGAACCGCCGCCTCGAGTTCCACCCTCGGCGGGTTCAGGGGGGACAAAAAAAGCCTGGCCTCATGCACCGCCTCGCGATACGCGTCGGGAGTGTCGACGAGGTGATCGGGCCCGGATTCGAGAAAAGGCTTAAGATAGTGCGCGAGGAGAAGGGACAGATTACGCTCCCTTGAGGGATCCTTCGCGTGCGCGTCGAGCTCGCCGAGCGCTTCCCGAAGGGCGGCCTTGTAGGCGGGGCTGGTTCTCATGAGGGCAGCGCACTCGGGCAGAATGTGGCGGAGCAAGTTGAAACGCTCGAGTCCCTCCAATATTTTCGCCGAAGCGCCCGAGCCGAGTATTTTCAGGAATTCCTCGGTGAGGCGAGAGGGGCTTGCCTCGCCCAATAGCGCCGAATCGCGCCTGAGCGCGAACCTGAGCTTGATCGGGATTCGGAAACCCGCGGTGGCCGCGTACTTGACGCAACGTATCATCCTGACGGCGTCTTCCTTGAAAATCGACTTGAGGGGGATGACCGGCTCTATCTTCTTCGCCCCTATATCCTTGAGCCCGCCGACGTAATCGACGAGCGTCGAATCGTGGGGATCGAAATAGAGGGCATTAAGGGTAAAGTCGCGTCGATGGGCGTCTTCATCGATGGTGCCGAATTCGTTTCCGATAGTGCCGTTGGCTATGGATCGGAACGTTGAGACTTCGAATATCTTCGGGCCCGCGTATACATGCACCAGTCGGAAACGCCTGCCAATGACTCGGGCGGAGCGAAATACCCGCTTGATACGCGCCGGCGGGGCATCCGTGACGATGTCGAAATCCTTGGGCTTGCGGCCGAGAAGGAGGTCACGGACGGCGCCGCCCACAATGTAGGCCTCGTGCCCGTTCTCGCGTAGACGCTCTACGATGCGCAGGGCGTCGGGATCTATTCCGGAACGTTCGATTCTATGTTCCGCCTGAGTGTAAACGATGGCCTTGGCTACGGGTTTTCCGTCCTCGGATCTACGGTAGCGAATGAGCAATAATAAGCCTCACCGGTTATTCGGATGAAATTCGAGCCATTATACAATCGAAAGGCGGGGGCCGCCAAGGCGGCGACTATGATTCGGCCTTGCCCAGCTTGGATTCAAGCCATCCCTTGATATCGCTCAGAACCTCGTCCCGATTCGTCTCGTGTAGAACTTCGTGACGCGCGCCAGGGTAAAGGCGGGTCTCTATGTCCTGGAGACCCGTCATCTTGAATTTTTCGGCAAGCTGGGAAACGAAACCCTTGGCGCCGCCCTGTGGATCCTCGGCCCCCGCGATAATCAACAGAGGCAAAGTTTTGGGCAAACCGGAAAAAACCGCCCCTCTCCGGTAGATCGAGGTGAAACCCGCGAGAAAGTCGCGGTACAGGCCAAAGCTGCCGATAAAGCCGCAGAGGGGATCGGCGACGTACTTGTCCACTTCCGCCGTATCGCGGGAAAGCCAATCCGATGGCGTGCGCGCGGGAGCGAAGTCCCTGTTGTTCGAATCGAAACTCATCCTATGGAGCATCGTCGCGGGGGCCCTGTGCCCCTTGAAGGACAAGCCGAGGCTCATGATTATCGTCCCACCCGCGAGGAGGAGGGGTGCCGGTGGCGAAAGGACGCCCGAAAGGACGCAGCCCGCGAGCTCCCGGCCATAAGCCACGAGATAGGCCTCGGCGAGGAGGGAGCCCATGGAATGGCCGAAAAGGAAGAGGGGCACACCCTGGTTTTCCGCGGAGGCCACGAAGGCGACCTCATGGAGGTCGTCGCGGACCCTCGAGAATCCGTCCCGCTCGGCGAACCAGCCGAGCTCTCCCGGAGCGGCCGTGCGACCGTGGCCCCGTAGATCCGGCGCATAGACCGACCAGCCGACGGCCGTCATAAAGGCAGCGAGACGCTCGTACCGAGCGGAGTGCTCGGCCATCCCGTGAGCGACAAGAAGGATGGCCTTGGGGTTCCCGGCGGGGAGCCACCTGCGAACAAAGACGGACTTGCCGTCGGAAGCTTGGTGGGCAAAGTCCGATGATTTCATGGAAACCTCCGATTCTCGATCAATCGACATTGTAGGTATCTGCGAAGAATCGGACAAGTCAAATGGGGGGTCTTAGGGTATCGAGTATTTCGACGACCGGCTCAAGTTCCGGGGAGATTTTGCCGATAAAAAGAACGAGGGACTGAAATTTACGGCCCGAGAGGGCCAGAGGCTTCTACCCTCTTTATATTATCGGAGGCCGTCGATTCGGCATTAGCCTTTTCGCCGGCTTGGCATGAAAGGAGACTGATCGGAAGAGCGGGTCCTGCCTTTTCCCGCCCTTAGTCGACCTTCGACCGCAGAGGCGAGAGGCCGGCATTAATATCGGAAAACCGGGGCAAGGATGCCCCGCGACATAATTCAAGGAGGATCATCATGATCATCAACCACAACCTGAGCGCAATGTTCGCGGACAGGTCTCTCCGAATCACGAACGACGCCACCACCAAGGGCATGGAAAAGCTCTCCTCGGGGCTGGCGATCAATCGCGCCGGCGACGACGCCTCCGGGCTCGCCGTTTCAGAGAAGATGCGGGGCCAGATTCGCGGTCTCAACCAAGCCAGCAAGAACGCGGCCAACGGCATCTCCTTCATCCAGACCACCGAGGGCTACCTCCAGGAGAGCCAGGACATCCTGCAGCGCCTCCGCGAGCTCTCCGTCCAGTCCGCCAACGGCGTGTACACCGCCGAGGATCGCATGCAGATCCAGGTCGAGGTGTCGCAGCTCGTGGACGAGATCGACAGGATCGCCAGCCACGCTCAGTTCAACGGCATGAACCTCCTCACCGGCAGGTTCGCCCGCGACAACGGCGAGAATGCGTTGGTCGGCTCCATGTGGTTCCAGATAGGCGCCAATATGGACCAGCGCAAGCGCGTCTATATCGGCACGATGACCGCCAAGGCTCTCGGAGTCAGGAAGACCGGCGATAGCGGAATCATCAGCCTCGAGGAAGCCGACGGCGCCAACAGGTCCATAGGCGTCCTCGACGAGGCCCTCAAGAGGGTGAATAAGCAGCGTGCCGACCTCGGCGCATACCAAAACCGCCTCGAGCACACCATCAAGGGCATAGATATCGGTTCCGAGAACCTCCAGGCGGCCGAGAGCCGCATCCGCGACACCGACATGGCCAATCAGATGGTCGAATACACCAAGAACCGAATTCTGATCCAGGCCGGCGGCGCCATGCTCGCCCAGGCGAACCAAAGAACGCAGACGGTCTTGCAGTTGCTCCAGTAGAATAGTATTATTATGGAGAAGACTGCCCTCAGGGGCCGTCTTCTCCATCGGTCTTTGACAAACACCCTCCCGCGCGCACAGGCATAGAGGGCGCCCTACAGAAGGGGCGCGCTCCTTGCCGCACGGGGACGAACGGAATGTGACGGCGCGAATACTCGCCACATTCCCCGGTCGGCGTGCGCGCAAGGAACGCGACGGCATGGAAGGCCGTCGCGGATATACCTCAAGGAGGGTCACATGATCATCAACCACAACATGAGCGCGATGTACGCGAATCGCCTGTTGGGCAACACCGGCATCGATATCGCCAAAGACATCGAGAAGCTCAGTTCCGGTCAGCGCATCAACAGGGCGGGCGACGACGCTTCGGGGCTCGCGGTATCCGAGAAGCTCCGCGGCCAGATTCGCGGCCTCAATCAAGCCACCAAGAACATCGAGAACGGAATATCGTTCATTCAGACTACGGAAGGCTACCTGGGCGAGACTCAGGACATCATCCATCGCATGCGCGAACTCGCGGTGCAGGGCGCCAACGGCGTGTACACTTCTGAGGATCGAATGCAGATTCAGGTCGAGGTGTCCCAGCTCGTCGACGAGATAAACCGCATAGCCAGTCATGCCCAGTTCAACGGGATGAACATGCTCACCGGCCGCTTCGCGAAGAATGGTCAGGCTGTGATGCAGTTCCAGGTGGGCGCCAACATGGACCAGAACAAGCAGGTCTTCATCGGTACGATGACTGCCATGGCTCTCGGCCTCAAAGGGGCGCAGGGCACGACGGACGGGGTCAATATCCAGGATCCGGAAGCTGCCAACAAGTCCATCGGCATGCTCGACTCGGCCCTAAAAGTCGTATCCAAGCAGCGCGCCGACCTCGGCGCCTACCAGAACCGCTTCGAGATGGCGGCAAAGGGCGTGTCGGTTGCGGCGGAGAATCTTCAGGCCGCCGAGAGCCGCATACGCGACACCGATATGGCGAGTCAGATGGTGGACTACGTGAAGAACCAGATACTCGACCGAGCCGGCAGCGCCATGCTCGCTCAGGCCAACACGCGCTCGCAGAATGTAATGACTTTATTAGGCTGACGGTAATCCGTTCATCAGAGATGGGGTAACGAGAGACTTCTGGACGTCTTCTCTCGAATTCCTCGTGCTTGCGCCTTTAACGGCGGAAGCGAAACCCGGCGGGAGGGGAACGCGCCCCCTTCACGCTTTTCCAAGAAATCTTGTCGGAGGCTGACTATGGCTCTCGACGTATCTTCCATACAAACCGCCTCACCCATTCCTCTCGAGGGCATGAGGCACACTCCTATCCCCGCCGGTTCCAATGATGCCGGAACCGTAAAAACCTCGACCGAGGTCCCGAGCGACTTCAAGGCGGCAGTTCGCGACATCCAGCGCGTCAGCGATGCCTTCAATCGACGCCTCTCCTTCAGCATCAACGAAAAGCTCGACCAGGTCATCGTCAAGGTCATCGACATCGACACCGATAAAGTAGTGAGGGAGATTCCGTCCACGGAATTGCAGCACGTCTACGAGAGGATCCGCGAGATGCTGGGCCTCCTTGTCGATAAGTCGGCCTGATTTTCGCGCAAGACGTGAGGCGCGATTCCGTCGCGCGCATCCGACGATCCTCCCTTGAGGCGAGAATGTCCGACATCTCCATTCCGGGAACCGGCAGCGATAAATACGGCACTCAAAAACTCATAGAAGGCCTCATGAAAGTCGCGCGAATTCCGCGCGACTCCACCGCCGGCAAGATCAAGACGCTCGAGACGCAAAAAACCACCTGGCTTGACTTCAGCCAGCGGCTCGGAACCCTGCGCCAGGGGGCTCAAGGGCTCTATAATTTCAAAAACCCCTTCAACTCGAGACTGGCCAAGTCCTCCGATGAGGATACGTTGACGGCGACGGCTACGCGCGAGGCCCTCGAACAGACGAGGACAGTCTTGGTCAAGCAGGCGGCGGCCGCGGACCGCTTTATCTCGTCCGAATTGCCCAAGGACGGCAAAATACCCGCGGGGAACTACGCATTCACGGTAGGGGACAAGAAGGTCGAGCTGAAGTTCGGGGGCGGCAGCCTCCAGGATTTCGCCGACGCCCTTACGAGAAAGGGAGGCGAGACCCTCAGGGCGCAGGTGGTCGCCGTCAAGGCGGATACGAAGTCCCTGGTTCTGGAGTCCCTCAAGACGGGGGCCGCAAATCGCCTCGGATTCGACGGCGACGCGGTCAAACTGGCCCTCGACACGGGCTTGGTCGAACGAGTCTCCTCGTCGCGACAGGAGCCCGATCCTTCCAAGGCGGTAAAGTGGGACAGGCCCCTTGACGGCTCCGTCGTCAAGGCGGGCGGGACCCTCGCGCTGACGGCGGGAGGCGAGGCCAAGCTCGAGTTCAATCCACCGATCAACACCGCGGGCATGGTTCTCGAAATCGAATATCGCCTGACGCGATTGCCGCAGGCACAGGCCCCCGCGGCCCCGCCCGGGCCGAGCCTCGACGCGGTCGGATCGACGTCCTACGAGGGCATCACCATAACCGGCGCGCCCTCTGCATCCGGATTGCCCGAATGGATCGCCCCGCCGACTCCCCCCGTCGTCGAGGACCTCGCGATGGCGAGCGTCATCGGGCAAGGCGGCGCGGCGACGGCCCTGCCCGCCCTCGTGGACGGCGAGGCCCAGAAACTGAGCGTGAAACTGGACGGCTACGACGGATCGGCCTCGGGTCTGGGCCTTCGCGTGCGGGATACGACGCGACGCCTCGAGGTGAGCAAGGCGAGGGTCTACGACCCCAGGGAGACGGGCGGATTCCGGCCCCTCAAACCCGTCTCGACCGCGGCGGACGCCGTGGTCTCGGTGGACGGCATCGAGGTAACTCGCGACTCTAACGCGATATCGGACGTCATCCCGGGCGTCACGCTCAACATCAAGTCGGCCTCGGACAAGGCGGTGAGACTCAAGGTGCAGCCCGACAGGGAAGCGGTCCAGACCGCGATCGTAACCTTTGTAGGCAACTACAATAAGCTGATGGCTCAGATCAACATCCTCACGCGCTCCGACGAGAAGATCATCGGCGAGATATCCTACTTTACCGAAGACGAGAAGAAGACGGCCAAGGAGAGGCTCGGGGCGCTGCAGGGCGACTCGACGCTCAACCTCCTCAGCGGGTCTCTTCAGCGCGTGGCGACGACGCCTTACCAGACGAAGGACGGCGCGGACATGACGCTGCTGTCCCAGCTCGGCATCGCGACCAACGCGAGCAAGCCGGGTGCGGGAGTGGGTTATGACGTCTCGAAAATGCGGGGCTACCTGGAGATCGAGGATACTACGCTGGCCAAGGCCCTCGACGAGCATTTTGAGGCCGTGAAACAGATCTTCGGCAACGATACGAACGGCGATCTCATTGTCGATTCCGGGATAGCCTACTCGATGGACAACTTGCTCAAGCCCTATGTGGAGACGGGGGGCATCTTATCGCTCAAGACGGGCACCCTCGATTCGCAGATCGGGAACGAGAAGCGCAGTCTCGATAACCTCGACGCGCAATTGGCTTCCAAGGAAACGGAGCTCAAGCGAAAGTATGGGGAGATGGAGTCGAGCCTCAACAGGATGCAGAGCGCATCCAGTTCCATCGATAGCTTCTCGAAGCAGAATTAAGGCCCGGTCAAGGGTTCAAGGAAGGATTGAAGGCATGAGGATAACCGTGAACGGAGCCGACCTCGCCCTGGCAACGAAAGATGGCGGCAACCTCGGCGAGTTTTTCGCCGGGGCGGACGATTTTCTGGATAAAGCGGGATCGGTCATCGTATCCATGAAGGTCGATGGCGAGGAAGTCGATGCCGAGGAATATGCCCGCTTCGCGGGAAAACCGGTCGCCTCGATCGGAAGCGTCGAGATACTCGCCGAAAACGCGACCGCGATCAGAATTCGCGCCATCGAGACTCTCCTCGAACTCCTCGCGATCGCCAAGCACTCCGCCGAGGATTCGGCCTCGGAGGACGGGGCGATCGGCGACTGGCAGGGTCTCAGAAAAGGCGCTCAGGACATACATGACGCCTTCGCCGGACTCTTCGCCGCCGACGAGCTTTCCTACGTCAGACTCTTCGCGGACATACTGGAACGCGCCGGAGACGAGCCCGACAAGGCTTCGCGTGTGGAGATATCGGCACAGACCGACCGGCTCTCATCGGTCTTCGGCGAGAGGCTCGCCGAGTTCCGATCACCGGCGGACGAGATGAGAACGGCCGCCGCCCTTTTCGACGAGAGGGCTCTGGAACTGGCCGACCTCCCCGTCCTCCTCCAGACCGGCAAGGAAGACCGGGCGATGAAGGTCGTCCTCTATTTCATCGAGATATTCAATAAGGTCATCCGCATAATACCGGAGCTTCGCAGGAGCGGCATTGACACCGCATCCATCTCCGTGGGGGGATCACGCCTACCGGAGTTCTACGGCGCGTTCAACGGGATTCTCCGCGACCTGACGGACGCTTTCGAGCACAAGGACGCCGTCCTCATCGGCGACCTGGCGGAGTACGAGGTCCTGCCGAGGATGCTCGACTTCTTCGCGGCGATGCGTGAGGCGCTGCCCGAGTCATGAACGGACAGCTCGTCCTCGCCCAAGCCGGCACCAGCCTCTATTCCACGGGCGGTCCGGGCCCCAGCATCAACAGCGCGATCGCCGTCGGCGCCGTCTTGCTCGCCCTCATCCTGTTCGCCGTCATAAAGAACCGCCTCGGAGCCTCGAGCCAGGCCTCTTCCTTCAACAAAGCCTCATTCCGCAAGGCGGCGCGCGCCGCGGGTCTCGCTGATGAGGAAATACGCTCGCTCGCGGAATACGGGAAGGCGCTTGGGCTCTCCAATCCCGATTTCGTCTTCCGCAATCCTCAGAAGCTGGACGCCTTTTTCCAGGCCGCGTATAAGCAGATCGACAAAGTCTCCGACTCCGAGACCGACGCCGATGAGCGAAAGGCGATGCTATTCTCGGCTCGAGAGCGGCTGACCCAAGCGAGAGCGCAGGGGGGGGCGGTGAGCAGCACCCGCCAACTCGGCCGCGGCGTGCCTCTAACCTTTATCGCGCCCGGGGAAGAATCTTACCCCTCGGTCATCCTGGCGGTCGAGCCGACCGGCATCGCCGTCGAACCCGTCGCCGATTCATACGGGTCGGCCATCCGTTTCCGGCGCGGGACCAAGCTCACCTGCTTCTTCTATGCCAAAGGCCACAAGGGTTACCAGTTCACCGCGCGCATCATCGGCTGGGAAAAGGTCGGCGGCAAGGAAGCGATGGTGCTGTCGCACAGCGAGGCGGTAAATGCACTGCCCGCGAGGAACCACGCGCGGCGCGAGATGATGGCGCCTTGCACTTTTTACCGGGTGGCCGTCACGGCGACCAAGGCGAAGAGCCAGCAAAAGAGCGCCGCCAGGGTGGAGAATATTCCTTACCCGGGAACTATCATGGATATCTCGGCGGGCGGGCTCGGCATCCAGTGCACGAACCCCCTGCAAGCCGGCGAATTCATAAAAATCACCTTCAACCCCGGAGGCGGGGCGCAGGCCGCCTTCGCGAAAGTCATACGGATGAATAAAAACAAGAACATCGGGGGCATAATGCACGTTCAATTCGTAAAAATCTCCCGTAAAAGTCTCAATGCGATACTGTCGTTTATATACGGATACGCCGATTGACGCACCGCGAGGAAATGCCGGCGCCTTGACTACGACGTCCGGCGTCCCTACAATTGCGCCATGAAAGCACGGGTACGACTCCTCGCCGCAGTCGAATTGCCAACGCTCCGGGGAATTCACGCCGACAGCGACTGCATCGCCGAACCGGAATGCACGGGGAGACTGCCCTGAGGGAATTTCTCCTCCACAATCCAGAAGAGACGATCGCTCTCGGAGAGAAGCTGGGTAGGGCGGTCGCCGGTGGCACGATTATAGGCCTCCGCGGGGGTCTCGGAGCCGGCAAGACTACCTTTGCAAAGGGTTTCGCCCGCGGCCTCGGCGTAACCGATGAGGTGACCAGCCCGACATATACGATCATTTCCGAATACGAGGGCAGGCTCCGCCTCCACCACATCGACGCATACCGCCTCTCCGGTCCCGAAGACTTCGCTTCCGTCGGCGGCGAAGATCTCGTCGCGGACTCCGGGGGGGTTTGCCTCATCGAATGGAGCGAGCGGATCCAAAATGCCCTCCCCCGCCGGAGCGCAGTGGCGGACCTCATAGTCGAGGCGGACGGAAGCCGCATCCTGCGTTTGGAAAGCGCCGGCCTCGAGGCTCTGCTCCAATGAACACTTTGGCAATCGACGCCTCCACCGAAATCCTGTCGGTGGCGCTCATGACCGACACGGGCTGGTCGGAGGCTTCGTTGGATATGGGAATGCGCCACGCCGAGGGCCTGATGGGGCTCATAAGCGCTTGCTTCGACCGCGCAGGGGTAGCGCGGTCGGATATGGGCCTCGTGTGCTGCGCGAAGGGCCCGGGCTCCTTCACCGGTCTGCGCATAGGCATGGCCGCATCCAAGGGCATCGCCGCGGGGCTGGGCATTCCGTGGATCGCCGTGCCCACCCTCGACGCCCTCGCCTGGGGCAACGACCGCTTCGCCGGAGCGGTCGCGCCGATCATCGACGGTAAAAAGGGTCGCATCTATTCCGCAATCTATCTCCACGGCCTCAGGGTTTCGGAGTGGCTCGATATTCCCCTTGCGAAGCTCGCCGCGCTACTCGATACTTACCCAGAAGCCCTGGTCACGGGGCCGGACGCGGAATTATTCCGCGGCTTCGCCGCGGAGAGAAGCGGCTTTTGGGTCGATGAGCGGGCGCGAAGCCCCGCGGCGCGGGCGATCGCCCTGCTCGGCCACAAAGCCTTCCTGCGCGACGGCCCTGGGTCACCGGACGAGGGGCCCCTTTATCTGAGATCGGTCGAGGCGCAGGAGCCCGCTTCGTAATATTCAACCCGTCCCCGATGGGTCGAGCGCGGCGTCGGGGAGGAACAGGGAAGTACGGGAAAGATGGATAATTTTTTTTTGGACGGTAATGCCGAGGTCGAGGAGCTCGAGCCGATCGAGGAGTCGCCCTCGCCCGTGGACGAACCCGTCCAACACCCCGACGAACCCCCAAGTCGCGCCGAAGGGGGGATGTGGAGCGTCATCCGCAGCTACAATCAGATACCGGAGCCCCTCGCCCTTCTCGACGACTCTCTGACTTTCGTGTTCCGAAACGAGTCTTTTAAGGATCTGCAAAAGGCCTTCGGCTATCCCGAGGCACCCACATTCTTCGGAACCCTGTCGCGGTCGATCGATCCCGAGACCGCCCAATCCATCCATGACGCGCTGGGCCGCGACGACGCCGGCCACGCCTGGAAGGGGACGATAGCGCACAAGGCCAGAAACTCCGCGGCGGTGATCACCAAGGTCCACATCTTCCCCTTCTATTCCGAGGACCAGGGAAATACGGAAGGCCCGCGCACGGCCAAGCCAGGGGACAAACCCGGCGCCTTTTCGGTGTACTTGGACGACATCACCGAAGAGAACCGGAAAGTCCTGCGGGACATGTTCTCCTCGCTGCTGGAAGCATCCAAGCTCAAGGACAACGACACCGGGAAGCACATCGAGAGAGTCAATCTCTATGCGAGTCTCCTCGCGAAGGAGCTCTTTTCCGACACGCGCTGGCCCGAGGTGGACAAGGATTTCGTCGAAGATATCGGATTCCTCGCAGCGATGCACGACGTCGGCAAGATCGGCACCCCCGACGACATCCTGAACAAGGAGGGCCCGTTAAACGAATTCGAGTGGGGTATCATGAAGGAACATACCAAGAACGGCGCCTTTATTTTATCGAGCTATCCCAATCCCATGGCCAGGGAAATAGCCCTATCCCACCACGAGTGGTGGAACGGCTCGGGCTATCCCTACAACAAGGAGGGAAGCATGATCCCCCTGGCCGCCCGTATCGTCACGCTCGCCGACGTCTATGACGCCCTTCGGATGAAGCGCAGCTATAAGCCCGCCTATAGCCATGAAATCGCGATGCAGAAGATCAAACAGGAGCAAAAGGTCCACTTCGACCCGGACATCCTCGACGTTGCTCTCCGTATGCACGAAAAATTCGCCGAGGTATATGCCCAAAACGCCGACTGACCCGAAGGCGCGCGCCGTTCCTTAAAACTTCTTGATAAAGGCGCGCGCGCCGTTCCTTAGAATTTCTGGCTCTTCGTTAAAGCGAGTGGGTAAAAACAGCTAACGTAACCTCCGTAATATCATCATTGATAAAGAAATATGACCTTGAAGAGGCTCGGGGAATGTGTAATCTTGCTATGTGGCC
>JBEKVO010000074.1:0-12462 GCA_049513895.1 Rectinemataceae bacterium | reverse complement strand
CTTCGAACTCCTCGACTTGGGGGCCAGGGACCTTCATGTAGGCAGAGGGACGTAGCTCGCTTCGGGCCATATCACAATGCCACATGAATTTACGAATGTTGGCCTGTCGAAGTTCGGTCTAATGAGGTTGTTTCTCGCGCAGAGGCGCAGAGGTCGCAAAGAAACCCAGAGACGAATGCCCGGTTCCTCCTCCTTGGCGATCTTGGCACCTTGGCGCGAAACAATGCTTACAGGCATTCGTCAACGTATTTCCTTCCACCTCCTGCACGCGTGCAAATGGCCCCCTCCCGTGTCCTCCAGCTCGGGTTCGGGCAGCGAGGAGCATTCGCCCGTCGCGAACAGGCAGCGCGTGTGGAAGCGGCAGCCCGATGGGACGTCGGAGGCCGAGGGTATCTCGCCCTTCACCTGGAGCTCGCGGATGATGCCGACGCGGCCGGCTTCGGGCTCGCAGACCGCCTCGATGAGGGCCCGCGTGTAGGGGTGGATGGGATGGTCTATCACCTCGTCCTGGCCGCCGATCTCCACGATCCTGCCCAAGTACATGACCGCTATCCTGTCCGTGAAGAAACGGGCGGTCGAGATGTCGTGGGTGATGTAGAGGAAGGAGAGCTCCATGTCGGCCTGGATCGTCTTCATGAGGTGGAGTATCTCCGCCCTCGTCGAGAGGTCGATCATGGACACGGGCTCGTCGGCGACGATGAGGCCGGGCTGCAGGATCAGGGTGCGCGCGGTGGCTATACGCTGCCGCTGGCCGCCCGAGAGCATGTGGGGGTAGCGGTCCAGGTACTCGGAGACCGGCGTCATCTTCACCATCTCCATCGCCCGGGCGACAAGCTCCATCCTCTTCCGGCGCGTTTCCCCGATGCCGTGGATGAGTAGCGGCTCCTCGAGGACTTCCCTGATCCTGAAGTGCGGATTCATCGAGGCGTAGGGGTCCTGGAAAATCATCTGCACGCGGCGGCGATACGCGAAGTCCGCGTCTTTCCCGGTTGGAGCCTCGAAGCCTTCAAGCCTGATCGAGCCGGAACTCGGCTCCATGAGGCGCATGATGAGCTTGCCCGTCGTGGTCTTCCCGCAGCCGGATTCCCCCACGAGGCCGAGTATCTCGCCCCGCCGCAGACTGAAGCTCACTCCGTCCACCGCGCGCACGCGAGCGTGTCCACGGTGCGAAAGGAACTCCTTCTTGAGGTCCTTCACTTCGAGGATCGGCGAATCTTCGATCCGCGGCGAATCTTCGATTCGCATTGCATCTCCGCTTCGCGGAGATGCGCCATCCAGGTTAGCTGCGCTCATAGTCGGGATCCTCCGCGGCCTTCCAGCAGGCGACGAGATGGCCCGGGCCCAGTTCGGCCGCCGGCGGCTCCTCGGAAAGGCACTTGGGCCTCGCGAAGGAGCAGCGAGGGGCGAAACGGCAGCCGGAGGGTGGGGCGATGAGGTCGGGCGGAGCGCCGGGAATGAAAGCGAGCTCGCTCACGCGCCTGCGCAGGCGCGGCGTCGAGGCGAGGAGCTTCTGCGTATACGGGTGCAGCGCACCCGTATGGGGGTGCAACGCCCTCCCAGGTGGATCGTTACCGAAAATATCCTCGCTCGCGCCGAGCTCGGCGATCCGCCCGGCGTACATCACGATGATCCTGTCGGCGATTTCGGCCTCGGTGGCGAGATCGTGGGTGATGAAGACGTAGGAGAGGCCGAGGTCCCGCTTCAGGCTCTTGATGAGGTTGAGTATCTGCGCCTGCACGATCACGTCGAGGGCCGTCGTGGGCTCGTCCATGACGATTATCTTCGGCTCGAGGAAAAGGGCCATCGCTATCACGACGCGTTGCTTCATGCCTCCCGACAGCTCGTGGGGATAGCGGGCGAGGACCGACTCGGGCAGACCGACGAGGCGGAGGTACTTGATCATCAGCGCCTCGAGACCCTCATGGTTCAGAGGGGCCGTTGGCCGGTGTTCTCGGTAGGTCTCGGCCATGAGTTCGCGTATCGTGTACACGGGGGTGAGGCAGTTCATCGCGCCCTGGAACACCATGGATATCTTGGACCATCGCAGATCCCGCCTGAGCCTCCGGCCGGACAGGCCGATTATCTCGGTGCCGTCTATTACGATGGAGCCCTCCACGATCCTACCGGGTGGGGAAGGCATGTTGAGGAGGGCCATGCCCATTGTGGTCTTGCCGCAGCCCGATTCGCCCACGAGGCCCAGGGTCTCGCCGGGATAGAGGTCGAAGGAGACGCCGTCGAGAGCCCGCACCGCCCCCTTCGACGTGAAGTAGTGAAGCTTGAGGTCACGCACCCTGAGGATCGGCTGGGATTTATCGATCCTGGGGATCGGCTGGGATTTATCGATCCTGGGGATGGGCGCTGACCTGTCGATAGAATCGCTCATCTTCGTCACCTGGTCCTGAGCTTGGGATGGAGGATCTTGTCCATCGCCGATCCTATGAAGGCGAAGGCCATACCCATCAGGGCTATCATCAGCCCGGGCGGTATGACCCACCACCAGAGGTTGTTGATCACCGCGCCCTGGCTGAGCGCGGCCTCGAGTATCTGCCCCCAGGTCACGATGCTCGAGTCGCCCAGGCCGAGGAGGCTGACGCTGGCCTCGTATACGATGACGCCGGGGACGGAGAGGGCCATGACCGCGAAGCTATAGGGCAGGAGGATGGGGATGATGTGCCTGAAGATGATCCGCAGCTTTTTCGAACCCAGTGCCCTCGAGGCCTCGACGTAGGTCTCTTCCTTTATCTGCAGGGCCATGGAATAGACGGGCTTGTAGGGCCCCGTCCAGAACAGTAGGCAGATGAGGAGGATAAGGATATAGATCGAGGGTTTGTAGATGGCCGAGATGACGATGAGGAAGGGCAGGACGGGCAGGAGGTAGACGAACTCGTAGAGCCGGGTGAGGAGCCAATCCCAGGCGCCCCCGAAGTAGGCGGCGACTACCCCCAGCACCACGCCCACGATGACCGTTATGATCGAGGTGAGGAAGCCTATGATGAGGGCCCACTTGATCCCCACGACGACGCCCGTGAAGAGGTCCCGCTTGGATACGTCGGTGCCCAGTATTCCCGACACCTCGCCGGAGACGAGAAGCTCGGGGGCCTCGACCCGGGCATCCTTGGAGAGGAGCTCGATCTTCAGGTCGAAAACATACCTGCCTTTGAGGGCCTGGGGCGAGTCCGCCATGCCCGCATCTATCCGCGAGAAGAGAAGGGCGGGGGCCCTCGCGTCGTTGGGGTCGAGGCTCGCGCCGATGAACTCGTCGACAGAGTTCACGAGTTCGATCACCCCGCTCTGCGCGTCGTGATCGACGGAGATGCGCTGGTAACCGACGCCCAGCTCCACCTGCCCCCGGTAAATCTCGGCGGCCCCGCCGTCGGGTCGCGTTACGTCGAGCCGCAGCGAAACCTGACCCGCGCCCTTGAAGCGGAAGATCAAGTCGCGCGGAGCCGTGTCCGCCTTGTAGTCGTAGGCGAAGGTGTAGGCGAGGCGCCTGCCGTCCTCGAACGTCGTGGGCGCCGAGGCCTCGAGGCGGGTGGAGACGGCGCCCTTCTTCGCGCTGAACCAGTTCGCCCAGACCGGAGGGGCCGCGCGGGGGTTGTCCTTCCAGAAGGCGATGTCCTGCCAGTGCGCGGTCGCGTCGGGGAAGGGCACGACGCTCGGGCCGATGAAGGCGAGGAGGAGAAAGATGCCGAGAATGACCAGGCCGACCAGGCCCGAGCCGACCTTCCTGTATTCCCTCCAGAAGTCGCGGAGGCCCGAAAGCCCGTCGGCGAAGTTCATGCCCTGCCTCCGGCCTTGATGCGCGGGTCCAGGAGGCCGTAGATCAGGTCGAGGAGTACGAAGCCGAGCATATTGATGAAGGTCTCGATGGCCAGGGTGCCCATGAGGACGGGGACGTCGTTCTGCTGCACGGCGATGAAATAGAGGTTGCCGATGCCGGGCCAGCCGAAGATGCCTTCGACTATGATGTTGCCCGCGATGGAGCTGAATAGCCCCAATATCGCCATGGTCATGATTGCCGGCATCGCGGTCCGCAGCGTGTGCCCGAAGAGTATCCTGCCCTCGGGAATGCCGCGGGCCCTGGCGGCCATCACGTAGTCCTCCTGGAGGTTCGAGAGGACGATGTTGCGGATGAGGTAGGCCGTGCCCCAAACGCCGAGGAAGACGAGGGTCGCGAGGGGCAGGGAGAGGTGCCAGAGAAAATCGAGGACGGCCGCGATGCCGACCGGGGCGGGATTCGATTGCAGGCCCCCCGAGGGGAAGATCGGCACCGCATAGGAGAAGAACATGATCATCAGCATGCCGAGCCACCAGGCCGGCATGCCGTTCGTTAGCATCGTGATCATCGATATCGACCTGTCGAGGAGGCCGTTGGGCCTTCGCGCCGCGTAGAGCCCCAGCATCACGCCGAGGACGGTGACGAGGGCGACCTCGGATGTGAACAGCACGATGGTGCGGGGCAGGGCATCGCCTATGATCGCGAGCACGGACCTGTCGCCGTCGGGCGCCTTCATCAGGGACGAGTTGCCGAAGTCGAAGCCGAGCGTGTCGATGGAGCGCCAGAAGACGCGGAAGACATAGCTCCGGTCGAGATGGTGCTGGTGCATCTTGATCGCGCGCTGCTCCGCGATGATCGACTGGAGCTTTTCGGGCGTGACGTTCCTGTGCTTGACCCCTTCCTGCGCGAGCTCTTCCTCGATCTGCGCGCGAACCGTCTCCTCGGCGACCTTGTTGAAGAGGGCCGAGTAGGTGAAGATCATCACGACGTACATGAGTATCCCGTAGACCGCGCGCCTGACCACGTACCTTCGATACATCGTCCCGTCCTGGAGGCTCAGAATACGATGAGGCTCGCGGTGTCCACCGCGCCGGAATCGGTCCCGAGCGCGGCCTCGGCGATCACGGTGTAGGTCCCGGGCCGCAGTGTAGCGAGGTCCCCGGCGGGGATGGTCGCGGTATAGAGGCCGGCCTTGGAGGCATCGGCGGCATAGCAACCCTCCTTGACGCCGACGAGGGTCACCTTGACGTGAGCGCCGGCGGCCGCCTTCGCCTTGTTGGCGGGATAGGCGACCTCGGCCACGGCGACCTCCACTCTCAGGTCGGCGCCCTTCCTGAATGTCCTTACCTTGATGGAGTTGATGCGCGCGTAGCTCGTCTCGACCTTCTTGACCATTTCGCCCTTGGCCAGCGGATAGTCGGAGAACGGGGTGGCGCCGAGGGTCGCGGTCTGGTTGGCGGCGTCGTAGTTCTCGAGTATGAAGCCGCCGTTGGAGATGTACGCGTGCTTGTATCTGTCTATGAAGGCCATGGCGGAACGGTAGGCTCCGACGGCGTCCTCGGCCTTCACGTAGCCCTCGAGGCTGGCGGGAACGTGCCTGGCGGCCGCGTACTCGGCGAGCTTGGCCCTGATGTCGGCCACGTCCTTCGCGGCGATGACGTCGATCTCGGTGAAGTCGCCGTTCGAGTTGACGACATACTTGCCGTCGGCCACGAGGCCCTCTATCGCCTCGAGGACGGGCCAGCACACGATGGCCTGATAGTTGGATGCCTCGACCATGAGGCTTGGGCAGAGCTGGGCGGCGTTGGAAACGGGGTCCATCGGGTAATAGACGTCGCCGTAGCTGGTTATGCTGCCGTCCTCGTTGAAGACCAGTCCCTTGAGCTTGAGAAGGTTGGGGCCTGTCGACGATGCGTAGGACCGCTCGTAGGTCCTGTCGCCCTCGCCCTTCTTCACGCAGAGGTCATAGGGTAGTGCTATCGCGTAGCGGTAATCGTTCTGGTCCATCATGCGGCCGTCATGCCACTTCGCGTACGAGAAGGTGAAGGTGGCGGTGGCGACCGCCACGCCGTACTCCGGTTTGTCCGAGGCCCTGGCGTAGCCGTAGCTTCCGTCGCCCTTGTCCACCCAGACCGTGCCGGACTCCCACTTCCGCGTGTGGGCGTTCCAGATCACCGCGTCGGCGGGCACCGGGATGGTGCCGAGCATCCTGTCACCTTCGAAGCGGGGCGCGGCTCGGAAGTTTTTATAGCTGGCGCGGAGGGGGACGCAGAGGCCCGTGACGGGGTTGAAGTCGAACTCCATGTCGGAAGGCGGGCTCGAGACGACCTTGGTGTAGGTATCCGCGAAGCCGTCGGGGCCGATCGGATCCCAGGGGTACATGAAGAGGGAGCCCTTGGACGAAAACTCGGTGACGCGAAGCACCTTCTTGCCCTTGTAGGGTCCCGATGCGTCCGGCTTTACGTCGGCGGTGAGGGCGGATATCCGGTTGAGGCCGTCGCCTATGCCGTAGGCCATGCGGCCGTTGAAGCGGCCCTTGCCTGCGAGATAGTAGGCGGTCGTGTCGATCGTGAAGACGCGCAGGGCCTCCGTAAGGCCCAGCTCGGTGGTCCTGAAACATTTGTCGTAGTAGTCGTTCACGTCCTTAACGCGGCCGTTATATGCGGCCTGGGTGAGGGCGTCGAGCTCGGCTTGTTTGTAGTTCCACTGGCCGGCGTTGCCGCCGCCCGGCATGTTGGCGAACCAGGGCGCGTACATCTGCGCGAGCCCCGACTCCCAGAAGGCGTAGGTCTGGCCGCCGCCCCAGCCCTCGGTGTAGATGTTCCACTCGTAATTCTTGGGATCGCCGGAGCGGTAGATCTTGGAGCACTTGGCGCGGTCGTACTCGAGCCTGTTGACCTTGATGCCGGCCTTCTCGATCTGGTCGGCTACGTAGCGGCCCTCCTTGAGGCGGCCGTTGGGCTCGTCGACGCGGATGAGGAAATTGACCTCGATAGCCTTTCCGCCGTAACTCCACCACCCGTCCTTCCTGGCGAGCCTGCCCCTGTTGGCGGGCAGGTCGCCCGCAGCCTTGAGCGCGGCGTCGATGTCGGCGATGGCCTTGGCCTCGTTGCCGGTCTCGCTGAGGCCCAGCTTGGTCGCTATGGTCGCGTAGCGGCCGGAGTTGGGCTGGCCGAGGGTGACGGGCGTGTATTTGGGCTGCCCTGCGCCCGAGACGATCTCGTCGACGATCTGCTTGCGGTTGACGAGGAAGTTCATCGCGAAGCGGACTTCACGGATGGCGAAGGGATTGAAGGCCGTTTGGCCGTCCTTTGTCCTGACGGTGTAGGGGGCCCGGTTGGGATAGGGGTTGAAGAGGAGGGACCAGTAGGTGCTGGGGACGGAATAGGTATCCAGCTTGGCCTTGACCTCGTCGGTCAGGGCCTTGTAGGTCGATCCGTTCACGTCGAACCAGAATACGTCGCTCTTGCCCTCCGCGACGTCCTTGATCGCTATATCTTCCTGGGTTTTCGCGTTGACGAGTATCTTATCGACGATCGGGCCCCTGTCGGCTCTCGCCGCGGCGAGAGGGGCCGAGGAGGCGCCGCCGCAACTCGCCAGGACGGGCAGGAGAGAGGCGAGAAGGGCCAGGGCGCACAAGCCTTTCGTCATGGGCGCTTCCTCGGGAGCAGGCCGCGTTCGAGGCGTTCGAGAGCCTCCTCGAGGATAGAGCGGGGACAGGCGAAATTGAGGCGCAGATACCCAGCGCCCGCGGCGCCGAAGCCGGAGCCCGGCGATAGCCTCACCCTGCCTTCCTCTTCGAGCCTTAGCGCGAGTTCCGTTTCGTCGCTCCCTTCGCCGCGCTCGAGGAGAAGGGAGCTTAAGTCGAGCCAGGCGAGATAGCTGCCTTCCACGGGCGCCATGCCGACCTTCGGCAGCCTCGACTCGAGGAAGCCCGCGAGGAAACGGCAGTTCTCCCGCAGGTAGCCCAGGAGTTCTTCGAGCCAGGGGCCGCCCTCGCGGTAGGCCGCCACCGCGGCGGTGAGGGAAAAGACATTGGGCAGGCCGAAGCCCCAGGCCGAGATCGCGCGCTTCATCGCGTTTCTCTCCTCGTCGCCTCTCGCGATGGCTTGGCAGATGTGGAGCCCGGCGATATTGAAGGTCTTGTTGGGTCCGCTGAAGACGACGACTCCCCGCGAGCGCGGCCCCTCCATCGAGGCGAGGCTGAGGAATGGCCGCTCGCCCAGGATTATGTCGGAGTGGATCTCGTCGCAGAGAAGGGCGAGACCGCGGTCCTGGACGAAGCCGAGGAGGCCCTCGAGCTCGGCCTTGGTCCAGACCCGCCCGACGGGGTTGTGCGGGCTCGAGAAAAGTATGGCTCGTAGTTTTATCCCCGCCCGTGCCGCCGCTTCCGCCGCGCTTTCCATTCCCTCGAAGTCCATCTCCCACGAGCCGTCGCTTCGACGCGCGAGGGGCGCCTCCACTACGACCCTGTCGTTTTCTTCTATCACACTGAAGAAGGGGTGGTATACGGGCGGCATGATCATCAGGCCCTCGCCCTTTTCGGTGAAGGCATGGATAGCGGCGGCGATGGCCGGCATCACCGCCGGCGCCATGACGATTTCGTTCGGAGCCAGGTCGATGCCCTGCCTTTGCGCATACCAGGCGGATACCGTCTCGAAGTACTCGCTTCCTTGCAGTGTATAGCCGAATATGGGGTGCTCCGCCCGCTTTCGGACCGCGTCGACCACGGCGGCGGGGGCCTCGAAGTCCATATCGGCGACCCAGAGTGGCAGAATGTCCGGAATGCCCGGTCTATTTTGGGGATTGTCCCATTTGAGGGACAGCGTTCCGGCACGGTCGATCGCTCTATCGAAATCCATGGCTGAGCTTATACCATCAGGGACCGATCAGCCTATTCCTTCCGGCGTCCTTGGCTGCGTACAGTCGACGGTCGGCGATATCCACCAGCTTCGAGATGCACAATTCCTGAGGGGCGAACTCTGCGCTGTCCGCTATCCCGCAGCTGAAGGTGCAGCGTATTTTGACTCCGTTGTAATCGAAGGAGCGCCGATTTACTATTTCCATTATCCGCCCGATCATGGACGCGGTGTCGGGGCCGCTCGCGTTTGCGGAAACGACGATGAACTCCTCGCCGCCGTAGCGGCCGAGAAGGTCGTAGGGGCGGATGGACGAATCGATGACGGACGTGAAGTCCTTGAGGACGAAGTCGCCGGTTTGGTGCCCGTACCTGTCATTGACGGCCTTGAAATGGTCGATGTCGAGGATGGATATGCAGAAATTCTTGCCAAGGCGAGAATACTCGGCCGCGAGCACTTCCAGCCGGTCGAAGACATAACGCCTGTTGTAGGCCTCGGTGAGGCAATCGCGGATGGAAAGCTGCCTGACGCGCTCCTCCAATTCTTTCTTTTCCGTGATGTCCGTCAGGGTCCCGAACATATTGACCGGCTTGCCATCCGCGCTCCATTCGATGACCTTGCCCCTGGCCACGATCCATATCCAATGGCCGTCCTTGTGCATCATTCGACTCTCGAGATCGTAGTATTTCGACTCGCCCGCGAAGTGCCTGGCAAGATGCCGGTTCGATTCCTTCAGGTCCTCGGGGTGGAGGAGGTCTTCCCAGGTCGCGAAGCTCACCGGCTCCAGTTCGGCCAGGGTATAGCCGGCGATCTCGGCCCAGCGCTCGTTGCAGACGGCCTCTCCGGTTTGGATGTTCCATTCCCAGGTACCCAGACGCGCCCCATGGATAATGTTGCAGAGCCGCTGCCTCTGCGTTTCCACCCTCTTTCGGAGATCGATCTGCTCCGTGATATCGGCTACCGCGGTGAGCATGTACTTTTTCCCTTGAATGTCCAGAATCTTTCCGGATGAAGGCCCGTCCGGCGCCTTACCGTCCCATGGCCCGATACTTCGCTCGAGGACGGTGGATATTATGCCCGACGCCGTTTTGAGGAGGTCGAGCTCGCTCTTCTTCCAATCGTGTGTCCGTGAGCATTCGTCGACGCCGATAAACCCCGCGATAGTATCTTTCATGAATAACGGATAGACCAGCAGGGACAGTATTCCACGGGGCACCAGAAGCTTGCGAATGTCCTCGGGCAGATTCCGTATATTGGTCGAAAGGATACGGCCCCGTTCGGCGAGGGTCCGTCTCCATGAGGGACTTGTTGCGTAGTTAAAATCCCGCAGACTGTCTTTCCGTGATTTAAAACCTTCGGCGCGCCATTCATATACGGCGCTCGTCGTCGAACCGTCCGCGCCATCCAGGAAAACGTAGCTTCGCGATGCTCCGAGAAAAGTCCCGATCGCCTTCAGGGCATTGCCCATCTGCAGGTCGAAGCCGTCCCGTCCCACGAAAGCCAACGCGATCTCGGATAGCAGCTCGGACTTTTTCATCGCTCTCAGACTCCCATTTTAACTGCCCAGCCATTGTTGTGATTTAAGCGAATCCTAACCCATCAGGGAGGCGATGACAAGACCGATTTTGGCCGATGAGGGAGGTCTTGAAAGTCCCTGGAGCCAAGGAGCCCCGGCGTTTTTTCTTTACCTCACGATGTATTTCAATATCCCTATCCAACGGCCATTCTTATCCAATGCGAAGACTTCGAATTTTTTGATATCGGGCAACTGTCCAGAGTAGGAAAAGACCCCATCTGCATCGGTCTGTAGCCTAGTGATGCCCTTTCCGCTGTCGTACCCAAGCTCTCGAACTCCGGGTATCCGGATGGAAAAATCCAATCTACTACCCGCCGCAATGACTCCGCCGAGCGGCGCGATCAAATTGCATCCCAAATCATAGTAGGAACCATAAATGAGAGGGTAGGCCGGCATTGTCTGGGCGATGCCCGAATAATCCACTGCTATGGACATCGCGGAATCGAATCGGGTGGACTTGGCTCCTACCTTTCGGGCAAAGAGTACGATTCGATATTTCCCGGAGATTGGGAAACTGGCAAGAATCGAGGCTGTCGATTTTTGACGAATTATGAAGCCGGCTCCCTCGATTGGCTTGCTCTTGTCGTCGAAAATGACGGCATCAAGCAGCACTGAATTCGGGCATGAGATATCGATACGGCAAGAATCGCTCGCTTTCATGACGCCGCCCGACAGATCATTCGGGAGTCCCAGCCCATAATCGAAGAACGCGCGATCGAGATCCGGCAAATGTGAAAAATCTTCCCAGGATATAGGATTGTTAAGGAGTTGGTCCTCGGCCCGTTCCGGGAAATGAGAATACAGGAATTGCATGGGATCGGCGAATAAATACTCCGGAGAATAATCTTTTACGTTCTGTTTAAAGTAGTTTATGTAACCGCTGTCCCAGGTCACGTCTACGAGATACCATTTTCCAAGAATCCTGACCGCGTTCCAGGCATGGTTCGATTCCCTAATGCTCTCGGTAAACGGATCGTAGCCGTAGCCCCTAGAAAAGCCAGATATTTCTTTCGAAACTATTCCGCCAAGCTCGCACATCCGGCCGAAAAGGTTCGCATACCCTGCACAAACGGAACGTCCCGATTTGAGCACTCCTGCCCATGAATTGTCGCCCAATTTTCCGGAAAGAAACCCTTCGAAATTGTACCGAATGTTGTCGGCAATCCAATCATGGATGAGCTTCACTTTCTCAAAAGGGTCATAGACCCCCGCGAGGAGAGTCTTGACTAAGGGCTCCAGGTATTTCTCCGGGGAAATCGAAATCCAGCTTTTTATAGAAAGAGGAATATTCTGGACACGCATATCCAAGGGCGAGTTCTTGAATTTTTCGATACTTTTCGTCGGATCTCCTAGAACGCGCAAGTAAGTAGCAGCGGCCTTGCCCTGCTCAATCTCGAATGCACTATGTTTTTTCCCATCGGTAAAGGCGGCAAGCGTTCGCAGATACTCCGTATCGCCCGCTTCGAAGGCACTCTGGAGCTTCAAGGAAGTTTCTTTCGCCTTTGCCTCGGCTTCTCGCTTTTCGATTTTTGCCCTTACGGCTTTCGAATACATGCCAGCCCGCTGTTTGAGTGCGGGACTGAGATAACGATTCGTAGTATTAGAAACCATCGAATCGAGAAATGCGATGTCCTCGGCGGCATTGGCTTTCTCTATCGCCTCCGAGAGAGAGACTTGGCGAAGTGACGTGGCGTAAGCGAGTGCGCGCCTTTGGAGCAGATCGGTCCTGCCGGGGTAAACGGTGCTATCCGCCACTTTTTCAAGGAAAGTAGTATCACCATTCTTCTTGGCGGTTTCCAAATCAGTGGCCAGTTGTCTTTGAAGTATGTCCAAGAGTCTCTGTTCGGCGATGAGCCGCGTTTGACTGTCCGCTGCTCGTATCGCGCCATCCTTGACTCTCTGAAGATACGTCGTATCGCGTTCCCGATATGCCTTGTCGACAGAAGCCAGCGTCGCGGGCGTGCTGATACACGAAACCACGAGGAGCGAGGCAAGACAGTAGGCAGTAAGACAAAAGTGGCGGCGATAGCGCATGACCTGTTTTTTCACTTTTGAATCCCTGATCGAGAATGATGATCCAATCTCCCCTCTCACTCTAGCATACGGATAGAGCGATTGTTAAGTTAAATGGCTCATCGCATAGTCGTGTGGGTGAATTCGCATAACTTCAAAGCCCTGGAAGCATAGAAGTCAGGATCTTGAGCCTGAGGTACTCCTCGTCACGGATACCATATGCCCTTCGCTGGATT
>JBEKVO010000073.1:0-13362 GCA_049513895.1 Rectinemataceae bacterium | reverse complement strand
TAATCGCGTCGCTACTTCAATACGTGCGGTTTTGTGGACAACGGAGCAATGAGAAGAGGAATGGCTACGATAAAGGGACACGCTCGGCAGAACTATGAGGCAGACTCATGTTTGACCCTCGTTCCTAGACTGAAGCCGTCCCCGATGATTAGATTGTCATGCGGTACCCAATCCGCGCATAACAGATTGATCAATCGTTGCAGAAACATTCCTCTTCTTTTTACTCCGCTGTCCGAAGGAATAGAAGAAGAAAGAAGAAATTACTTTTCCCCCTTGACGGGAGGTCACATCATATCAGGTGTGACGGAGCCCGTGGAACGTACGATTCCGCCTTTCCTGGTCTTCGCGCGTTATCCCAATCGATTCGGGCGCGTGCGGGAATCCGTACTGGAAAAAGGCTATGCTGACGGGTGGCCTCTTCCGAGACTCAAGAGAGGCAAGGGCGAAATCTTCCGGGGCGTCGAAGGATGCGATGGCATGGATCGCCTCGAGAGCGATCCTCACGGCCTCGGGCAGCGGCACGGTTCTGGCGCTCCCGCACTTCGGCGCTTTCGAGCCTTCCGCGTTTACAAAGTTGTGGACGACATGGAGGATCCCCGCGGCCGCGTCGACGTCTTCCCATCGCAAGCCCCGGATTTCCCCTCGTCGGAGCCCGCACAGCGCCGCGAGAAGGATAGCCGCCTTGACTCGAATATCCGCAATCGGCGCTGCAATCAGTCGACCGAGCTCATCCGGGGCCAGTATGCCCTTTCCCTTCACCGTCTCCGGGGTCTCGGTGACCTTGGCGAACGGATCGCGCGTGAGCTCTTCCCTTCGGACCGCGTACTGGACGGGAATCCGCATAGCCTGCAGGACGGTATTGATTCGGCGAGCGCTTAATCCCCGTTCGGCCGCCCATCGCATCCAATCTTGAATTCGGCCAGGGGGTGAGGTTCTTCAAGGCCAGGGCCGCGAAGCCTGGAAAGGGCCGAAGGTGTCGGGCTACGTCATCGTGACTATTCACGACATAGGCGACGGACAGGGGCTTTTTAGCCACAAGGGCGTGATCGTGGATATACGGGCTTCCCGGCGTCCAAAAGGCTTCCACGTAGTCAGGGAACAGGGTATCGGCGGGCGATGGCGTGAAGCGGATATCGGGAAGCATGGACCGGGCGACGGCCGAGACCTCCCCCCGACGCGCCCGCTTCCCCTTGGCTAGGATCCCCGTCGAACGGGTTATGGCGTAGCGACCGGCCGCTTCGTCCCAAAAGCGGGCGTACCAGACGGCCGGACCATTTCGAGAAGGTTTCTTGTACATGCTAAACGGAGAGCGCATATCCTCGTCCTTTGCCCAAAAGTGCTACTTTTCAGTGCTACTCCGGGGCCAGCGCGTGATATGCCTCTCGGTTACGAGTCGGCCTAAATCCTTGTCTTGTATTGCTTTGCGGCGAAGAGGACTTGAACCTCCATACCTCTCGGCACCAGCACCTCAAGCTGGCGTGTCTACCAGTTCCACCATCGCCGCATGGAACGGTGTTTTTATACCCAGATAGGGACGCGGCTGTCAAGCGGCCGATAAGCGATGGGGATGTCGTTATTGGGGAAGCACTTCATCGTCGTCCTTCCTTAATCCTGCCGGTCAATCTCAGGAGGCCGTCGAGGATCGTCAGGGGATGGGGCGGGCAGCCGGGGATGAAAAGGTCGACGGGCAGAAGCTTCGAGGCGCCGTTGTCGACCTCGGCGTGGTCGATGAAGAGCCCACCGGTTATCGCGCATGAGCCGGCCACGATGACGATCTTGGGTTCGGGGATGGCGTCGTAGGTCTTCCGTAGGGCGAGTTCCATGTTCTTCGTGACGGGTCCGGTTATGAGAAGTCCGTCGGCGTGCCGCGGCGAGGCCACGAATTGTATGCCGAAGCGGCCCAGGTCCCAGACTACCGTATTGAGCACGTTGACGTCCGATTCGCAGGCGTTGCATCCGCCTGCGCTCAGCTGCCTGAGCTTGAGCGATCGGCCAAAGAGGCGCTTCAGTTTCTTGTCGAGGGCGGCGGCCAGGGCGATCTCTCGCCTTTCTTGGCCGAGGACGAGGGCGCCGCGATCTCGGACCGCGAGGCGATAGTCCTTCGTGAAGGAAATCGCGCCCCGAGGGCAAGCCTCTTCGCAGTCGACGCAGAATATACATTTGCCAAGGTCGAGACTCGGGGCGCCATCGCGGGCCACGGCTCCGGTAGGGCAGGCATCGACGCAGGCTCGACAGCCTTCGGGGCAGGGCGAATTTTCGATTTCGGGCTTGCCGCGGAAACGATCGGGCATCGACGGTGCTGCGCCCGCCGGAAACTTCATGGTGCGATGCCCCTGCTGAATCCGGGCGAGGATTGCTTTAATCATGCGTCCCGTCCCTTAATGCGAATGCCTTCATAAGTCGTGCCCGCAATACGACAGGTTGAAGCTTTTGTTGCAGATTGGAAAATCCGAGATCTCCTGATCGCGCATCGCGTAGGCCAGTGCCGGCCAATTATGAAAGGAGGGGTCCACGATCTTGTAGCGGGAGAAACGCCCCTCCCCGTCCGTGATCGCGACGTGGCAGACCTCGCCCCGCCAGCCCTCGTTGAGGGCCACGGCGAGGGAGTCGGGCGACAAGGCGCCTCGCGTCGTCGTTCCGCTCGCGGCCTCGGCCATGATCGCCCCGGTAGGCAGGCTCCCCAGCTGCTCGCGGATAAAGGCGATCGATTGCTGGATCTCGAGAGTGCGCACGAAGGCCCTTCCGAGCACGTCGCCGGAGTCGTAGGTGGAGACGGGAATTTGAACGAGGCGGTAGATGCCCGTGGGCTGGTCGCAGCGTATGTCGCGGGAGAGGCCGGAGGCGCGGGCGGCGGGGCCGACGATGCCCAACTGGATTGCCGCCTCTCGAGGCAGACGACCCCTGTCCTCGAAGCGTGCCATCACGGACTGGCTGTCCATGAGCAGCTTGATCGCGACTGAGGCGTCGCGCTCTGCGGCGTCCAGTCGGCGGCCGAGTTCGGCCGCGAGCGCCTCGTCCATGTCGTACCCGAGCCCGCCCGGCCGTATGAGGCCGCGGCCGAAGCGGTTGCCGCAGATCGATGCGGTCATGTTGAGGAAGTCGCCGCGAATGCGCCCGCAGAAGCTCGCGGAGGGAAGGAATCCGACGTCGCCGGAGAGGGCGCCGAGGTCGCCTACGTGGTTCGCGAGACGCTCGAGCTCGAGGGCGATGGCGCCAATGACCTGGGCGCGGGCCGGCCTGCGGCACGCCGAGAGCGACTCGAGGTTTTGGCAATACGAAGTGGCGTGGGCGATAGTCGAATCGCCGGCGGCGGTTTCCGCGTAATGGATGGAGCGCTTGTCCGACCCGCCTATCATGGCTTCTTCCACGCCGCGGTGCTGGTAGCCGAGGGCCATCTCTAGGTGGAAGACGCGCTCGCCGTGGCACTGGAAGCGGAAGTGTCCTGGCTCGATGACGCCAGCGTGCACCGGCCCGACGGCCACCTCGTGGACCTGCTCGCCCTCGACCCGGTAAAAATCCCCGACGCCGGGCACTGCAGCGGAGCCGGCGGCAGAGCCGGCCATCCAGGAGCGGCAGTACCTCACCGGCTTGAGCCATGGATGGCCCTCGGGGAAGAGGCCGAACTGCTCGGCGATCTCGCGCTCGAAGAGCTGGGCTTGGGGCTGGGCTTCGGCGATGGAGGGGAAGCTCCCTCCCTCGACCGGGGCACGGCCCACGTAGAGCTTGTTTCGCTCATCGTCGGCCAGGATGGCGAATAACTCCGGCGCGGCCTTGCCCGCCCGCGGCTTCCCTACCGGAGAAGCCGCTCCAAAGTAGGCGGAGATTCGCAGGCCGAGCCCCAGGCTTTCCCGAAGGATGCGCGAGAGCTCGTCGGGCGCAAACGCCGGAATGGACTTCAGTGGAATTGTGCCCCCGTTTATCAGGCTCGCGAGCGGAATGTCGTCCCGCGTCATGGACTAGCCTCCAGGTAGCCGACCGCTTCCTTGACGAGGGCGTTCAAGGGGGCGGGAATGTACAGGCCGAGTAGGAGGACGATGGCCATCAACGCGAGGGCCGGCGCGATAGTGAGAAAGCCGTCGCGGTAGGCCTCGTCCATCACCTCGACCGGGGCGCGACCTTGAACGACCTTGAGCACCGTCTTGCCCATGCCTATGAAGACCACGAGAAGGAATACGAGGAAGAGGGCCGCAACGAGGACGGCATGGGCGTCGAAGGCCCCATTCAGGATGGAGAACTCGCTCACGAAGGGGCCGAAGGGAGGCGAGCCGGTTATCGCGAAAAAGCCGGCCAGGAAAAGGGCGCCGGAAAGCGGAAGGCGCCGCAGCGCGCCGCGCACCTCGTCGGTGGATTTGCTCTCGTAGGCGCGGTGTATGTTGCCCGCCGAGAGGAACAGCAGGCCCTTGGTCATGCCGTTGGTAACCACGTGGAGCATCGTGCCATAGAGGGCCGGCCCTCCGATGCCGAGGCCCACGATGAGGATGCCCATGTGCTCGACGCTCGAGTAGGCGAGCATCCGCTTGAAGTCCCGCTGGCCGATCATGAAGAGGCCCGCCACGGCCATCGAGAACAGGCCCATGAACAGAAGGAGCCTCGAGACGTAAGCCCCCTCGCCCGCGGCCTCGCAAATGCGGTAGACGCGCAGGAAGGCGAGGAAGGCGCAGCTGGTGACTCCTCCGGCGAAAATCGCCCCTACCACTCCCGGCGCTTCGCCGTAGGCATCCGGCTTCCAGGTATGCATCGGAGCGAGGCCCATCTTCGTGCCGTAGCCGAGGAGAAGGAGGACGAAGGAAGCCCGCAGCCAGGGCTTGGATAGTCCGCCTGCCGATCGCAGGACCGTATTCATCATCATACTGGGCTCGAGGCCCGCGGGCAGGGCCGAGTAGGCTAGGAAAAAAGTGCCGAGTAGAGCCAGGGCGATGCCGACCGAGCCGACGAGGAGGTACTTCCAGGTGGCCTCGATGCTGCGCTTCGAGCGGTTGAAGTAGATGAGGGGCGCCGTCGAGAGCGTCGTGGCCTCGATCGCCACCCACATGAGGCCCAGGTGCTGGGCCCAGGTCACCAGGCTCATCACGCCGAGGAAGACGAGAAGGCAGGCGACGAAGACGCGGTTGGAGCGCTCCCGCCTGTAGCGGAGGTAGCCGACGCAGTAGATCGAGCAGAAGAAAAAGAGGAGGCTGACGACGAGGAGGATCAGCTTGCCCGGCGGATCCAGGGCGAGCCAGGAAGCGTCGGCCGCGGGCAAGGGCCGAAGAAGGGCGAGGACTGTCAGCCCGAGATGGCAGGCGGCGGCGAAGGGCAGGAGCCAGGGGCGCAATCGGTTGGAGGGAATCGCGGCGGCGAGGGCGGCTAGAGCGATGGGCAGGAGTATCATTACGAGCGCCATGCATCACTCCTTAAGGGAGACCAGGCGGCGCGTATCCATGGAAGAGAAGGCCTGGTTGATGTGGTTGGTGATGATCGAGATGACGAAGACGCCGACGAAGAGGTCGAGGAGCATGCCCATCTCCACGACGAGGGGGATAGCCTCGATCAGGAGCATACCGAAAATGTAGATGCCGTTCTCCAGCACCAAGTAGCCGAGTACCTGCGAGATCGCCTTGAAGCGGCTTATCAGGATTATGAAGCCCATCAGAACCGTCGCTATGGACGCGGGGATGATGAGGCTGGGGGCGGTCGTGAGCGCGCGCGTAAAGAGGAGGGTAGCGGCGGTTGCGACCGCCCCGAGGATGATGGACGGCAGGAAGCCGATGAAGGGCTCCACCTCGCGCCTGATCTCGGCGGCGCGGAGGCTGCGGATCATGATGGCCGGGATGATGATGCCCTTGATGAGGACGGCCGCCACGGCGGACAGAAGCACGGGAACGGTAAGGCGCTCGTGCATCAGAAGGGTTATCACTCCCAGGAGGGCGCCCTGGGCTGCCACGATGCGGATGACCGACTGGATTCTGCTGTTTCCCAGGGCGAAGAGGTTCAATATGAGGACGACCACGAGCAGCGCGTTGATAAGATCGACCATCGCCATCACCTCACCAAGAGCACGAAGCCGGAGCCGCAGAGCAGCAGGGCGCCGGTCAGAAGGTAGGGAACCCGCCTCATCCTGAGACGGGCCATGACGGACTCCACCACGCCGATCGCGGCCGCCAGGGCCAGGGTCTCGGCGATGAAGAGACCCCAATCGAGCCAGGCGGATTCGGTTCGGAAGGGCAGGACGAGGCTCAGGAGCAGGGACTCGAGCAGGAGTAGCTTCATCGAGGCCGAGTACTCGATGATGCCCAAGAGCGGGCCTCCATGGTCGAGAACCATGGCCTCGTGGATCATGGTCAGCTCGAGGTGGGTGGTGGGATCGTCCACGGGGATGCGGCAGGTCTCCGCCAGGAGAATTATGAACAGACCGAGGGTGATCAGAACGAGGGGCGCGGCCAGGGCCGCGGAAAAGGTTCCCGAGCCCACGCCCAGCATCTCGGTGAGCGAGAGCGACCCCGTCCGTTTCGCGAGACCGAGGAACACGAAGAAGAGGGCCGGTTCGGACAGGCAGGCGAAGGTCAGCTCACGGGCCGAGCCCATGCCCTCGAAGGCGGAACCGGTGTCGAGGGCCGCGGCGGTCGTGAAGAAGCGCGAGAGGGCGAAGAGATAGGCGAAGAGGATCATGTCTCCGGCGAAGGAGAAGGGGGCGGCGAAGGCACCGAAGGGGACGAGAAGGCCGGCGAGGGCGACGGCGACCAGGGTCACGATCGGTCCGGCCCGGAATACCCACGTGGTGGTCTCACTCAAGACGAGTCTTTTGCGGAGGAGCTTCGCGATGTCGCGGTAGCTTTGAAGGAGGGGTGCGCCCCGCCTGCCCGCGAACAGGGCCTTGGTCTTATTGATGACGCCCAGGAGAAAGGGAGGCAGGACGAGGAGAACGAGTAGGTGAATCAAGATTTGTATCATCTCAGTTCGCGACCAATGGCGCGAGAATTTTATCGAAGGGAATCAGGGTAATCGACATCAGAGCCAACGCGATCAGGATATACAGGACGTACTGCTGGGTCAGCCCCGTTTGAAAACGATGGGACCACAGCGAAAGTCGTTCCAGGCTTCGGAGGGCAGGCACGAGGGCCCGATCGAGCACGGCATCCTCCACCTCCCCGTCCATGTGCGCGGCTCCGGGGAAGGGTCCCTCGAGGCGCTTGGGCTCCTTGGGGGGACGAAGGGCCCAACCGAACATGCCCACGATGCCCCGAGCGAGGGATGAAGCCGTATACTGCATTCTGGGCGTCGGCCGCGCGTAACCGCAATCCCAGGTGGGTCCTCGCCGCGCGCGCCGCCCTGCCCGTGAAAGGGCGAGCGTGACTACGGCGGCCAGGGCCAATAGCGCCACCGACGCGGCGCCGACGAATCCCAGGGACGCTACCGAGCCGAGGCTCGGTAGCGAGCCAGAGCTTCCAGGAAAGCCGGCCCAACAGGCGATGACCGCGTCGAGAAGGGGAGGCAGAAGCCAGGGGGCGAGGCCGATGAGAGCGCAAATCCCGGCCAGGATGGCCATCGGGAGAAGCATTACAATAGGCGATTCCTTCGCGCCCTCGGTTTCCGGGCTTCGGGCCATCCCCAGGAAGGAGGCGCCGCTCACTTTCACGAAGCAGGCCACTGCCAACGCGCCGATCATCGCCAGGACGGGAGCGGCTATCGCCGCGCCAGCGGCGCCCGAGGTCAAACCTTTAAACATCCCCAGGTAGATCAGGAACTCGCTCACGAAGCCGTTGAGCGGAGGCAGGCCGCAGATCGCCACCACTCCTATCAGAAAGAAAACCGCCGTCCAGGGCATCGCCTTGGCCAGTCCGCCCATGCGGTCAATCTGCCTGGTTCCCGTCGCGTGGACTACCGAACCCGCGCCCAGGAAGAGCAGGGACTTGAAGAAGCTATGGTTCCACACGTGGAGAAGGCATCCGGCGAGACCCAGGACCAGGAGCTCGTTTCGGCCGCTCGAGCGGCCCAGCATCGCCAGCCCAAGGCCCATTAGGATGATGCCGATATTCTCGACGCTGTGGTAGGCCAGGAGCCTTTTCATGTCGTGCTGCGCAATGGCGAAGGCCACCCCGAGGAGGCCCGAGATCGCACCCAGGGCGAGGACGAGGGCGCCCCAGGCAGCGGGGAAACTCGGCAGCAGGGACAGCATCCGCAGGAGTCCGTATATTCCCATCTTTAGGACCACGCCGGAGAGCAGGGCGGACACATGGCTGGGTGCGGCCGCATGGGCGCCGGGAAGCCAAAAATGGAGGGGCATGATGCCGGCTTTCAGTCCGAAACCGAAGAGAGCACAGAAAAAAATGCCGTTCATGACGCTCATGCTCAAGGTCCCCGCGACGGGCTCCAGGACGAAGGAGCCCGTCGCCCGGCGCCAGAGCGCGAACAGGCCGAATAGGGTCAGAGTGCCGATATGGGTGGCGATGAGATAGATGAAGCCGGCCCTTCGGTTTTCCGCGCGATCATCTTCGATGCTGATTAGGAAAAAGGACGAGAGCGCCATCGCCTCCCAGCCGATGAGGAAGGCCAGGGCCTGCCGGGCGATAAGCAGCAGGGCCATGCCGGCCACGAGAAAGCCGAAGAAGAGCTGCAGTCGCCTTCCCGTCCTCCGGTTTTTCGCCTGGGGCGAATAGCCGATCCCATAGATCGAGGCGAGGGCGCCTACCAGGAATACGGGGATCAGGAAAAACGCGCTCAAGGGGTCGAGAGCGACAAGGCTGTCCCCCACCGCGTTCCAGGGCAGGACGATAGATACTGAAGGGGCTTCGAAGATGCCCATCCAGGCTCCCACGGAACCCGAGCCGCATGCGAGGACGAGTAGGCCGACCGAGACTCTCTGGCCCCATACGGACGAGCGCGGGAAGACGAGTGAGGGAAGGCCGCTCGCCGCCGCGAGGGCGATAGCCGCGAGTATGAGCGTCAGGGGACTATCCCCTTCCCGCTTGGTGTGGGGAGCATGGCTTCCGCCCGGTAGAAGGCTTCCATCAACTCCTCGCGCGATGCTCGAGAGCGCAGCGCCGACTTGACCGCCGGATCGCGCAGGACGATGCCCAGGCGGGAAAGGAGGTGGAGGTGGGCCCTCACCGAAGGACTGATCAGCGTGAACAGGATGTCCACCGGAAGGTTGTCGATGGCGCCGAAGTCTATGGGCTTCTCCAGGAAGCAGAGGGTGACCGTGGGCTTGGAGACGTGGAGGACCACGGGATTCCGCACGTGGGGGATGGCGATGCCGTCGCCGATTCCGGTCGAGCCCAAGGTCTCGCGCGCGAGCAGGACCTGATAGAGGAACTCGCGATCCACTTCCTCCGGCAGATGAAGGAGGTCTACTACCGCGCGGAGGACGGAGCTCGGATCGCTGCCTTCGACCCTATAAGCCACTCCCCCCGCCTTCAATGCCTCGGCGAGAGTGGGCAGGGGCAGGGAGGAAGCATATTTTTCCGCAAAAATATCGGGAGAGACTTGAATCCTCCGCGAGGTCGCCCACTCGAGGAGTTCGGCCCGATTGAAGCGAAATTGTTCATTGATGCGGTAGGAGGGGATGGTCCCCTGCTTTATCCAGCGGTAAATCGTTTTCTCGGAAACATTGAGAATTACAGCGGCATCCTTGACGGATAGTTGCATCTACGACACTCCACAAGCATGTATACCTTGTAATGGACAACTCCGGATATTATTGCATGATGTCCCAAAACGTCAATAATGGGATTGATCCTTGCTCCCTACCCTTCCTAAGATTACTCTATTCGTATCTCAGTTCTCAGGAGGCAAAGAATGCGGTTCTCGGTGAAGTTCCAAGATTCGTTTTCGCGAGGGCTTCTCATCCTAAGGACCCTCCTAGGATGGCTGTATATCGCCATCCCTCAGGCTTTTCTCATGTTTTTCGTCGGTATTTGGGCCTGCATCCTCGCCTTTCTCGCCTTCTGGGTAGTGCTGGTCACGGGAAAGTATCCGGAGAGCTGGTTTAATTTCCAGGTAAAGTTCATCAACTGGTCATCGCGTGTAAACGCTTCGCTGCTCAACCTGACGGACGAGTATCCGGCATTCCTCCCCCGCGGCGAGAGTGCCGCCGTCTCCTTTACGGCAGAAAGGCCAGCGAAGATCAGCCGCGGCATGACCCTTGTCAGAGCCCTCTTCGGGATTATTTTCATCGGTATCCCCCATGGTTTCTGCCTTTTCTTCCGCAATATCGGAACGGCCGTCCTCGCATTGCTCGCCTGGTTCGCCGTTCTCTTCACCGGCAAGTATCCCGAGAAATGGCATGCCTTCAACGTGGGTTCCTTCCGTTGGGGCAACCGCGTCGCCCTCTACTGGGGCAACATGACTGACGTATATCCCCCCTTCTCGGGTAAGGAATGACGGCGCCTTGAGCGATTCAGATCCTTTCGCCGGCGGCCCTTCCCCGGGGGAAGAGGTCGTCGGCGCGGCACCGATCCTGCCCCGGCCGGACGAAATCGGCCCCCGCGGGTTCTGGGGCTTGTTGTAGTGTGATGGGGAGCATGGGAGTTTCGATGCGGGGTCTCACTTCCTTTTTCGGCCGCGGCGTCGCCCTCGCCTTCGTCGTCCTTTTCGTCTCCGTCGCGCCCGCGGGGGCATGGGACTGCCACGCCGTCCTCACACGCGCCGCCTTCGCCGAGGAACCCTTGGCCAAAGAGACCGTGAAGGTCGAGCCCCTCGGGGCCTTTCTCGCCGCCGAGCCCCAGGCGGTAGCGAAAGCGTTCGACGCCGCGGAATCCCGGGCCGTCGCCCTTCTGCCCCAGCACCGGGCCCGCCCGGCCGCCCTCGCCTTCGATCCCGCCGCGGGACCGGGCCTCCGCGCTTCTTTTCTCCGCGCTCTCCGCGTCAATCCCGAGGTTCCTCTGGCTCTTTTCCTCGAGCCAGCTCCCGGTGCGCTCCCCTCCGGACGCCCGACCCTGGCCGAGCGCAAGGTTTCCCTGGTCACGGCCACCTTGGCGGGTGGCCCCTTCGAGGCCCTCGCCCCCGGCGGGACAGTCTCCGCCCTCGAGGTCCTCGCCGCCGCCTCCGACGAGCCGGACTACGGTCTCGACGTGGGGCTCTACGAAAACAACGGCACGACCTGGGGCAGGGAATACGGCTTCGGCGAGCAGCCCTGGGGCAACCCTGCCCTTTCCTACGGGAGCCAGGCGCCTTTCCATATGTCGTTCTCTCGGGAGGACGGGATCATCGGTCTTGCCGCTCCCTTCACCAAGCGCTCGAATGCGGCCTATCGCGATATGCAGTACGAGGCGCTCTCCCGCCTCGCCTTCTCTACCGGCCATCCTTATTGGGGGCTCAGATTCGCCGGATGGGCCCTCCACTACGTCCAGGACATGGGCCAGCCCTGGCATGCGCGGATGATCCCGGGCCGCGGCACACTCAGTATTCTCCTCATCAACATATTCGGAAGCGCCAAAACCAAGGCCGGAGAGGTCGTCATACTCTCCAACCGACACCTCCTCTTCGAGGCCTTCACTTTCGGCGCGATGATCTCGACGGACGGAAGCGGCTCACGCGCCCACCTCGAGGCCGCACTCGCGGGGAAGAGCGCCCCGGCGCCGGCCCCCTGGCGCGAACTTCGCCTCATCGACGGCAGCTCCGCCCGGGCGTACGCCGCAGGGCCCTCGCTCGATCGACTCGTCGTCAAGTCCTTCCCGAAGCGCTATGCCGCCGATCCTTCCTACGACTACGGCCTCGCCCGCGACGAGGGAAGGGAGAGCTACGATGCCTACCGCGACCTGAGCGCCGCCGATCCCGCAGCCGCCGCGAAGCTCGTCAAAGCCATCGCTCCCCTGCTCGCCGGGGTCGGCGCCGACTCGAGGGACCTCCTCGGCGCCCTCCGCTCGGGTCAGGGCGCCCTGCCGCCCGCCGGGCGAAACTGATGGCGCCTCGCCGTCTCATCTGCCTCATCTAATATAATGGCTTATCTCTTTCGCGAAGGTGCGAGTGTTTATTGGCTTACTTACGAATACCGCATTGGGTATCGTCCTTATCTCCTCGATGCCCTCCGCCAACACGGAAGCGGTAACGAAGACAATAGGGATATCGCGCGTCGCGGCATCCAGGAGCAATATCTTGGCTGCATCGGAGCCGCGCATATCCGGAAGACGCATGTCCATGATGATGATATCCGGGATTTCCTTTCGGGCGAGGGCGATGCCGCTGGCAGCGTCCTCCGCGACGAATACCTCGAAGCCCGCGACTTCCAATAGGTCTTTCTCGAGCGTCAGGTTGTTCGCGTTATCGTCGATGATCAATGCTCGCTTTCCCATCTCACTCCCCCCCCTTGGATCGAACAGGCAGAGTAAACCGGATCGAAGTCCCTTTATCGAGCCCCTTCGATTCCACAGAGAGCTTCCCTCCGTGCAGCTCGACCATTTTCCTGGAGAGTGGCAAACCCAAGCCCGTCCCCTCCGTCAATCGGGAATATGGAGTGTCGACGCGGAAGAAGCCTTCGAATATTTTCGCCATATTCTCCGACGCGATGCCGACCCCGGTATCCCAGACGATTATCTCTATCTCGGAATCGACCCAACGCGCTCGTAGGCCGATCTTCCCGCCTTCCGGAGTGAATTTTACGGCGTTCGAGAGCAGGTTATATATTATTTCCTTGACTCTGAGCTCATCGGCTTCGATATCGGGCAGATCCTCGGCGATTTCGATGGACATTTTCAGATTCTTCTTTCCGGCCATGTCCGCGATCAGCAGCGCGATCTCATTCAATAGGCTTCTCATCGGCAGGTTGGACAAAGACAGCTTCATCTTCCCGGCCTCGACCTTGGCCATATCGAGGATCTGATTGATGAGGAGGAGGAGGTGCTTCCCGCTG
This sequence comes from Rectinemataceae bacterium, assembly GCA_049513895.1. Lineage (GTDB taxonomy): Bacteria > Spirochaetota > Spirochaetia > Treponematales > Rectinemataceae > UBA1306. The sequence goes on along the minus strand of JBEKVO010000073.1, from coordinate 536 downwards.
GTCAATACATTATAAACGTATTTCTTCTGCTTCTCGTTCAGCGGCCCGAAGGTTTCGTCGTAGAGGACCTCGGAGAAGCCGTTGATGGAATTGAGCGGCGTCCTGAGCTCGTGCGACATGTTGGCGAGGAATTCCGATTTCGCCCGGGCGGTGCGCTCGAGCTCGGCGGCCAGTCGCTTCAAGTCCTTGTGTGCCAGCTCCAATCCGTTCTCTATCTCCCGGCGCTTCGTGATGTCCTCTATGGCGAGGAGGATGATCCGCTCCTTGCCCAGCACTCTTTGGATTTGCCTGGCGTTCAGGAGCATGATTCGCCTGCCGATGGTCGCGAAATCATGCTCGACCTCGTAGTTATCGAAGGTCGCCTGCTGGGGGAGTATGGTTTCAAGCAGTTCCCGCAGCTTGGGTATATTCCACTGAACCGCCCCGGGTTTGCCGGAGACTTTTCTATTTGTGCCCGGCTCCTACGGCCAGACCTTCTTGCTGAGTATAGTACGCCTTTTCAAATTCCGCAGGGGGGATGTTGCCGATCGGTTCGA
>JBEKVO010000072.1:0-13734 GCA_049513895.1 Rectinemataceae bacterium | reverse complement strand
CCCTCCTGGCTCTGCCACCGCCACCGCGATCGTCTCGGCATGCACATCGAGCCCTACAAACCGGCAAACCTTCGTGCTAGACTTATTCATGACCACCCCCTTCGCATGTAGCTCTACGCTACGCATCACCCGATCGTAGCGCAACCTACGCATCTACGATCGGGGTGGTCACTTCATTATGACTACAAGGTTCTGGAAGAAGCTATCACTGAAACACGGAATATTCTTGCGTTGGCTGAAGCGCCTGACCGACTCGGGTACTAACCATGGTTTCGTCGAAGTCCCGGCGGTCCCGTTACCCCGTACGCCGCAATGTGGGACCCAGGGTTTTAAAGTCCGAATCGACCACGACATCCAGGTCGTAGCACGGTCAGACAGCGACCTCGAGTTGATCGGCAGGTTCATCACCGCGATCCGGAGAGTATCGTGAAAATCGACCAGGCTCCGGGCGATCGTCCCATTCTCAGGTGAACACCGCCTAATTCCCGCCTCCCGTCCCAACGACCCTCAACGTTGTCTGGAAGATCCCTTCTAGTCTTGTTCCCTTCCTCGAAACTGTCTTGATAATCAGGCCATAGTCACCCATAGCCAGTTCAGCAGGCAGGGCCGCCACGATTGCGGAGGGCTGGATGTGGGCATAAAGAGAGGCGCGAATCTCCTCCCCGGCGGACGAACGGAAAAAGAGACCCTGGGATTCATCGGCGGGATCGAACTTCATCCGCTTCCCGCTTATCCTGATAAGGTCGCCGCTCTGAGCCTCGCCTTCGCGACCCGTTTGGATGGATCTGACGGAAATCAGGCGAGGCGATTGTAAATCATCGGATGCTTCCCTCTGGCAGCGCAGGGTGGACAGGGCCTCCCGCTCTATCTTCGGATCGAGGCGGAAGTCGAAACGAAGACCGTGACCTGATTTCATACGCCCGGGCTGGAAGGGATCGAAGGGGGAATCGAGTTTACCCGTTGCTCTCGGAATGGCTGAGCCCAGGGGAGTCTTCACGTAGCATCCCTCGGCGAGGAGGTGGGTGAGCTCTTCTCGCGCCAACTGGAAGACGGCGACGATGTCGGTCTTGGAGAGGGTCGTCCTTCCCGCCGCCATTCGGTCTATGAAGTCCTCGGTCTCGATGAGCTCGGACCAGGCGGCGAGGGCGTAATAGGGGCTCTCGCTCGTCCCGAGATTATTGCGTACGGCTCGAATCTTCAGTGCCATGGTGTCCTCCTAGTCACTGAATTTTATCTTTTCATTATCGACAAGCAGGGGGCCGGCGATAAGGAAAAGCGGCGTATCCAACTTGGACGAGGATAATAGCCAAATTGGATATAAGTAATTACCAAGTTAGGCGCGAATAGTTTCCAAGTTGGACATGAGCAGTTGCCATGTTGAACGAGAATCGTAGCCAATTGGGGAAAAGTGCTCTCCTGAGAAGGAGGAGGACGCTTTTAGGGCGTTTGGTGGAAGGATTCTTCGCGAATCCACCTGCTCGGACTATAAAAAACTTGACGCGGTTTTGTATTCAGAATACAGTATCCGTAAATGATTACCCGTGAAAGGCTCAGCTCGGATGTCCACCAGGAAGTACTCCACCGAATCATCCGCGGCGAAATCGCGCCTGGCAAGCGGCTCAAGGACGCGGAGCTCGCCGAAGAGCTCGGCGTGAGCCGAACTCCGATCCGAGAGGCCCTGCTCCGGCTCGAGCGTGAAGGCTTCCTCTCCGCGCAGAAACATCTTGGCTTTTCGGTAAAGCGCCTGCAGGAATCCGAGATACACGAGGTCTATCCCCTCGTTAGTCTCCTGGAATGCTCGGCTCTCGATTCCGCGCCCCTGCCCTGCGCCGACAAAATAAAGAAGCTGACCGATCTCGGATTCTCGCTGAAGCTGGAGGGATCCGACCCCCTGCGCCGAATCGAGCTCGATTCTTCCTGGCACGAAGCCCTCATAGAGGACAACGGCAACCGACATCTCATGCGCGTACTATTCGACTTGAAGCGGCTCCTCCTGCGCTACGAATATGCCTTCATGCGGGATGACGCCCTCGTGTCGGAGTCGGTCGAGGAGCACAATGCCATCCTGTCCGCGATGGAGCGAGGGGACCGACGGGAAGCCGTGCGCCTCCTCGGGGCTCACTGGGACCGCTGTACAAAGGCGACCATAGGCGCGAGCCGCGCGAGCGGTCTCGTCGATCCCATCCCTTGCGGCCCTAAGGAAGCCTTTTCCGCTTTCTTCGCCAATGGGGGCGATTCATGACCATGCGGTTCCTCGCGAACGATTCCGTAATAGAGACGGAGGCTTGGGCCATGGGGCCCGCCCTCGACTTCATTCGAAAGAAGCTCGGCCTGACCGGCACCAAGGAGGGCTGCCGCGAGGGCGACTGCGGCGCCTGTGCCGTGTTGGTCGGCGAGCGCAGTTCGCAGGCCTTTTCGTATAGGGCCATGCCCTCCTGCCTCCTCGCACTGGGCGAGCTCGAGGGCGGGCACCTCGTAACGATAGAGGGGCTCGCGGCCTCGGGGCTGACGCCCGTGATGAGAGCGATCGCAGAGGCCAATGGCAGCCAGTGCGGATTCTGCTCGCCCGGTTTCGTCATCAGCCTGACGGCCTATCTCCTGGGAGGCGGTCTGTTATCCCCCGAGGGTGCCTACACGGCCGTCGAGGGCAATCTCTGCCGCTGCACGGGCTATGGCGCGATCAAGCGGGCCGCCGCTCGCCTTGTCGAGGAATTCGCCGGCCTGCCGGAAGAGCCCCTGAAACGTCTCGATGCGCTCGTCCAGGCCGGCGTCCTTCCCGCCTCCTGCGCCGCCTTCGCCCGCGGAGGGCTTCTTCCAATAGACGAAGCGGCCAAGGGCGTCACGACGCCGAGCGCCGCGGTCGGCCGGGCGAAGGGAGGCCTCGCCCTGGGAGGCGGCTCCGACTTTTTCGTCCGCAATCCCGAGCCCGAACCTGGGTCCTTTCCGGCCTTCGAGCTTCTGGACAGGGATCCCTCCCTCAAACGAGTCGAGCTTCGCGGCGACCCGGATGGCGGCAGCTACCTGGAAATCGGTGCGGCTCTATCCTGGCGCGAGTTCTTCTCCGACCCGAGGGTCCTCGATCTCGTGCCGGGGATCGAGCGCTTCGAAAAGCTACTCGCGAGCCCCCTCGTGCGCGAGCGGGCGACCATCGGAGGCAACATTGCCAACGCCTCGCCCGTCGGCGACATCACGGCCATGCTCATCGCGCTCGGCACCCTCGTCCGCGTCCAGGGAGCCGGAGGCGCACGTGAGACGCCCCTCGAGCGATTCTTCCTCGGCTACAAGAAGATCGACCTCCGTCCCCCCGAAGGCGGCGCGCCGGGGGAAATCATCACGACCATCCTGGTGCCCGCGTCGCGGCCTTTCGCCCACTTCAACTTCGAAAAAGTTTCCAAGCGCGAGCGCCTGGACATAGCGGCGGTCAACAGCGCCGCTTCCTTCGAGGTCGAGGCGGCGGGCGGGCAGATTCGGATTGCACGGGCGAGGATATCCGCGGGCGGCGTAGCCCCGGTGCCCCTCTTCCTCGAGAAGGCATCCTCCTTCCTGGAAGGCAGGATCGTCGACTCCGGCACTGCCCTCGAGGCGGCGCGCATAGCCTCGGGCGAGGCCTCGCCCATCGGGGACGTGCGCGGCAGCGCCGATTACAGGCGCCGCATCCTCGAACGCCTCGTTCTGGGCCACTTTCTGCGGCTCTTCCCGGGCGCAGGAATCGAGGAGGCCGTATCGTGAGACGGATCGCGGATTCGGAGCTCAACGTCGCGGGCGCGACGCGCTACCTCGACGACCTGGCCGCGATGGCGGACATGCTTCACGGCTCGCCTCGCACGAGCCACTGCGCGCGGGGACGGCTCAAGGCGGTCGACGCATCTGCGGCCCTCGCCCTGGACCCTTCGGTGCGGGTCTTGACGGCCTCGGACATACCCGGCGAGAACCAGCTCGGCGAGGCGGTGCACGACGAGTGCCTCCTCGTGTCGGGCGAGTGGTCCTACATGGGCCAGTGCCTCGCCCTCGCCCTCGCCTCCTCGCCAGGCCTGGCCCGCAAGGCGGCTGCCCTCCTCGCCATCGACTACGACGAGCTCGAGCCCGTGACCGATGCTCGTGAGGCCGCGGCATCGGGCGCCTTCATCCTTCCCTCGCGCACGATGAAATCCGGAGATTCCGGCGCCGCGTTCTCGCGCTGCTCGGTCGTCGTCGAGGGCCGCGTCGAGTCGGGGGGGCAGGAGCACGTCTACCTCGAAACCCAGGGCGCGATTGCCGAGAGCCGAGAGGGCGGGAGGATCTACGTCCTCTCGGGGACCCAGGCGCCCACGGGGGTGCAGCGCGCGGTCGCCCGCGTGCTCGGCCTGCCGATGCACGACGTCGAGGTGGAGACGAGGCGGCTGGGCGGCGGCTTCGGCGGCAAGGAGGACCAGGCGGCGCAGTGGGCCGCGTTGGCCGCACTCGGCGCCGCGAAAACGGGCAAGTCGGTCAAGGTGTACCTCAATCGGCGCGAGGACATGCGTTGGACGGGCAAGCGCCATCCCTACTCGAGCGATTACAAATTGGGCCTCGACGCCGAGGGGCGGATCCTCGCCTTCGAGGCGGACTACTACCAGAACTCGGGCGCCTGCTGCGACCTATCGCCCGCCATACTCTCGCGGACCCTGTTCCACGCCGCGAGCGCCTATCGCGTGCCCAACATCCGCGTCACCGGCATGATGTGCCGCACCAACCTCCCGCCCTTCACGGCATTCCGCGGCTTCGGCGCCCCCCAGGGCGTCTTCGTGATGGAATGCGCCCTCGACGCGGCCGCGCGGAAGGGCGGCTGGGACCCGGTCGAGCTCCGCCGGAAAAACCTCCTGGCCGAAGGCGACAGCTTTCACTTCGGCCAGGTCGTCGCGGACTGCCGAGCGGAGGCCTGCGTCAAGCGGACTCTCGAGCTTTCGCGTTGGGACAGGCTGAAGTCCGAGATGGCATCGTTCAACGCCTCGCATCGCCTCGAGAAGAGGGGCGCGGCCATCCTTCCCATCTGCTTCGGCGTCTCCTTCACCAAGCTCGTGATGAACCAGGGCGGCGCCCTCGTCCACGTCTACGCCGACGGCTCGGTTTCGGTGTCTACGGGCGCGGTGGAGATGGGGCAGCAGGTTTCGCGCAAGATACAGATCGTCGCGGCGCGGACCTTCGGCATTCCGGAAGATCTCGTGCGCGTCGAGTCCACGCGCACCGCGACGGTCGCCAATACCTACCCTACCGCCGCGAGCACGGGCTCGGACATCAACGGGATGGCCGCCCTGGCCGCCTGCGAGGAGATTCGCGGCCGCCTTCTCGCCTTCGCCGCTAAAATCCTCGGCGCCGAGCTGGGCGAGCTCCGCATCGAGTCAGGCATGGTCGCCAGGGGCTGCGAAGTCACCGAGCTCGGCTGGAAAGAGCTCGTCGACAGGGCCCACCTCGAGCGGATCGACCTCTCGGCCCACGGCTTCTACGCGACCCCCGGCCTCTCCTACGACATGAAGGCCGAGAGGGGCAGCCCCTTCGCCTACCACGTGTACGGCTGCGCCGCTGTGACCGCCACCCTCGACGTGCTGCGCGGCAGCTACCGTTTCGACGAGGCCTACATCGTCCACGACGTCGGCGAGAGCATGGACCGCGGCGTCGACCTGGGCCAGATCGAGGGCGCCTTTGCCCAGGGCCTCGGATGGGCGGCCCTCGAGGACCTGCGCTACGACAACGCGGGCGTTCTGCTCTCCGATACCCTATCCACCTACAAGCTCCCCGACCTGCGCTTTATGCCCCCGGTGATGGAGGTCGAGTTCCTCGAAGGCGCGCCCAACCCCAAGGCGGTCATGCGCTCCAAGGCCGTCGGCGAGCCGCCCCTGCTCTACGGCATAGCGGGCTATTTCGCCGTCCTCGAGGCGCTCCGCGCGACTCGAAAAGACTCCCCCGGCCTTTACGACATCCCCATGACGCCCGAGAAGGCGCTCGATTTCATCCAAGGTATCCGCCCATGATCCTTCGCATTCCAACCTGGAGGTACGCGTGAGCAAAGTGATGGATACTACGGGGCTCGGAGACCTGCTCGCGCGCGTGGCGGGCGAGTACCGCGCGAAGCGCTCGATTTTCGAGATACCCGAGAAGGCCTTCCAAAAAACCTTCGAGCTCGAGGCGGGCAGCCCCGGCCTCGAGGTGATGGGAAAGCGCGTATCCCTCCCCGTCGGCCCGGCGGCGGGCCCGCACAGCCAGATCGCGCCCAATTTGATCGCCGCCTATCTCGCGGGGGCACGGGTTTTCGAGCTCAAGACGGTGCAGGAAAACGACTCGCTCGAGATAGCCAAGCCCTGCATCGACGCCCTCGACGAGGGCCACAACACCGAGTGGTCGACCGAGCTCTCGCTGACAGCGGCCCGCGAGGAGTACCTGCGCGGCTGGATGGCGGTAAACCTCCTCGCTTCGATTTTTTCGGCCTCGCCCGGCTCCTTCATTTTCAATATGTCCGTCGGCTACACCCTGGCCGGGATAAAGGGCGCGAAGATGGATGCCTTCATCGAGGGCATGCGGGCGCCCGCGGAAACGGAATTCTGGAAGAACGCGTTGCGCGATCTCGAAGCCTTCGTCGAAGGCGATTCCTTCCGCTCGGCCTTCGGCGGAGCCGGCTCGGGCGCCTTGGCGAAGGCCCGCGATCTGGTCGCGAACTTCCCGTCATCGCCCGTCCATTCGGTCTGCCTTTCGACCATGCACGGCTGCCCGCCCGACGAGATAGAGCGCATCGGCTCCTACCTGATCCAGGAGAAGGGCTTCGACACCTTCGTCAAGCTCAACCCCACCCTCCTCGGCTTCGACTCGGCGCGGCGGATCCTCGACGAAACGGGTTGGAAGGACATAAAAATTCGACGGGACAATTTCGAGCATGACCTCCAGTTTTCCGATGCCCTCGGCCTCGTCGCCACACTCGACGCGAAGGCCAAGGCGAAGGGCAGGAGCTTCGGGATAAAGCTCTCCAATACCCTCGCCAACGCGAACTCAAGCGCCTTCCTCCCGGGCGACGAGCGCTACATGTCCGGCCGAGCCCTCTTTCCCCTGACCGTCAGACTCGCGGCCGAGCTCGCCGCCGCCCTGCCCGACTGGGGATCGCGCTTCTCCTACTGCGGCGGCGCCTGGGCCAGGAACGCGGGCGAGCTCGTCGCGGCGGGGCTGGGGCCGCTTACGATCGCCACCGACATCCTCAAGCCGGGAGGATACCTCCGCCTCCTTCCCGCCGCGCGCGCGGCCGTGGCGGCCCTGCCTTCCTCGCCGAACCGCCCCGACGCCGCGGCCCTCTCTCGATTGGCCGATTCCGCCCTCGCGCTTCCCGAATACCGCGCGCTCTGGAAATCTGGCAAGGCGGAAATAAAGAAGCCCCTGCCCCTCTTCGACTGCTTCGCCGCTCCCTGCGTCGAGGCCTGTCCCGTTGGACAGAAGGTCCCCGAGTACATCCGTCTCAAGGCCGAGGGCGCCTCGACCGAAGCCCTCGCCCTGATACTCGCCGACAATCCCCTTCCATTCATCACGGGCACCTTGTGCGATCACGTCTGCCAGGAAGCCTGCTGCCGCAACGACTACGAAGGAAGCGTGGAGATCCGCGCCGTCAAGCTGGCCTGCGCGAAAGCGGCGTCCCTCCCAGCCCGAGCGGCGCCGCACAACGCATCCTTCGAGGGGAAGGTCGCCGTCATCGGCGCCGGGCCGGCCGGGCTGGCCTGCGCCCATCACCTCGCCCTGGCGGGAGTAAGCGTCACCGTGTTCGACGAAGCGGCCGAACCGGGAGGGGTGCCGGCGAACGTCATCCCCCGCTTCCGCATCCCCCGCGCCGACATCGCCGCCGACGTCGACAGGATATCCTCCCTCGGCGCGGAGTTCCGCTTCGGCGTCCACCTGGACTCTCTCGAAGGCTTGAAGACCGAGGGCTTCACGTCCTTCTTCGTCTGCGTCGGCGCCCCCGTGCCCAAGAAGCTCCCTATTGCGGGCGACGCCGTCCCGGTCGTCGACGCCCTCTCCTTCCTGGAGGCTACCTCTCGGCCGAGCAGCGGTGTGGCCGGCGGCGAGGCGGCTTGGCCCTACGGCAATCCCAAGAACATCGTCGTGGCGGGCGGCGGCAACACCGCGATGGACGCGGCGCGGGTCGCCCTCCGTATTCCCGGCGTGGAGGAAGTGCTCATCTCGTACAGGCGCTCCCGGGAGGATATGCCCGCCGACGAGGAGGAACTCGCCAATGCCCTCGAGGAAGGCGCGAAGCTCATGTATCTCAGCCTCCCCGAGCGAGCCTTCGACGGCCCCGACGGCCCCAGGCTCTCCCTGCGCGTCATGACCAGAGGCGAGCGCGACTCCTCGGGAAGGAGCTCTCCCAAGCCCACCGACGAGACCCTGAGCGTCGAGTGCGATCTCCTCGTCGCCGCCGTCGGCGAAGGCCCCGACGCGGCCCTCCTCGCGGCCATGGGCTTAGACTGCGGCCCCTCGGGCATACCCGCCTTCGATCCGGCCACCCAGGCGGCCTCGCGGCCCGGCCTCCACGCCGGCCCCGACATTTACGTCGGGGGCGACGCCGCGCACGGACCCGCTTCGATAATCTCCGCCGCGGCGGACGGGCGCCGCGCCGCCTACGCCATTCTCCGCGCCGCGGGCATCGAGCCTCCGCATTCAGCCTACGTCCCGTCCAAGCCCGACGCGGACAGGCTGGCGGCCCGCGGCGAGTTCGCCGAGAGCGCTGCCCCTTCTTCCCCTGCCTTCGTCTCGAGAGAGGCGGAGCGCTGCCTGCGCTGCGACTCGGTCTGCCTGCGCTGCGTCGAGGTATGCCCCAACCGCGCCAACTTCGCCCTGCCTCTATCTCCAGCCGGGCTCGGGGAGCTGCGACAGTCCATACAGATCCTCCATATCGACGCCCTCTGCAATGAGTGCGGCAATTGCGGCGTATTCTGCCCCTACGAGGGCAAGCCCTTCCGCGAGAAGCCGACTCTCTTCAAAAGCAGGGCCGCGATGGAAGCCTCGAAAAACGTCGGTTTCTTATTTGGAAAAGAATCGACATTGATCATGCGCGGCGACCCGGGCTCCTCGATCGTCGAAACGAGCACGGGCGAATGGAGCCGCGAGGATTGGGGCGGTCCCATGGCCGCGCTTGCGCGCGCGGTATTCCGCGATCAACGTTACCTGATTGGAGGCGAGCAATGACCCTGTTCGAGAGCGTCCGCGTCATATCCTTCGAGCCCCCCGCCGTTTCCGAGCCGATGGACGTCGTAACGGCGGGCCCGGGCGAAGGCACATCCGACCCTGCCGCCGGCGGGGTCCAGGGCAGGATAGTCGAAACGGGTACGGGCCTCGCGGCGAAGTACCCCGGAGCGAAGAGGATAACGGGAGCGTACTTGAGTCCGGGCCTCGTCTGCGCGCACACGCACCTGTACTCGGCCCTCGCCCGAGGGCTCATGGTGGATATCTCTCCATCCAAGGACTTCGCCCAGCAGCTCCGGCATCTTTGGTGGCGCCTCGACCGAGCCATCGACCTTCCCATACTCGAGGCGAGCGCCCTGGCCGGCTGCGCCGACGCGGCCATGTCGGGCGTGACGAGCGTCGTGGACCACCACGCCGGCCCCGAGGCCATAGACGGAAGCCTCTCCGTGATCAGGCAGGCCTACGAGGAGATCGGCCTGCGCGGGCTCCTGTGCTACGAGACGACGGATCGCAACGGGATCGAGGGGGCGAAGGCGGGGATCCGCGAGAACCTCCGCTTCGCCGCCGAGATAGACGCCGATCGAGCCGCCGGCAAGCGCCCCCTCGTGGACGGAGCGATAGGCGGACACGCGGGCTTCACCGTGGGCGACGAGACCCTGGCCGCCCTCGGCGACGCGGTTAAATCCTCGAAGCGGGGCATCCACATCCACGCCGGCGAGGACAAGTTCGACGCCGTGGACTCCCGCTACCGTTTCGGAGTCGACCTCGCCTCGCGCCTGGACGCGGCGGGCTGCCTCGGCCCCAAGTCGATAATAGGCCACGGAGTCTGGCTGACCGAGAGCGAAGTCGAGATAGTCAACGCCCGCGGCTCCTTCCTCGCGCACAACGCGCGCAGCAACATGAACAACGCGGTCGGCTACAACGCCCTCCTGACCCGCTTCAACAACGTGGTCCTCGGGACGGACGGGATGAGCGCCGACATGCTCGAGGAATTCCGCTTCGCCTGCTTCAGGCATCGCGAGTCCGGCGGACCCTGGTGGCCCGGCGACTTTCTGCGCTGCCTCGACCGCGGCAACAGGCTCATGGAGCGCTACATGGGCAGCCCCGTCGCCTCCGGCTCCGGGGCCTTCGGACGAGTGATCGCGGGGGCGGTGGCGGATCTCGTGCTCTGGGACTACCAGCCCCCCACCCCCCTCGTGGGCGGCAATATCGCGGGGCACATCGCCTTCGGCCTCTCGTCCCGATCGGTGAGGTCGGTGATGGTCAACGGCGCCTTCGTCGTCGAGGATCGGGTCCCGGCCTTCGACGCCGACGGCATCGCCGCCAAGGCCCGAGCCGAGACGGTCAGGCTTTGGAAAAGAATGGAGGAGCAGCAGAGATGAAGAGTCGGTTACTCTTCATCTCTGCTTTGCAATTGCTCGGGGCCTTCGGCCCCTCCGCAAATTGCGGAATTCAAGGTAGTTCGCGAAACGCACCCGCATTTCGCGAACATGGGAGCTGACATGGACATCCTTGGAATGGCGAAAAAGTATCGCGACTACACGGCGAAAAATCTCTCCGAGATGATCAAGGTGCCCGGCTTCAGCTGTACGGAGAGGGACCGGATCGAGCTCCTCAAGAAGATGTGCAGGGAAGCCGGGATGGAGGAGGTCCACACCGACGGCCTCGGCTCCCTCCTCGGGCGCGTTGGGAAGGGGAAAAAGGTCCTCGTCTTCGACGCCCACATCGACACTGTCGGCGTCGGCGACCCGAGCCAATGGAAGACACCGCCCCATTCGGGGCTCATCGAGGACGGCCTCGTGCGCGGCCGGGGTTCTTCCGACCAGCTCGGCGGGGCGGCATCGATGATTACGGCCGCCCGAATCCTCAAGGAGGCTGCATACTCCGGCGACTACACGATCTGGTTCGCCTTCACCGTCCTGGAGGAGGACTGCGATGGCCTCTGCTGGAAGTACCTCATCGAGGAGGAAGGCTTCAAGCTCGACTTCGCCGTATCCACCGAGCCGACGAGCTGCCGACTCTACCGGGGTCACCGCGGGCGCATGGAGATACAGATAGACATAAAGGGAATATCCAGCCACGGCTCGGCGCCGGAACGCGGCGAGAGCGCCGCCTACAAGGCCGCGCGTGCCGCCCTCGCCCTGGAATCGCTCAACGATCGGCTCAAACCCGACGACGACGGATTCCTCGGCAAGGGCACCATCGTCGTCTCGCAGATCAAGGTCCAAGGCCCATCGCAGTGCGCGGTGCCCGACCAGGCCATGCTCTACTGCGACAGGCGCCTCACCTGGGGCGAGGACGACAAGCTCGCCATCGGGCAGGTCGAGAAGGCCCTCGCTGCCGCGGGCGTCGACAAGTTCACGGTCAGGATGCCCGAATATGCGCAGGCCGCGTACACGGGCAAGCTCTACAAGCAAGAGCTGTATTTCCCAACCTGGAAGATACCCGCCGACCATCCTCTCGTGCTCGCGGGCGTCGACGCCTATACCGGCCTTTACGGATCGGCTCCCGTCGTCGACAAGTGGACCTTCTCGACCAACGGCGTCGCCATCTGCGGCCGCCATAAAATCCCTGTAATCGGATTCGGCCCCGGCGACGAGTCCCAGGCACACGCCCCGAACGAGATCAACAGGATAGATGACCTCGAGATGGCTTCCGCCTTCTACGCCGCCCTCCCCTATTCCCTGGAGAAACGCACGTGAGATGGATATACAGGTGCCCGAGCTGCGGCGCCGAATATCCCATCGCGCCGGGGAGATACCTCTGCGGCCCCTGTGCGTCGCGCAACGCGCCCGGATTGCCTTTGTACGGCGTCCTCGAATGCGCCTTCGAAAGCGAGGCGCGAGAAATGTCCTCTCTGGGGCCGGGATATATCCCCTTGCCCGTCGAGAAGGAGTACTTTCCGCCACTTCCTGTGGGAGATACCCCGCTCTGGGCGCCCACGCGCCTCCGCTCGGAGCTGGGTTTCCCCGAGCTTTGGCTCAAGGACGATACCTGCGAGCCCTCCGGCTCGTACAAGGACCGCGCCTCCTTCCTGGTGGCCGCCTTCGCGCGAAAGCACAGCATCGAGGAGGTCGCCCTCGCCTCGACGGGCAACGCCGCATCCAGCATGGCCTGCGTGGGGGCGGCGGCGGGCATCAAGGTGACCGTCTTCCTTCCGAAGTCGGCCCCCGTCGCCAAGCGCATACAGGTCCTCCAGTACGGGGCCGAGCTTCGCGAGATCGACGGCAACTACGACCTGGCCTTCGACACCTGCCTCGCGTATACGAACGAGACCGGCGTGCTTTCCCGCAACACCGCCTACAATCCCCTCACGATCGAGGGTAAGAAGACGGCCGCCTTCGAAATTGTCCGGGACCTCAAACGAGCCGGCTTGCGCGCCCCCGACCATGTCTTCGTGCCCACGGGCGACGGCGTTATTATCGCCGGAGTCATCCGCGGCTTCGAGGACCTGCTGCTCATGGGCGAGATCGAGCGAATGCCGAAGATATGGGCGGCCCAGGCCGAAGGCTCGAGCGCGATTGCCCGCGCCCTGGAATCGGGCCGCTTCGAGTTTCGCCCCTCGAGCACCATAGCCGACTCCATTTCGGTGGACGCGCCGCGCAACGCTTATTTCGCCCTGGCGAAGCTTAAGCGGCACGGCGGGGCCGGCATGATCGTCTCGGACGAGGAGATACTCGAAGCGCAGAAATTGGCCTCCTCGCGGGCGGGACTCTTCGCCGAGCCTTCGAGCGTCTGCGCCCTCGCGGCCTTCATCAAGGCCAGAACCTCCATCGGGAAAGGCGAAATCGCGATAGTCATGCTCACCGGATCGGGATTGAAAGATATCAAAAACGCCGCCAAGGCTGTTGGGTACGAGATACGTTGAATACGAAGATTTAGCACAAAGGGCGCAAGGCTAGTCCGCCAAGGACGCAGAGGAGAAGTCAATAGTGAAGGAATATTCAGAGAAAGGTCCTTCTCTTTATTTTTTTCTACCATTTTTTTGCGCACTCTGCGCCTTTGCGCGAAATCCTCTCTTGAATCTTATCTTGCTGGTATCGGAAGGAGCGAAAGATGATCGACCTTAACGTGAACGAGGCGCAGAGAAAGAAAAACATACAACGCTGCAAGGAGAAGGGCATCCTCCTCCCCACCTACGCGCAGATGCGCGATCCGTCCAAGGTTCCCGAGGCGATCAAGAAGGAGCTTTCGGGCATCGGCCTATGGGACGTGCACAGCCGCAACCTCTTTCGCGTAACCTGGCACAACGAGCCCAAGGAGAAAGGCGGCGCCTTCGGGGGCGTCAACTTCGTCGAGCTGCCGAGCTCGATCACGGGCACCAAGGCGCGAATCGTCGGCCTCGCCGGCAAGTGGTTCCCCACGGGGGCGCACAAGGTCGGGGCCGCCCTCTCCTGCCTCCTGCCGGAGCTCGTCACGGGGCGCTTCGACCCGACCACCAAGAAGGCGGTGTGGCCGAGCACGGGCAATTACTGCCGGGGCGGCGCCTACATTTCCCGCCTCCTCTCCTGCCCGAGCATAGCCATCCTTCCCGCGGGAATGTCCCGCGAGCGCTTCGACTGG
>JBEKVO010000071.1:0-16608 GCA_049513895.1 Rectinemataceae bacterium | reverse complement strand
AAGGACCAACCTCGAGGCCCTGATAGTGACAATGGTAGTCTACGCTCTCAAAATTGAACCCGTACTGTTCGCCCGGCCGCACCCTCCCGCCAGCGGCTTGGAAATGTGGCGGGGAATTACTGTGATTCCCGGAGCCTCCTACGACTCGTATTTTACGAGTCTCCTCGTTTATAACAAGCTTGACGAAATACCGCCAAATCGGATACTCGTTGAGAGGAAATTATGACTGATCTTCGCAATGTCGCGATTCTGGTCTTCGACGACGTCGAGATATTGGATTTCGCCGGCCCATATGAAGTATTCAACGTCGCCAGCGACACCACAAAGCCGCCCGCGTTCTATGTCTATACTGTGGGCATTTCACATATGCCCGTAGTCGCACGGGGGCGCCTTACGGTGTTGCCGCGATACTCCATAGAGGACTGTCCACAGCCAGACATATTGGTAATCCCCGGCGGGTTTAGGGTACGGCCCCTTCTCAAGCATGACCTGCTGATTGAATGGATCCAAAAGCAGGCGACAAAGGTCGAATGGCTCCTTTCGGTATGCACCGGTGCGCTGCTGCTGGCCAAAGCCGGGGTACTTCAGAATTGCCCCGCCACTACGCATCATACCGCATTTGATCAGCTCAAGGAGCTGTCGCCGACGACTGAAGTCATCACCGGGCAGAGATTCGTGCGGGCCTCGACGCGAATCATGACCTCCGGTGGAATCAGCGCGGGCATCGATTTATCGTTGCATATCGTTGAGAAACTGGTTGGTGCCGAATCGCTGGCTGCCGTGGTTTCGGAGATGGAGTATCCCCGGTCGAAGCAAGTCCATTTTCAGGCCGGGCTCTCCTCGCTCACGTGATTGACCATGCCCGTGATTACCTTTTCCACCTCTTCGATCGTCGTCCGTTTCGGGTCGATGTCGTCGGCTACCTTCTTGCCTCGCCTCAGCACGACTATGCGATCCACCACTTGGAACACATGGTAGATGTTGTGGGCAATCAGGATGCAGGAGGAGCCCGAGTCGCGGGCGTTGCGGACAAATCGCAGCACTCCCTGCGTCTCCTCGACGCCCAGGTTGTTGGTCGGCTCATCCAGGATGATCAAATCGCTCTTGAAGTGCATGGCGCGGGCAATCGCCACAGCCTGGCGTTCCCCTCCGGATAGTGCGCTGATCGGGGTGGTCGGCGAGATTTCCTTGGTGATGCCCACCTGCTTAAGCAACTGGCGCGACAGCTCATTCATCGCGCCTTGATCCATGCGGTTGAGCAGGCGTGGCCCCGTGATCAGCTCGCGGCCGAGAAACAGATTGCGCGCAATCGAGAGCTGGGTCACCAGCGCCGAGTCTTGATAGATCGTCTCGATGCCCTGTCGGATGGCGTCGGTCGTATCGCGGATATCGACCTTGCCGCCGCTCAGATAGATGTCCCCGCTATCGGCGGTGAGCGCGCCGGAGAGGATCTTGATCAACGTCGACTTGCCCGCGCCGTTGTCGCCCAACAGGCCGACGATTTCGTGTTTACGCACCGTGAGATTTACGTCGTTGAGCGCCTGCACGCGGCCGAAAAATTTATTGATGTTCTCCATGCGTACGAGTTCGTTGGACACGGTCTTAGTCATCAAATCCCTCTATGGTGTCTAGCCTCAAGCGAAGAGTGAACCGCCATCATGCCCAGTATGATCGCGCCGATAAAGATATTGTAAGCGAGGCCGGGCACGCCGATCATGACGATGCCGTTACGCATCGAGCGCAGGATGAGTATGCCCAGAACGGTACCGATGATCGTGCCCCGGCCGCCGGTGAGGGCGGTGCCCCCGATCACGACCATCGCTATAACCTCAAGCTCGTAGCCCGTACCGCTGTTCGGATTTGCCGTCTGCACGCGGATTGAGCTGGCGATGCCGGCGAACGCGGACAGGACCGAAGTCAGGACGAAGAGCATGGTTTTCGTGCGCACCACGCGCACGCCACGCGCTTGGGCCGCGACGGGATTGCCGCCAGCGGCCTGGATCCAGTTGCCGACCCTGGCCCGCGTGAGCACGTAATGCAGTAGTATCATGATACAAACGAACCACGGCACGGATGCCTGGATTCGGAGATCGCCGATACTGAAGGCGCCTCCGAGAACGTTTGCCATGAGATTATTCGCCTGCCATACCGCCTGGGGAAAGCCGGCGGTGATGTACAACGCGCTTCCGCGCACGACCAGCATCATACCGAGCGTAACCAGGAACGACGGAATCTTGAGAATGTTGACGAACCAGCCGTTGGCGAAACCGATGAGGACGGCGATCGCCATGGCGATCAGGAAGGAAACGCCGAAGGGGGCGATCTTCTGATTGTAGAAAGTCCACATCACGACCGCGGAAAAGCCAAACACCGAACCGACCGATAGGTCAAATTCGCCTGCGGTCATCAACAGGGTCATACCGAGAGCCATGAAGCCCAGTTCCGGAGTGAAGGCCAGCAAGTTGCTGATGTTGGAGACCGAAACGAAATTAGGCTGTATGATGCTAAAGACCGCGAACTCGGCGATAAGCAGGACCAATGGCCCGAACTCGGAGCTGGCGATCATCCCTTGGAGGGCCCGGGTGCCTCCCATTAATGTCTTGGGCAGTACTGATATCTGACGCATGCGGTTTACGATTCCTTTATCCAGGGGACTTGGAAAGGGATGAGACCGGCACTCGCTGCCCGTCTCACCCGATCATCTGTTGCCACAATGCCCGCCGACAAACCTGCCGGCAGGCATGCGCGAGGGCTTACTTGCCCCCCATTATAGTGGCGTAGTACTGAGCGCGGTTCGCCTCGTACATCGAGCCGAGGGTCAGGTCGAATCCCGGCTTGATGCCGCTGGACGCCATTAACCCCATGGACAGACCCAGGTAGCTCATGGCCTGCGGGTCCGCCCACATCGCCGCCTTCACGTAGCCCTTCAGGACTTCATTGGCCGTGTCGAGGGAATTGCCCCAACCGACAGCCGGGATCGCACCTGCCGCGACGCCAACCTGGTCGAACACGCGCTTGATGCTGCCGGTGACCAGGTCGCCCAGAGTGATGATCGCGGTGATCTTATTGCGATTCGCGGTCAGATAGTCCGCCATGCGCGAGATCACTTCCGCCTGGTCCAAAGTGTTGAGCCCGCTGACCTCGTAGTTGATGCCCAGAGGCTTGAAAACGCCGTCGATGCCTTTTGTCTCGAGCACCCCATAGCTCGCGCCCGGGACCTCCACCGGCATCCAGACGAAACTGCCGGTTTTCACGTAGCCCTTGTCGACCAGGTATTGCGCCCAGCGGCGCCCCAAGTCCACCAGGTCGTTGCCGACGTAGGCGTCGCGACCGCTGGCTTTGTCATCGGTGTTGATGATGATGACCGGGATGCCGACGGCGTGTGCATCGGCAATGACCTTATTCAGACTCCCGGGATCAGGCGTCGTTGTAACGATCGCCTTTGCCTTGGCCGCGATGGCGGAGCGGATGGCTTCCTGCTGAGACGGCACATCGCCGCTGTGGAAGGAAGTTCGCACTTCGATGCCGGTGTCTTTGGACCACTGGTTAGCGCCGGCCAAGTAGTAGATCCAAACCGGATCGGCGGGCGAACCGTGCGAAATCCAGTATAAAACCGGCTTGGGAGCGGCCACGACAGGCGTCACGAACGCAAGGACGAGGCCCACGACCAGCAGAATGGAGAGCAGCTTCTTCGACATGAATTCCCTCCTACCATTAGACATGACAGTTTTACTGTCAACATAATGTCATAACATTATGTTGTCGATATAATAGGGCTGCTTTCTCGACCTGTCAAGTTTTTTCTCACTTACCACAACAGCCCGGCGAGGGCAGTCCCGATGAGGGTGGCATTATCGATGTGAACGAGCTCGGCGAAGCGCTCCCTCCCTATCTCGAGGAATTCGTCGAGATGCCGCTCGGTCTTCCTTTTGAGGCCCTTGAGCTCGTAGAAAGTAGTACCCTCGACCACCACGCAGACGGGGCGCGCGGGGTTGCTTCCGCCTCCACTTTTCAACATGGTAGCCGAGATAGTGGCACAGGCGAGAAGGGCGGCTCGCTCCACCATCGCGTCGAGGAGGCGGTACACGATCTCGCGATCGGCCTCGGTAGCCGCGAGGACGGCCTTGCCAACCGGATTGATCTCGTCGTACGGGCACCTGAGGAAACTTCCTATATCTTTCGTCTCGAGAGACGACATTTCCTCGATCGCGGCGGAGGCCGCCGGTCCGAAGAGCCCGTCGCGCACCGCCCGCTTGAGCACTACGAGCGAGACGCCCCCGAGATAGCCTCCAGAAAACATCTTCTGGTACGTATATTTCCCGGGGTCGCTTGTCCCGGCGTCGAACTCCAGGTCCAGGTCACCGCGGACCGAGCTCTCGAAATCGCCGGCCTCGAGAACGACGATCTGAGGCCTGCGATCCTCGGGACATAGTCCGATCTTGGGAATATCGGATTCGAGATAGCAGGAATTCATCCCGGTCCCGAGGATATAGCCGATGTAGGAATCGTAGACCACGCCGCCTATGGATCGAGTGGCGCCGGCGAGGAGAGTGGCGGTGGAGTCGTTGAGGAGGGCTATCCTGCTGAGGTGATTGTACCCACGCTCGGCGAGGGCGGAGAGAAGCTCCTCCCCTATCATGGTCCCCTCGACCTCGCGGGCTCGTATCTCCTTGCTGAATCGCAGGAGACGCCCGTCCCTATTCGGCGTGATCTCTATCGCGTACGAGAAGCAGAAGCCGATGCGCGAGCTGCGCTCGATAATGCCGTCCAGATAGGACGCGATGGCCGCGAAGAACTCGCGCTTCCCGATTTCCTTGTTCATTCCCGGCATCGGTCGCCTGACGTGGCCGCTGATCCGCGGTGATCCGGACGCGTCGAACTCCACGAGCGCGGCGCGGAAATATGTCCCGCCCGCGTCGATGGCGATGACCGATTCCCCGACCGGAACCTTGCCGCTCAACGCGGTATACGTCGGAATCATGACGTGAGTGCTCCGCTCTCCGCGAAGTCCGCGGCACATGTCCTCCGATATCGACTCGACGAGAGATCCCAGGTCGATGGCGCCGAAATACATGCCATAACGCCTCAGGAAATCCGCGACCTCTTCGCCGCGCCTCATGTGGCAATCTCCGTCTTCACAGATCGATTTTACGCTGGAAGTTCGCGTTGTCGGCGAGCATCCTGATCGAGAGGGTGAGGCGATCGCCGCGGCCGACCGAAGTCGTATACTCGAGCGGCACCATGTCCTCGAGATAGGCGATTCGCTGAATGGAAAGGGCAGGCTGCCGGCGCGTCGACTTGCACTGGAGGAGCTTGGCGTGGTGCTCGGACATGATGATCGCCTCGTAGCTCTCTTCCGCGTGGCGAGGGATCAAGTTGTAGTTATCCGCCAGAATACGGTAGAGCGAGCCTTGGGCCAGATCCTCGTCGACCAATCGAGGACAGAGGTAGTGGGGAATGCAGGTGGTCTCGTAGATGACCGGTATGTCGTTGGCCAGCCTCAACCGGATGAGGCTCAGGACGGTCCCGTCATCGTCCGGCAGCTTCAATTTTTCATGGACGAGGGAATCGGCATCCACAATTTTTTGCTCTATGAGAATCGACCCCGGCTTCAGGCCGAGGTTCTGCATATCGTTGGTGAAGCTGTAGATTTTCAAGATATCCCGTTTCAGCTTTTGGGGCAGGACATAGGTTCCGCGTCCCTGCTCCCGGTGAAGCAGTCCCTCCTGTACGAGGGTGTTAATCGCCTGGCGGACCGTGATACGGCTGACCTGGTGCTGGGAGCAGAGATCTTTCTCCGTCGGAATCTGTTCGTCGGGGTGGAATTCGCCGGAAGAAATTTTATCCTTCAAGATTTTCGAGAGCTGGATGTACTTGGGAATACCTTCGCTGTCGTCGCGTTTGATAATATCCATCTCGACTCCAGTATAGGACGGTTTTGGGAAGGGACCGTTTGCGCTCGATACTCGGACCCCGGCATCCAAATTAAATCTATCACTGAACGTTTCGGAAACATAGGGGTCGTCTTGACCCACCGACCTACCGCTTGAGGCGCCTGCCGCGACTCGGTATTATCGAGGCATGAAATACCGTTATATGGGAAAATCGGGTCTTCTGGTGTCGCGCGTCTGCTTGGGTACTATGACCTTCGCGGCCAAGGGCTGGGGCTGCGACCACGATACGGCCCTTCGCATCGTGCGTTCGTTCTTCGCGAAGGGAGGGAACTACATAGACACGGCGGATATGTATTCCGACGGGGTATCCGAGGAGTGGCTCGGGGAAGCCGTCAAGGGTCTCCCGCGCGACGACCTGGTTTTAGCCACCAAGTGCTGGTTCCGCGGAAACAAGTCGCCAAACGCCAAGGGCCTGTCGCGCAAGCACGTCATAGAGGCATGCGAGGCGAGCCTGGGCCGCCTGGCGACGGACTATATCGATCTCTATCAGATACACGGACCGGACCCCTTCACTCCCGTGGAGGAGACCATGCGTGCGCTGGATAGCCTGGTGCAGGCAGGCAAGGTTCGATACGTCGGTTGCAGCAATCTTTTCTCATGGCAGATCGTGAAGATGAATTCCGCCGCCGCCGCCGCGGGCCTGGAGACCTTTATTTCCGGACAATACATGTATAACCTGCTCCGCCGCGATGCGGAACGCGAGGTGCTGCCCGCCTGCGACGACCAGGGGATGGGCCTCCAGTGCTGGAGCCCCCTCGCGGGCGGAATGCTCACCGGCAAGTACCGGGGACAGAGGGAGCCCGAGCCTGCCAGTCGAATCGGCCTGCGCTCCGGGATCGATGTCCCGCGCTATTGGAACGAGGATTCCTTCCGCGTTGTGGAGGAGGTGGCCGCCGTAGCGAGGGAGGAGGGCAAGACGCCGTCCCAGGTCGCCCTGTCATGGCTTCTCGCGGATCGACGCGTCACGGCTCCCATCCTCGGCATCCGCACCGTCGAGCAGCTGGAGGACAATTGCGTTTCCGGCGATTGGGATCTGCCGGAACCGCAGCGGAAAAGGCTTTCCGAGCTGGCGCACTTTAACCATGGCTATCCGAAGGATTGGATGGATATCGCGTTCCGCGGGAACTACGGGGACGAGGAGTTCGCGCCGCGCCATGCGCAGCTCCTGCCCTCAGCCCTCGAACCCTGACGATCATCCTCCCGTGGCGAATTCCGGGTAGAGGGTCATCCCACCGTCGACGTAGAGGGTCGCGCCGTGGACGTACTCCGAATCGTCGGAAACGAGCCACACGGCCGCCCTTCCCACGTCCTCGGGCTCCCCTATCCTCTTCACCGGTATATGGTCCAGGAGAATGCTCTTATATTCTTCCGGGGTATGGAGCTTTTCCACGTTCATCGGCGAGCGTATTGCCCCGGGGGAAAGACTGTTTACCCGAATCTTGAGAGGCGCCAGCTCCTGGGCGATGCTCTTCATGAGGAGCATCACGCCGCCTTTCGCCGCGGCGTAGTTGACGTGGCCCGCCCATGGTATCACATCGTGGACGGAGCTTATGCACAGGATCTTCCCCAAGGAAGAAGACACGGAAGGATCGAAGCCTTGTTCCTTGAAACAGCGAACCGCCTCGCGAGCGCAGAGGAATTGACCGGTAAGGTTGATGCCGATGACCTTCTGCCATTGTTCGATCGTCATCTCATCGAAGGCCGCGTTCATCTGTATCCCGGAGTTGTTGATCAGAATATCGATCCTCCCGAATTCCCTTCGAGCCGCCTTGAACATGTCGCGAACTTCGTCCTCTCTCGAGACATCGGCCTTGTATACGCTCGCCTTCCTGCCGGTCGATCGAACGATGCCGGCGACCCGTTCGGCCCCCTCGCGATCGCTCGAGTAATTGATCATGACGTCGCAGCCGGCACAGGCGAGCGATTCCGCGATGCCGGCTCCCAGGCCCTTGCTTGCGCCGGTGACTATGGCCTTCTGGCCCTCGAGGACTGGATACGGGTGGCGTCGCGGCGCCTCGTTCGGTGGCTCGTAGGCCCTTGGATTGTTCATTTCCCTCTATCCTTTAGATGCTGTAAGATGAAAAGCCGCCGTCGATCGGGAGCACGATGCCCGTAACGAAACTCGAAGCATCGGAGAGAAGATAGAGTACCGCCCCGACCAGCTCCTGCGGATCGCCGTACCGCCCCATCGGCGTGTGTGCCATGACTTTTCGCGACCTCGGAGTGGGCTGGCCCGTGCTTTGGTCCACATGGAGGAACTTGAGCTGCTCCGTCATCAGGAATCCGGGGGCGATGGCGTTCACCCGCACCCCCGCGTGGGCGAAGTGGACGGCGAGCCAGGCGGTGAAATTAGACACCGCGGCCTTCGCCGCCGAGTAGGCCCCGACCTGCGTCAGGGGGGTCAGCGCGCCCATCGAGGAGATGTTGAGTATGCAGCCCCTGCCCCGCTCAACCATGCCCCTGGCGAATATCTTCGTCGGAAGGAAGGTGCCGAGGAAGTTGAGGTCGAAGGTCTTCCTGACCCCTTCGAACTCGAGGTCGAAGAAATCGCGAGCGGTCGGATCCCCGAGGGAGTCTCGCTCCAGGTATTCCAGCTTGGTGCTGCCGCTCGGGACGTTCCCGCCCGCGCCGTTAATAAGAATATCCGGCGTGCCCCAGGCCGCGGTGAGCGCCTCGTAGACCCGCGCCAGGCTCTTCTCGTCGAGGACGTCGCATTCGTAGGCGATGGCGGTCCCCCCGGAGCGTAGCACCGAATCGGCTACCGCCTGGGCTTTATCGAGCTTGATATCGAGAACCGCCACCCTCGCCCCCGCGGCGCTGATCGCGAGGGAAAAGGCCGAGCAGAGATCCCCTCCGCCTCCGGTGATAACAGCGGTCTTCCCCTTCAAGCCGAACATCGCCGTCAGATCGATACTCATTCCAAACTCCCTTCCAGTGGATTAATACGAGCAAGCCCTTGCCTCGTCCGCGAAAATCGCGATGAGACGCGGATCGGCGTCAAAGAAATGGTCGGAAGGCGATAGAATATAGTTCCCGCCCTCGCCCGCTTCGCGGAAGCAGCGTCGCACTTCGCTCCGAAGCTCCGCCTCCGAGGCCCCGCTAAAATAGCGTCCCTGGTCGAATCCGCCAATCATGCAGACCTTGTTCCCGATCCTCTTCTTGGCCTGTCCGAGATCGAGGTCTCCGCCCATTCCGACCGGCGCAAAAGTTTCCATCGCGTCCGGCCCCATGGAGGCGATATCCTCCAGGATGGGCATCATTCCGCCGCAGGTATGGTAGACGATGCGTTGACCGGCCTCATGGGCGACGCGGATGATCTCGGCATCGTAAGGGGCGACGAATTCCCGAAAGATACGGGGAGATATCACGGTCGTCGATGCGTCGCCGCCGCCCAGCTCGACGATATCGAAGCGGGCCCCCTTCATGGAAGAGACGAATTTGAGTTTCCGCCCCTGCAATATCCCCAGGAACTCGCGCACCCATGCGGGATCGTCGTAGGTCTCCATGATCATATTTTCCGTCCCGAACAGGCAACAGGCGTCCTGCCAGCATCCGGGCTGCCCGAAGACATCGAAACAGCAGACGTGTCCTCGAATCAAGCCCTTCTCGCCATAGGCATCGGCCTCGGCGTTGACGGAGTCGACATCGCACAAAGGAGAAGTGCCGAAGGCCGCAATCAACTCGATATCCTGTTTCCTCTTCACCAGATGCTCGGCCACCCAGGACGTCGCGCTGTTGGCCTGCGTAGCCATGGTGAGGACCCCGCCGGGAGTGGTGAAAGCGTATCTCGTCGCAACGCCGCCTTCGACCTCTCGATGACTCATCGAAACAAGCCACTCGTCGGAGGCGATGAGCCTGGACTCGAGGAAGCCTCGCCTTCCTTGATTCGGGTTAAAGTAACAGCCCTCGGCCGTATCGGGTTTGTGCGGATATACCCAACGTATCGGGTCGAGGCCCATGGCGGCGAAAAACTCGTCGTTTGACGCCCCTCCCATGTATTTATCAAGGAAGTACGTCATCAGTTGGTGAGTCGTCACCGGAAGTCTATCAGTCTTTTCCTTTTTGATCGCCCTGACAAGACGCTCTTTTGAAGTCATCGTTTCCCATCTCCGTTCCCGGATTGGCCTCCACTGGTTTTTCTTGACAACCCAGATTAATGATTGTAACATCAGTTCATAATGATGATATAACAATATGAACTACTTGTAAAGCGAAAGATTTTACGGAGGGTATCATGGATGATTTCCGGTATTACAGCCCTGTCCGTGTAATTTTCGGGCCTGGATCGAGCGGAAAGATAGGCGAAGAGCTTTCCGGTCACTATAAGAAAGCCCTCCTGGTCTGCGGAAAGGGGCCTTTCCGGGCAAACAATGTATTCGCGCGGATCAAGGCCGCTCTCGAAACATCCGGGATCGAGGTCTTCGAGATGGGCGACATCGACTCCAACCCCAGAATCGGCAGCGTAGAGGAAGGCGCGGCTCTGTGCAGGAAAGAACGCGTCCAGGTGATTATCGCTCTGGGAGGCGGCTCGACCATGGACTGCTGCAAAGTCATGGCGGGGGCGGCCCTGACCGACATCGATCCCCGAAAATTCCTCTGGGGAGAGAAAATTCCGATGGAAAGATCCCTGGACACCGTGATGATACCCACATTCGCGGCCACGGGGACGGAGCTCAACAACACCGCAGTCATCCTCGACGACAAGGCCTTATCCAAGAGCTGGTGCGAGTCGGAATGCATGTTTCCCAAGATCACCATCGTCGATCCGGAAATCGCGGCCGGCGCTCCCTACCGCCTGACCAGTTGGGGCTGCATGGACATCCTCAGCCACACATTCGAATTCTACTTTAACGGGCACGCGGAGGCCATCTTCCAACAGAGACTCTCGGAGGCCCTGATCCTCTCCGCGATGGCCTGCGTGGAGCTGCTGCAGAAGAACCCGCGGGACCTGCACGCCCGCGGAGAGATCGCCTGGATATCCATCGTCGCCTGGGGAGGCCTGACCAAGATAGGGCGCGGGGCTCCCGACATGGCCTGCCATACCTGCGCCGAGGTACTGGTTCCCTACTTCGACATCCACCACGGCGCCGCCCTCGGCGTCTTCACGCCGCGGTGGATGCGCTGGGCCGCGCCCAAGAGACCGGCTGTCTTCGCCCGCTTCGCGCGCAACGTCATGGGAGTATCCGAAGCCGACGACGCGAAGGCTGCCATCGAGGGAGTGGAGCGATACGTCAAATGGCTGAAGAAAGTCGGGGCTCCGGACACCTTCGAGGAGCTCGCCGGGAAGAGGATACCCGACGACAGGCTCAGGGAGATATCGGAGAGAGTGCGCGCCGAAAACCCGACGGTCGGCAGGCTCATCGAGCTCGATACCGAAGACATCTTCGGCATCTTCAAAGCCTGCTGCTCTCCCCTGTGAGCGGAATGGAGACGATCCGATGACGGAGATACATGAAACGCGTTTCGCGGATTTCCCCGCTCTCCGAATGGAAAGCGACGAGCTCGCGATAGTTTGCATCCCCGAACTGGGCGGAAAAATCGCCTCTCTCGTCAACAAGAGGAACGGCTTCGACTGCGCCTTCGTCAATCCCTATACCGGCATCGTGAAGTACCCCTACGACGCTCCCTATACCACTTCCGACTGCGGGATAGGGGAGCTTCTTCCCAGCATCGGCGTAGGCGCCTATCCCGATGCTCCGTGGAAGGGCATTCCGCTTCCCGACAAAGGGGAGCTCTGGACGCAAGGCTTCGAGACGAAGATCGAGGGCGGATCCCTCGTACAGAGGGCGCAGGGCGTGCGCTTCCCCTACATCTTCTCTCGCAGATTGTCCCTCGAGGGGGGTCGGGTCAGGCTGGACTACGGTTTAGAGAATACCTGCGCCTTCGATTTCAAGTACATCTGGTCCATGCAGCCTCATCTCCGCCTGTCCGGCGACATGGAGATCGCGGCTCCCGAGGGCGCGTCCTTTTTCGTCGACTGGTCCAAGAATTACCGCTTCGATACGGCGACAGGGAAGTATCGATGGCCCCTCGGGCTTGCCGAGGGAGACCGGAGGAGGGTGGACTTCTCCCGCATCGACGCGATGAACGGGGACGCGGACAAGCTCTATCTCGCGGACATGGCGCGAGGCGAAGTCTCGTTGATCTACCACCGGCATTCGCAGAGAGTGAGCTTCCTGTTCGACACCGCGATCAACGCTTACTGCGGATTGTGGATCAATAAGGCCGGCTGGCCCGTGGAAGGGAACCCGACAAGCCTCGTAGCCGTGCAGCCCTGCAACTGCATGAGCGACTTCTTTGAAATCACCGACCGAAACGGCGCCATAGGGCTGGTCAAGGCCAAATCGAAGAACGAATGGAGCGTTACTTTGGAAATCGATCGGATCTGAGGCCGAGACGAGAAGGCGCGAGCCCCGTGTAGAGTGTTTCCTTATCGCGCGGGCGAGGGAACCGTCAAGCATCCGTCGGGCAGGACGATGAGGCCGCGCGCGGCGTCAGGAACGGAACGCGCGAGGGCAGCGTCGACCGCCTCCTGGAGATCCACTACGGGCTCGATGAACATCGAGCGCAGGAGAGTTCCGTCCAGCTCGGTCTTGGCCAGGATACTCGCCCTCTGGGCGACTTGAGCCATTTTAGCGGCCTTGTGATAGCCCAGGCGGTACCCCCCTCGTATCGCCTCGATCGCGTCGCCGGGACTGCGCGCGCTCGCGAGCAGCTCCGCGTACGCCCTGTCCCCCAGTCCCTCCCTGCAGGCGGATACCAGGATAAGCGTCCCGCCATCGGCCAGGGCGAGGGCCCCATTGTCGATCGCCTTCTGCGATTGGTAGAGGTCTATGTCCATCGGAAAGCGAGCCACGCTGAGGACGACGGAGGCCTTGCGCGGGACCGCGACGCAAAAGATACTCCGGGCCATCTCGGTCGCCGCGCGGAAGGCGCCGTCGATGTCGCCCGCGGTCGCCGCCGCCACCCGCTGCTCGCCGTCGAGCACGGCCATCAGCGAAAAAATCGGCGCTCGGATCAGGCTCAGGGCGTCGACCATGTCCTCGTGGACGGGATTTCCCTCAAGCGCGAGCGCGGCCGCGCGGGGATCCAGGGCCTGGCGGTGGTTCGCCTCGATGGTCGCGAAGCCCGCGACCCCGGGAAGGAAGGCCTTCCGACCGCCCGTGAATCCCGCGAAATAGTGGGGCTCCACTGAGCCCGTGACCAGTATTCGATCGTGGGCGAACACGGCCTTGTTGAGGGCGATCGGCGTCCCGTTCCTCGTCGTCCCGATCGTCTCGAGGGAAGCCGCGTCCCGCGAATCGTGGGCGGAGGTTCGGGGCCTGAGCGCGGCGTAATGCTTGCCGAGTATTCTCCTGTACTCTTCCTCGGTCGGCCCGCGATGCGCTCCCGTCGCGACGATGATCGAAACTAGCCGGCCCTCCGAAGCGTCCATTACGGCGTCGAGCATGAGCTCCGTCGGGGTCGGGCGCGTCGCGTCGTTCACGATGACGAGGACCGACCGCCCTCCCGACAGGAATTCGGAGAGGCCCCGCCCTCCGGGCTCGCCCTTCGGTCCGAGCGGCTCCTTTAGCGCCCTCGCCAGCACGCTCGCCGAGTTGGGCGTTGCGCTTGCCGAGTTCGGCTCGGCTATTGCTATCAGGTCGCTCTCGGCTACCTCGACGGCTACCTCGGCGTCCAGGTAGGGTATATTGATGCGCGTAATCTAGGCCCCCCGGACCTGCCTGCTTCTTGAAGCATCGACTCGGGCGGCTCCTTGATGTGACCCAGCCTCATCAGGTCCTCGGTCAGCGCCCGCGATGCCGCGATGCCGGAGCGAGCCTTCTCGTAGGCCTCCTGCCAGCTCATCTTCACCCGAGCCACACCCTCCTCGATAGCCTTCGCCGCCACGTCAGCCGCCTGAATCGCGAAGACTTCCGACTCGTCCATCCGCGCCGTGATGTCTTCCGGCGTGATCCCCCGCCTCTCCGCAAAGTCCGCGATCGAGTGCGCGCAGCGTATCGCCATACCGTCAGTCACCTTCCTCGCTCGCACCAGCAGCGCCCCCTTCAAAAGCCCCGGGAAGCAGACCGAGTTGTTCACCTGGTTCGGAAAGTCCCCTCGACCCGTCGCCACGATGAAGGCTCCCTCCTCCTTCGCCGCGTGCGGCCAGATCTCCGGCACCGGGTTCGCGCAGCAGAACACGATCGCCTTCGACGCCATGCCCCGCACCCACTCCCGCTTCACCGTGTCCGGACCAGGCGTCGACAGCGCGATCAGCACGTCCGCCCCGTTGAGCGCCTCCGCCTCGCTCCCGTACCGCCTCGGGTTCGTCTTTTGGCAGAGCTCCCACTTGCGGTAGTTCCGGGGATCGCCCTCGATGTCCTTCCGGAGAGCGTGCAGCGAGCCCTTCGTGTCGAAGAGCGTCAGCTTATCCGGGTCGCCCCCGTCCGCAAGGATCAAGCGCGCGATCGTCGTGTTGGACGCCCCTGCCCCCAAAAGCACGATCCGAACATCGCCCAGCTTCTTCCCCGCCAGTTTCAACGCGTTCAACAGCCCCGCCAGGGTCACGCAGGCCGTCCCTTGCGCGTCGTCGTGCCACACCGGTATCTCGCAGGACTCCCGCAGCTCGTCCAATACCCGAAAGCAGTTCGGCTGCGATATGTCCTCCAGGTTCACCGCCCCGAAGGAGTGCTGCACCATCTTCACGAACTCGATGATCTTCCCAGGGTCGTTCTTCCCGTCCGCCCCCCGCGAGTCCACGCACAGCGCCACCGCGTCCACTCCCCCTAGGTACTTCATCAGGAAGGCCTTCCCCTCCATCACCCCAAGACCCCCGGGCGGCGTGCAGTCCCCGTCCCCGAGAACGCGGGTGGAGTCCGAAACGATCGCCACCAGGTTCCCCCGGTTCGACAGCGCAAACGACCGGTCGTTGTCCTCCCGTATCCCCGTCGACACCGCCGACACACCCGGCGTGTACCAGACGTTGAACCAATTGAAACCCCACAGCCCGCACATCGGCACCGTCTGCATCTTCCCGCCGAAAAACTCGTGCGCCGCCAGCGACAGCCGCTTCAGGAATATCGTCTGCGCCTTCGCCCTCTGGTCCGGCGTAAACTCGGCCGGAAAGGCTTTCCCCAGATCCTTCAGGCTTATGTCCAGCTTCATCGATCGAATCCTTTCGCCTAACGTCTCAGCGGCGCCTTGAGGTTCCGCTCGTAGGCCTTCTCCATCGCCTCGATCAGCGGCAGCTTCTTGCCCGCGAGAAAGCGCACCATCGCGCCCCCGCCCGTGCACACGTAGCCGTACTTCCCGAGGTCGGTGAACTTACTAGCCGCGCTGATAGTATCACCGCCGCCCACGACCGTGTAGCCCGGAGCGGCCGCAATCGCCCGCCAGATATCCTTCGTCCCTTTTTCCCAGCGCGGGTCCTCGTACATCCCCGCCGGCCCGTTCACGAAGACCGAGCCCGCCGTGGCGATACTCTCCGTGAACCGCGCGATCGTCTTCGCCCCCACGTCGGGGAAGAGGCAGTCGCGCGGAAGCGCGCCGATGTCCAGCTCAGCCCGCTTCCCGTCCTTCTCGTAGGCCAGGTCCAGGGGCAGCACGTACTTGTTCCCCCAGGTATCCAGCAGGGCCTTCGCCTCGGGGATAAACTGGTCCAGACCCTTGTCCGCCAGGAACTTCCGCGTCGCCTGCCCTACCTCGACCCCACGCGCCAGGTGCATCACCAGGCCCGTCACCCCCGCCGTCAATATCTCGTCCGCCGCCCCCTCCTCCAACACCTTCCGCATCATGTCGAAGGCGTCCGAGATCTTCGCACCCCCGAGCACGTACACGCAGGGCCGCTTCGGGTTATCCATCACCGACTTCAGCGCCGTGTACTCCTCCAGCAGCTGTATCCCGCCCGCAGTGGGCAGAAGCTCCTGGAAGGCCACCATCGACGGCGCGTTCCGGTGCGCCGCCGCAAAGGCGTCGTTCACGTACAGGTCCGCTATCGGCCCCAGGCTCCGCACCAGCCAGGCCCCCAGCATCTCCGACGCTTTCAGCTTCACCGCCGTCTCGGGAATCAGGTTCTGATAGTCCAGCGTGTCGCCCTGGTGCGCGATGATGGCCACCTTGGCCCCGCCGTCCAGCAGCTTCACCAGGGTCGGAACCGTCTTCTCGATCCGGTTCGTGTTGACGATCTTCTTCGTCGTCGGGTCGATCGGCGAGTTGATGTCCGGCCGAAAGAGCACCGTCCTACCCTTCAGCTCGAACTCCCCGATCGGCCGTATCCTTAAGCGAGGTCCTTCCATTTTCCTATCCCCAGGTTCGTATTTGTCGCGCCCGTCGCCTCGATCCGGTCTTCCTGCATTCGCATCGAGGCCCTGATCCCGTCCATCGTCTCCGGTATCGTCACCGATTCCTGCGGTATGTTGATCGCAAACATCAGGTCCTTCCCGCTCTTCACGATCGAGTCCTCCCACAGTCCGATCTCGTACATGTCCCCACGCGGATTCCCTAAGTCCCGCGCGTAGCGGAAGAAGCTCGCGTTCCCCAGAAAACCCTCCGCTATCGTCACCACCCTGATCCGCGGGTGCTTCCGGAAGGCCGCCAGGGCTTCCTCAACCTCGACCTCCTTCTTCGTCGTCATCACGATCGTGATGATGTGACCATGAGTAACCGGCGTGTG
>JBEKVO010000070.1:0-13836 GCA_049513895.1 Rectinemataceae bacterium | reverse complement strand
GTGATCCCAAGAGTCTCTCCCACCGCGTTGCCCAGCGTGTTGCTGAACGTCACCGTGCTGCCCGTCAGCACCGTCGCCGCCCCAAGGGTCGCCGCTCCCGTGTAGGTCTGGATACCGCTGGTCGTTACCGTCGTCGTGTTGATCGCGCTCGTCCCGCTCACGCTTAACGTCGATAATCCCGTCAACGTGTTGTCGAATATCGCGTTGCCTCCAATATTTAGGCTGTTCCCTGCGCCGATGACAGTCGCGAGAGAAGCGTCGCTGCTCGTCTGAAGTGGTCCATTCAATGTTAAAGTTCCGCTACTGTTTATCGTTCCGATTGCTATTCCTTGCAAAGTTACAGCGCCGCTCATTGTTAGGTTTCCTGCTACTTGAGCCGTAATCGCCAATCCGAGCCCGCCATTGATCGTTGCGCTTCCCGTCACATTAAGAGTCGGGATGATGCTTGAGCCGCCGTTATTCGTGATAATTCCGGAAGCTACGGAGACACTGTCGCCGCCGCCACTCGTGTATCCCGAAAAAACAAGGGTATTTGCGCCGACCGCTATCGTTCCGGAATTTGTAATCGCTCCTGTCACCATATTTACGCCGAGCGTGAGAGTACTGGTAACATCAATATTGGGTGGAGTGTCTACATAACCATAAGTGTTTATTGTTGCTGTGGTTCCATAGATTTGAGCCGTATCCAGTTGCGAAGATGTGTCACCCGGGTAGTGGCTTGGGTTTCCGGTCCAATTATTAGGATTTGTCCAGTCATTGTCGAGTGCACTGCCATTCCAAGTATATGTCTGCCCCCACGCCCCCGCCGCTGCTAAAACTAGTACCGCGCACAGCACAAGCTTCGCGGAAAGCCTGTGTCGGATACTGCTGCTGAATCTCTGCATGCTCATGGCTCGAAGGCTCCTCTTCATCTCTCCGCGTGAGGTGGGCACGCCCAAAGGATAGTATTATATAGAATATAGTCCATCGGCGCGCCAGCATCTAAGCAGTTTCACGTAAATACACGAAACTGCAGAGCTCAGCCCGAAGGCCTTGACAGGTGAATATCCCACGCGGGCGGCTAATAAATCTACTTTCCCAAAAAATAGTTTTTATGAATACAAAATATTCTTAATCGTATTCATAAAAGTTTTGAATTCAATTCATATTTTTTTTCTCCCATATTGCGATTATAAGCGTTTTCGGTGACGCTTCTTTGAATCGTCCCCTTGCCAATCCCCGATCTCCATGCTTATGCTGTATACATGGTGGACCGATTCTGATTCTTGCCTGCGAAATGCGCGAAGCGGCCTATGAGGACGACAACCTTCCATGCGGGGACCAAGGATGCGGTTGTTTCGGCCAATGCATCGTGCGCCTATGTGGCAGCTTCAGGCGCGGACGCGGGGGCCCTTGTGCCGCTAAGCGCAGGTGGAGACCTTGTCGGGGCGAGCGCCGCGGCGGTCAAAGGGGCTAACGGTCTCGCCTCCTTCTCACGGCCCTATTGCCTCGCCTTAAGCCCGGATGGAAGCCTGCTCGCGGTGGGCACCGCCGGGGCGGGATTATCGCCCCGCCGCCAGCGTGCGGTCGGGGGTTAACGGAATTGTCGGCTTCGCTTATCCTAAGCGCTTGGCCCTTTCGCCCGATGGGAGGCTATTGGCGGTCATGGGGAGCGGGACCGAGGACGGCCTATCCCTCCTCGAGGTCGGCTCCGCCGCTCAGCTCGATTACAATTGATATGCATCTATTCGTGGATAGTTCGCAACCCACAAGAACCTGCGCATGTCCAAATTACTTAGGAGAATTAACCATGTATACAATCGAGCGTTTTACCATCCCGGAAGTCCTCGAGAAGAGTTCCCAGAGATATGCGCTCAGGCCGGCCCTGTCCATGGTGGGAGGCGAAGCCGTCTCCTATCGCGATCTCGAGCCGAGGACAAGGCGCATAGCCGCGCTCCTCTTAATGCAAGGGGTCAAAAAGGGCGATAGGATCGCCCTCCTTTCGGAAAACAGGCCCGAGTGGGGCCTTTCATATTTCGGCATAGTTCGGACGGGGGCCGTAGCCGTCCCCATAATGACCGACTTTACCGCCGAGCAGATATCCACGATCCTCGAGCACTCCGAGAGCAAGATACTCATTGTATCCAAGCGCTTCGCCGCCAAGGTGCCCGCCGAGGGCGAAAAGCGCATCCTCGTTTCGCTCGAGGATTTTGCGATGGAGGGCATAGAGGCCGCCGCGCTGGACCGCGCCGCGAAGAGCTTCGCTTCGCCGCCGATAGACGCCGACGAACTCGCATCCATCCTTTACACCTCGGGCACCATGGGCAAATCCAAGGGCGTCATGCTCACGCATCGCAATCTTGTATACAACGCCTGGTCGGCCACGATTTTCGTCATGCTGAGGCGCACCGATCGACTCCTGTCCATCCTGCCCCTCGCGCACGCCTACGAGTTCACGATCGGCTTCCTCATTCCCATCATGCACGGATCCGCAGTGTACTACCTGGACAGGCCTCCCTCGGCAACCGCCCTCCTCCCCGCCCTGGCCGCCATCAGGCCAACGATCATGCTCTCGGTCCCCTTGGTCATCGAGAAGATATACCGATCGGCCATAGAACCGGCCCTCGCTAAAATGCCCCTTTATAAAATCGAGGCCATACGCCCCGCCCTCGACTGGGTGGCGGGCCTCAAGCTCAAGAAGACGTTTGGCGGGAAGATACGCTTCTTCGGCATCGGCGGCGCCCCCATCGCCGCGGACGTCGAGACCTTCCTGCACAATGCGCGTTTCCTCTATTCGATAGGCTATGGCATCACCGAGACTGCGCCCCTGCTCACCGGCAACAAACCGGGCAAGGTGCGTCTGCACACCACGGGCGTTCCGACGACGGGGGTTTCCCTGCGCATTGCCGATGCTCGCCCCGACACGGGCGAGGGCGAGATACAGGCGCGCGGGCCCAACATCTTCCCCGGTTACTACAAGGACCCGGGGCGCACGGAGGAGGCATTCAGCCCCGACGGCTGGTTCCGCACGGGAGACCTCGGCGTGATGGACGCGCATGGACGCGTTACGGTGCGGGGCAGGCTCAAAGCCATGATCCTCGGCGCCTCGGGGGAAAACATCTACCCCGAGGAGATAGAAGCCGTTCTCAATGCCTCGCCCTACGTCCTCGAATCACTGGTATACGGCGACGAGAAAGGGCTTACCGCTCTCGTGCAGCTCAAGCCCGAGGTCCTCGAAAGTTTCACGGCTCGCGTCCAGGACGAGATCGAGGGCGCCGAGGTGGCGGCGGCGAGCTTCGCGGCCGCCGTCGGGCACGCTGCCCATCAGGCGGGCGAAAGCCTCGAGAGCGCCGAAAAGGCGGCCGGCGCTCTCCTCGATCGTATTCGAAAAGAAGCCAACTGCCGACTTGCCGTATTCTCGCGCCTCGCCCGCGTCGAACTCCAGGCCGTGCCATTCGAAAAGACGCCCAAGCAGAGCATCAAGCGCTTCCTGTATCCGTTAAAGGAGAGGCGCTGACTCGCGCAGTAATGCACATGGAGTAGAGCGTGTACGAACTTGAACGCTTCACGATACCGGAGATAGTCGAAAAAAGCTCGTCCTGCTATTCGGGTCTCCCAGCCCTCGCCACCGCTGGCAAGCCGCCCATTACCTACGATGAGCTCGAACCCATGACCCGTCGCGTGGCCGCTCTCCTCGTCCTCCTCGGCGCGGCGCCGGGTCACCGCGTCGCCATCCTCGCGGAAAGCAGCCCCGAATGGGGTATCGCCTACTTCGGGATTTCCCGTGCCGCCTGCGTGGTCGTCCCCATACTCACGGACTTCACGAGCGAGCAGGTCGCCGCCATCCTCGATCATTCCGAGAGCCATATCCTTTTCGTCTCCCGCCGCAACCTCGCCAAAGCGGGCCAGGCGGCCGAAGGACGCGTCCTCGTGACGCTGGAGGATCTCCGGCCCGTCTCGGCTCCCCCCGGTTTTCCCCTTCCGGACTCGAGCGCGGTAGAGCGGGCGATGGCCAGCCTCGCCCTGCCCGAGGTTACTAGCGAGGATTTAGCGGCTATAGTCTACACTTCGGGTACGACGGGGAGCCCCAAGGGCGTAATGCTCAGCCAGCGCAATATCGTCCATGACGGCTGGTCGATCCGTTTTATCATGTTGATCGGGCCCAAAGACCGCCTGCTGTCCATCCTTCCGATGGCTCACACTTATGAGTTCACCGTGGGCTTCATTTATCCCATGATGCAGGGCTCTTCGATATACTATCTGGACCGGCCGCCTTCG
The DNA here is from genome assembly GCA_049513895.1 of Rectinemataceae bacterium. Classification (GTDB taxonomy): domain Bacteria; phylum Spirochaetota; class Spirochaetia; order Treponematales; family Rectinemataceae; genus UBA1306. Next base: position 9,579 of record JBEKVO010000070.1, on the reverse strand, counting down.
AGCTCGGCCCTCATGCCCGCTCTCAAGGCGCTGCGGCCTACAACGATGCTCACCGTGCCCCTCATCATCGAGAAAGTGTACCGAAGCTCGATCAAGCCCTCCCTCGAGAAAATTCCCCTCTACCCCATGCAGGCTTTTCGCCCTTTCCTCGAGCGTATCGCCGGCGCGAAGCTCAAAAGGACCTTCGGCGGCCGCTTGCGGATATTCGGGATAGGCGGCGCTCCCCTGGCCGCGGACGTAGCGGCCTTTCTTCACCGAATCCGCTTTCCCTGCGCCTTGGGCTACGGCCTCACCGAGACCGCCCCTCTGGCGGCCGGATCGGGCCCCTACGATTTTCGCGTCGACACCATAGGCCCGGCCATTCACGGCTCGGCAGTCCGCATCGCGGATCCCTTACCGGGAACGGGCGAGGGAGAGATACAGATACGGGGGCCCAACGTGATGGTCGGCTACTACAAGGACCCGGACCGTACGGCCCAGGCCTTCACCGAGGATGGTTGGTTCCGTACGGGAGACCTCGGCGTGATGGATGCGGAGGGACGGATCGCGGTGCGCGGCCGGCTCAAGACGATGATACTCGGCCCCTCGGGCAAGAATATCTACCCTGAAGAGGTCGAGGCCGTTCTCAACAGCTCGCCCTTCGTTCAGGAGTCCCTGGTATACGGCGACGACGCGGGGCTCACGGCCCTCGTTCAACTGAAGCCCGAGACGGCCGCCGCCGAGACGATGATGGAGTCGGTCGCGCACTACGCGGAGGCGAGCCTGGACAGCGCCGAGAAGGCGCTGGCAGCCCTCCTCGAGCGGATAAAAAAGGAGACCAACGCACGCCTCTCGGCTTTCTCGCGAATTAACATCGTGAGGCTCCAGCTCGAGCCCTTCGAAAAGACGCCCACCCAAAAGATCAAGCGCTTCCTCTACCCGAGGAGTGACGGGAATACGTAATAGCCGTCAATCCTCTTCATTGACGCGCCCGCGAGCGGCCGTGTAGTATCCCCGCTTATGGAGGATATCATGCCCGTCAATCTCAAAGGACGCAGCTTTCTCACCCTTAAGGATTTTTCGACCGAGGAGATCCGCTATCTTCTCGATCTCTCCCGCGATCTCAAGGCCAAAAAGCGTTCAGGAATAAAGGGAAACCTCCTATATCGCAAAAATATCGTCCTCATCTTCGATAAGGCATCCACACGCACGCGCTGTGCCTTCGAGACCGCCTGTTGGGACGAGGGCGGCAATGCGACCTTCCTCACCAACAGCCAGATGGGCAAGAAAGAATCGGTCGAGGACACGGCCAAGGTGCTGGGGCGCATGTACGACGGCATCCAGTACCGCGGTTTTTCGCAAAAACTCGTCGAAGACCTGGCCGCATACTCCGGGGTGCCCGTGTGGAACGGCCTCACCGACGAGGACCACCCGACGCAGGTTCTCGCCGACCTCTTCACGATCGAGGAGCGCGTGGCCAAACCTCTCAATAAGGTAAAGCTCGTGTACTGCGGCGACGCGCGCAACAACATGGGCAATGCCCTTTTAATCGGCTGCGCGAAGATGGGCCTGCGTTTTGTCGCCCTTGCGCCCAAGGAGCTCTGGCCCAACGAAGCCCTGACGGCCGAGATGCGGACCGTGGCCGCCTCGACCGGCGGCAGCATCGACTACTTCGACATCTCCAGGCCCGACGAGGCGCTTAAGGGCGCCGACGCCCTCTACACCGACGTCTGGGTATCGATGGGCGAGGAAGCCAAATTCGAGGAGCGAATAAGGCAGCTTGAAAAGTACCGCGTCACGATGGACTTCGTCCGCAAAACCGGCAATCCCGACTGCGTCTTCCTCCACTGCCTTCCCGCCTTCCACGACCTCGGGACCGAGGTGGGCAAGGACATCCAGAAGAAGTACGGCCTCAGGGAGATGGAGGTCTCCGACGAACTCTTCCGAAGCAGCCATTCGGTGGTCTTCGACGAGGCCGAAAACAGGCTGCATACGATCAAGGCGATAATGGCGGCGACGATAGGGGATCTGTAGGTCTTCTTGGGGGAAGTCTCCCCCTCGGGCAAATTAGCCCTATGCGGGTTCCCAACGGAGCAGTCCGTCGATGGCGGCGAAATGCCTGTCGAAGGTTAGAAGACGAGCGCCGTGCTCCATGCAACTCGCTGCAATCCAGACGTCGTTCAGCGGGATCGGCGCGCCCTTCCGGCGCAGCATTCGCTTGATCTCGGCGAACCATTCGGCCGTCGAGTCAGTGATGGGGGCGAGAACGGTCTTGGGCTTTCTTCTGAAGCGCGCGAGGATGTCCCTGTTCTCGGCGTTGCGCTCACCGCCGAGAAAGCCGTCGAGGAGTTCGCCGATCACGATGGGCGAGAGGATCACCGCATCGCTCCGCGCCAGTTCGTCTGCCACGCTCCGGTTGCCCGACATCAGCAGGGAATAAGCGCTCGTATCGATCAGTACTCTCGACATCAGCGCCACTCCGCCTCGTCAATGCGCCCGTTATCCCTGGTGGCCGCATCGAAGGCCTGGCATTCTTCCGGGCTCCAGAGGCCGCAGAATTCGGCGTAGTCGTCGTCTTCCAGCCCCTCCGTCGGAAGGCCGAGGGATCGGGCGAGGAGGTCCTTGACGAGGGCGTTCTTGCTCCGCTTACGCCGTCTTGCCTCGTCCGAAAGCCGGCGATCAAGTTCCTCGTCCAACTCATGGATAGTAATCGAACTCATGAACCACCTCTTAGGTTCATTATAGCACAATAATGGTTCTGATCCAAGGAAAGCCTGCGCCAAGGAATCCATCGATGCGGCAAGGGCCGGCTCGATGAGCTTGATCCACTCTAAAAATCCTACTTATACTGTCGAGATGCCCGAAGCACCCTCCCTGCCTTTTTCCAGCCTTGGCCGGTTGAAGCCCCTGGGCCAACGCGTCTGCATTATCGGCGGGGGCGGCACGGGGGCGGCCCTCGCCTACGACCTCGCGCTCCGCGGCTTCTCCGTGACTCTCCTCGAGAAAGGAGAGCTCACGAGCGGCACCACCGGCAGGCACCACGGCCAGCTTCACTGCGGGGCGCGCTACGTCCTGGCCGACCGTGCGATCGCCCGAGAGTGCATGGAGGAGAGCCTTGTCCTCCGCCGCATCGTCCCCCAAGCCATCGAGTACAACGGCGGTCTCTTCGTGGAACTCGACGAGGACGACGCTGAGCTCGAGGATGAGTTCGTGGAAGCCTGCCGCGAGGTCGGCATACCCGCCGTCTCGATTGCAGCGGCCCAGGCCCTCGACCTCGAACCGACCCTGTCTCCGAAAATCCTCGGCGCGGTGCGGGTCCCCGACGGCTCCTTCGACGCCTTCCGCCTGCCGCTCTCCTTTTTCGCGGCCGCGCGGGCCCTCGGCGCCGACATACGCGCATGGAACGAGGTTGCAGGGCTGGAGCTCTCCACAGGCCGCGTGGTCGCTGCCTTCGTGATCGACCGTTCTTCGGACCCGATCCGGGAGCTCAGGGTCGAGGCCGACTACTTCGTCAGCGCGAGCGGGGCCTGGGCCGGCAGAATCGGCTCCCTGGCCGGCGTCGACGTCCCGATCACGCCTGCTCCCGGCACGATGGTCGCCGTCCGCGCGAGGCTCTGCGACATGGTCGTGAGCCACCTTCACCGCGCCGGGGACGGCGACATAATCGTGCCCCAGCGGGGACTCTCCATCATCGGCTCGACTCAGGCGATCGCCTCGGATCCGGACTGCCTTCTCCCCCCGCCCGAGGACATACCCTTACTCGTCGGCCTCGCCGCGAAGATGATGCCCTCCTTCGCCGAAGCCCCTTTCCACGCAGCATGGTGCGCGGCACGCCCCCTCGCGGGGCGCCCGAGGCCGCTATCGGATGGATCGTCCGGCGACGGGCGCTCGATCAGCCGCGACTTCGCGATTCTGGACCATGACGTGCGCGACGGTCTCGCCGGCTTCTGCAGCCTCATCGGCGGCAAGGCGACGGTGCTCCGCGCGATGGCCCGCAAGGCCGCCGACCTCGTCTGCCGTTCCCTCGGCGTCGAGGCCGAGTGCGCCACGGCTGACTACAGCCTGCCGTCGTGGAGGGACTACTACAGGGGAGTCGCGCAGGGAGGGCGCGCGCGATGAGCATCGTCCGACTGCGCGTGGCTCGGGGCGCCGGTTTCGCCGAGTACGAGGCCGAGGAGGGCAGGACCCTCCTCGACGCGCTGGAGATCATCCGCGGAGATGGCGAGACCGCCCTCCGCTACCGCCATTCCTGCCATCACGGCTCCTGCGGAACCTGCGGCGCCCTCGTCGACGGCGTAGAGCGGCTCATGTGCCTGACGCGGCTCGCCGATCTCGGCCCCGGCCCCGTGACAGTGGAGAGCCTCCGCAAGATGGGCGCGGTGGCCGATATCGCGGTCGACCCCTCGCCCCTCTTCGCCGAGATGCCCGAGGGCTCAAGCTACATCCGCTCGAGCGAGGTCGCGCATCGCGCCCCCAGCCCCGACGGCTCAGCCCGGCTGCGCATGGAGAACTGCATCGAGTGCGGCCTCTGCGTGTCGGCCTGCCCCGTGACGGCTCCCTTTTCGGGTCCCGCCGCCCTCGCGGCGGCCGACCGCGATCGGGAAGAGCGCCCCGCCCGAGAGGCCGCTGCCCTCGCCTTCGCCGCCGGGAGGCGCGGCGTCGCCGCCTGCGAGCGCCGCTTCGCCTGCTCGCGCGCCTGTCCCCAGGCCGTCTATCCCGGCAGGAGGATCGAAAACCTCCGCCGTTCCCTCGATCATGCCCTATAGCACAGGGTCGGATTGCGCGCGGCGGATACCTCGTCGAGCCGCCCCACCGGGGTGCTGGTCGGCGCTGTAGTCAGGAGGGAGGGCTGAGTTCTCGCCTCCTCGGCGATCTTTATGAGAACGGCCGCGAATTCGTCCAAGGTCTCCTTCGCCTCGGTCTCCGTGGGCTCGATCATGAGGGCCTCGGGGACGATGAGGGGAAAGTAGATTGTAGGCGGATGGAAGCCGTAGTCTATGAGCCGCTTGGCGACGTCGAGGGTGTGCACGCCCTCGGCCAAGTCTCCTTGGGCGACGAACTCGTGCATGCAGCGCCGAGGGTATTTAATCTTATAGGTTCCCTCGACGAGGACCTTGAGGTAGTTCGCGTTCAGCACCGCCGTCTCGGCCAGTCGGCGCAGGCCCGGAGCGCCGAGCATGCGCAGGTAGACGTAGGCGCGCACCAGGATGCCGAAGTTGCCGTAGAAGGCTTTTAGACGCCCTATCGAGCGGGAAGGCATTACAAGGCTGTAAGACTCGCCGGTTTTCGCGGCGATGGGACCGGGCAGGAAATCGGCGAGATCGGCGCGAACGCCGACGAAGCCCGCGCCCGGCCCGCCGCCGCCGTGGGGAGTGGAAAAGGTCTTATGCAGGTTGTAGTGCATGACGTCGATGCCGACCTCGGCGGGCTTGAGGACGCCGGCCAGGGCGTTCATATTGGCGCCGTCGCCGTAGACCAGGCCGCCGGCCGCGTGTACGGCCCGCGCGATCGCCTCGATATTGCGGTCGAAAAGACCGAGGGTGTTCGGGTTGGTGATCATGATGCCCGCGATGGAATTGCGGGCCGTTTCGCCGTCAGCGGCGCCGTCCAACACCGCCTTTAGCGCAGCCATGTCCACGCCGCCGTCAGCGTCCGAGGGAATCGTCGTGGCGTGATAGCCGGCCATGGTGCAGCTGGCGGGATTGGTGCCGTGGGCCGAGTCGGGCACGAGAATCGTGCGCCGTTTCGCGTCGCCTCGCGCCTCGTGGTAGGCTCGAATGATGAGCACCCCCGCGAGCTCGCCCTGGGCGCCGGCGGCGGGCTGGAGGCTGCCTGCCGCGAAGCCGCCTATCTCGCAGAGCCATGCCTGCAGGGAATGGATCAGCTCGAGCGCGCCTTGATTGAACTCGGTCCCCGAGAGGGGATGGGCGTTGCGCCATCCCGGCAGGGAGGCCGCCTGCTCGTTGACTTTGGGGTTGTACTTCATCGTGCAGGAGCCCAGCGGATAGAAATGGGTGTCTATCGAGAAATTCTTCTGCGAGAGCCGGGTAAAATGCCGTACCAGTCCAAGTTCGTCCATCTCGGGAAGGCCGAGATCGCCGCGCGCCAGCTCGGGGGGGATGGGAGTAAGGGGCACGTCGCAGTCGGGCAGAGAGGCGCAGAACCGACCGGGGGAGGAAAGCTCGAAGAGGAGGGGCTCTTCCTTCAGGTTCATGCGGAGGCCTCCTCGAGGGAACGGGCGAGCAGCTCTATCTGCCCTTTCGTGCACATCTCCGTGACGCATACGAGGAGCTCATACCTGCGCTCGGGATAGTACCGCGAGAGGGGCAGTCCAGGCACGATGCCGCGCCGCGACAGGCGGACTGCCAGCTCCTCGGCGGGGACGGGCGTCCCGACGGTGAACTCCTTGAAAAAGCCGCCTTCCTCGACGGCGAAGCCCGGGACCCTCGCGATGAGGGACGCGGCGTAATGCGCCTTGTTCCAGCAGAGCTCCGCTACCGCGCGCAGGCCCGTCTTTCCCATCGCGGCGAGATAGATGCAGGCTTGCAGCATCGCGAGGCCCTGGTTCGAACAGATGTTGGATACGGCCTTCTCGCGCCTGATATGCTGTTCGCGCGCCGTCAGCGTGAGGACGAAGCCCCGCCTGCCGGCGGCATCCTTTGCCTGGCCGACGAGGCGGCCGGGCATCTTGCGCACGAGGCCGGCCTTCGTGCCCAGCATGCCGAGGAAGGGACCGCCGAAGCTCATTGGGTTGCCCAGAGACTGACCCTCGGCGGCCACTATGTCCGCGCCGAGTTCGCCCGGGCTCTTCAATAGACCGCACATGATGGGGTCGACCAGAACTACAAGGAGGGCGCCGGCCGCGTGGGCCGCCCTCGCGGCGGCGCCTATGTCGCCTATCGCGCCCGAAAAGCCCGGATAGGCCGCGACCACGCAGAAGGTCGAGGCGTCCGCGAGGGCGGCGGCCTTTTCCGGCGGAAGCTCGGACTCCTCCAGGCGGACGGAGTAGGCGGACAGGTAGGACCGGATGACGTCCTTGTACTCGGGATGGACGTCGGCGCAGAGGATCGCGCGATCCCGTGGGATCGCGCCAACCGAACCGGCACCGCCCGCAGCGTTGTACGCCATCAGCAGACCCTCGGCGAGGGCGGTGGCCCCGTCGTAGTGCGAGGCGTTGACCACCTCGACGCCGAGGAGGGAGGCGGCCATGCTCTGATACTCGAAGATCGCCTGGAGGGTCCCCTGGGACACCTCGGGCTGATAGGGCGTATAGGCGGTGAGGAATTCGCCCCGCGACGAGAGAGCGGGCACGACGGCGGGGATGAAATGGTAGTAGGCGCCGGCCCCGAGGAACCAGGCCGAGGAGGATGCCGAAAGATTCTTCGCGGCGAGGGCCTCGATCTCGCGCATCGCCTCCATCTCGGAGAGGGCCGGAGGCAGATCGAGTTTGGGAAAGCGCAGGGAGGCGGGGATATCTGAGAACAGCTCCTCGACGCCGGCCGCGCCGATGCGCCCCAGCATGGCCGCCCGGTCGGCGTCCGTCGCCGCTATGTAGGGCATGGTCACTCCTTTCCGGTTTCTTTTTCGTAGGCGGCGGCGTTCAGGAGGCCGTCCCATTCCCCCGCCGCCGAGGGCGCCATTCGGACGAGCCAGCCCAAGCCGTAACAGTCCCTGTTCACGAGGGCGGGATCGCCTTGAAGACCGGCGTTGACGGCGGTGATCTTCCCGGATAGAGGCGCGTAGATGTCGCTCGCCGCCTTGACCGACTCGATGACGCCGATGCCGTCGCCCTGGGCGACCGTTTTGCCGACCTCGGCCAGCTCGACGAAGACGATGTCTCCAAGGGCCTCCTGGGCATGGTCGGAGATGCCGACGACCACCTCGCTTCCGTCCTTGCGAGCGTACTCGTGCGAGCTTCTGTAGCGACAGTCGGGATCGATCTTCATGTGCTCCTCCTCCACTAGGTGATTAACGGCGATAGGCGGGAACGTAGAGCGGACGCTTGACGACCAGGGCGTCGCGGGGCTTGTCTCGTATCGAAACCGCCAAGGCGGTCCCTATCTTGGAGAGCTCGGGAGCGACAAATGCGTTGGCCGCATATTTCTTTACGCTGGGGCAGAACATGCCCGCCACGCAGATACCGACTTTCGCTCCAAAGACTACGCTGTCGGACCCGCCCGATGGCGACGCGACTACCGGCGCGAACACCTCGCAGCCTTCGCGCGGCACGCCGCCCGTCACGTCCAGGGCGACGAGGCGCCTTCGGGGCCCGGTTGCGACGACGGCCTCGAGAGCCTCCTTGCCGACGAATTCTTTCGCGAAGTCGCAGGCCCACTTGAAGCCCGCCTCGATGGGATTGATGGCCGGGCTGATCTCGTGGCCGTGGAGGGGCATTCCCGCCTCGAAGCGTAGGCTGTCGCGGGCTGCGAGTCCGATGGGCGCCGTCTCGATGCCCCGCTTCCTCCCCTCGGAAAGGAGGAGCTCCCACACTTCGAGGGCGCGGTCGGCGGGGAAGAAGAGCTCGCCGCCATCCTCGCCCGTATAGCCCGTGCGCCCGAAGAGAACCTTCGTCCCGCCGACGCTTATCTCGCCGGCGGTGAAGCGCTCGAGGGAGGAGACCGCTCCTCCCCCTGCCGTCTTCTCGGCCACGGCGTCGAGGAGTTCGATCGCGCGGGGCCCCTGCACGGCGATCATATAGGTATCGTCGGAGCGGTCGTCGACGATCACGTCCTTGGGCGCACGCGCACGCATCCATTTGAGGTCGGATTCTCGGTTGGACGCGTTGACCACGATCCACCAGCGCTTCGGGAGCCTGTAAATGAAGAGATCGTCGAGGACGAGGCCTTTCTCGTCGAGGAGGAGGGAATAGCGCGCGTCGCCCTCCCCCATGTCCAGGACGCGAGCGCTCACGAGGCCCGACACGAAGGCGTCGGCTCCGGGGCCGCTCAGCTCGACCTGGCCCATGTGGTCTATATCGAAAAGGCCGACCGAGCGGCGGCAGATCAGGTGCTCTTCGATCGCGCCGGTCGGATAGGAGATGGGCATTTCATAGCCGGCAAAGGGCGCCATCTTGGCTCCCCCGGCGAGATGCCAGCCGTGAAGGCGGGTGGTTAACAATAGTAACCTCCTCATCGTATCGAGGCGAATTGTAACACAGCGAAAAACCGGGGACAAGGCGACGCGTAGGAGAAAAACGAAGCTAGCGACGGCTCAAATGGCGGTGGCCGTGGGCCGAGGGCCGCGGAGGAGGGGCGGCCCTCGACGTCCCCTCGAGAAAGGTCAGGAGAACTTCTCGGCGAGTTCAGTCGCGATGCGGGTCCATCGCCAGAGCCTCTGCGGCTCCTGGTGCATGGTGCTCAAGTCCTTGAGGACTATTTCCACGTTGCACGAACGAGCGGCCCGGAGCTTCGTTCCGAGCTCGGCCCTGACGGCCTCCTCGTCGAAGGTCTCGGCCGCCAGGATGGCCGGATTGGGCTTGAGGGACATCACGTATCGACCGCGCATGAGCTCGGCCGCTGCCGCGACGTCGGCCCAGGGGCTGATGGATATCTTGCGGAGATTGGGCAGGCTCTCGAGGATCCCTATCTTGTCGTGGAGGGG
>JBEKVO010000069.1:0-14314 GCA_049513895.1 Rectinemataceae bacterium | reverse complement strand
CCTTCGAACTCCTCGACTTGGGGGCCAGGGACCTTCATGTAGGCAGAGGGACGTAGCTCGCTTCGGGCCATATCACAATGCCACATGAATTTACGAATGTTGGCCTGTCGAAGTTCGGGCTATAAATAAGATGCCTTCTCAAACTCCAAGGAATTCGACGAGGCCGATGCTCGGGAAATAATCGACGCCCGGCCGCGCTGGCTCGTAGCGCCGTCCTCGAGCTCGAAGGGGCGATGAAGGAGCTCAAGGGGATACTCGAGGAGCTGGGAGAGGGGGATGCAGAGGCCTAGGTTGCCGATCGTTATTGCAGTATTGCCCATGTTTTTGCAATAAATCCTTGTCTATTGCAAAAAATGAGTTATAATGAAATAAAAGAAATGGATAATGCAGGAATTGCGACAGGAGTAACCATGATCGCTGGGTCGTCAGGTAGATATGTCGAGATCAGCCTCACCGGTGATCTGGCTCGTGCCTTCGTCCCCGATCCCTTGCCTCCCCGCCTCGACATCGGCCCCGAGCTGCGGCGAAGCCTCGACGAGGCCCTCCACGCCCTGGGAGGGCTCTCCGCCTCCGCACCCTTCTTCCCCGACAGGGAACTCCTGCTCTACCTCTATGTCCGAAAAGAGGCGGTCCTTTCGTCGCAGATCGAGGGGACCCAGAGCAGCCTCTCCGATCTCCTCCTCTTCGAACAGAAAGGAGTCCCCGGCGTCCCGATGGATGATGTCGAGGAGGTGTCGAGCTATGTCGCCGCCCTCAACCATGGAATGGACCGACTCCGCGAGGGCATGCCCATTTCCAACCGACTCATCCGCGAAATTCACGGTGTCCTCCTCACAACGGGGCGGGGCGCGGACAAGGCGCCCGGAGAGTTTCGCCGGAGCCAGAACTGGATCGGGGGATCCAGTCCCTCGCGGGCTTCCCACGTCCCGCCGCCGCCCGAGCTCGTGGAAGACTGCATGGGCCAGCTCGAGGGCTACCTACACTCGCCCCAGGCCGCCTTCGAGCCTCTCGTCGCCGCCGCCCTGGCCCATGTCCAGTTCGAGACCATCCATCCCTTCCTGGATGGCAACGGCCGGGTGGGGCGGCTCCTCATCGCTCTTTTGCTCACCGATGCAGGACTGCTTTCCGAGCCGATCCTCTACCTGAGCCTGTACTTCAAGGCTCATCGCGACGAGTACTACCGGCTCCTCGACGGCGTACGAGAGTCCTCGGGATGGGAACCCTGGCTCGCGTTCTTCGCCCGCGCCACCCGCGACACGGCTCGTCAGGCGATCGATACGGCTCGCCGTGTCTCCGAACGCCTGCAGGGCGATCGCGACAGCCTCGCCTCCTTGGGACGCGGCGCTTCCAAGGCTCTCGTCGTCTTCGAGAGCTTCCGTTCCCGAAGCGTCCGGACAATCGCCCAGATTGCCCATGAGACGGGCCTCGTCCCCAACACCATCGCGGGTGCCCTCGAATCGCTCCAGAGTCTTGGCATAATCCGCGAGCTGACAGGCAGGAAGCGCGACCGCATCTACGCCCATGCCCGGCTTATCGCCATCCTGAGCGAGGGGACAGAGCCATTGTTAGGCTGTATTGCTGCCTTTGAACAGGTCTAGTATACTGGTCTAATGGAGGCGCATAATGGATATAGGAACCTACGAGGCTAAGACCCATTTTGCCGAGCTCCTCGACGAAGTACAGGCGGGCAAGGACTATACGATCACAAAGCGCGGGAAACCCATAGCCCGGCTCGTTCCCTACAAGGAAGGAGAATCGAAGCGCTCGGCGATCGTTGCAGCGCTGTCCCGCTATCGGCACGACGACGAGCCCGCCTTCGACATTCGGGCTGCGATCGAAGAGGGTCGGAGCTGAATCGTGTACGTCCTCGACTGCTCCGTTACCGCGGCCTTGTTTCTGCCGGACGAAAAATCCGCGGCAGTGACCAAGACCTTCGCGGGCATCGCCGAAGGCGAGGATATCTTCGTTCCCCAACTCTGGTGGTATGAAATGAGCAACGTCCTGTCGCTTGCCGTGAAGCGCGGGTGGCTCAAGCACGCGGAGGTCATCGCTATTATCAGGCTCCTCAAGGACTATGGCTTCGATACTGACGTAAACTATGGCGAAAAATACGCCGAGCGGCTCTTCGAACTCTCCCAGCGCTACGAATTGAGCGCCTACGATGCCACCTATCTCGAGCTGGCCATCAGGAAGAACGCGAAGCTGGCAACGCTCGATGATAAGCTCGGTAAGGCCTGTGAAAAGGCGGGTATCGGGTCTGCGGTCGAGTAGGGAAAGGCAGAGCGATGATCAGCATTTACGATGAGCTGTCCGGGAAGATAGGCCAGAGCAGGGCGCGCGGCGCGCGGGACGGCGCGAGGCGGGACCTCGGCCTACTCCTCTTCGCCGAGCGGGAGGCCTTGCGCGATCTCTGGAAGGCCGCCGAACGCCGAGCCATCCCCCTCGAAGCCGAGTCTACTGGCGGGTCCGAGGCCTCCGTCGAACTGCGCGCTGCGGTCGAAAAGTTGCGACCGTTGTTCGGGGAGAGGGCGGGATGAAATTTGTGGATCAGGTGGAACCCCTTCGAGTATCACTACAATGGCAGCAGAGCAGGCCTCTAACTACGCCTCCCGAGGAAGCGGGGACGGCCGTGCAAGTCTAGCTAAGTCTTAGTTGACTTTTAAAAATAGGGCGGGGTCCAGGGGCGGAATGTTGACGACTGTGCCCCTGGTCGTGCTTTGGGTAAGGAGGTGCGCATTCGCGGTAAAATAGAATGGCCACCCGGGGTATCTCTGATTATATTGAACACTGAGTTCCGTCGCGACAGGAGCAGGGACCGTGCAGAAGATAAGCCCTTTTCTGTGGTTCGATGACAAGGCCGAAGAGGCGGCGACTTTCTATGCGTCGATCTTCGGCGATTCGAGGATCGACAGCATCGCCAGATATGGAAAACTGGGACCCGGGCCGGAAGGCTCGGCGATGACTCTCGGTTTTCGTCTCGAGGGGCGGGAGTTCGCCGCCTTGAACGGAGGCCCGCTGTTTTCATTCACGCCCGCCTTTTCCTTCTTCGTAAACTGTCCGACCGAAAGCGACATCGATGCCTTATGGCGGCATCTCGCCGACTCCGGAACCGTCCTCATGGAACTGCAGGGCTATCCCTTCAGCAGAAAATACGGCTGGGTCTCGGACCGGTTCGGCCTCTCCTGGCAGCTTATTCTGGGGGCCCCGCGAAAAAGCATCAGCCCGTTCTTGACCTTTTCGGGGCCTCAAAGCGGCAGGGCCGAAGAGGCGATGAACGATTACATATCAATTTTCAAGAACTCGAAAATCGAGGCGCTCGAGCGCTTCGAGGCGGGCGAACGGGGTAGGCCCGGAACGGTCAAGCACGGCAGGTTTTCCCTGGACGGCCTCGAGTTCATGGCGATGGACGGCAACGGAAACAACCCCTCCGCCTTCACGCCCGCTGTCTCGCTCTTCGTGAACTGCGAGACGCAGGAGGAGATAGACGGGCTCTGGGAACGGCTCTCCGAGGGAGGAAAAAAGGGGCAGTGCGGCTGGCTCGAAGACCGGTTCGGCCTCTCCTGGCAGGTCGTACCGTCAGCCTTGCCCGCGTTGATGTCCGGGGACGATCCCGCGCGTGCTCTCCGAGTCACCCAGGCGATGCTCGCGATGACCAAGCTCGATATCGCGGCTCTCAAGCGAGCTTATGACGACTAGACGGGTTCTGCGCAATATCGTGAATTCAGGCTCAAGATTGTACCAGGAGGAGATTCCATGAAGAATTTTTTTCGGTTGGTTTTAGCGGTTATGGTAATGTCCATCGCGCCCGCGATTTACGCCCAGGCGATGCACCCCGCCTACATCCACGCTCTCGCCGACCTTCGGGCCGCACGCTGGTTGCTCCAGCACACCCCGGGAAACTGGGCCCGCGTCAACGACGAACTCAACGCGATCCGCAGGATCGACGACGCGATCGCCGAGATCCGGAAATCGTCCATCGACGACGGCAGGGACATCAACTTCAACCCCAGGGTGGAAGAGAGGCCCGACCGTCCCGGCCGGCTTCACGACGTGGATGCCTACCTGAGGAGAGCCCGGGCCGATATCAACCAGGAAGAGGACAAAGGGCCCATCCTGGGCCTGCGCGGGAGATCGGCCGCGCATATCGAGGCCGCCATCATGTTCGTCGGGAATGCCATGAGGGTCGTGCAGCCTCAAAGCGCCAACGTTCCCGCCGCCGTCGCCCCGGCGCCCATGGCGCCTGTAGTCATGGCACCCGCGCCCATGGCGCCGGCCCCCAACACCTTGGGACAGGGGCAGCATCCGGCCTACCTCGGAGCACTCGCGGATTTGCGTACCGCACGCTGGCTGCTTCAGAACGTTCCCGGGAACTGGGTCCGCGTCATGGACGAATTAAACGCGATCCGTAGAATCGACGACGCGATCGCCGAGATCCGGCGGGCCGCCATCGACGATGGACGGGACGTCAACTACAATCCCGGAGTCGTCGAGCGGAACGACCGTTACGGGCGGCTGTACGACGCCGACTCCTTCCTGAGGAGGGCCCGTGCCGATATCGAACGGGAAGAGGACAGAGGTCCCATCCAGGGCCTGCGCGGCAGAGCGGCCGGGCACATAGATGGGGCCATCGTTTTCACCGAAAACGCCATCAGGGCGACGGGCCCGGGCCTCCAGGTCGCGCCGCCGGTCGTCATCCAGGAAGCCCCGCCGCCGCCGGCTCCCGTGCCGGTATCCAACTTGGCCGTGTCCAACAGCGCCGATTGGGTCTCCATCATTCCAAGTACGGGGGCAGTGCCGGTCGGTGCTTTCAAGGCCGGCGTAGACACGGGCGGTGGCCCCCTTTACATCATCCGAACCTCATATCAGGGGGGCGTCGTGGTGGGCAAGTACAATCCCCTCTATGGCAAGGCCTTTATTTCATACGGCGGCCAGGAAATCGAAATCGCGAACGATCCGGTGGAGATCTACGTGGGTTACGGTTTTTGGGTCTTCAGTCGCGGAGAGAACCCCCCGAGCAACGCCATCATCGCCGGCATGGAGAACGACGGCAGTCCCCTCCTCATCATCCACGGCAAGTGGCTGGGCAACATCACCTGCGGCAAGTACTCCATGAAATATCACATGGGCTATGTTCCCTACGGCGGGAGAGAATATCAGGTCTCCAGAAACATTTCCTTCCTGGTACCCGACGATTTGCCGGATTCCCAATAGGGACGCCTGACCTCGAGGGGCGGGGATGGCCCCGCGCCCCTCAGTTCAGCCTTCCCACTTCGTGCCGCGAAGGTCCTTCCAGGGGCCGCCGTCCTTGTAAAGCTCGGGGTGGAGGACGGCGGGGCGGGGGTCTTCGGTTGTGTCGAGTTGGAGGACCATCCACTTGGGATAGGGGACGCCGGGGTCCGAGGCCGCGTCGAGGAGCTTCACGTCGCCGGCGGAGAGTTCGAGATCGACGGCGGCAATGTCGTCGTCGAGGTTGGCGATCCTGCGCGCCCCTATTATTATGCTCGAGACGGCGGGTCGTGCGAGGGTCCAGGCCAGGGCAACCTGGGCGGGGCTGCGGCCGTGCCGGTTCGCTATGCGCCGTAGGACGTCGACGACCCTGTAGCCGAGCTTCTTGTCGAAGGGGACGAACTGGCCGGCCTCCGAGAATCGGCTTCCCTCGGGGGCCTGGTGGTCGCGGTCGTACTTGCCCGTAAGGAAGCCTCCGGCGAGAGGGCTCCAGACCAGTATGCCGATGCCGTAGTGCTCGGCGAAGGACTGGAACTCGTACTCGAGCCCGCGGTTCACGAGGCTGTAGTGCATCTGCGCGGTCGCGTACTTTTCGAGGCCGAGCCGGGTCTGAAGCTCGACTGCGGCCGCCGCCTGCCAGGAGAGGTAGTTGCTGAGGCCGATGTAGCGGACCTTGCCCTGACGCACGAGGTCGTCGAGGCTGCGCACCGTCTCTTCGAGGGGCGTGTTCGAATCCCAGCCGTGGATCTGGTAGAGATCGATGTAGTCGGTCTTGAGACGCCCGAGGCTCGCCTCGATCTCGCGCATGATGTTGACCCTCGTGGCCCCCGAGTGGTTGAAGTTGCTGTCGCTCATGGGTAGGCGAGCCTTCGTGGCCAGCACTATTTCCCCGCGGATGCCTTCGAGGGCCTTGCCGACGAGGCTCTCGCTCTCGCCCCGGCCGTAGACGTCGGCCGTGTCGATGAAGTTGATGCCCTTCTCCAGGGCGAATCGTATCATCGCGATCGTGGCCTTCTGGTCCAGGTTGCCCACGTTCATCTTGCCGCCGAACTGCATCGTGCCGAGCGAGAGCTCGCTGACGATGAGGCCGGTATTGCCCAATCGGCGATATTTCATGTCTGCACTCCCATTAGCCTGATTTCCACCCGTCCCATTCTATCGGGTCCGCACACCGCGTCAAGGCAGTTTTCGCCTGAATGCCAAGGTAATCTAGCCTCCTGACGTTATAATGGATACGTCAATGGTGAAAAGCCTATCGGCCCTTCTGGCCGCCCTCGTCCTTCTCCTGGCCGCGGCGAGCCTCTCCTGCTCCGCTTCGCCCGTCGTATACGCCGCGCCTCCCGCCTACGATCACTTCGTCATCGTGGTGGAGGAAAACCATTCCGCCTACCAACTGACCCACTGCGCTTATCTCAATTACCTGGCCGCGCGAGGAGCCAGCTTCGCGAAGATGTACGCTATAACCCATCCGAGCCAACCCAACTACATTGCCCTCTTTTCCGGTTCCACCCAGGGCGTGACCGACGATGCTCTTCACGACATCTCCGCGCCAAACCTCTACGGTTCCCTTCTCGCGGCCAGCCCCAGCCGCAGCTTCGCCGGCTATTCGGAGGGTCTCCCTTCAATCGGATTCACGGACGCGTCTTCGCCTGACGGCGAGTATGTCCGCAAGCACGCTCCCTGGGTCTCCTTCACATCGGTACCGTCGGCCGCGAACCTGCCCTTCTCGAGTTTCCCTTCGGACTTCTCCACCTTGCCGACCGTCTCCTTTGTCATCCCCGATCTCGACAATGACATGCACGACGGCACTATAACCCAGGCCGACGACTGGCTCGCCACGAATCTGAACGCCTATGTCCAATGGGCTGTATCCCACAACAGCCTCTTTATCGTCACCTTCGACGAGCCCTATGGAAGCCAAGATCCGGCCACGACGCCCATCACCACCATCCTCGTCGGCCAGGGCGTGGTTCCCGGCATCGTCGTTCACTATCCATACACCCTCTATTCCCTCCTCGCCTTGATCGACGAAGTCTATGGCCTGCCGTCCCTCGGCAACGATGGAACCGCGGCGAAGATAGTGGGCCCCTGGGGTTGAGGTCGTCGACCGGGGACTAAGGAATAGCGTGTAGATTCAGAGCGCGGAAAAGCGGGATAGCAGGTCAGGGGCGTTTTGATGGACGCGCTTGGGCTCGAACTCCCCCGATCCCTTGTGGAACTCGTAGGAGTCGCTCCATTCCCGGAAATTGCGGATTACGTCGACGACCGCACGCCCGATGTACCGCGCCTCTTCGTCGGTCGTCGTTGGGTGCAGAGACACTCGCACCCATCCGGGCTTTTCCGATAAATCGCCGGCATCGATCATATCCGTGATCCGGTGCGACTTGGTCTTCTTGATGTCGAACAGGATATGGCCGTAGGTGCCCGCGCAGCTACAGCCACCACGAGCCTGAATTCCGTAACGATCATTGAGGAGCCGCACGATAAGGTTGTGGTGCTCGCCAGGCGCGTAAAACGAGAGAATTGCAAGTCGGTGCATATTCTCGCCCTCGAGGAGCCTGAGGGCCGGCTCCACCTTGAACTCTTCCAGGACGGTGGCTATGAGCTCTTGTTCGCGCAGCTCGATTTTGTCGATGCCCATCGAGAACTTGAGCTGCATCGCAAGTGCCGCGCGGATGGCCTGCAGAAATCCCGGAGTGCCGCCGTCCTCGCGCGCCTCGATCTCGTCGACGTAGCGGTGCGTGCCGAAGGGGGTCGTCCACTTCACCGTGCCGCCGCCCGGCTGATCGGGGACGGCGCTTTTATAAAGAGTGGTGGAGAGGATGAGGACGCCTGAGGAGCCAGGTCCCCCGAGGAATTTGTGCGGCGAAAAAGTTATCGCGTCGAGACTCTCCTCGGGCTTGGCGGGATGCATGTTCATCTCGGCATAGGGCGCCGAGGCGGCGAAATCCATGAAGCAAAAGCTGCCATAGCGGTGCATGAGCGCGGCCATCCGGCGGTAGGGCGTGATCAGGCCGGTAACATTGGAACAGGCCGTAAAGGCGCCAATAAGAAGTGGACGGTCGGGGTTTTCCTTCAAGATCCTCTCCTGCCATTCCAGATCGGGCAGGCCGGTCTCTTCGTCCCGTGGCACTATCCGGACGTCGACGTCGCATTCCTCCCAGGTGATCTGGTTGGAATGATGCTCCATATGGGTCACAAGGACGAGGGGCTGGAGACCGTTTCGCCGGCTCGGAAGGCCATCTGCGCGTCTGAGACCGAGCATACGCTGCAACTTGTTTATGGCCGAGGTCATCCCGAATCCCGAGAAAAAGAGCGAGTCCTCCGCTCCGACCCCGACATGCTGCTTTATTATCTCCCGCGCGCGATGATAGGCTCGGGTCATCGCGACGCCCGTGTAGGTGGTCTCGGTGTGCGTGTTCGCGACGAGTGGGCCTATCACGCCTTGCATGAATTCCTCGATCGGACCGTAGAGCCTGCCCGAGGCAGTCCAATCGGCATAGACGATCCTATGGCTTCCGCCGAAAGCCAAGGTCATCTCGGCATCGATTCCGATGATCCGCTCTCTATAGGGCGCAAAATGCGATTCGAGACTCATTTCATTCTCCATGGTAAGGCGGGGCGGACATCCTACCGGCGATATTCGTGGGCGGCCTGAATCGCCTCCCTCAGATTCTCCCAGGGCGTGTCCGGAGGAACGGTGCAGTCTGCGCCCAGAATGAAACGCTCGGGCGCTGATTCGATAGCCTGGCGGACGGCTTGTCGAATGGCTTCCGGCGTACCGTTAGTGATGACCCCCGTGCGTTCCAATCCGCCCATGAAAGGGCGGCCGAATATTTTTCCCGCTTCCTTGGCTTCGATTTCCCTTCCCGTGAGCTTTAGACTCGTATTGACCACGTGGCCGGGATAACCGGTGAAGGGGGCGAGGTCGGCATAGGGAAGATGATAGTCGCAGATGTGGAGAATATTGAAAGCACAATCGCGATGGATCTCGTTGAGGATAGTCATGTCGTAGGGCCGAATGCATTCATCAAAGGTTTTGGGGTCGGCAAGACGCCCGCTTTCGCCTCCCTGGGTCGATGCGTAGAAGCCATCCACTCCGAGCTTGATGCATTCCTTCACGAAGCGCAGGAGCCCTTCCGTGATGACCTCGATGCCTCGCTTGAATGCCTTGGGATCCTCCTGCATATGTTGAACGACGATTTCCGGCTTCGCGATATGACATGCAAGCATGAAGGGAGAGTACAGGGTAGGGACGACGAGCGCTTCCTTGCGCGCGGACTCCACGATGCCTTTCACTACGGCCAGGGACTCTTCCCAGAAATCCCTGCCGTAAAGAGGCACATTCGACCAATCCTGCGGCCTTTGCATCTCCATGGCCGGCATGTGGTGCTCGAACTGGATCTTGACCAGGTCCATGCCGGTGAACCGGAAGAATTCCAAGTGCTTGTCCACGGCGGCCTGTCCGCGATGGCAGGCCGGATCGAAGTGCAGAAAGAAGGCCGCAGGCACCGAGCTCGCCTTGTAAGACGAATCGAGGAGCTTCATCAGTTCATCGCGCTTGTTCATGTTCCCTATCCTTTTACGGCGCCCAGCATGAGCCCAGAGACCTGGAAACGCTGCAGAATGAAATAGACGCAGATCAGGGGAAATACGGCGATCGCCGAGCCGGCCATGACGACCGGCCAGGGCGTGGAAAGTCCCTCGCTCACCGGCAGAATAGCTATGGAAACCATGAGGGTATACATCTGCTTCGAGCGCATCAGAAGCAGAGGCCACATGAAGTCGTTCCACCTGGCGATGAAGGAAATAGTCGCCCAGGCGGCGAGGGCCGGAGAAATGGAGGGCAGGACGATCTGCCAGTAAATGCGAAACTCGCGGCAACCATCCAGGCGCCCCTGCTCCATGAGCTCCGTAGGAAAGTCCATAATATATTGGCGCATGTAGAAAATCCCTATCGCCGTGGCGGCCCGGGGAACTATCAGCGCCAGATAGTTGTTGATCCAATGCAGGCGTCTCATTATGAGGAAGGTCGGCACGATCCCCACTTCCGGCGGGATCATCATGGTGGCCAGGAGGAACAGAAAGAGGGCGTCGCGTCCGGGGAAGCTATACTTGGCAAAGGCGAAGCCCGCCAGGGAACATAAAAACACGGTAGTCAAAGATCCCGCTATCGCCACGATGAAGCTGTTCAGAGTATTACGGGCAAGCGGCAGCAGGCCTGCGACTTTTCCGTAGTTGATCAGGGTCGGGGCATGGGGAATCATGGAGCCGAGCCCGCCGATCGCTTCGGTCACAGGCTTCAGCGACATGCCCAACATCCACAAGAGGGGAAACACCGACAGGCAGCACCACAGGATCAGGGGGATGTGAACCAGCGAGCCTCTGGGATTAGCCACGGATCTCTTCATGCGGCGTTTCCTATCTCGCTTCCGCCCCGGCGCAGGGAAATTACCTGAGCCGCTGATATTATCAGTAGAAGAGCAGTCAGCACGTAGCCCATGGCCGATGCATAGCCCAATTTGAAAGTGGTGAAGCCGCTCTCGTAGAGATATTGGACGATGGCAAGGGACGAGGAGCCCGGGCCGCCGCTTGTAAGGATGTAGGGCTCGGTGAAAAGCCTGAACGAATCGATCGTCTCGGTCAGGAAGCAGAAAAAAAGTACCGTCGAAAGGCTGGGGATGGTGATGTGAAATAGTTTTTGGGCCGGGCCCGCCCCGTCTACCGTCGCCGCCTGGTAAAGCTCGGGATTGATGGCCTGCAAACCCGACAGGATGATCAGCATGAACCACGGTATATTGCGCCAGATCGTCAGGACCATGACCGGGATCTTGGAAAGACCCGTGCTGTTCATCCAGGCGAGTCGCTGGATCCCGAAAGTCTGGAGTATCCAGTTAAGGAGTCCGCTGTTGTAGTCGAAGACCATGCTGAACACCAGGCCGATGGCGACGGTGGCGGTGACATTGGGTAGGAAGAGAACCATCCTGTAGAAACGCTTGCCCGAAAGGCGCTGCGTGTTCAGCAATATAGCCATAAGAATAGCGAGGCCCAATATGAAAATGGTATCTACGATCCAATAAACGGTGGTATTGGCCAAAGCGTCGAGAAACCTCTGGTCGCGCAGTAGCCTGGTGAAGTTGCGAAGCCCGACGTACTTCATGGCCTTAAGGCCGTCCCAATCCTGGAAGGAAAGGAACAGCGACCAGCCCAAGGGGAAGGCCCCGAACACCAGGAATAGCAGATAGAACGGGGCGATGAATCCATATGCATGGCGCATGGCCCATATTCGCCGTACTGTCCGTGTCCGGGGCACGTTGCCTCCTTGAAAAGAGCGGCGTCTATCTGTCGAGGTTGGCAGGCGCCTTGCCGATCTTGTCCCGCAGGACCTGCCCCATGTTGGCTATGGCCTGGTCCATGGTCTGGGCATTGGCGATGAACTTCTCCAACTCCGCGGTAATGATCGTGTCCGCCTCCGCGTCTGCGGTCGTCACGCGCAGGTTCTTCGAGACGTTACGCAGTCCCAATCCTTCCATCTGCTTGAAGGATTGGCCGCCATAATAGGGATCGGGCTCCTTCCAAAACTGCTCATCCAGCATGGCCTTGGAGAGGGGGTTCTGGACGGGACCGTTCAAAGCTAGGACTTCCAGCGTATAGGCCTGCCGGGCCGGGCTGTTGAAGTTGTAGTCGTACCAGATACGCTTGTATAGTTCGGCGTAGGGAGCGTTTGGTTTGGCGACGACTCCGACGATATCGACGACCGGGGCGCCGCCAAGGTTGAGACCCGTGAAGACCGGAGCGGACATTACGCGCCACTTGCCCGCCATGTCCTTATCGTTGGCTTTCAGGAATTCGTCGTAGAAAGCGCCGATATAGAATGTCGCGACCTTGCCCTCTCTGGCGGCCTGGTAGAGGGGCGGCTGAAGGATGACGGAGTTGAAAAGGAGCCCCTCTTTGTGCAGGGTTTCGAGATAACGAAAGGCTTTGAGAGCGCCCGGGTCCCTGTCGATCACCACATTGCCGTCATCGTCCCAGATCCTCGCTCCGGCCTGGGGCATGAGGCCGCGTCGGCCCCAGTAGCGCCAGGTGCGCGAACCCGGATCCTCGTAGGACAGGAAGACCTGCCCCTTGCTAAGAGTCTTGAGCTTCCGCCCTACCTCGAGATAGCCCTCGAAAGTCGCCATCTGTTTGGGGTCGATGTTGTATTTATCGAAAATTTCCTTGTTATAGAAAAGTAGCTGTGGCCGCAGCGAGCGAGGCATGGCCCACAGTTTGCCCTTGTAATAGATTTGGTCATACGTGCCGGGGACGAACTTGTCCTTGAAGGGCGCAAGGTAGGAAGTGAGATCCATCAGGACCCCCGCTTCCACCATCGCCTGCATGCTGACGGGGAAGGTGGAGACCACGTCGGCCATGTCGTCCCAAGTTTGCGAAGCCAGGGCGAGCATCATCTTCTGCCTGACTTCCTCTTCGCCTTTTGTTGCCACCACTTCCGCCGTGACGCCTTGAACTTCCGATGCATTACTCTTGAAATAGTCGTCTATTTGGAGCTGCCAGAACTTCGGCTGTCCGAATGCCCACATCACCATTTTACCCGGAGGCGCCTTGAAGCCATTGGCGTTGCTCTGAGCTCCTGCGCTCACGAGGGCAAGCGCTCCAACCAAGAGCACGGCGAGGATAAATCGAGTCGATCTGCTGAACATGGCGACCCCCTTGCTAAGGCTTAAAAGTGTTTCCAAGCCAAGTAACGCAAACGTGTGCAGATATTATCATAATTCCTATGAATGTCAATAGGGCGAAAGATAAAGAATATTCATATAATATATAGATAATAGAGTATTGCTACTATTATTTAATCATGGTAATGTTACCGTGTGCGTGAAGAGGTCAAGCATTCAGTGACTATTCGCGATATTGCCAAGATCGCTGGGGTCAGCCACTCAACCGTTTCGCGTTGTCTAAACGACAGCCCTCAGGTATCAGAAAAGACGAAGGCCCTCGTCTGTACGATAGCCAAGGACATGAACTTCCATTTCAATGTCAATGCGCGAGCCTTGGTATCGCAGAAGACCGGCACTATCGGGATTCTTTATCCGGAGACGTACGACGATCCCAGGAACCTTCAGTACACCAAGCTGCTGCTCCACGATCTCCAGGAAAACCTCGCGGACTACGGTTACGATGCCCTCATGAACTCGAAGAACGACCGCAGGAGCAGGCAGAGCAATATCCGAAGACTCGTTGCATGCCATAAAGTCGATGGGCTTATCCTCATTAGGGCGATTCCTGACAGTGACGAGCGGCAAGTTCTCGAAGAATTCAAAATGCCGATAGTACTCGTGGATACGCCGGCCACGGCCCATGATTTTGATATCTATGCGACGAATAATCTAACCGGAGCCCGCAATGCCACTGATTGCCTCATAGAACGTGGCAGGTGCGCTTCGCTTCTGACTATTTCGATGGGGCCCGGAGATTCCGTTTTTGAAGACCGGAGCGAGGGTTTTCGACAATCGGCCCGGGACCATGGTATGCCTTTCGAGGATAGGGTCATCGAGTTGCCGCAGGGCTCCGCTTTCGAGGCAGGCTATTCCTACGCCAAGACCGGTTTGGCGTTCATGAAGGAATTGCGCGTGGACGGAATTTTTGCTCAGGCCGACCTACTCGCATTGGGCCTTATCTCGGCCCTGCGCGAGGACATGGTTTCCGTCCCGGGAGGCATTCGCATAGTCGGGTTTGACGATGCTACGATTGCGAGCTACTTCCAGCCGCGGCTCACGACGATGCACCAGCCGCGCGAAAAAATCGCATATTCCGTCTGCGCCCGTCTCAAGTACCTTATCGACAGCGAAACGAAACTTCCCCGCGTCGTCGAGTCCATACTCCCGACCCTCATCCTGAGGGAGAGCTGCTGATCCTGGTTTGAATCGCGGATTTTTTTGTTGCGATACGCGAGGAAGGAATAAAAGCTTATAGCGGCCTTCATTAATAAGGCGACACGACCAAAGGGAGCGTCGCAATGAAGGCCTCTCACCAAGCCTTCCTTAAGTTTGCGACATGCGGAGCATGTCGCCTTACTATCGCAGGCCTT
>JBEKVO010000068.1:0-14478 GCA_049513895.1 Rectinemataceae bacterium | reverse complement strand
GGCCACCCCATCGCGGAAAGCCGCATTGGGTGAAATCGCCGCGGCGCGATCGAGGCGCCCGTCGATCTCGCCGCGGCGGTCGGGACAGGA
This sequence comes from Rectinemataceae bacterium, assembly GCA_049513895.1. GTDB lineage: Bacteria > Spirochaetota > Spirochaetia > Treponematales > Rectinemataceae > UBA1306. The sequence goes on along the minus strand of JBEKVO010000068.1, from coordinate 14,388 downwards.
AAGCAGCTCCTCGACGGAGCCGAGGGCAAGGCCCGGCACGCCCAGTCCGCACGGGCTCAAGGAGAGGGTCGGCGGCGAAAGGGGCCTCGCGAAGCGGCTCTCGAACCACCACGCGTACAGGGTCAGGCGCTGATCCGTGCGCACCTTGCCTCCGTCCATGGAGGGAGCTTCGAAGCTCTGGGCGCCGGCCGCGGCGCCGCCGACCAGGACGGCCGCTTGGGCGCTCGCCGCCGGCGCGAGGCGGTTCCCCGACGCCAGCGCGCGCTGTTCGAAGAGGCTCGCCTTGGCATGGGTCTGCCCTCCGGGATAGGCCAGGTCGAGGCCGGCCATCCACAGGGGCGAGCATCCCATGATGCGGCAGAGGTCCCAGGCGCTCGTGGCGACCGATCCGCCGGCGCCGAGCTGACCCTTCCTCCCCGCGAAGGCCTCGATCCTGCGGCCCAGGGGAAAGACGGAGCCGCCGAGGAAGGAAGCGCGGCGCGGCGCGCGAAACACGGCGGGCCAGGCCGCCATCTCGGATACGAGAAACGAGGAGGGCGAGGAAAGACCGGAAAGGTGGCGCCAATTCCAGTACTGAGGGTCGACGACGACGAGGAAGTCGGGCTCGACGCCGAAGCGAAGGAGGCTGCGCAGCGCCGTGTCCACGCAGACGACGAGGGCGCGCCGCGAAATATCCTTGATATATGGAAGAACGAGGTCCAGGCTCGGCCCGGCGGCCAGGATCAAGGCGGGAATCGGCGGGGCAGTGGCCCCCGGCGGGGCTGAAACCGCGCCCGCGAAGAGATCGCCGAGACGCTCGACGCCCGGTAATTCGACGGCCGCGCCCAGGTTTCGCGCGAGGTTGCGAACCCAAAGCCTGCCGAAGCGCCTCAAGGTGTTTTCGTTGACCGCCCCTTTGGCGTTCCAGCGCTCGGCAGCGCGGCGAGAGCGCTCGAACCATGACGGATAGGCCGAAGTAGCGGCCTTGAGCTCGAGAATGACGGCCTTGGACCCTCCCGAAAGCTCGAGGGCGGATATGAGGCCCTCGGGCTCGCCGCCCACCACGAAGCCCAGCCTCTCGTCGGCGAGCAGGGCGGATAGGTCGCGCGCGCGAAAAGCGGCCTTAAGAGCGCCCGGATCGGCCTCGCAGGCGAGAATGCGCTCGATCCTTGTTTTTACGCCGCCATTGACGGCACCCGAGTCCATCGCTTCGGTGACGGCCTCCGCGAGGTAGCCCAGGCCCAGACCGAGGAGGACGGCCGTGTCGGCGCCGCCCAGGGAGGCGGCCACCAGGCGCCGCGCCTCGGCCCGCGGATCGCGGCTCGAGTGAAGCCATGCGCCGCCGGGGATTCGAGCGCTCCGCTCGCCCGAGGCCGCCAGTACAAGCTCGAACTCGGGCTCCACCGGGGCGGACTCGACGAGGGCGGCCAGCTCGGGGAAACGCCCGCGCAGGGCGGCGAGATTGGTTTCGAGGAGGCTCACCGAAACTCCAGGTCCAACTCGGTCCCGGGAGTCACTGCGGCCCCGGGCGCGGGGCTCTGACTGACGACGTAGCCTTCCCCGCTCATCTTGACTTTCAGGTCCTTGCGCGCGAGAAGGGGCATGAGCAGACGCTTGGGTTTGCCCGTCAGGTCGGGCATGGTGTCGCCGATAGCGATGGGAACGACGGCGGGGAGGGTCACGGCGCCGGGATGGGCGATCGTCGGGTTGGCGCCGCGGCGTATCCCGGTCAGGTTCAGTATGGCTTCTGCGGCATCTTTGACGAGGGGCGCGGCGATGCGCCCGCCGTAGTAGGAGGGGCCGAGAGTGGGTTTGACGATGGCGAGGTAGACGATCACCTGGGGAGCGTCGGCCGGGAAAATAGCCAGAGTCGACGCGATGTAGTCCTTCTCGGAATAGCGCTGGGTGGCGGGGTCTATCATCTGCGCGGTGCCGGTCTTTACGGCCATTCGGATGTCGGCTACCTTGGCGCGCTTGCCCGTGCCCGCCTCGCTCGAGGCGGTCTCCATCGCCGCCAGGATGGAGGAGGCGGTCTCGGCCGAGATCACCCTCCGCACCGGCTGGGGATCGTTGGTATAGGCGACCGAGCCGTCGCGTTCGAGGGCCCGTCTTACGACGATGGGCTTCATGAGCAGTCCCCCGTTCGCGATGGCCGTGGCGGCGGCCGTCATTTGAACTGCCGATACGAACAGCTCCTGGCCCATGCCGATCGTCGGCTTCGAGCGGAGCGACCAGGTCTCCGGCGAGCGGAGCAGCCCCGGAGTCTCGCTCGGCACGACGATGCCCGTGCGCGAGCCGAAGCCGAAGCCCCGCAGCCGGTCATAGAAATCGACCGACTCGACCCTGTCCGCGGCGTAGGCGGCGCCCGCGTTGCAGGAGAGCTCGAGTATCTTCTCTATGTTGACGTCGCCGTGGACGCCGAGGCACTTGATCGTGATCTTCTCGCCGGAGGGCGCGACTTTATGGAAGGCGCCGTCGCAGTGGAAAATGGTATTCGCGTCCGCCCCGCCCAGGTCCAGCACCGATGCCATCGAGAATACCTTGAAGACCGATCCCGGCTCGTAATGATAGACGCTCGGCCAATCGTACCAGGATTCCTCGGGCGACGACGCGTAGTCGTTGGGGTCGAAGTCGGGCATCGCGACATAGGAGAGTATCTCGCCCGTCTTCGCGTCGGCCGCGAGAAGGATGACGGCCTCCGCTCCGGTGGTCGTCATGGCCTTTCGGGCTATCTCCTCGAGGGAATACTGGACGTCGGCGTCTATCGTGAGGACGAGGCTCCTTCCCTGGCCGAGAAGCTCGTCGTCGTCGCGCTTTTCTATCCCCGCCAGCCCGGAGTTCCCGTCGCCTACGAAACCGACGAGGTGGGAGGCGAGGCGTCTCTCGGGGTAGAGCCTGCCCGCGACCTTCTCGACCACGACGCCGGCGAAGGCCCCCCCGTCCTTGGCTTCCTGCACCGCCCGCGCCACCTGAGGCTGGGCGCGCTTGGCGAGGTAGAAGAAATCGGAGTTTTCCTTGGACCATCGGTCCAATATCTCGGTCTCCGGGACGCCGGTGATGGACGAAAGGCGGGCCGCCTCGGAGGGGAAGGCTCCGCGCTTGGTCTCGGGCCGCCAGACGGCCACGTTGTACAACGGCGAGTCCATCGCGAGGACGCGGCCATTGCGGTCGGCGATCGTCCCCCTTTCGGCGTCGGCGGACGCCTCGAGCCTATCCTTGGCGGGCGAGGCGGCGAGGTAGGCGTAGCGGACGACGACGAAAATGGCGACGAGCCCGAGGGCGGCGACGAGGGTCCAGTAACGGAAGCTGCGCTTGTTCATGGTCGGGCCCATCGTCCGAAGAGTAGCACCCTTCCCGAGACGGCCTCAATCGGTACGCTCCCGTAGTCGCGCGAATCCAGGGATTCGAGAGGGTTGTCGCCGAGGAGGAAACAGGAGAGGGCGGGGAGCTCGAGGGCTCTTCCGATGCGCAGCGCCTGCTCGGGCGAGAGAGGGGCGTCGAGGCCGGGGCCGATGAGGCGGCCCGAGACAGCCATGAGGGCGACCGGCCCTTCTGCGGCGACGCGCTTTACGACGGGCAGTCCGTCCCTCGGGCTCGCCGCCGCTACGACCTCGCCGCGGCGAGGTCGAGCCCAGCGGACGAGATAGCCGTAACCCGAGGGAGAGCGCAGGCCGTAGGCGCAGCGGAGCACGAGGATGAGGGTTCCCGGCAGGAGCGTGGGGAGCATCGAGCGGCCCTCTACGACGGCGGCATCGAAAACGAAGGCCTTGACGAACAGTACGAGGAGGGCGGCGGCGAGTATCGCCCATCCCGGTCGGAGTTTACGGGATCGCATAGAGTGTCTTCCGACTATAATGTCGCCCCCCGGAATTGTCGATAAGACAGATACGAAGCCATGGATAGCAGCATTGCACGACAGAAAATAGGCAAACGACGCCCCTCGGTGGAGGGCCGCGATACAAGCACGGCCTTCCGATATCGCCCCACGGAGGGTTCCAAGCCGTATTCGGCCAAGCTTCAGGATCGACGGCGTGAGACCCAGCACTCAGGCCCTCCCGCGCGGCGCGCTCGCCGCGGCGGCCACGCCCCCGGACTGGGCGCGAGGCTAGCCCTTTTCGTCTCGCGGATCTGCGCGCGGCTGCGCATGCGATTGGGCGAAAGCCTCGCGTTCAGCCTGCGGCGAAGGCTGCGTTCCCTCGCTCATAAGCCATCGAGCCTGCCCAAGGCCAGGCTCGCGATAATCGCCGCTTCGGCCCTTGCGGCAATTGTCGCCCTTTCGACGGGTATTGCGGCCATCGCCCGAGGCCCGGCCTTCCCCCTACCCTCTTCCGGCCTCTTACCGGTAGAGAAGTCGGCACAGAACCTCCTCCTCGACTATGTATCCCCCGAACTCGCCGACGGCAGGGCGGACGCCGATCAGGAAACGGCCGGCCTCCCTCCCGCTCCCGTCACCCTCGAGGTATCGACTTATAGAGTACGATCGGGGGACTCACTCGCCTCCGTCGCCAAGCACTATGGGCTTTATATGGACACGATCATTTCGGCCAATGGCATTTCCAGCGCTTCGGCGATCAAGCCGGGGACTCAACTGCGAATTCCCAATATCAACGGCCTTATTTATAAAGTGCGGCCCGCGGACAACCTCGCGTCGATCTCCAAGCGCTACAAGATCGACACCACGCGAATAGTCGACGCTAACGACTTGGGCAGTTCGCGCCTCATATCCGGCCAGAGCCTCTTCATCCCCGGCGCCCGGCTCCCCGATTCGGAAGTCAACAAGGCATTGGGCCAAAAAGTCGCTTGGCCGGCTCGCGGGCCCCTCTCCTCGTTTTTCGGATACAGGGACGATCCTTTCACCGGCGTTCGTCGCTTTCACGCGGGCATCGATATCGTCGTAAACTCCGGTACCCCGGTGCGTGCGGCCATGGATGGAAAGGTATCGGACACCGGATACAACGCCAACTATGGCAATTATGTCATTCTGAATCATACGGATGGCTTTCAAACGCTCTACGGACACCTGACCTCAGCCTCCGTGGCGGTCGGGACAAAAGTGGCACAGGGCTCGATGATTGGAATCTCGGGCAATACCGGCTATAGCACGGGGCCCCACCTGCACTTCGGCATCTATAGACGAAGTCTCCCCCTCAATCCCCTCAAGTACTTGAAACACGACCCGACTCAGAGATAATCTAGCGGCACTTCGGAGACTGTCATGCGAAAGTTCGTGGTTCTTCTACTAGTGCTCCTCGCCCTTTTTACTTTTATCCGAGATTTCCCCTCCGCAACGCCGAATTCCTCATCCGCTAACCATGTGGAAATCCGCGCGTCTCTTATTCCCTAAGGATTCGTATCCTTTATTATACGCATTAGAGGGCCAACAGTGTGAATATTTAGACGCATAGAAACATAATACGCTTGATTGACTGTAGGCTTTTTCCTATCTCTTTTATATATAAATAGTTAGTAAAAAAAGATACCAAAACCATGGTTGGCACAAAAAATGCATGTAAAAAGACGGAGATACCTTATGAAACCAATACGAGAATCAGACAACCAAGAAGACGGACTCCGCAACTATTACTCGGTAATAAAGCAGATAACGCTTCTTACCGCCGAAGATGAGCGTGCGCTTTCTAGTCGGGTTTTTATCGGTGATGAGGAAGCGAGACGGAGACTGATTGAGGCCAACCTGCGACTCGTCGTCAAGATCGCCCGCGGCTTTGTCACGCCGGATATGCCCTTGCTCGATCTGATCCAGGAAGGCAACATCGGCTTGATAAAAGCTGCGGAAAAATTCGACGGCACCCGCAACGTGCGTTTCTCGACCTATGCCTCTTGGTGGATCAAACAAGCCATTACCCGGGCCCTCGTCAACAGCCGCCGGGCGATTCGCCTGCCTCATCGCAAGGAAGAACTGCTCAAGCGCATCCAGAGGACCTATAGCGTCCTGACCCAGATACTCCAGCGCGAACCCTCGGTGGGTGAAATTGCCCGGGAGCTCCGCGTCCCCGAAGAGACGGTCTCCGACGTAATAGGGATGGCAGCCGCCCTCGTGTCCCTCGAGAACGACGGGAGCGAGGATTCGGGCTCGATCATCGATGTCTACGAGGATTACAGCTATAGCCCCGACGCCGAGCTGATGAAATCCTGTTCCCGCGAGGAGACTTTCGAGATGCTCGAACTCCTTCTCGAAAAAGAGAAAAGGATACTGATGTACCGCTTCGAGTTCCTCGGCGGCAGAAAGCACACCCTCAAGAGCATCGGCGCCGAGCTCGGAATATCCCCGGAGACCGTGCGCCAGATAGAGAAACGCGCTCTGCGCAAACTCAAAGAAAACACGCCCGCGGCCGATCTATCCTATGTTTCATGAGGCCGAAATCCGATTGTGCTGAATCCCGTCTGGCGGCTATGATCGAGGAAAGTGGCTGTCACTCGCACAAAGGGCGCGAGGCGCAGGGGCAAGAAAAGCGGCAAGGCCAAGGCCGAAGCCCGTTCCTCGACCAAGCCCTCGAAAAGCATAGGCTTCGTGACGCTCAGTCTCGCGGCAGTGGCCCTCGCCCTGATTGCCCTCCTCGGAGGCCTATGCTTACGGAGCTCCGCCCTCGTTTCAGAGGCGGTACCGGCCGAAACGCCGCCCGCTGCGCCCGCGCTCGAGCCCGTGGAAGCGCCGACCGCAGAGCCGGCGACGGTCCGAATCCCGCAAAAGACGGCCACTGCGCTTCAACCCGCCTCGAATCGGCCCAACCTCAGGCCCCTACCTCTTCCAAAGGGCAGGTACCTGGTCTTCATTATCGACGACGCGGGCTATAGCCTGACGGAGCTGGACGCCTTCCTCCGCCTACCCTTCCCCCTCACGATAGCCGTCCTTCCGGGCCTGCCAAACAGCGAAAAAGCGGCCGCTGCGGTACGGGCCGCCGGCAAGGAGCTCATCCTTCACCAGCCCATGCAGGCCCTGGGCGGTCAGGATCCCGGCCCCGGCGCCCTCCGCCTGGGCATGAGCCGGAACGAGGTCGAGCGCGTCGTCGAGGCCAACCTTCGGACGATGCCGGGGGCGGCGGGCATGAATAACCATATGGGCTCGGCCGCCACCGCCGACCTCGGAATCATGGAAGCGGTAGCGGCTGTTGCCAAAAGGCGTGGAATCTACTATCTTGACTCACTCACCACCTCGGGCACGGCGGTCGCCGCGGCAGCTCGCCGAGAGGGAATTCCTTACTGGGAGCGCGATGTGTTCCTCGACAATTCGCCCGATCGGGCATCGATTATCCGCGCCGTCGAAGACGGCAAGAAGCATGCCGCCAAGGCCAGGCCGGCCGTCATGATAGGCCATGTCTGGTCAGCGGAGCTGGCACAGACTCTCATGTATCTCTACCCTCAACTCGTCTCCGAGGGTTTTTCCCTGTCCACCATCTCGCGCTTCATGGTTCAAGAGGCCACGGAGGACGATGCGAGTATTGGGGATTGAGTCCTCCTGCGACGAATGCGCCGCCGCAGTCGTCGAGGACGGCTCGCGCATCCTGTCCGATATCGTCGCCACGCAGATACCTTTCCACGAAAAGTACCAGGGAGTGGTCCCCGAGATAGCGAGCCGCAAGCACAGCGAGTGGATCCACGGCGTCGTCTCGCGAGCCCTGGACGAGGCGGGCATGGGTCCCGCCGATCTCGACGGCGTGGCCGCGACGGCCCGGCCCGGCCTTATCGGATCCCTCCTCGTAGGCCTCTGCTTCGCGAAGGGGATGGCCTGGGCGATAGACAAGCCCTTCGTCGGGGTCAACCACATCCTCGCCCACCTCTACGCGTCCCGTCTCGACGTCGCCCTCCGACCGGCGGCCGAGTATCCCTTTATAGGTCTTCTCGTCTCGGGCGGGCACTCCATCATCTGCATGGTCGAGGACTTCGATAGGATCGAAATTCTCGGTACGACCATCGACGACGCGGTGGGAGAAGCCTTCGATAAGGTGGCCAAGCACTACGGTTTCGGCTATCCCGGAGGCGCCGCCATAGACGCGCTCGCCCGGGGCGGGGACGAGGAGGCCTTCGCTTTCCCCATGCCCTCCCTCCATAAGGGCGACCATCGCTACGACCTCTCCTATTCGGGCCTGAAGACTGCCGCGGTGCGCCAACTCGAGCTGTTCAGGAAGCCCGGCGCCGAGGCCACGCCCGCCAACATAGCCGCTTCCTTTCAAAAGGCGGCGATGGACCTCCTTCTCTCGCGCCTCTACCGAGCCGTCGAGGACACAGGCCTCGATCGGGTGGTGGCGGGAGGAGGAGTGGCCGCCAATTCTTACCTCCGCCGCGCCCTCGGGAAGCGAAGCGACATTACGGCCATCTTCCCTCCATTGAGGCTCTGCGGAGACAATGGCGCGATGGTGGCGGGAATAGCCTGCAAATATATCGAGCGTGGCGAATTTTCCAGCCTTGACCTGGGCGTCTCCGCTCGGGTTCCTCTCTTCAGGCGCCTCTCGAACTGAAATCGCCTTCAATCGTCAGAGCCTCCCGCGAGCGTAGATGGCGGAGGCATCATGCGTCCCATCTTGTTTTTTGCCCTCGTCATCGTTCTCGCGGCCGCTTCCGCGCCGTTGACCGCTTCACCGAAGTCGGCTCAGAGCGAAGGCGCGCCGCGCCTTCGCTTTTTCGCCGAGCTCTCGGCGGGCCCTCTCATCGGCATCGATAGGCCCATCAAAGGCTGCTCGGGCGGCCTCTCGGTCGGCATGACCCTCCCTCCATTCGAAGGCGGCATCCGCGCGGGCGCGGCCTATGACGCGACGCTGGACGTCGGCCTCCTGCGCTTCGATCTCGAGATCGGCCTGGGGAGCGGCCTTCGCGCGATCGTCGGCGGGCTCATTCCCTTGGGCGGGCTCGGCTTGCCCGATCCGGCCGGCACGGGCTTCCGCGTCCCCGTCTCCGCGGCGGCCTGGCCCAACCGATTCGGCATCGCCTCGACCTTGGCCGAATTGCCGTGGCGTGCGCTGAAGGCTCGGACGGTCATCGAGGTCGAGCTCGTGTACACCGACTACCGCCTTGCGCCGCGAGGCACGGCATCCCTCCCCGAGGCCCAGGCCCTTTCCGGAGCGGCGGCATTCGCCGCGGGCGTCGAGGCGACGATAGCGATTCGTATGCGTTGGAACGGTAGCGGGTCGCCTTGACAGTGAGAGGCGCCCGGCGTCTTATTGAGTGATGACCAGCATGACGGAAGCGTCGGACTTTGCGCCCGACGCCGCACTCTTGGAAGCCGCGAGAATCGCCGCGACAATTTCATTGAAGCTGCGCGAGGGCGAGGCCGTCCTCATCGTCGCCAATCCCGAGCGGGAATCGTTCGCGATAGCCTCGGCGATGTACGACGCCGCGGTCGCGGCGGGCGCGAGGACCACGCTGATCCTGCAGCCGGTAAAAAATCAGACCGACTACACGGAAGAGGCCGTGATCGCGGCCTTCGAATCCAGACCCGACGTCTTCGTCTCCCTCTCGGCCGAAAAGCTCGGAAAGGACCGCAGCGGCATACGCACGCCCTACGAGTGGAACGGCGTGGACTATGACAATATATTCCACTACCAGCTCCACGGGGCCAAGACCCTGCGCGCGTTCTGGTCGCCCGGCGCCACCCGAGCGATGTTCAAAAAGACGGTGCCCATCGACTACGAGGCCTTAAGAATCCGCTGCCGCGCCGTGGCGGAAGCCCTGGCCGGCGGCCTGTACGCGCGGGTGACCAACGCCGGGGGCACCGACATCCACATCGGCTTGAAGGGCCGCGCGCCCAAGGTCGACGACGGCGATTTCTCGAGCCCCGGCTCGGGCGGCAACCTTCCCGCCGGCGAGGTTTTCGTTTCGCCCCAGCTCGGCCTTTCGGAGGGCCTCGTCGTGTTCGACGGCTCCATAGCGGCCATAAAGGGCGATATCCTCATCCGCGAGCCCATCCGATGCCGCGTCGAGGGGGGCTTCGTCGTCGAGGTGACCGGGGGCGAAGAAGCGGCCGCGCTCAGAGCTTCCCTCGACACCGGCGAGGAGGCAGCGAGAAAGCTGGGCCGCGAGGGCGCGCTTCCGCCCGACAAGGTCGAGGCCTACGCCCGCAACGCGAGGAACCTCGGGGAGCTCGGCATCGGCCTCAACCCCGCGGCGGCCGTCGTGGGCAACATGCTCGAGGACGAGAAGGCCTTTCGCACCTGCCACTTCGCCATCGGCGCCAATTACGACGAGGACGCCCCCTCTCTCATACACCTCGACGGCCTCGTGTCGCGTCCTACCATTGTCGTCGTCGGGGCGAAGGGCCGAGAGACGGTCATCGAGAAAGACGGCGAGCTCGTCGTGTGAGACTTCTTTCGTTCCGTAATTGAAAGGTGCCCGCCTTTCCCGGTACAATGCCCACCACCATCCGACGATCACGGAGACGCTAGATGCCCAAGGAACAGACTACCGAAGCCCAGGCGAGCGAGACGCCGAGCGACAGCGAGGCGATGGACGAAGAGGCGCTGGAGCGCGAACATTCCGAGCAGGCGCGCGTTCGGCGGGAAAAGCTCGTCAGGCTCCAGGCAGAGGGCCGCGACCCCTTCGCCGTCGTCAAATTCGATCAGAGCCATCATTCCGCCGAGATAAAGGCGCTCTTCGAGACCCTCGAGAACAAGGACGTCGCGATCGCGGGCAGGATGATGTCCTTCCGCGACATAGGCAAGGCTTCCTTCGTCGACCTGCAGGACCGCGACGGCCGCGTCCAGGTCTATGTCAACGCCGACGAGCTGGGAGGCGAGGACTACGCGCGCGTGAAGACCTACGACCGCGGGGACTTCATCGGCGTCGAGGGCTACGTCTTTAAAACCCGCCGCGGCGAGATCTCGGTGCACGCCAGGAAGGTCACCCTCCTCGCCAAGGCACTCGAGCCCCTGCCCGAGAAATACCACGGCCTCAAGGATACGGAGATCCGCTACAGGCGCCGCTACCTCGACCTCGTGATGAACGCCGAAGTCATGGAGACCTTCAAGAAGCGCACGCTCATAATAAAGGCGGTGCGCGACTATCTCGACGAGCGGGGCTACATCGAGGTCGAGACCCCGGTGCTCTCGACCATCGCGTCGGGGGCCGCCGCCCGCCCCTTCGTGACCAGGTCCAACGCTCTGGACCTCCAGCTCTACCTCCGCATCGCCACCGAGCTCTACCTCAAGCGCTGCATAGTCGGCGGCATGGAGCGGGTCTACGAGATGGGCAAGGACTTCCGCAACGAGGGCATCGACATCAGGCACAACCCCGAGTTCACGATGATCGAGCTGTACCAGGCCTATGCCGACTACAACGACATGATGGAGCTCTGCGAGAGCGTCGTGGCCTTCGCGGCGGTCAAGGCGACGGGCGGCACGAAGGTGGATTATCAAGGCACCGAGATCGAGTTCGCCGCGCCCTGGAGGCGCCTCACGATGGTCGAGGCAGTCAAAGCCTACGGCGGCCCCGACTTCTCGGCGATCAAGACGGACGAGGAGGCGCGCAGGCTCGCGACCGAGCTCGGCCTCGCGGAGGAGCTGAAGAAGAAGGTCGCGGACTGCACGAAAGGGGACATCCTCAACGCGGCCTTCCAGAAGTTCGCCGAGCACAACCTCATCCAACCCACCTTCATCATGGACTACCCGACGGACATATCGCCGCTGACCAAGCAGAAGCCCGGCGACCCCTCGATGACCGAGCGCTTCGAGGCCTTCGTCTACGGCCGCGAGATCGGCAACGCCTATTCGGAGCTCAACGACCCCATCGTTCAGCTCGAGCGCTTCCGGCAACAGGCGCGGGAGAAGGAGCTCGGCGACGACGAGGCCTACATGTTCGACGAGGACTTCGTATCCTGCCTCGAGGTCGGCATGCCCCCGACGGGCGGCATGGGCATCGGGATCGACCGCGTCGTGATGTTCCTCACGAACGCCTACTCGATCCGGGACGTCATACTCTTCCCGACTATGAAGCCGATGGGGCAGTGAGGGTCTTTTCGAACTCCTCGACCTGACGCGCGAATATCGCGAGACCTTCGCGCCAGAACTCGGGCTTCTCGATGTCGAAGCCGGCCTTGGCCGTGACCGTGACCGCACTCGCCTTGCCCGTGTCCTCCAGGATACCGCGGTAGACCTTTACGAAGGCCCGTCCCTCGGCCTCGTAACGCGCGTAGAGCCCCGCGCCGAAGAGCTGGCCGAAGGCGTAGGGGAAGTTGTAGAAGGCGAGGTCCTGCGAGTAATAATGCCCCTTCACGAGCCACATGTAGGGATGCAGCCGCTCGGGATCGAGCCCATCCCCGTAGCTCTTCTTCTGCGCGTCCAGCATGAGCTCGCAGAGCTCCTCGGGGGAGAGTTCGGCCTTGGCGCGCCGCTCGAACACCGAGCGCTCGAAGTAGAAGCGAGAGAGAATGTCGACGATGACCTGGCAGGCGTCCTGGAGGTGAAGCTCCAGGAGCGCGGCGCGGCGCTCCGCCGGCTGCCCCGATCCGGAAGCGGCCTTTAGAGCCCCTTCGAACACGAGGGTCTCGGAGAAGATGGACGCCGTTTCGGCGAGGGTCATCGGGTACTGAGTATAGACGTAGGGAAGACCGCGGACGCGCTCCGCGTGCCACGCGTGCCCCAACTCGTGGGCGATCGTGTTGACCGAGTTGAAGGAGCCGTCGAAATTGCAGAGTACGCGGCAGGCCTTCGCCTCGGGGAAGTCGATACAGTAGCCGCCGCCCACCTTGCCCTCCCGCGGCTCGGCGTCGATCCAGCAGTCGGCGAAGGCGCGCGAGGCGAAATCGCCCATCTCGGGATCGAAGGACGAGAACTTCTCGACGATGAAATCGCGGGCCCGGGAGAAGCTGTAGGTCTCGCCCGGTCCGCTGACGGGAGCGAAGAGGTCGAAAAATGCGCACTTGTCCAGGCCGAGCATCCGCGCCTTGGCGCCGAGGTAGCGGCGCCAGGAGGGAAGGGATTCCTCCAGGGAGCCGATGAGCGAATCGAGGGTTTCGCGCGTTATGCGAGCCTGCTCTATCGATTTATCGAGGGCGCCGGCCCAGCCGCGGCGCGCGTTCAGCGTAACCGTGAATCCCTTGACGCCGTTGAGGGCCGCTGCGGCCGGAACCTTCATCGACCGGCAGAGCTCGCGCTCGAGCCGATGGGCCTTCTCCCTGATCGCCCGGTCTCGGTCGTAGGCGAGGTTGCGCAGGTCCACGAGGGTCTTGCGCTCGCCGGTTTCGGCGTTCCAAACGGTGCTCGCCAAGGACGTCAGCGTCTCCTGCAGCCTGGCCCATGCGTCGCCGCCCGAGCGGGAGAGGTCGGCAGCGAGGTCCTCGAGCTCGGGAGCCATCTGCCTGGATTGCCAGAAGAGCTCCTCGCGGATGTGGAAGGCGAAGCCCGCGACGCGAGGGTCGCGAGTCTCGCGAAGGTCGATGAGGGCCTCGACCTCGGCGCGACGCGCGGCGAGAGCGTTCCGAAAAAGGACCTCTGCCCTCCTCAAAGGAAGGCCCAGCTCCTCTATCGCGTTGAGCTGGACGAGCGTCGACGCGTCCCCCGTAGCCGTCGAGAAGGACGCGTAGGCATAGGCGGAGAGGGTCTCGTAGAGCGAGCCGGTGGCGTTCTCGAGCTCGAGGGCCTTGGCCAGCCAGTCGCCGAGGCCTTCGGCCTTCGCGGCGCCGATCGGGGCAGGGGCCAGGGGCAGATGCGCGATGAGCTCAACGGTGAGCTCGGCGATTCTGGCCTTGGCCGCGGCGAACTCGGGCGAGGCGAGCGAGGGGTATATGGGCGAAAGGTCCCATCGCGGGACCTCGGCGTCCCGGCGGGGGAGGTCGCCGCGAACGGCGTCTTCAGACCCAGCCATCGTTTCCATCCGTCCAGGCGCAGATCTCGGATTTGTCGAAGAAGAGCCCGATCTCCCGCTCCGCACTGACGCTCGAGTCGGAGGCGTGGATGATGTTGAGGCCGGTATGCAACGCGTAGTCGCCGCGGATCGTGCCCGGCTGGGCATCCTCGACCTTGGTGGCGCCGCAGAGCCTGCGAACCTGGGCTATGGCGCTCTCCCCCTCGATCACCATGGCCACGACGGGGCCCGAGATGATGAAGGACACGAGCTCGCCGAAAAAGCTTTTCGCGCGATGCTCGGCGTAATGTGTCTCGGCGAGGCTTCTCGGTATGGTCATCATCTTGAGCGCGACGATGTTGAGGCCTTTGCGCTCGATCCGGGCGATGATCTCGCCCGAGAGGCGCCTCTGCGTGACGCCCGGCTTGAGCATGGAAAAAGTCCTTTCGACGGCCATTCAAGTCCCTCCGTCCCATTATTCTAACACGGCCGCCGAGCGACCAATAGGGGAGGCAAAGGAGTCATTAGCGCTGTTCCCATCTCCTTGTTCTGAAATGGGAAATGTCGGGCTGTGAAAATTGTTTACCCCGAACTCATTGAGGGAACGGCGGTTTTAGCGGT
>JBEKVO010000067.1:0-14560 GCA_049513895.1 Rectinemataceae bacterium | reverse complement strand
TCAACACTCGGCGGCTCCTCGAACCGATCGGCAACATCCCCCCTGCGGAATTTGAAAAGGCGTACTATACTCAGCAAGAAGGTCTGGCCGTAGGAGCCGGGCACAAATAGAAAAGTCTCCGGTAAACCCGGGGCGGTTCATTTCTCCTTTCCGCTCTGCGTATTATCTTGAACGGCGCGAAAGGAATGGAACGAGAGTCCCTCTCCTCCTTGGCCTAAGTCGCTGAAATCGGGATCGTGAGGACGAAGGCGGCGCCGTGATCACGTCCGGGAAGGACATCGATGGTCCAGCCGTGGGACTCGACGACGGTCTTGACGATGGAAAGACCGAGACCCATGCCCGGCTCACGGCGGGAGGAGGAGCCGCGGTAAAAGAGCTCGAAGATGTGTGGCAGGTCCTGCGGGAAAATACCTGGGCCGTTGTCGATGACGGAGACAATATAGCTCTCGCCCTCGGCCCTCGCCGTGATGTCGATCCTGCCGCCCGAAGAGGTGTAGCGTAGAGCGTTATTGACGAGGTTCTCGAGGGCCCGAGTCACGAGGCGCTCGTCCATACGGACAAAACTAGGCTCGGGCAGGGTTATCGCGCTGTGCACTCTGCGACCTAGAAGGGCGGCATCTGCCTCGATGCGCCTCGAGAAGACGCGGAGGAAGGGAGCGAGGTCGACGCTTGCGAGGTCCTGGCTCCACTCGCCGGTATCAACGCGCTCGAAATCGATGAGGTCTTCGATCATGCCCTCGAGCTGGTTGGCCTTGGATTTGATGATGCCGAGGTACGAAGACGCTTTCGGACCTGCATCGCCGATATCCTCTTCGAGGGCCTCGGTGTAGCCCTTCACGAGCGCCAAGGGCGTCTTGAGGTCGTGGGATATACCCATGATGAAACGGGCGCGACGTGCCTGGTCCTCTTTGATCTCTTCGCGCAGGCTATTGAGCGAGCGCGAGAGGGAGGTTATCTCGTTGCTTCCTTCTATTGAGATGGGAAGATCGAGCTCGCCCGCGGCGACGCGCCTCGTGGCTGCCTCGAGGGAAACGACCGAACGCGTTAGTGAACTGACGATGAGAATGCACATGACTGATGCGAAGACGATGATGACCGCCAGGGCGAGGACGCCGCCGATTATAAGAGGTTCGTGTACGATCAAAGTTCTGATCGGCACGCTCGTCACTATTGTGAAGCCCTTTGGCAAGGGTGGGCCTATGCCGAATATCAGGGCCTGTCCTACGGGCAAGTCATGAGCGGCGGTCGCGATACTGAGCGCAACAGCGGAACCGAGGGGTATGGATGGTATGGTGGAGTAGATTACGCTACCCCAGGGATCTGCCACGGCTAAATCGAAGCCCTTGGGAGCCTTTTGCAGGAGCCGCACGAGATCCTCGGAGCTTAGAGAACGGTGCCCTCCCCCCCCGATATCAATCGCCGAGTGGCTCGTCCGCTCATAAACGAAGAAGAGCGATAAGACGACGATCGGCATGATTGCGATACCGACGATGAGGATATAGGACTGCGTCCTTATTTTCATTGTTGACCGTCCTGGTTGTCCGAGTCTGCGCCCGGGGAGACTCGGAGACGATAGCCTCGGCCGTAGACCGTCTCGATATAGGCCGGGTTGGCGGGATCATCCTCGATCTTTTTCCTGAGCCGCTGGATGTAGACGGCCACGGCCGTGAGGTCGCCATAGCTGGATTCCCACACGGCGTCGTAGATGGACTGGGGCATCTGTGGCGCCTCCGAGCTCGCGCGCTCGGCCAGATAGGATAGAACTCCGAACTCCTTGACCGAGAGAGGTATGACCGCGTCCCCGCGCTTGAGCACGAAGGCCGAGCGATCGAGAGTATAGGGTCCGAAGCGGAAGGTATCGGAAGAGGCCTTGTCCGGGGCGCTGCGTGAGCGTCGCAGCAAGGCCCGAACGCGTGCCACGAGGACCTTGGGCGAGAAGGGCTTGGTCATATACTCGTCGGCGCCCTGGCCGAGGCCGGCGATCAGATCCTCGTCAGAAGCGCGAGCCGTCACGATGAGGACGGGGCATGCAGTAAGCTTGCGTGCCTCGGCGAGGAACTCGAAGCCATCCATTCCGGGCAAATTCAGATCGAGAACGATGATGTCGAAGCGTTCCGTCTTGACGCGCTCGAGAGCGGATTCGGCGTTCTCGCAGGCCATCGCGTCTATCCCATCCTTTGACAGGAAGAGCATGATCAGGTCGGACATTTCCTTGACGTCCTCGACGACTAGCACTTTCGCCTGCATATCCCTCCGCTTCCCGAACACAGAGTATAGAAGTAGTAAAATGAAATGCCAATGTCGAAGGAACGGATAATCGCAGGATATAACAATATTTATAAGTCTTTTATGCCATTTATATGTCATACGAAATGACTACTCAGTAGTATCGATTTTGACGTCGAATATCGGGAGACTAAGAATGATGGTTCATATGGTGCATGGGAGAAAAAAGAAAACTGTTCATCGTGGGATCATTGATGAATCGCAGAATTTCATAAGAGTTTCGATTTCTATTAATTTTATACGGGTTGCGTGCATCGGCGCGTTCCTCATCCCTCTCGTGACTCTATGGTCGCAAAACACTACGCCCGTGGTGGTGCCGCAAAGCGGGATTGCCAGCCCTTCGCAGACAGGACCGAGTGTTCTGACTCTAGAGCAATGCCTTTCGGCGGCGCTGTCGAAGAGTGATAGCGTAGCGATTCTCCAGAAGAATCTCGATATCAGCAGAGCCCAGTACAAACAGACGGTGGCGACTAACTCGGTCTCGCTGAACGGTAGCCTCGGCGTTGGAGCCACCGGGGGAATCGGCGACACTACGCTTCTCTCCGCGGCTGCTAGTACGGTGGGGACTTCTGTCGATTACACTACGGATATTCCGCTGAACTACTCGGGCTCTCTTTCCCTGAGTGGGCCATCCACGAGCCTGAGCCTGACGGGCGGAGCCTCCTTCTCGCCTGTCGGTAGCACGCAGTTCAGCGACAGTAGTGTTAGTCTCAGCCTGAGCCAGACTGTCTGGGACGGCTATCCGGGCGGGATCGCGAAGGGGAATATCCAGAAAGGACTCTTCACCTTCCAGTCCGCGGAGCTGTCGGCCGACTCGAACAAGTTGAGCCTGATTTATCAGGTCAAGCAGGCCTATTACTCGATGCTGAGCGCCCAGCGCAATCTCGACGTGTATGCGCAGAACCTCGAGCTGGAGCAGTCGGCCCTCGCGCAGGAGCAGGCGCTCTACAACCTCCATCAGGCGGTGGACGTCGATCTCCAGACAGCGCAGATCAATGTGAAGAGCGCTGAGGTCGACCTGAAGAGCGGCCGACTCTCGCTTGCCATGGCGCGGAAAACGCTGGCGAATCTCGTGGGGCTAACTGCGGGCGAAGAGTTCGCCGTGGCGGAGGCCGCCGAGCCCCAGGTCTCGGCCCAGAGCCTGCAGGAGGCTATCGCGGTCGGTCTCGACAAGAGAGTGGAGCTCAAGCAGCTGGGCGTGAGTCGAAGGATCGCGGAAATATCGCTCGGACTCATCAAGGCTCAGACATTGCCTACGGTGAGCCTGACCGGCACCAGTTATTGGCTCAATGACACCCTACTGGGCCCTAACCCGAATGCGATGACGATCGGCCTGGGCGGGAAAGTCAGCCTGCCTATCCTTGACTCCGGCTCGGCGGCTTATCAGGAAGAGGCGAACCGCTACCAGAGCAGCGTGTACGATCTGCAGGACGATCAATACCGCCGGAGCATCTCGCTGGCGATCGAGAACGACTACGAGTCGGTACAGTTGCAGACGGAGAAGCTCGAGCTGGCGAGGCTGACGGCGGAGAACAGCAAGGGTCAGTACGATCTCAAGAATATGCAGCGGCAATATGGTACGGCGACGAACCAGGATGTCCTCACCGCCGCCGTCAACATGGTGAACGCCAATACCTCACTGGCGACGGCGAGGAATAACCTTGAGCTCGCCATTCTTCAGCTTCAGAATGATATGGGCCTGTAGGAGACTACTATGAATCATCGACTACCATTCGCATCTCGAGCCTTTCCGGCGCTCGTAATCGCCGTGAGCCTCGCGGTCGGACTCGCAGGCTGCGTGGCACGGAATAGCGACAGTGCGGCAGCATCCCACTCCAAGACCACAGACCATGTAGGATCGGGGGACTCTGCACCGACGATCTCGGTCATGGCGCAAGAGGTCTCCGAGGGGCCTCTGACGGTAACGATCGAGACTTCGGGCACGGTGAACCCGGTCACGCGGAGTAAGGTGGCGGCACAGGTCGCGGGGACGGTGGCGAAGATCCGCCATTTGGCGGGCGATTGGGTCAAGGCTGGGGAGCCGGTGGTCCAGCTTGACGATACACTGCTCGATTTCGCGGCGAAGACGTCGAGGGCATCTCTTGAGACCGCTCGAATAAACTTGTCCACATCCGAGGACACGACGGCCCAGGCCAACCCCAAGCTCGCGCTCCAGGTCCAGTCGGCCTAGGCGGCGCTCGCATCGGCTCAGAAGAACTACGATTCGACCAAGGCCCTGTTCGGTGCCGGAGGGGCTACCGAATCACAGGTGGATAGCGCCCAGAGCCAGCTGCAGACGGCGCAGGCCACCCTCGAGGCGGCCAAGACCGACCTCGACCAGAACAATAAGGCCGACAAGCAAAGCTTGGCTCTTCTTAAAATCGCGGTCCAGCAGGCGGATTTCCAGGCACACGAGAGTGAGGTGAACCTGCAATACGCATCGATCAAAGCACCCTTCGCGGGGCAGATAGCGGTGTTCTACGTGAATCCCGGCGAGTCTGTGAGCACGAACATCGAAGCCTTCCTTCTCGTCAGCGCGGACAAGGAAATCGACTTCAACGTTTCGCCGTCAGACGCTGCCCATCTCAAGGTCGGCACCGCTTTGAGCTTTATGTACGAAGGGTCGAGCTTCCAGATCACGGTTCGGCAGCTGCCCTCCGCGCCCGTGAACGGGATGGTGCCCATGGTGGCGTCCGTCCCCGCCTCCTTTTCGATATCCTATGGCGCCGTGGGGACGGTGGCCTACTCGCTCAGCCTGGCGCGGGGTACACTCATCCCGATCGCTGCCCTCCAGACGACCGAGGACAAGAACTACGTATTCACGATCGAGGACGGAAAGGCGGTGGCGCGGACGGTCACGATCATCGCGGAAAGCGGGGTGCAGGCCGCGGTGTCGGGCATCGCGGGGGGCGCCCAGGTCATCGTGAGTCCGCAGCCGGGGCTTCTGGAGGGCTCTCTCGTCCAGATCGCGAAGGCGGGAAAGCAATGAGCGCGCTTCGAGATTTAGAGACGAGGATCTTCAACAAGATCAATCCCGTCGTCAAGTTTTCGGTCAGCCGTTACGTCCTTTCCATCGGATTCTTCGTCGCCATTGTCGTATTAGGCCTCGTGTCGACGATCTCTCTCGGCGTGGACCAGTTCCCCTCCATCAATATACCCTACATCGTAGTGAGCACGATCTATACGGGCGCTACGCCATCTGTCGTGGATGAGCAGATCACCAAGGTCATCGAGAACGCCGTCTCTACGATCAGCGGTATTACGGACATCGAGAGTTCCTCCCAGACGGGCTCGAGCACGGTCGTCATCATGTTCGATCAGAGTATCAACAAGAACTCGGCCGCGAACCAAGTCTCCTCGCAAGTCGCATCCTCGACCGGATCGTTGCCCTCAGGCGTCAACTCGCCGACAATTACGGCTATCGATCCGTCTGCCAGCGCGATCGTCGAGATCGGTGTTACGGCAAAGGGAATTCCTCTCGATGAAGTGACTGACTACGTGGATAACGACCTCGAGCCCGTTCTCGAGCGCGTGCAGGGCGTGGCGCAACTTCAGATCGATGGGGGGCCCTCTCGACAGTTCCAGATCCTTCTCAACCCGAACAAGCTGCGCGCCTACAACCTGTCTCCCCAGACGGTCTCCTCGGCCGTGGCCAGATCGGCCATCAATAGCTCGATCGGGTCGATAAGCCACAAGCAGAACGTGCTCACCTTCTCGACCCGCAACATCCCCACCGATCCCGCGGCGATCTCCGCCATTCTGGTCGACCCGACGAACGGCATCGCCGTGAGGAACGTGGCCAGCGTCCGTGTATTGCCCTCTGTCGGCAGTTATGCGCGAGTCAATGGCGTGCCCATGGTTCTTGTCGGTGTGAAAAAAACCACCGACGCAAACACCGTGGCGGTCGTCAACGACGTCGAGAAAGTCATGGCCCAAACAAAACTCCCGACGGATTACTCCTATACCGTGAGCTATGACGCGACGACTCCGATCAAGGCTTCGGTCCAAAATACCTACAGTGAGCTCATCTTGACGAGCATCGTGGTGGCGATTATCGTTCTTCTCTTCCTCGGGAAACTCAACACGGCGATAGCCGTCATCCTGGCCATCCCCATCGCCCTTTCGGCTTCGCCCATTCTCTTAAAGCTCTGCGGATTCAACTTCAACCTCGTCTCCCTTCTCGCCCTTATCAGCGCGATCGGCATCGTAGTGGACGATTCGATCGTCGTCGCGGAGAACGTCGAGCGATACAGATTGATGGGCTTCAGTCTCAAGGACTCGGTCCTCACCGGGGCGAGCGAGGTCTTCAGCGCCGTCGTTGCGGCCTCGCTCTCGCTCCTCGCGGTCCTCATCCCGGTGAGCTTCATCAGCGGTTTCGTGGGCCAGTACATCGCGCAATTCGCTCTCGGTCTCGCGGCGGCGGTGGCCTTCTCCCTTTTCGAGGCGCTGCTCTTCCTGACGGTCCGCATGGCCTACACCCCCGACGCGAAAATATACGATTGGAAGGACTTGGCGCAAAGCTTCGGCAAGTTGCCGGAATCCATGAACTGGGGCTTCAAGAACTGGCGAAAGGGTTTCTTTTTTCTGGTCGGACTCATCGTCGTCACCGCGCTCGCTATCACTCGGCACTATGTCTTTCTGCCTGCCCTGCTCCTCTATCCCGTGGCGCTCGGCATCGTCTATTACCTCGGGCGCATCCTGCTTACCTTCTTCCAGGCCCTCACGACGACGCTCCACGGTTGGACCGAGACGTTCATCGGCTTTGTCCGCGACGCCTATGTCCGCTCGCTCAGAGGCGTCATCAAGCGGAGCGCCTGGGTGCTCATCGGCGCCCTTGTCTTCCTGGTGGGAACCGTCTTCTTCATCTTGCCCCATATTTCGTTCACCTTCGTGCCGAATGCGGATAACGGCTTCATGCAGATCAGCATGAACCTGCCCGTCGGCACGCCTATCGAGGTCACGAACAGGATGACAGGCCGCCTCGAAGCCTATCTCCGCGAGCAGCCGGAGATCGTGAAACTCCAGACGGTCGTGGCAAGCACCAGCATGCTTTCGTCCACCACCCGATACACGTATCGCAGCACGTTGATGGCAACGCTAAAACCTGTCGAGAAACGACGAAATATCTTCACGCTCATACCGATCTATCAGGCGAGTCTTCTCGAACTCGTCCACAGCGAATTCCCCTCGGGCCGAGTGTCGGTGAGCGCATCGGGCGGACCCACGGGGAGCAGCTCGCTGGAGGTCAACGTGACCTCGGCCAACTTCGACCTCCTCATAAAACGCGACTCGGCGATCATCGCGGCGATCCAAGCGGACAAGTGGGTCGCCGACGTCTCCTCGAGCCTCTCGGACATCTCGCTCGAGAACGATTTTACCCCGAACACCGACCGTCTCAGAGGGTCGGGACTCAGCCCCTACGATGTGTCCCAGGCTCTCGCGATCGCCACTACGGGGAGCGAGGCGGCGACAGTCCAGATCGGAGGCGCGAGCTACGCCATAGAGGTCATGGTAGACCCCATCTATCTCGCCGACGGCCAGTCTCTCCTCAATCTGCCGATATATTCGTCAGCCCTCCAGTCCAATCTCCAAGCCGGCCAGCTCGGGAGCTTCACGCTCAATGAGGCACCTACGAGCATGACTCGCTACAACCGCGTGTACTACGCCCAGTACACTATCAACCTCAAGCCGGGAGCGCCGCCTACACTCTCGATGCAGAGCCAGCTCGGACAGGAACTCCGGGCCAAAGGTGTGCTTACCGACGACCTTCAGGTCAGCGCGGGCAGCAGCATGGGCGCGGCGGGCCTCGCCTCTCAGCTCCAGACCCAGGTCCCGATGCTTTTCCTCCTGGCCATATTCCTCGCCTATCTGGTCATGGGTGCCCAATTCAATTCCTGGCGCTATCCTCTCTACCTCCTCCTGCCCGTACCCCTCGCCTTGATCGGAGCCCTGTGGGTGGTCTTCCTCAAGGGCGGCGGACTCGACGTGTTCGGTATCCTCGGCATGCTCATGCTCATAGGGCTGTCGGCCAAGAACGCGATCCTTTATCTCGACTTCGTCGTGGTGCGGATCGGCAAGATGCCCCTCGAGGAGGCGCTCATAGAGTCGGGGGGCCTGCGCTTCAGGCCCATCGTCATGACCACGCTGACCGTCCTCGTGACGAGTTTTCCCCTCGTTTTCGGCAACGGCCAAGGTTCGGAGTTCGGCAGGGGCTTAGGTCTCGTGACTTTCGGCGGTATTCTCTTTTCCGCGGTCCTCACCTTCTTCGTGGTCCCTTCCGCCTTCTACCTCTTCGAGCGGAAACGGGTGGTGAAGGCAGAAGCGGCCGAGCCGGCCCCTGAGCCGGAGCCATCTGCCTGGACAGATAGCCAGAAGGGTACCGTTCCTGCCACCGACGAAGAGTACGGACTTTAGAGAGGTCATGGGAAGGATGTCACAGTGTCCCCCTACCGGCCCGCCGGGGAAGCGAAAGCTCCTACGATCTCGATTGCCTGCTTGAGCCCCTCGTACCGCCCGGCGTCAAAGGCTACCGATTCGATGCCTGAGCCGCTCGCCTTGTTCGCCTTGTAAACGCGGAGGGCTTCAGCGTTCGCGGCTTCAAGATCGCGAAGCAGGGTATCAAGGTCAATTGTCACGTCGGTTTCCTCCCCATCATTTTCTACTCGAAGCTTCTCTACGAAGCCCTGCGTGTTGACGATCAATTCGTAGGCGTCTTTGAACGTCCGTCCTCTCTCCATGAGCGGCAGTAGCTCATCTAGGACCTTTTGCAAATCTTCATCGAAGTACGAGTAGAGGTTCAAGAAAAGCCTCGCTGTGCTATCTGGTTCGTACTTCTCCGACTCCGCCCAATAGCCACTCATCCTTGAGGACTCCCGGTGTCTCCCTCTATCGTGCTGGCGAGGTTGTTGAATGTGGTTCCGAGGGCTTCAATGGCCTCCGAAAGCATGTTCGCGATGGACGAGATTGAGTCAGCTTGGAGCTGATCCACTCGGCAGTTCGAAAGGATGTCCACAAGGGCCTTAGCCTTCATGAGCCTGTCGTTGAACGCGTCTTGTACATCTGCTATTGTCTGCAAGTTCATTTCATGACCACGCTCTAATAGCGAATATTGTTAGTCGCTCTTAGCAGTTTGTCAACTCGAACTCGCCAATAGCACAGTAGGGGTACTCGCTGAGATTGTGGGAGTCGTTATGGACCGTGTACAGAAAGCGCTCATTGCCAATATAAGGCGAATCAGGAGGGAGGCCGGACTGTCGCAGATGAAGCTGGCCGAGCTTTGCGACTTGTCCACGAGCTTCATCGCTGAAATCGAAACTGGCAAGAAGTTTCCTTCTTCGGCGAGTGCTTCTCGAGCGTCTGTATTTTTGCATCAGTCTCAGACTTGAATGCGAGGATGTAGTCTCGGACTGGCGGATCAAGACTCTCGATATTCACACTCGCATCATAGCATTGCTTATGAATTTTGAGAATCTTGAAGTACGCGGGTTATCCGCTTTTTCCGTACCGTATGCTCGTATGCGCGTTGAAGAAATCAATCCCGTCGAGCAGCATCTTGATCTCAGTCCCGCTCAACTCGCGCGCCCTCTCGGTTGATACAGGCCATGGAAACTTTTCTTTCTCAATGCGTTTCTGCCAGAGACAGAAACCATTTCGATCCCAATAGATCGCCTTCAAAATCCGTCTGCTCTTTCCGCAAAAAAGAAACAGGCTCCCGGAAAATGGGTCCATGCCCATCTCCATTCCCGTCATCAAGGGAAGCCCGTTGACCGCTTTCCTCATATCGATGAAGCCCGGTCGAAGAAATATCCTGGTCTGGCTGAAATCAAGTCTCATACGCAACGCACCGCGCGTATGATCGCTACAATATCCCTTTCATCGAACTTTGTACCTGGCTCGATCGTTATCCCGGAAGGGAACACGATCCGTATCGGGATTTCTTGCGACGGTGGCGATGACTCCGGTGCGGATAGTATTTCCACAATTCCAATTTTCGCTTCCGACTCCGGCTGGCTCTCACCTTTCTTCTTCCAGTTCCTGAACGACCAGTACGATATTTTCTTCTCCTGGCAAAACACCTTCTGTGTCTTTCCGCTTCCCTTCCACTTCATGATGATCGCTTCCCATCTTTCCCTGTGCTTCTCAGTATCCATCGCTTGCCTCCTCGCGGGGGCACGATATCCCGGATCCTTCAAGACTGGTAGGTGGGTTTATTTGGCGGTTACGTTCTCGCGCTTGCCGCGAGGAGGATTTAAAGGCGCCCAAGTTGGTATTATCACTCAGATAACGGTCATTCGGCGGGGGCTGTGCTGACCTGCTGACGTAACTTGACGATATCTTTACTCGGCGTATTCCCAAAGAAGCGACTGTATTCTCTGCTGAACTGGGAAGCGCTGA
Source organism: Rectinemataceae bacterium (assembly GCA_049513895.1). Classification (GTDB taxonomy): domain Bacteria; phylum Spirochaetota; class Spirochaetia; order Treponematales; family Rectinemataceae; genus UBA1306. Next base: position 3,880 of record JBEKVO010000067.1, on the reverse strand, counting down.
CATACCCCACGAGCTGACTTGCGGAGCCTGCGTCCATCATCTTGGACAACATCAGACTCCTAGCCTCTTGGAGGCGCAGAGCTTTCTGGTATTGCAAAGGGCTCATCGCCGTAACGGACCTGAAGTGCTGGTGAAACGAGGAGACGCTCATGTTCGCGAGATCAGCCAGCTCTTCGACCTTCATTGGTTGCGAGAAGTTCGCGCGCAGCCATGATACGGCTTTCTCGACGCCGTACACGCCGGTATCGGCCAGGCCTATCTGGGCTATTCGAGCTCCGATCTGACTGCACAGCAGCCGAATGAGAATCTCGTCGATGACGAGCGGGGCGAGGAGCTCAACGTTTCCGGGCTCTGCCATCAGCTCGACTAGCCTGACCGCCGCATTGATGATGCGAACATCAGCCTCCGCGACGCAGACGGCGCCATTATCAGGGACTCGAGGCAGGCCATGCGGAAAGACCTTCAGAGCGAGCTCAGCGATCCTCTGTGGGTCGAGATCGAGCCGTAAGCACAGGTAAGGTTCGGCGGGACTTGCTCGCATAATCCGAGAAGCCACAGGCACATCGACGGAGAATGCGATCAAACGCGTGGCATCGTACTCGAAGACGTCCCGTCCCAGCATCACGCTTTTTGCGCCTTGCGCGACAATACACAGGGCCGATTTCTGCACCCCGTGCACCAGTTCCGCATTGGTCCGTGATCGGCGAATGGCGTAGGCTCCTGGGATCTTTAGTTCGAAGCTGCCGTCATGCGGCGTGTACGCCTTCAGCAGTTTTGCCAACGCGGTCACATCTGCTGATACTCCCGTGGGAGCTTTCAAAATTCTGCACCTCCCTTATGATTATACACCCGGAATGACTTCATTGAGGCAACGGATGGCATTCAACGCTCGTGGATAGCCAATATAGGGCACAAGCTGCGTCACCACGGCGAGCAGCGTTCCCTTGTCGTTCCCTACGGTGACATTGCCCTGAATATGCCCTGTGAGCTGCGGCTCACAGCCGCCCAAGGCGAGGATCATCGAGAAGGTCAGGAGCTCTCTCGTCCCAAGGTCGAGTCCCGTGCGCGTGTAGTAATCACCGAAGCAGTTGCCGGCGAGGTATCGCTGGATATGCATCTGGCTCTCCGGCGATTCCTTGTACATGGCCTCTATCCGATCGCCGAAGATGGCCTTTTGCGCCGCTAGGCCCTTCTCGAATCGAGTGTCGGGCGAGGTCGTGGACTGACCTTCCAATGGAAGCTTGATCCCCTTACTCTTAAGGACATCGTTCGTGGCATGGATGAAGTCGAGGACTTTGGCGATCCCGCAATAAGGCACTGCCTGATACAAGACCTCTTTGGCCTCTACAGGAGTGACCCCGAGGTTGAGAGCTCCCCCTAGCATGACCTTGTACTCGCTCAAGCACTGGCTGGCAATGAGGGTCGCCAGAATCACCATCATTCTCGTTCTATCGTCGAGCTTGGAATATGAAAGCACCTCATCGAAGGCGAAGTTGTCGTACAGCTCGATGAACTCCGGGTCGGTCGTTGCCGGCGTCGATTCATATTTGGGCAGTAGTTTCTCATGATTCTTGCGCGCTGTTTCGGAGATACTCATTTCTTTGCTCCCTTCAACACTCCAGCTTTCTGGAGCCAGTCTGAGATCGCGCCCTCGGCTTTCTGAACGTTCTCACCTTGGATCGCGAGTCCTTTCGCGACCTTCGCTGTTGGGCAGAGCTTCTTGATGTCGCTCTCGCTATGGCCCATCCCGCTCCCCCCATGAGTGCAGAATGGTACGATTGTCTTCCCGGAGAAGTCATATGCTTCCAGGAAGGTGAAGACCGGCATCGGCATTGTTCCCCACCAGTTCGGATAGCCGAGGAAGACTACGTCGTACTCATCCATGTCGCCCACGCGACCGATGATCTCCGGCCTTGCATTTTGACGTTGCTCCAGCTGTGCAATTCGGGTTGTTTCGTCGTAGCCTGCGGGGTAGGCCTTAACGGGTTCGATCTTGAAGGAATCGCTGCCCGTGAGCTTCTGGATAATCCCCGCGGCAACTTCCGTGTTGCCAACCGGCAGATCCTTTACGCTGCCGCCGACGTAGTTGTTCCCCTTGCGTGAATAATAGGCGATCAAGCTCTTCATCTATAGCCCCGTCATTTTCAGCGCGCTCTCGGGAAGCCTGGCTCCCTGTGGAGGGATCTTTGAAACCGCTTCATCAATCTCGCGAAGCTCATTAACAGTGAGCTCGACCCCAATCGCCCCGAGGTTCTCTTGAAGTCGGTGAGGCTTCGTGGTGCCCGGAATGGGCACGATCCACGGCCTCTGGGCGAGCAGCCACGCGAGGGCTATCTGCGCGGGAGTGGCGACCTTTCTCGTCGCTACTCCGCGGACCAGTTCGACCAGTGCCATATTCGCCTTCAGCGCTTCAGGTGCGAAGCGTGGAACCACAGTGCGGAAGTCGGTCTTGTCGAACGCGGTATTCTCATCGATCTTACCCGTTAGGAAGCCGGCGCCCAGTGGACTGAAGCAGACGAAGCCGATCCCGAGTTCTTCCAGGTTCGGCAGGATTTCGCTCTCGGGGCCTCGCCACCAGAGCGAGTATTCGCTCTGGACCGCACTGAGGGGTTGAACGGCGTGAGCACGACGAATCGTCTGCGCCCCAGCTTCGGAAAGGCCGAAGTGTTTGACCTTGCCTTGCGCAATCAGGTCCTTGACCGTACCAGCGACATCCTCGATCGGCACGGCAGGGTCTACACGATGCTGGTAGAGCAGGTCGATTGCTTCAACGCCGAGGCGTTTCAGCGAGCCTTCTACGGCCATCTTAATGTGCTCGGGACGGCTATCCGCGCCGGCTCGCCGCTCGCCTGTAACCGGGTCGATGTTGAAGCCGAACTTGGTAGCTACGACGATCCGGTTCCTGAAGGGCGCGAGGGCCTCTCCGACTAATACCTCGTTGGCGAAGGGGCCATAGGCTTCTGCAGTATCGAAGAAGGTCACTCCCTGGTCTACGGCTCCGTGGATTAGCGCGATCATTTCCTGCTTATCCCCGGCAGGCCCATAGGATGAGCTTATACCCATGCAGCCCAAACCCAGGGCCGAGACTTCTAGGGCGCTGTAGCCCTTTCCCAGAGTACGCTTTTGCATCACTTCCTCCTCTTTCCTCGCTCCGCCGGGAGTTCTACGCTTACAGGCCGGTTCTCTTCTCCAGCTGCTCGGGGTACCGGGCCCCTTGAATCTTGATATTAGAGGCGGCGTCCTCGATCTCGCGCAGATCGTCGACGGTAAGCACGACGTCGGCCGCGCCGATATTCTCCTCGAGGCGGTCGAGTTTCTTGGTTCCCGGGATGGGAACGATCCATGGCTTCTGTGCGAGGAGCCAGGCGAGCGCTATCTGGGCCGGCGTCGCCTTCTTTCGCTCCGCGATCGCGCGGAGCAATTCGACGAGGGTCTCGTTGGCTTTGCGGGCCTCCGGCGTGAATCTGGGGACGACGTTGCGGAAGTCGGAGCTGTCGAACTTGGTATTCTCGTCGATCTTGCCCGTGAGGAAGCCCTTCCCGAGCGGGCTGAAGGGAACGAAACCGATTCCGAGCTCCTCGAGCGTAGGAAGCACTTCCTCTTCCGGGCGCCTGAACCACAGCGAGTACTCGCTTTGGAGAGCCGTCACGGGCTGTACGGCGTGCGCGCGGCGGATGGTCTGCACCCCTGCCTCTGAAAGGCCGAAGTGCTTGACCTTGCCTTCCTTGATCAGGTCCTGGACCGTTCCTGCCACCTCCTCTATCGGCACGCTCGTGTCGACGCGGTGCTGATAGAAGAGATCGATGGCATCGATCTTGAGCCGCTTCAGGGAGGCTTCGGCGACTTCCCTGATATGCTCGGGCCGGCTGTTCTGGCCCGT
>JBEKVO010000066.1:0-15229 GCA_049513895.1 Rectinemataceae bacterium | reverse complement strand
TTGATGAGATGAAGTGCTCCCCTCTAAACTTATACGAACAGCTCTTCCGGCGCCTCGACCAGCATGTGGCGGAATTCCGCGTACACGCTCATCAGCTCGTAGAGCCTGTCGAAGGGCAGGACCTCGCGGTCGAAGGCCACGAAGGGCAGCTGCTCGGCCAGGCGGTCGGCGTTGAAGCCGCCCTTGCCGCCGATCACGAGCATGGTCTCCATGTCCTGGGCCTCTTCCATCGCGCGATAGGCGAGGGAGGGGTTGCGGGTCGCGAAAAAGAGGCGGGTCTGGTAACTCGGCTGAGGGTCGAGGGAGAAGTAGCGGGAGAGCTCGTAGTAGTGATCCTCTTTCGAGAAGGCGTCGCGAATTCGGGAGGCCAACTTCTCGGAAGGGAAACGGGAGTCGGAGCGCAGGACTATCTGATAGAGGGTGAAGGGGTTGTCGCGCCTGAGGTCGCGCGCCGCGCGGACGAGGCGGGAGACTCCTTCCGGGTCGTCGGCGTCTACGAGAATGGTGACGGACGAGGCGAGCCGGGCCGGGTTGAGGCGCGCCCAGTCGACGCTCTCGCCGCGGCGGGCGTCGAGGAAGGCTCGGAAGCCGGACTCCTCCTCGCGGAAGTGGGGCGCGGGCGGGAAGGCCCACTCGACGTCGAAGCCGTCCTCGAAGGCGGCCACGGCGTCGGCCATGTCGTCGCCGGAAATCCAGTCGGTCGAGGTGACCCAATAGGGAGGGCGCTCCAGCCGTGACATGCCCCAGTCGTCGGCCTTCTCGCGGACCAGGGTGCCGGGCAGCAGCGACAGCGGGTAGAGCTCGGCTTCCTGCCCCAGGCCGTGCATGCCGAGGAAATCGAAGGTTTCGATGACCTGCTCGTAGCCGTCGAAGGGCAGGCCGAGGATGACGCCGGTCTTGACGGTGACGCGGTTTTTGGCGAGGACTTCCGCGCCGCGCTCGAAGGCGGGCCTGTCCCAGGAGCGCTCGACGGCCTCGAGGGCTTTGGGATTGACGCTCTGGAGACCCACTTCGGCGGAGGCGAGGCTGGCCGCGGCGTAGAGGCGGCCGATCTCCTCGGTGACGGACTCGAGACGTATCTCGGCGTGGAGGGACATCCCGGCGGAATTGGCGCGGGCGAGGTCTATCAGGCGGCCCGAAATGTCCTCGCTGACCTGGAATGAAGGGTCCATCAAATAGAGCTCGCGGACACCCGCCCTGCCCGCCGCCTCGACTACCGCATTGGCCTGTTCCCGGGGATAGTGCCGCAGCTCTCCCGAGTTTTTACCGTAAAAGCAGTAACCGCAATGCATCGGACAGCCGCGCATGGTCTCGAGGTGGACCGGCCTGTCGGTTTCGAAGGGGAGGGTTCCGAGGAGGTAGGGATTGGGAAGCGTGCCGAGGTCGAGGGGCCTCGATGCGGCATAGCGCTTGGCCAGGGGCTTGCCGCGGCGGATGTCATCGAGGAGCTCGCAGAAGGCTTCCTCGCCCTCGCCCTCCACCAGAGAATGGAAGGGCGAGCGCGAGAATATCTTCATCCCGCTCACGACTTCGGGCCCGCCGGCGACGAGGCGGGCGCGGGGCGCGGCGAGGAGGCTGCGCTCGGCCACGTGGATGCTGCGTTCGAGGTTCCATGCGTACAGGGTAAAGGCGACGAGGTCGGCGCCGAAGGCTGCGATGGCCTCGACGATGGCGCTGTCCGAGCCCTGGTTGGCGACGCCGCGATCGAGGATGCCCCAGTCGCCCCGGGACAGAAGGCGCCGCGACTCGGCGAAGGCGGCGAGATAGCCGGCGGCCAGGGGGATGTTGGCTTGGGCGCTCTCGCCGTTGGGGTCCTGGAGGGGAAGTTGAACGAAAAGTACTCTCATGCTTCAGTCCGTTTTTTTAAGGACGACGCTCCGATAGAGTCTTGAATCGGGAAATCCCGCGAAGAGCAGCGACCAATCGCCCCTCCGCTTCGTCGACGTCGCGGAGCGACCCGCGGCGCTACCGGCGAGGCAATCCGCGAGGAGGCGCAAGTATTCAATCCGTGGTATCTCCCGAGCGCCGAGTCCGGCCAGGTGCTCAGTATACACTTGCGAATCGATCAGGGTGAAGCCCTCTTCCCGCAGGCGCCAGACCAAGGGGATGAAGGCGGCCTTGGACGCGTCGTCCTCGCGGCTGAACATGGACTCGCCGAAGAAAACATTGCCGAGGGCGACTCCGTACAGGCCCCCGACGAGCTCGCCGTCCAGCCTCGCCTCGACGGAATGGGCATAGCCCAGGCGCCGCAGCTCGATATAGGCCGCTATCATGTCTTCGGTGATCCAGGTGCCGTCCTGGCCGGGGCGGGGCGAGGAGGAGCAGGCGCGGATCACGCCGCCGAAGTCGCCGTCGAGCACGAGCTCGAATTTCCCATCCCTCCCCTTATCCGGGCGACGGGCGTCGGAGTCTGCAAGGCGACGGGCGTCGGAGCCAGTAAGGCGACGACGGAGGACCTTGCGCATCGTGCTCGAGAGGTGGAGCTCTTCCGGAAAGAGGACGAAGCGGGGGTCGGGGCTCCACCAGAGTATGGGATCATCCTCGCTGAACCAGGGGAAAATACCCCTCCTGTAGGCCGAGAGGAGGAGTCCGGGCGAGAGGTTACCGCCCGTGCAGACTATCCCGTGCCTGTCGGCGGAGAGGGGGTCGGGGAAGGCGAAGTCCATATCCTCGGTCAGGTAGGGGAAGGGAATCTCTTTACGAGAGGCTGAGCGTCGTGGCATGAGTCTAGCCCACCCGACCGCGTTCGAGCAGCCAATCCTGGAGACGGGAGAAAAGGGGAACGAGGATGGCGGCGGCGAATACGCCGCCGACTACGTCGGCCACCCAATGCGCGTAGATGTAGATGGTCGCGAGGGCGATCAGGCCCGCGTCGAGGAGGTAGAGAGGGAGAAGCCTCCGCTCGGTCCTCGCGATGAAGGAGGTCATCATCAGGCTGACGGCTACGTGACTCGAAGGGAAGGCCGCGCCCGTGGTGATCGTGGCGCTCAGTATGCCGCCCTCCAGGGAGGTGAAGAATCCGCCTCGCAGCCCTCCGTAGCCGATCGTGATGAGGTCGGGCAAATAGTGCTTGGGGCCGACGACGCGGAAAAAGACGTAGAAAACATAGACGACCAGCATGAACCCGGCGAGGATCGAGGACTCGCGCTCACCCTCGGCTTCGTCGCCCCGGAGCCAGGGGATCCAGGGGGTCAGGACCAGCATGAGGTAGAAGGAAAAATAGGCGCCGAACATGATCTCGTTCCACCAGGGCAGTTGCCCGAGGGCGCCCGAGAATTCCCTGGCGGGCTGATAGCCGAAGACGAGGCTGTCGAGATGGGCGAAGTAGGAGTCATGGGTGGAACCGCCCATAACGAGGCCCGAGAGAATGATCGATTCGGTGAATAGCGGGGCGAAGAAAATCTGGGGATAGAAACAACGGAGGAAGCGAATAGGGCGCGGCGAAGCCGAAAAATCGCGGCTGCCCAGGCAGAGGGCCAGGGCGCCGGAGACGGCGAGGAGGGCCGCTACGAGGTAGCCGCGCGGCATCGCCCACTTCGACAGGACGATCGTGCCCGTATTCGGCCATATCAGGGAAAAAAGGGCGAAAACCAGGAAAAGGGCGGCGGACCAGATATCGTGAGGCTCGGGACGATAGATTTGACGAGGCGCCAGAAAAAAGCTCAAAAGGAATGCTCCTGAACGCCTCGTGTGGTAAGTTACGATACGCTTATCGAGACTTCGCCGTCGACCAGATCGGCCACTGCCTTCCCGCCCTCGACCAGGCGACCGAAGAGCACTTCGTCGACGAAGAAGGTCTTGATCTTGTCTTCGACGAGACGGCCGATATTGCGCGCCCCGAACTCCCGCGAATAGCCTTTCTCGGCGAGGTGCTTGATGAGGGCCGGCGTGGCCTCGAGCTCGACTTTCTTTTCTGCGAGCTGGACGCGGAACTCGTCTATCGCCTTGACGACGATGCGCTCGATGATCTCGGGCGGGAGGTTCTCGAAGTGGACGACGGCGTCCAGGCGGTTGCGGAACTCGGGCGTGAAGGCGCGCTCGACCGCCTCGGAGAGGGCCGTGTCGGTCATCGCGCGCTCGCCGAAGCCGATGAGGCTCTTGCCGATGTCGCGGGCGCCCGCGTTGCTCGTCATGATAAGGATGACGTTGCGGAAGTCCGCCTTCCGGCCCTGGTTGTCGGTGAGAGTCGCGTAGTCCATTATCTGCAAGAGAATGTTGTACACGTCGGGGTGGGCCTTCTCGATCTCGTCGAGGAGGACTACCGCGTGGGGGGTCTTGCGGATGGCGTCGGTGAGGAGGCCGCCTTCCTCGTAGCCCACGTAGCCCGGGGGAGATCCGATGAGCCGGGAGACGGTGTGCTTTTCCTGGTATTCGGACATGTCGAAGCGGTGCAGGCTGATGCCCATGTGCTGGGCGAGCTGCCTGGCGAGCTCGGTTTTGCCGACGCCCGTGGGACCGACGAACATGAAGTTGGCTACGGGCTTGTCCGGCGAGCGGAAGCCTGCCCTGGAGCGCTTGACCGCCTTGACCACCGACTCGACTGCCCTATCCTGGCCGAACACGTCGCTCTTGAGGTCGGCCTCGAGGGATGCGAGCTTGTCCTTCTCGGACATGGACACAGAGCGCTCCGGAATGCGCGCGATCTTGGCGACGACGACCTCGATCTCCTTGGGACTTATGTCGAGGGTGGCCGTCTCGGTTTGGGCGGCCGCCGATCCGTCGGCTCCGGCCGTGGGTATGGCGTCGGTTCCGGTCTTGTAGGCGTTCATCCGCGCCCATGCGCCGGCCTCGTCGATCACGTCGATGGCCTTGTCGGGGAGACGGCGCTCGGTTATGTACTGGGCCGAGAGCCTGACGGCGAGCTCGAGGGCCTCGTCGGAGTAGCGGACCTTGTGGTACTCCTCGTACTTGACGCGAAGGCCCTTGAGTATCTCGACCGTCTCGCCTTGGCTGGGTTCGACGATGTCTATTTTCTGGAAACGTCGCGAGAGGGCCCTGTCCTTCTCGAAAAACTTATTGTATTCCTCATAGGTCGTGCTGCCGATGCAGCGCAGCTTGCCGGAGGTGAGGGCTGGCTTCAGCAGGTTGGACGCGTCGAGGGAGCCTCCGGACACGGCGCCGGCCCCGACGATAGTGTGGATCTCGTCTATGAAGAGTATGGACTTATCCTTTTTCAGGAGTTCGTCGACGACCTTTTTTACCCTCTCCTCGAAATCGCCTCGGAATTTGGTGCCCGCGAGGAGGGCGCCCATATCGAGGGCATAGATCGTATAGTCCCGAAGGCGGGGCGGGACGTCGCCGGTGACGATGCGCTGGGCGAGTCCCTCGGTGATGGCAGTCTTGCCTACCCCGGCGTCTCCGACGTGGATGGGGTTGTTCTTGAGTCTGCGGCAGAGCACCTGCACGGTGCGCTCGATCTCGGCCTGACGGCCTATCACGGGCTCGAGCTTGCCCTCGCGCGCGGATTTGGTGAGGTCCGAGGCGAAACGCTCGAGGGGATTCATGCGGCCCGTTGCCTTGGGCTTGCGCTCGGTCGGCTCCTCTCGGCCCTCCTCCTCTTCCTCTTCCTCCTCGTCCTCGTCCTCGAAGGCTTCGCCCTCGGGGCCGTCTCCGTGGGAAATGACCTCGAGGAGCTGGAGGCGCTTGACTCCTGACTTACGGAGATAGTATGCGGAATAGTTGCGTTCTTCGTCGTAAAGAGAGACCAGGACGTCAGCGACCTCGACCTCTTCCTTGCCCGCGGCCTGGGATTGGAGGACGGCGCGTTCGATGACGCTTTGGAAGCCCGCGGTCTGAACCGGCTCGGTGTTCTTGACCTGCGGAATCTTCTGCTCGAAATAGGCTTCCATGCCCCTCCGCAGCTGCTCCACGTCCGCCTCGCAGGCCTCCAATATGGAGCGAACCTGCTCGAAGGATAGTGACGCGTAGAGGATATGCTCCGGGGTGAGATATTCGTGATTGCGGAGCTTCGCCTCGTTGTACGCGGCATTGAAAATGGCCTGGACTTCCTGGCTGACCTTCACCTACGCCTTCTCCATGGTGCACTTGAGTGGAAAACCATTTTGCCGTGCGATCTGTTGCACCTGATTGATCTTCGTCACGGCAATATCAAAACTATAGACGCCCACGGTTCCTTTCCCCTTTTTATGCACGTCCAGCATTATTCTGGTCGACTCGGGAAGGGATTTATGGAAAACCGTCATGAGGACCGTCACGACGAATTCCATCGTTGTATAATCGTCGTTGATGAGAATGACCCTGTACTCGTCGGGCTCCTTGGGTTCCTCATCGGTCCTGGTGAGTACCTCGCCCTCCAACGCTGAATCTACCGGCATGAATCGTTCTATGGATAAAATAGCGACTGCCAGGGCTAAAAACAAGAGGCCCCGTCAAGTCAGCGCCGGGAAGGCGCTTGCCCCTCGAGCGTGTTTTAGGTATAAGCTTGGGGCACGATGCGCCTGAGGATCCCCGTGATCGCGTGCTGCCTTTTGCCGATATGCGCCGCATGCGCGGGCAGGGGGGCATCGGTGACTCTCGCCGGCTCCACCGCCTTTCAGCCCTTCGCCGAGAAGCTGGCCGAGGAGTACAACGCCGCCCACCCCGATGTCAATGTCACGGTCCAGGGCGGGGGATCTGCCGTCGGCATCAGCGCCGCCCTGAACGGAGCGGCGCAGATCGGGATGGCGGATCTCGTCGAGCTTCCCGCGGATGCCAAAGCTCTGACCGGCTTCGTAGTGGCGCGGGACGGGATCGCGGTCATCGTGAATCCATCGAATAAAGTAGCCGATCTCCCGATGGCGCGGATACGGGATGTATACCTAGGCAAGGTCAGGAACTGGAAGGAGCTCGGCGGGGTCGACGCGCCGATAACCGTCGTTTCCCGCGAATCGGGCTCGGGGACGCGCTCATCCTTCGAGACGATACTGGGGCGCTTCGATCTCGCCGACTCGGCTATTATCCAGGATTCCAACGGAACCGTGCGCGAGACCGTCGCGAATGACGCAAACGCGATCGGCTACCTGTCCTACGGGCTTCTGAACGAAAAGATCAAGGCTATCGCGGTCGATGGGAAGGCATGCACGACCGAGCTCATCTTGGGTGGCGAATATATCCTGGTCCGGCCGATATATCTTCTAACTCTAGGCGAGCCCGCAGGCAATTCCAAGGGCTTCATCGACTATGTGCTCGGGGCCGAGGGCCAGGCGTCGATCAAGGCCGAAGGCCTGCTCCCCGCGAAGATATCGCGGGATGCGAAATGACGTCGACGAGCGATAAGGCCGCCCCGAGGATCTTTCTCGCGGTCGCCTGCACCACCATCCTCTGCCTCCTTGTCATCGCGGCCTTTATATTCAAGGAAGGCCTTCCCTTCCTTTTCAAGGTGGGCCTGGGCGATTTTCTCCTCTCCTCGGATTGGCGGCCCGACTCGGGCCACTACGGCATTTTCCCGATGATCCTCTCCTCGCTCTGGGTCACCTTCGGCGCCCTTCTCGTCGGGGCGCCCCTGGGCATGGCCGGAGCCGTCTTCCTCTCCGAGTTCTCCCCTCCGCCGCTGATGCGCATCGTGAAGCCCGCCATCGAGCTCCTTGCGGGCATACCTTCCGTCGTCTTCGGCTTCATCGGCGTGATGGTTCTCGCGCCCTTCATCAGGCGAACCGCGGGCGGTCCGGGCCTCTCGGTGCTCGCGGCGGCCATCGTCCTAGGCGTGATGATCCTCCCCACGATCATGAGCATCGCGATAGACTCCCTGGGCGCCGTCCCGCAGAGCTACCGCGAAGGCGCGCTGGCCCTGGGCGCCACCCGCTGGCAGGCCGTCCATATGGTCGTGCTCAAGGCGGCGCGCTCGGGCCTCCTTGCGGGCACGATTCTCGGGATGGGCCGCGCGATCGGCGAAACCATGGCCGTCATCATGGTGGCGGGCAACGCCGTCAAGATGCCGCTTTCCCCCCTCGACTCGGCGCGCACGCTGACCGCCAACATCGCCCTCGAGATGGGCTACGCGACGGGGCTCCATCGCCAGGCTCTCTTCGCCACGGGCATCGTTCTCTTCATCGTCATCGTGATCCTCAACGGCATAGCGACCGCGGCGCTCAAGAGAAGGACGTTTCGGCGATGAACGCCCACAAGTTGAGCCAACGAGTCGCCGTGGCCCTTCTGGGCGGAGCCACCCTCCTCACCCTGCTGATCGTCTTCTTCATCATCGGCTTTGTCCTGGGAAAGGGCCTGCCCCAGGTCAGCCTCGGTTTCCTCTTTTCCAGACCGAGGAACATGGGCAAGGAGGGGGGAATATTCCCCGCGATAGTCGGAACCCTCCTCCTGTCGCTCATGGCCGTAGCGGTCGCCCTCCCCCTCGGTATCGGTACGGCCGTCTACCTTTCCGAATACACGCGCGAGACTAATCTGACGCGGGCGATACGCTTCGGCACCGACTGCCTCGCGGGCATCCCTTCCATCATCTTCGGCCTTTTCGGCTATATCTTCTTCGTCACCACGCTTCGCATGGGCTGGTCCCTCCTCGCCGGCGCCCTCACCCTGGCCATCATGGTCCTTCCCACCCTCATCCGCACCGCCGAGGAGGCTATCCGGTCCGTGCCCCAATCTTGGCGCGAGGTGAGCCTTTCCCTCGGCGCTACTCGTTGGGAGACCGTGCGCAAGGTGGTGCTGCCCGGCGCCCTCCCAGGCATCGTGACCGGAATCATGCTGAGCTTCGGCCGTTCCATCGGCGAGACCGCCGCGGTCATTTTCACGGCCGGCTCTTCCTTCCGGCTGCCCAAGGGCGCCTTCGACTCGGTGCGCACGATGGCCGTGCACTTCTACATCCTCGCCCGCGAGGGCATCTCGAGCGAGAAGGCCTACGGCACCGCCGCCGTCCTCGTCATCGCCGTCCTCGCGGTCAACATCCTCACGTATTGGCTCATGCATCGATTCATCGCGAGGAGGGCGCGGTGAACCCCGCGGAACATCCAGCTCTTAATGGCGACGAACGACGGCGAGCTTCGCTCGTCGAGAAAAGTGAGAGCCTATGAACGCGCCGAAAGTCGTGGTGCGAGACCTCAAGGTTTTTTTCGGCAAGGAAATGGCGCTGAAGGGCGTCAGTCTCGACGTGGCCGCCAACCGGATACTGGGCATCATCGGTCCCTCGGGCTCTGCCAAGACCACCTTCCTGCGGGCCCTGAACCGGATGAACGAGCTGAAAGCGGGCTGCCGCACGGAGGGCAGGGTCCTGATGGACGGCGAGGACATCTACCATTCTTCCCGCGACCCCGTGGCTCTGCGCAGGCGCGTAGGCATGGTCTTCGCGATGCCGATGCCCCTGCCGATGAGCGTCTACGACAATGTTGCGTATGGCCCGCGGTTGCGCCTGGGGCGCAACCCCGTGAATCGCGATGCGATTCGCGATGATATCTCAAGGCGCAACCCCGCGAATCGCGATGCGATTCGCAAACCCTCGCCGAAGGCGAAGGCGGAATTGGACGAGCTCGTCGAGTCGAGCCTGAAGTCCGCCTTCCTCTGGGACGAGGTGAAGGACAGGCTCGGCGGCTCGGGGCTGAAGCTCTCCGGCGGACAGCAGCAGCGGCTCTGCCTGGCCCGCACCCTCGCGATGCGGCCCGAGCTCATTCTCCTCGACGAGCCCTGCTCCGGCCTCGACCCCGTGTCCACAGCCAAGATCGAGGAGGCCTTAGTCATTCTCAAGGAGCACTATACCATCCTGTTGGTCACCAACAACACGAAACAGGCGGCGCGGGCGGCCGACGAGACCGCCTTCTTCCTCATGGGCGAGCTCGTAGAAATGGGCCCGACGGGGCGCATTTTCACGAACCCTTCCGACAGGCGCACCGAGGACTACGTGACCGGGAGGTTCGGATGAGCGTCGCCGACCGGGACCCGCCGGGAAACCGGTCGGTCGCCGACCGCGGCTCGCCGGGCGAGCTTCGCTCGCCGAAGATGGAGACGATCGGCCTCAACCTCCATTATGGCGCCTTCCACGCCTTAAAGGACGTGGGCCTCGCGGTCGAGGCGAGGAAGATAACCGCGCTGATAGGGCCGAGCGGCTGCGGCAAATCCACCCTCCTCCGCTCCCTCAACCGGATGAACGACCTCATCCGGGGCGTCAGGATCGAGGGTTCCGTCCTCCTCGACGGCGCGGACATCCATGCCGCGGACGTGGATGTCTCGGCCCTGCGCAAGCGCGTCGGCATGGTATTCCAGAGGCCCAATCCCTTTCCCCTCTCCGTCTACGACAATGTCGCCTTCGGCCTTCGCGTCGAGGGAAGCCTTGGTCGACGCCGCGTCGAGGGCATCAAGGGCGGCCGCAGGGCTTCGGAGCGGGTGCGCGAGACCGTCGAGCGCAGTCTCCGGGCCGCATGGCTCTGGGACCAGCTCAAAGACAAGTTGGACGAAAGCGCCCTCGACCTTCCCTTGGACCAGCAACAGAGACTCTGCATCGCGCGTCTGGTCGCCGTCGAACCCGAGGTGATCCTCATGGACGAGCCCTGCTCCTCCCTCGATCCCATAGCTACCGCCAAAGTCGAGGAGCTCATGCTCGAGCTGAAACGGGACTACACGATCGCGATAGTCACGCATAATATGCAGCAGGCCGCGCGCATCTCCGACTACTCCGGCTACATGCTCCTCGGCGAGATGATCGAGTTCGGCCCCACGGGCGAGATATTCACGAACCCCAAGGACGGGCGCACCGACGACTACATAAGCGGAAGATACGGATGACGGGGAAGAAGCGGATCCTGATCCTCACGGCGGACACGGGCTTCGGGCACCGAAGCGCCGCCAAGGCCCTGGCGGCGGCGCTTGAGGAGAGGCACGGGGGCGAATGCGTCTACGAGGTCGCGAACCCCCTCGACAACGAGAAGACGCCGACATGGCTCCGAGACGTGCAGTCCGATTACGACCGCGTCGCGAGGGAAGCGGCCGCGCTCTATAAGTTCACCTACGACTTCAGCGATTCCGCGCTCGCGAGCCGCATGATGGAGAACGCCCTGCGCGTCCTCCTTTTTCGCGCGATGCGCGACATAGTCCTACGCTTCAAGCCGGACGTCATCGTCTCCACGTTTCCGCTCTACCAGGCCCCCCTCAACGCCTTGTTCACCCTGAGGCGCGCCTTCGTCCCCGTCGTCTGCGTCGTGACCGACCTGGCGACGGTCCACCAGATATGGTTCACGGGAGATGCCGACTTGACGGTCGTGCCGACGGAGATCGTGCGCGACCTCGCCCTGGGCGCGGGCATCCTCCCCGAGAAGGTCGAGGTGATCGGCATACCCGTCCATCCTCGCATCTCGGAAGAGACGCGAAGCGAGTCGGAAATCCGCGCCGAGCTCGGTTGGAGCCCCGGCATGACCACCCTTCTCGCCGTCGGCTCGAAGCGCGTCGATAGGCTGGACGACATCCTCGACGCGCTTAACCACTCGGGCCTGCCCCTGCAGATAGCGGCCGTGGCGGGCGGCGACGACGGGCTGTTCGCCCGGATGCGCGACCGCGAATGGCACCTGCCCGCCCGGCTCTACAATTTCGTCGACGACCTGCCCGCCATGATGCGGGCTTCCGATTTCGTCATGGCCAAGGCGGGGGGCCTCATCGTCACCGAGTCCCTGGCCGCGGGCCTGCCTCTCCTCTTCGTCGACATGCTTCCCGGCCAGGAGACCGGAAACGCCGACTACGCCGTCGCGGGCGGGGCGGCGGAAATCGCGGCCGATCCCTCCGCGGCCCTCGAGATCGTCTATCACTGGCTGGCCGACGGGGGACGCCTCCTCGCGGAACGGGCCGCGAGCGCGAGGGCCCTCGGCAGGCCCCGCGCCGCTTTCGAGATCATCGATAGGGCATGGGAGCTCGCCGCCAGCGGGTCCGCCAGAAGGGAGCCCGTCGGCGCCGCGTCCGCCGCCAAGCTGAGAGAGCTATTCGGGCGATTCAACGAAAGCTTCGATGAGTGAGGCTGGGCCGTCCCCATGTTCTTCTGCGTTGCCGTATCGCGGCGATTGCCGCTCAGCCATCCACAGGGGAGAGAAACTAAATGAAAAAAACGGCGATGATTCTGGCATGCGTTTTTGTTCTCTCGTGCCTATTTGGAGAAGAGCCGCCGACCGATCCATTCCTGGTTTTGGAGACGGGATTACACACCGACACCATTTGGAGAATCTCGACCGACGCTCAGGCCCGATGGTTCCTCACCGCCTCGGGCGACAAGAGCGCTCGCCTATGGGATGCCGAAGGGAGGTTGATAAAAACCTTCCGTGTGCCCCTGGGGCCCGGGAATGAGGGATTGCTTCGGGCCTGCGCCATCTCCCCCGACGGAAATACCATCGCTTTAGGTGGCCATACCGGCTTTTACTGGGACAAGAGCGCTTCTATTTACATCTTTGATAGGCAAAGCGGGGTGCTGGTCCGTCGGCTCAGCGGATTCGAAGCAGTCATTGAGCACTTGAGTTTTTCTTCAGATGGATCGCTTTTGGCCTGCTCCCTGTGGGGCAAGAGTGGCATCCGGGTATACGATACAAGGACTTGGAGCCAGGTCTATGCCGACCGGGACTATGGGAGCGACAGCTATTCAATTGTATTCTCCAAAGACGGGCGTCACGCTGCCGCCTCTTCTTATGATGGATTCCTGCGATTGTACCGGCTTCAGCCTCCGGGGCTCATTGCTAAAGCCCCGTTTCGTGGCGGTAAAAAACCGTACGGTTTGTGTTTTTCTCCGGATGGGAAATTGCTGGCCTGCGGCTTCGATGACAGCTCCAAGGTAGAGGTCTTCTCCATATCCGACAGTGACCTTTCCTTTTCTTTTAACTGTAAAAACAACGATTCGGACAATGGGAGAACTCTCGGTGTCGCCTTTTCATCTGACGGTCGTTCCCTGGCCGCAGGAAGGAGCTGGAATCAAGGCAATCAATATGTCCTGCGCATATGGCAGAAAACGGGACGAGGACCCTACCGGGATTTGGATGTCGGAGCGGGTAACACGATCACCGACCTGAAAGGCCTACCTGATGGTTCCTTCCTCGTAAGCACGCATGAGCCAGTCCTAAGCAAGCTGTCTCCGCAAGGGGAGCTCTCGTTCTGCCTCAAGCCCGACATAGCGGATTACAGAAACGACCCGAATTGCTTGCGCCTTTCCTCCGATGCACGAGTTTTCGCCTATGCTTATGCGCGATGGGGCAAGCGCCCCGCCACCTTCGATCTAGGCATACGCCAGATAGGGGCGGATGGCTCGGGCCTGGACCTTCCGGACACAAGCTCCCTTCCGATCACGGGTTGGAAAAATATGCTCAATCCCAAACTTGACGGGAAACCCTTGCCGATCCAGAAAAACGAATATTCGCACGCCTTGGCCGTGGTGCCGGGTGCTTCACGGTTTCTGCTGGGGGCGGAGTGGTCGCTGCGCTGTTTCGATTCCAAGGGGAAGCAGATCTGGCGGAAGACGGCACCGGGAATCGTTCGAGCGGTCAATGTCTCCGCGGACGGAAAGATCGGCGTGGCTGCCTACGGCGACGGCACGATCCGCTTCCACCGCATGACGGATGGCCGGGAGCTCCTCGCGTTTTTCCCTCACGCGGATGGGAAGCGCTGGGTGCTCTGGACCCCCTCCGGCTACTACGACTGCTCGGCCGGCGGGGAGGACCTCATCGGCTGGCAGGTGAACGGCGGCAAGGACGCGGCGGCCGATTTTTTCCCCGCCTCCCGCTTCCGCGGGACCTACTACCGACCGGACGTCGTCAGTCTCATGCTCGACACCCTCGACGAGGGTCAGGCCCTCGCCTCCGCCAATGCCGCGACCGGCAATCGTGAGGAATCCGTCTCCATCCTGGACCAGCGTCCGCCCATCGTCACAATCATCAGTCCCGACCCGGGGAGCGTCTTCAACTCGGACACGGTTACCCTGCGCTATAGCCTGCGCGCACCTGACGATGCCCCCGTCGCCTGGGTCAAGGCGCTCGTCGACGGACGACCGCTCGAGGGCGAGCGCGGTCTCACCGTCCTTGCCTCCGCGAATACCGATGAGAGTATCGACCTGACCCTTCCCGCCCGCGACTGCACGGTGTCCCTCATAGCCGTAAATAAGAATGGCTCCTCGGAGGCGAGGAGCCTGAGTCTCGTCTGGAAGGGCTCCGCGGCCGCCCAGGGCGAGTCCCTCATAAAGCCCCAGCTTTATGTCCTCGCGGTCGGCGTCTCGGCCTACGCGAAGCCGGGCTATCGCTTGAGTTACGCAGCCAAAGACGCTCAGGACCTTGCGGCCCTGCTCGCCAAGGGCAGTGGGCTGTACCGTGGTGTCGAGACCAAGGTCCTCGCCGACGCCAGGGCCGACAAGGACGGCATTCTCGACGGCCTGGACTGGATACGGAAGCGGACGACGAGCAAGGACATCGCGGTGATCTTCCTCTCAGGACACGGCATCAACGATTCGAGCGGCAATTACTACTATCTCCCCGTGGAAGCCGACGTCGACAGGCTCAAGGGTAGCGGGGTGGCTTTCTCCGACATCAAAGCCGCGGTATCGTCCATCGCGGGCAAGGTCCTGCTCTTCATCGACACCTGCCATTCCGGAGAGTTGATGGCCGGCCGACGCGCCGGGGGCGCCGAGCGCGACATCGGGGCGGTCATCAACGAGCTCGCCTCCGCGGAGAACGGGGCCATCGTCTTCGCCTCGACCGCGGGGAGCCAGTACTCCTACGAGGACCCAGCCTGGGACAACGGCGCCTTCACGAAGGCCCTCCTCGAGGGCCTGTCGGGAAAGGCCGCATATGGTCAGGGCGGGAGCGTGACGGTCGACAGGCTCGACCTCTACCTGTCCGAGCGGGTGAAGGAGCTGACGGGAGGTAAGCAGACTCCGACGATGACGAAACCGCCCAACGTTCCTGATTTTCCGGTGGCGATGAAACAATAGATACTCGAGGGGATCGTGCTCGATCGTCGGAGTCTCCCTGTCCGAAATTAGAATACTCTCGCCGCGCCGTATTTTCCGCAGTTGCTCGGATATCCTCGCTTTGAAAGTAGAAATAGTTATAGGGCATCTCTAATAACTCGTTTTCGTTCCTCGAAAACGAGTTATTCCCTTAGATTTAGCCCTCAGGGAACCAACCCTGAAAGGGTTAATAGAGGTTTCCTGAGTCATTAGCGCTGTTCCCATCTTCTTGTTCTGAAATGGGAAATGTCGGGCTGTGAAAATTGTTTACCCCGAACTCATTGAGGGAACGGCGGTTTGAGCGGTGTAGAACTTGAGGAAGCA
>JBEKVO010000065.1:0-16186 GCA_049513895.1 Rectinemataceae bacterium | reverse complement strand
TGAGATTCCTAATTTGTGGTGTAGAATGAAAATTCATTTTCTCTGCATAGAAATTCATCATCGGGCCAAAAGGCCTAGGTTCGTGTGAATGTTCATGTACTCCAGCCCTGCCCCTGCCGGACCTTCCCCTTGATTTTGGCCTCGCGGTTCGGCTATAGTCTCCCCGCACGCCGAGATAGCTCATTTGGCAGAGCGGCGCACTCGTAATGCGCAGGTGTCCGGTTCGATTCCGGATCTCGGCTTTACAGGATAAGGACTTACGGCCACCGGAAAACCGGCGCCGCCCATCTTACCAGAACCTGCGGGAAGACCTGCGGGAAACGGGGATAGGATGCGCCGGTTTTACCTTTTTCAGCGCCACACTGGGGTTTATTACGCGGAAATGCTCGGGCCTAGAGGCGAGCGGCTAACGTCTCGCTCGACAAGAACACGAGATCGGGATGAGGCTCTCCTTATCGCCGATGAATGGGCGCGCAACGGCCAACCGGAAAGAGGAGGCGAGCGCCGGAGTATCATCGAGGCCGCCGGCATTGAAGCGGCCCTCCGTGTTGTGCGAGAGACGCCCCTCACGGCATCCGACGCGCTCCGCATCGTGCAAGAACTCCGCGCCCGTGGCCTTATCACCTTCGATGCCCGAGCGAAAAGCGGGCCGTCAGTCGATCCCTTCGGCGCCTGGCTTCGCGCGTTTTGGAAATATGATAGCCCCTATATCCGCGAACGTCTCGCTCACGGACAGCGCGCGACACGGCGGCATTGCCAAGATATGGAGGGCCGCGCCCGCGAGATAGGAGACTTACTCCCTCCCGGCCTCGCCTTGGGCGAAGTGAAACGCTCTCACCTCGTAGCCCTCGGCCTAGCCCTGAAAGCGAAGGGACTCGCCGCGGGAACAGTCAATAAGGACCTCAGCGCCGCTACAACGGCCCTACGATGGGCCGCAGCCAACGAGATCATACCGAATGACCCCACACGCGGTTTGCGTGGCTTCTCGGGGCAGAGTAAGCGCCGCGGTATTCTCGAGCCTGGTGAAGTGAAGGCGCTTTTCTCTACAGCATGGGAAGATGAGCGCGCCCGTGTCGCCTGCCTCGTCGCTATGACGACGGGCGCTCGCCTCGGGGAGATTCTAGCCCTCCGTCACGAGGATATAGGCGAGGACCGCCTTTTTATCCGGCACTCGTACA
The DNA here is from genome assembly GCA_049513895.1 of Rectinemataceae bacterium. GTDB lineage: Bacteria > Spirochaetota > Spirochaetia > Treponematales > Rectinemataceae > UBA1306. Next base: position 15,008 of record JBEKVO010000065.1, on the reverse strand, counting down.
GCATTCGCGACGGCCTGAAATCTACAAAGAACGGCGAGTCCCGCGAGGTTCCCCTTTTGCCGACTGTCCGCACTGCCCTCCTTGCCCTCGAGGAAAAAAGCAAGCACCCCGTATGCCTCGAGCGCTTCGCCTTTGCCGGCCGCGCCCCGGATAGCCCTCTCGACGCGAATAGGATCCTACTCGGTATGAGGAAGGCCCTCGTCTCGATGAATGGTAAAAAATGGGACGAGGAGGAAGACCGAGAGAAGGTACTCGCCGAGTATCGCGCTCGCGGTGTCGATTTTCATAGCTGGCGCCATTGGTATGCCAAGACCATGACCGACCGCCTCGACGCTAAGGCAGTGCAGCGCGCGACAGGGCACAAGACAACTGCGATGCTCGAACACTACGCGGACCATATAGCCGAAGGCGATCTTGCACGCCTAGGTGTAGCGACGGGAGAGGTATTCGCAGAGCTCATCGCTTAATCGTGAAATTCATTTTCGATATCTCAAGTTTTTAGTTGCTTGGTAATATCCGATATTTATTTTTTTGATTTCTCTTGATTATTTTTCTTAGCATTAGTAAAATCCTTTTGTCGTGAATCCGGCCTTATCGAATGTTTTGCGTAATGAGGTTCAGATTCAGCTACGATTTTTCGTAGTAATACGACATCCTTGAAGACCCACAAGGACTTCCTCAGCTTTCATTACGCGAGATGAGGAATACTCTTGTGGCGCCCCTTACCCACGATAGAGCGGGCCCACACGGTACGCCATAATTGGCAATGTGGGGTTCCCCATGCGTGACTTTCCGTCTCCCCTTCTCACTCCTGCCGAAGCTGCCTCCTACCTTAGGGTAAGCCTAGTTACCCTTCGGCGAATGACGACTGATGGGCGCGTTCCTGGAATTCGTCTCGGAAAAACAGTTCGCATCCGTCAATCAGATCTCGAGGCATTAACAGCGGCGACTGTGCTTCCTTCTGTTTCTAGCCCTTCGAGCGATAATAATGAGGCCTGACTATGCCGCCCCCCGTCACAACGGACACCAAGGCCACTCGCCTATTTGAAGTATTGCGTCCCTACCTCATGCAACTTCTCCGCGATGCCCCGGATCACGGAGAAATAAGCCTTTCCGTCGTCCTCCATGATGGCGATATAGGCCGAGTCCGCCTCGGTGCCGAAGTCTCGCGCATAGTCGCCCCTCGCGCGGATCGGGGGATATCATGAAATGCCCCCATTTTACGACATGCAGCGCGCCCCTTTGTGCTGACGATTCGACCCTTGAAAAAGCCATATGGTATCCGGGGGAAGAGATATGCAAGCGCTCCGGGATTACAATCACAACGGTACAACGTCGTATCGTTAGGGTTGGCATTGTCCCGAATACTTGCTTTACGGTCTCGATGCTTCTACGGAAGGTGAAGGTCTCAAAAGGTCTTCGAGGTCTCGACCCAGAGCGCCCGCGCGCGGAGGCCCTTGAATCATGGCTACGACAACACAAAGGAGTTACGCCGTTGTCGGAGGTAGAGAGGACGCGAAGACGAGATTTAATGATGAGGCTAAAAGGCCCGGATAGCTCAAAACCCTTGCTGCAGCACGGCCTTCCAAGGGTCTACCCTGTCTCGGGTGTTGAATTATCCCCTGCCTCAGTGTTGCGCGTCGTCGCTCCTCGTGCGGATAGGGGGCAGTGATGAACATGGCGCACTCTTCGCCATCTCGCGATACCGTCAAGGGGGCATTCTATAGTGTCCTCGCCGATCTCAAACGCGAAGCCGAGAACCTCGTCAAACTGCCCAACTACTTCACGCCGGAATTCTCGACAATTCCACCTGAGCGCGTCGCTAAAGCACAGTCCGCAGCCGCACGGGTTGCCGAGTTCCATCTTTCGGGCACCGAGCTCGCAGCCGTATTCAAGGCTGAAGCCGACGCGCGAGTGCGCCTTGCGACAATCAAAGACAAGCCCGCTGCTGATGTATTCCGATTCGAGGCTATCGGAAGTGTCCTCGCACCCAAACCGATGACCGAGCCCGCAGGAGAAGGCGAATACGCCGAGGCCCTAGATATCCTCATCGCTGAGGAGACCCGGCGCGCCCGAGCCGAAAGGCTTCCTCGAATTATAAGCGGCTCCGAACTCATGGCGGCAACATTCCCGCCTATACTCTGGCTAGTTGAGGGCATCCTTCCGAGTGGAGGAACCGCGGTACTCTCCGCCGCGAAGGCCGCAGGGAAGACGCTCCTCGCCCTCGACCTGGCCGCCGCCGTAGCGGAGGGGCGCCCCTTCCTCGGAAGATTCCGCACAATGGCCGTTCGCGTTCTTTTCTTGTCGCTGGAAATTTCGGAGCGAACGATTCAAACACGTTATCAGAAAATGAACTGCCCGGTTCTCGACGGCGTAGACTTCGCTTTCAATTGGGCACAAGGCCCCGAAGCCTTGGCTGACATTGAAGTTGCTATCGAATCCGGGGCTTATGGCTTGGTTATCGTGGACATGGCGCCGAAGATTCGCGCGACTGGGAGCGATTGGAATGACTACGGCGCCGCCTATGATGCTTTCGGCCCGATTCGCGAGCTCGCAAAGCGCCTTGACGTTTGTGTGCTGCTCCTCGCCCACAATTCCAAGGCCGAAGGGCGAAGTGCCACCGATTCAATCCTTGGCTCCGTCGGATTCGTAGCAACGTGCGATGTCATTCTCGGACTAAACCGGCCCCTCGGCAACGATAAAGCGAGCCTTGTCGTAGCTGGAAACGATGTCGAGTATAGGGAAATCGCCCTCGGCTTTCGCTCGGCGCCTCTCGGCTTCGTAGTCATCGACGAGAACCCGAGAGAGGCCCGGCTGACTCCCGAGCGTCGCGCAATCCTCACGGTAGTCCGCGAGGCGGGGGAGGACGGTATAAAGACCGCGGCTATCGCCGAAATTGTAGGCCGTGAGCTGTCTTCTGTTTCTCGCGATCTCGGGAAACTAAAAGGCGAGGGCCTCATCTTTGCGGCTTCCTATGGGCGATACAGGGCGCAAAGTTGCCAAACTTGCAAAAGTACTGACCTAGACATGGTGCCGCGAGGGGGGCGAGTTTAGCAGCTTTAGCAACTTTGTGGTCTCTTCGTTTCTGCATACTTCCGAAGCCGAGCCAGTAGAAAAGACCTGGCCAGTTAAAGCAAAGTCCCGCGGGGAATCCTTGAACGACTTCGTAACGGAGGCCATAGAGAACGAGATTGAGATGGAGGCCCCGGCGTAGAGCGACTCCTCTAGTACTGTGCGTCGTTAAGTGCCCAATAAGCTTTGGTTTTTTTTAGTTTTTCATTTCCTTGCGCATAATCAAAGGCAGTTGCCCCAATATTGTCTTTCGCCTTCACATCAGCGCCAGCCTGCAAAAGTGTGGTGACCACGTCGGGATTTGGGTTGCTCATAGCGGCGAGCATCAGCGGGGTATCGCCACTCGAGCTCCGCGCATTCACATTTGCAGCGGCTTTCAAGAGCGTGGTAACCACATCGGGGTTCGGGTTATGCTCGGCTGCGAACATCAGCGGGGTTTCGCCTTTGGAATCTCGAGCATTCACGTCCGCACCAGCCTTCAGGAGCGCCGTGATAACGTCAAGGTTCCTATCATACCTAGCGGCGAACATCAGCGGGGTCCAGCCGGCCAAGGTCCGCGCATTCACATCCGCACCCTTGAAAATAGCGGCTTGGACATCCTTCGGTGTTCCGGACGTTACAAGATCAAAGAAATCAGTTGTCTGTGTATATGCCGTACTCACTGCGACAAAGAAAGTAAGCACTACAACAGCAAAGAGGTTTCGGTTTTCCATTTTATTTCCTCCGAAGTTCTATGCTATGCCAAGACCGTCTTGGAGACAAGGCCGAAATCACATCCCGGAATGTGCTGCTTCCCGATCTTTCGCCCCTTTTGAATTTTCCGTGTATTGACCACGCCGGGTTGTGAATGCGTTTTCTTGCCTGCCCTGTGAATTTTTTCTTGTTTAGCAAATTGAATGCTGCCTAGGGCCTCTATTCGCGCATAGGGGTGGTGAGTAGAATTCAGAAATGAACCGGAAGGAAGCCGCCAAGAAGATAACCCTTACCTACGCTGAGGCATTCATGGGCGGACTGTTGCGTGATCGGGATAAGCTTAGAGATTTCACCTATCGCCTCTACCATGACCACTACTGTTCCCCCTTTCGGTGTAGTTGTGATCCCCTTCGTAGACGATTCCGCATGGATATACTGAATATCTTTCTTCGCATAAGCGAGGCAGCCAGAGACGGGCTAGATAATTCTTTTTTCCGCTCCTGTGGTCCATCGCCAATCAAGAGTGCTCGGCTTCGCCGTCCCCGTCACCCCGGAGGAAGGCCTACAAAATATAGTCCTGTGCTCGTTGTGCGGCTCGGCCTTTTGATAACCGTGGGAGGGCATACTATCGAGTCCGCTCTCCCTGTTTGCGGTGTCTCTTGTCGCTCGCTGAAACGATGGAGAAAGAGCCACGAGCTTCTAGACGAGCTTCTTTACGCCCTCGAGGAGAGCCGGAAGGCCTTCCCGAGACATTATCGGGAACTAGTTTTGTCACCAAGAAAACAGCATGCGGCGCGCGCGAGGAGGGAGCGATATGTCAAGCAAAAAGCAACCCAATACTGAACCTAATAACCTTCGTATTCTCTTTAAGCAAGCAAGAGCGCTTATGGATCAAGCAAAAGAAGCAGGATGGACCCGAGAAACTATCCAAGCGGCACATGAGGCTAGTCTTGAATTTGAAACAGCTCTCCGTGCCGATATCCGAAATCATCCACGGCCCATAAAACTGAGATTTGTTCGGGATCCCAAAACCGGAGAGGGGCATTCCAAAACGCATATTCCTAAGAAGCGAGTTCCAAAGAAACCAGGGGAAAAGCCCACCTAAGAACTTCAAGCTGGCCCTCTCGATGAGGTCCGGCCTTTTTTATGGCATCTCCATCAAGACCATTGTGAAAGCATAGTCTATGCTAATATTTTGCTTGTCAGGAGCAGAAAAATAGTCATCCATGGACGCTTGAATTAGTTCGCTTTTTTTTGAATCTGAAGTAAGATGATTAAGAAAAATCACAAGATGTGCTGGACTGTCTTTTTGACTTGTGACCGCTTCTCTTCCGATGTTTATTCCGGCAGCGAACTCTTGGACGGCAGCAGCCTTTGCTTCTGGGGACCATGTAATCCAATCAGCGCCAGTTTTTGTCCCTTCACTCCAGGCTCCGGAAACAAATAACCCAATGACGAGGACTAGGAAAAATTTTTTCATAAATCCCTCCATTTGGATACTTGGAATTATGCTTACTCTCCCACATCTAGGGCTGCCACTATTTTGAGCGTGCTCCCCATTCGATCTTCCCATGCGACGCTAGGACGACCTCGATGCGTCGTATCACGTCCTCTATCTCGAAATCATCGTGGCGCCCTTGGACACAACCTCCGGGGATAATCCGGTCTCCTTCGATATGAAAGACAACGGACCTGGCATCGAATCCTGATCCATGCTTGTACCACCACTCATTTTCGTTCTCCTTGCGGGGGTTAGTGAACGCCGCGGCGGCCTCTTCGTTATCGAATACCCGTCCATGGAAGTAGTGGAATTCGCCGTCTCCATGATATGTCTCGTAAAAGTCCTCCTCGAGGATAAACCAGAAACGGAAAGAGGACGCGCCTGACGCGGCAATGTGGGCAGAAAGGGCCGGAAGCTCCGCGGCGGGAATGGGGGATACAGGCTTGAAGTTGTCCTCCCATTTTATTGGCGTGAAGGTGGGCGGTGGCGGAAGCGGGGATAGCTGCTTCACCAACTCCGCTGGGCACGGATCCAAGTTATGGTGGGCGTAGTATATGTCCTGGTGAATAGCGTCCCATTCGATGCTGCCGGGGATGACAAAGCGCCATCCCCCATCTGTGGTGGTCTCGCCGTGCCGCGAAAAGAAGCCGTTGCGCCCATCATCGAGAGAGGCTATATACCAGGATCCATCGTGGAAGTAGTCTATTTTTGCCATCGCCCCTCCTTCAAGTACTCCCTTTGACTAATATTTTTGTCCAGTTTTCCCTTCTTGTTAATGATAGAGCACAATAATTGAGAAGACCATGGGCTTGGCGCGTTATAAAAATCCTTGACAAATGTTTGATAATCTTATATTATCAAACCATGGGAAAGAGGGAGGTTGACGACATGGAAGCAATGCTCCAGAAGGTATCTATTGCCGGAGCTCTCGCCGTGGACGACCTCGCCCGGCGGATCGCCCGTGAGGCGCCGAATCTGGCCGAGCTTGCCCCGGAGCAGCTCGAGAAGCTTGCCCGTGTGGTCCTCGGCCAGCGACTGGCCCGCGACCTTGACCGGAAGGCGGATATCGCCGGTATCGACTACCAGGCTGAGCGCGAGACATTCCTCAAGACAGCCGGAAAGACGAAGAGCGTACAAACTCTTCGCGCCTATGCTTCGGCTCTCGAGCGCCTCGAGGGCTTCACCGAGCGCTCAGGCTTCGCCGTCCTGGCGATGAAGCCCCGTGAGGCCGACGACTACGCCTATTCGCTCATTCACGAGGGGAGAGCTTCAGCTTCCATCCGTCGGGATCTTGCTGCAGCTTCTAGCTTCTTTACCTTCCTCGAGCGCCGCTCCGAGAATCGCATTAAAAACCCTTTCCGGGGCACAAAGGCGCGGCCAGAGAAGAAGCCAACCAAGGAAGCCGCATACCCGAGCGAGACCGAGGCTGCCGCGATCCTCGAGGCCCTCGAGCCGGCTACCAGGGCCGCTGTCGCCGTCATGCTCTATCGGGGCCTTCGCGTCGGTGCCATGTCCTCCCTGGCGATCCGAGCCGGCCGATTCGTCGCGAGGAGCAAAGGAAAGGACATAAGTGGGGAGCTTCCAGCCAAAGCCCTCGAAGTGATTCGCGGCGCCGGCCTTGATACCCGGAAGCCCTTTGCCACCCTTTCCGCACCTGTTCTTTCAACTAGAATTATTAGGGCGACAACGAAGCTTGCCAAAGAAGGGATTATCGCTGCCGCCTATTCCGCCCATGATTTCCGGCACCTCTATGCCGTGACCGAGTACCGGAAGGACCGGGACTTATATCGGGTGTCAAAGCTACTCTCGCACGCGTCCATTCAAGTTACGGAGACCTATCTCCATGGTCTCGGGGAAGTAGATTAAAACAGGTCACGAGAACCTTGTGCATATGTCCGCAGTCAAATATCATTCTGAACGGTAGGGGAGAGAAAATGTCCATATGTGTACTTGTAAAAGTAAGTGAAGGGCTAGTATTAGCAACAGATAGCGCGAGCACTGTTTTCAGCGCACCCGTTTTGCCTGGAGGCCAACTAGGCCCAAATAGTGTTATAAAAGTCTTTTTCACAGGCCGAAAACTTTTCCAGCTCGGGAAGTTGCCGATTGGAATAATGACGTGGGGCGCCGGGTCCTTTAGGGAAAGAACAATCGCTAGCCTAGTTGAAGAGTTCGAAAATGGCACTTTCTGCAGGGGGCTCGACCAAACAGACCTAGACCTTGAAGCTATTGCCACGGAGCTATGGAGGTTTCTGAGAACGTCATCCGATACGCTTTTTGCTGGGATTCCCCCAGAAGGAAGGCCTCCAACAGGTTTATTGATAGGTGGTTACTCCGCGGCTAGGTTCTTCCCTGAAGAATATGGTATGTTGGTTCCTACGACTGCCCCATATCGAGCGCGGCCCGATCAAGAGGAGAATCCAAACTTTGGAGCAAATTGGTATGGCCTCACAGATGCGATTGTTAGATTTCACTACGGTCGCGATGACGCAATTCGCGCAATCATGCAACAGTCGGGGGTCCCTGAAGAAACTATAAGTTCCATCATGGCACGGGTCGACCAAGAACTTCAGTATTCGGTTCTATTCAATGCGATGCCACTGCAGGACGCAATTGGTTATGCGAAATTTCTGGTCGAACTGACAATCCGTCGTTTTAGATATGTGATAGGCGCAGAACTATGTGGCGGCCCTATCATGATCGCAACGATTACTCGCAAGGATGGATATTCCTTAGTGAGTGATTCATAAGTATTAGAGTGGATTGATTGGAGGAAGAGATGGATATCACAAGCGGTTCAACGAAAGTAGATAGTAGATATGTGGATAAGAATCAATTATCTCTATACCAAGGAGCGACTGAGACCTCCAACACCCAGCCCAAAATAGGGTCAGATTCTTCGAATTCAAATCTTACCTATGCACCGGGTACATGGGGTCGAATCCTGGATATCCTACCTCGTTGATTTTCGTAAATGGCGTTGGTCTTCATTGATACGGCCGCGTTGTACGGAATCATATTTCCACGTGACCAACTAAACGACCTCTGTAAGGAAATATTACAGTATCTCATTGATACTCAATGTAGACTGGTTACGCATAAATGGATTGAATATGAAACCATATCTCGCTTAAAAAAAAACGGAGCAGAGTATTGCGATGCCTATACCAAGATCAAACAAACTCTTCCGATGTCCGTTTACGAAGTGAGCCAGAAGATTGAGCATGAAGCGCTGCAGCTGTTCTGGAACTATCGAGACAAGGCCTGGAGCGTAACTGATTGTGTTAGCTTTTCGATGATGGCTGCTATGACTCTGTCCTACGCTTTCACATCGGACCATCATTTTTCTGAAGCTGGTTTTTTCCCACTTTTGGAATTTGTGGATGGTAGACCACATCGAACTTTTGAGCACTTACTTTAGGGCATTCGGCTATTTGGATAGCGATCGCCTATTGCGTCCGCGTTTCCCAAGGCAGGTCAAAGGGGAATACCATAAGCTACAGCAACTAACGGGAAGACTCGCGGAAAATGAATGAGATTTGATGATCTCATTACCGCTCTAAATGCGACTGCCTCTTGACTAATTCCTTTCCCGTGATACGATATGATATTATCTGGTAAGTAATTAGACCCCCTCGTAATGCGCAGGTGTCCGGTTCGATTCCGGATCTCGGCTTTACAGGATAAGGACTTACGGCCACCGGAAAACCGGCGCCGCCCATCTTACCAGGACCTGCGGGAAGCGGGGATCGGATGCGCCGGTTTTATCTTTTCAAACGTTACACGGGTATTTATTATGCTGAAATGCTCGGCCCGAACGGCGAGCGCCTAACGTCTCGCACAACCGGAAAACGAAATCGAGACGAAGCGCTCCTCGTCGCCGATGATTGGGCACGCAACGGCCTGCCAGAGCAAGGAGGCGAGCGCCGAAGCATCCTCGAAGCTGCCGGCATCGAAGAGGCTCTCCGTGTCGTACGAGAAGCGCCGCTCACGGCTTCCGACGCACTTCGCATCGTCCAAGAGCTCCGTGCCCGCGGCCTTATCACCCTCGAGGTGCGATCAAAGAGCGGCCCGGCTTCCGAGCCCTTCGGCGCCTGGCTCCGCGCGTTCTGGAAGTATGATGGGGCCTACATAGCCGAGCGCCTCGCCCACGGCCAGCGCGCAACGCGCCGACACTGCCAGGACATGGAAGGCCGGGCCCGCGAGATAGAAGCCCTGCTCCCTCCTGGGCTGCCCCTGGGCGAGGTCAAGCGCTCCCATCTCGTCGCCCTCGGCCTCGCCCTCGCCCTGAAAGCGAAGGGGCTCGCCTCGGCCACAGTCAATAAAGACCTCAGCGCCGCCACAACGGCCCTACGATGGGCCGCGGCAAACGAGGTCATACCGATTGACCCTACGCGCGGCCTCCGGGGCTTCTCGGGGCAGGGCAAGCGCCGCGGCATCCTCGAGCCTGGCGAAGTCAAGGCGCTCTTCTCCGCGACATGGCAGGACGAGCGCGCCCGCGTCGCTTGTCTCGTCGCCATGACGACTGGCGCCCGCCTGGGTGAAGTCCTCGCCCTCCGACGCGAAGACATCGGCGAGGATCGCCTCTTTATCCGCCATTCCTACAGCATCCGCGACGGCCTGAAGACGACGAAGAGCGGTGAAGCTCGAGAGGTTCCACTGCTCCCGACAGTCCGCGCGGCCCTCCTCACCCTCGAGGCGAAGAGCCCGCACAAGGCGGGGCCTGAGCGCTTCGCCTTCGCTGGACGAGCCCCGGATAGCCCGCTCGATGCGAATAGGATCCTCCTCGGCATGCGGAAGGCCCTCGTCTCGATGAACGGTAAGAAATGGGAAGACGAGGAGGACCGCGCGAAGGTACTCGCCGAATATAGCGCCCGTGGAATCGATTTCCACTCCTGGCGGAATTGGTACGCGAAGACGATGAGCGACCGCCTCGACGCGAAGGCCGTACAGCGCGCGACAGGACACAAGACCGCCGCAATGCTCGAGCATTATGCCGATCATGCTGCCGAAGGTGATCTTGCGCGCCTTGGTGTAGCAACGGGAGAGGCCTTCTCAGAACTTATCGCATAATCAGACAGTGAATGATCGCGGATTTATTTTCATGATGCCTTTATTTTCCTCTTGATCTTTTTTTATAATATATGGATACTCATATTGTCGTGAATCAGACCTTGGCTTTGCAATAAGAGGTTCAGATTCAACTACGGTTATTCGTAGCATAAACGACATCCTTGAAGACCCACAAGGACTTCCTCTGCTCGCATTTTGCGAGGTGTGGAATATTCTTGTGGCGCCCCTGACCCACCATTGAGCGGCCCACACGGTATGCCATTAATTGGCAATGTGGGGTTCCCATGTGTGACTTCCCTTCTCCCCTTCTCACTCCTGCCGAAGCTGCCACTTATCTTCGGGTAAGCCTTGTTACCCTTCGGCGAATGACAACCGATGGACGAGTACCTGTAATCCGTCTCGGGAAAACCGTGCGAATCCGTCAATCGGAACTCGAGGCACTAACGGCGACGAGAGGGCAACCGTCTGTTCCGAATCAATCAAGCGATGGAATCGAGGCATAGGTATGGCGCCGACCGCGACAGCGGACGCTAAGGCCGACCGCCTGCTCGAGATCATAAAGCCTTATCTTTTGCAGCTCCTTCGCGACGCTCCGGATTTCGGGGAAATCACTCTCGGAGCTAATATTCACGATGGGGATATTGGGCAAGTAAGCCTGAGCGCAAAAATCTTACGTAAGGTAGCACCTCGGGTGGATCGGGGGCAGCAATGAACGCGGCGCCACCTTCGCCCTCGCGCGATAATATCCAAGGCGCTCTAAATAGTGTCCTTACCGAGCTCCGACACGAAGCAGAGAACCTCGTCAAACTGCCAAGCTACTTTGAACAAGTAAGCCAGCCCGAGCACGCGTCAAAGGCGCAAGTCACGGTCGAGCGGATCGCCTCGATGCGCCTTTCAGGCGCCGAGCTCGCGGCCATATTTAAGGCCGATGTCGACGCGCGAGCTCGCCTTGTGGGAATCGAAGATAAGCCCGCGGCCGATCTATTCCGTTGGGAGGCTATCGGAAGTGTTCTCTCGCCAGAGTCGATAATCAAACCTGCCGGCGAACGAGAGTATGATGAGGCTGTGAATATCCTTTTCGCAGAGAAGAACCGTTGTGCAAGACTTGCAGCCCTGCCTCTTGGTATGACTGTGGGCGAGCTTCTCGCGACAGATTTCCCACCGCCACAATGGATCTTTCCTGAGCTCCTTGTCTCAGGTCTCACGATATTTGCAGGCGCGCCAAAGCTAGGAAAAAGTTTTTTCGCCCTCGCCTTAGGTGTGGCCGTTGGTATAGGAGGGGCTGTTTTGGGCCGCTATCGCGTTGAAAGGCGTGGGGCCTTGTATCTTGCCCTCGAGGATACACCGCGACGCTTGAAAAATCGCCTCGAGAAGATAGGCGCAGTCCACGATTCGCGCCTTAGTCTCTTCACGCAATGGCGCAAAGGGGCCGAGGGGAACGCAGACCTTGACGCATACCTCGATGAACATGAGGACGTAAAGCTCATTCTCATCGATACCCTCGCGGGCTTCCGGGGTCCGCCTCAATTCAAGGACCAATACAGCGAAGACTACCGGGCCGCCTCTTCGATTAAAGCGATTGCAGATAAGCACGATTGCGCGATTGTGGTAATTCATCATGTTAGGAAAATGGAGGCGGAGGACCCGATGGACCTTGTATCGGGTTCGAATGGCCTGAACGGCGGCGCCGATTCAACATGGATACTAAAGCGGGCCCGAGGCGAGTCCGATGCCTCCCTTTTTATAACCGGCCGCGATGTAGAGGAACAAACTCTCGCCCTCAGGTTTGATAGCGCCTGTGGTTCGTGGACCGTCTTGGGCGATTCGGCCGAGTTCGCGAAAAGCCGCGAGCGGCGCGAAGTGCTTGAGGCCGTTCCTTTTGTGCCCACGACGCGAAAAACAAAGGATATCGTCGCCCTTGTCGATAAAAAACCGGCGGCCGTCTCACGCCTCCTCGAAAAGCTCGAAGCTGAAGGGCTTATCTTTTCTCCGAAGTATGGCGAGTGGAGCCGTAGAAGCGGTAAAAGTGGTAAATCGGTAAATGTTCAAGAGACGGTAAAAGAACCAGAGCAAGGCATTTTTACTCTTTTACCAGATTTACCAGTATTTACAGCAACTCAAGCAGCATCCCCAAATATTTCGACCGTAACCCACAAGGGGGAATCTATGCAGAATTAACTCTGGCCTAATCAATAAAAGAAAGGTGGTGAAGTACCAGGAAGGACATGGGAAATCATGCCCGAAACTACAAGCGGAAAGTGATCCTCCATGATCCTGGATGATCAAGAAGCCCTCCGACTCGAGTTTATGTCCGTTTTTTGGTCAGGGCGATGAAAGTAAGCGGAGGTCCGAAGGATGGACAGGAAAGAAGCAGCGAGTACGTGTAACTCGGCCTATGTCGCCAGCCTCATAGACGGCGTACGGGAGAACTCGGAAGAAGTCCGGGCTCGCGTCACCGACTTCACGTTTCCCCGCTACCACGATGAGACGTGCGACCTGTCAAGCGACATTGAAAATTGACCCCCGGACGACGGCGAAAACTGACCCCCTCTGCCCTTGATTATGCTGAGCCCTCGACGAGGGCTGGTTTCACTAGTCCAGACTTGCGCTTGCCTTTCAGCCTGAAGCTTTCGCCGCGTATAGTCAGCACTTGGCTGTGATGAAGCAGCCGATCCAGGATTGCGGCAGCCACAACGACGTCGCCGAATATCTCTCCCCATTCGCCAACCGATCGGTTTGTCGTGATCAAGGTCGCAGACCGTTCGTAGCGCCTGGAAACGAGTTGGAAGAAAAGGCTTGCCGCGTTTTTCTCAAAGGGAAGGTACCCCAACTCGTCTATTATGAGGAGTTTGGGTCCCGCGTAGTACGAAAGACGTTCTTCCAATCGCCCCTCGACCTGGGCCTTGGCGAGCAGGGCGACGAGGTTGAGCGCCGTGATGAACAGGACCGAGTATCCCCGCAGGATCGCTTCGCGACCAAGGGCGATTGCGAGATGGGTTTTGCCGACTCCTGGCGGTCCTTGCAGGAGTAAGGAGTCGCCGTTGGCGACCCAGCGGCTCGTCGCCAGCTCGCGTACAAGTTTGGGATCGACCGAGGGTTGGGCAGCGAAGTCGAAGTCGTCGAGAGTCCTGACCGCGGGGAACTTCGCGATGGACAGGCCCATCGTGATCCGGCGCTGGTCTTTGCGGGCGATCTCCGCTTCGCACAGGAACGCCAAAGCTTCCCGAAGCGAGAGATCACGGCGCGACGCCTCGTCCAGGAGCGTGTCGAGCCGGTCGCGGATGGCCGTCAGCTTGAGCCTGGTCAGTATGGGCGTAAGAGTGTCGAGGTCCGCCATCATTCCGCCCCCACTGCCATAGCATATTCCGAGAGTGGCCGCGCAAGTTCGCCCGCGGGCCCTTTCGGCGCGCCAGGAATCTCCATACCGAAATAGTGGCGGTGGTTGATGACCCGCTCCCGGCGTCCCGGCGATTCGGGATGCCTCGCGATCTCGGTTTCCCCGTGATGCACGGTGACCATGCCGTCTCCGATCCGGACGGTCACCTCTTCCCCGATGTGCTCCCAGGGCACGCTGTAGCAGTTCGTATCCACTTCGACGCAAAGGTCCGTATGAACCACACGGGCTAGCTCTCGCTGGCGTACGAACGAGGGCCTTTCTGCAATTGGAGCAAGATGGCTGTGTTCACGCGCAAACCGGTCGATGGGACGCTCTTCCGTCGTCCCGTGGAGCCTGATATCCGCAACCTCGCGCATCCAACGCTCGAGATGGCCCTCCATCTCGGCCCAGGACGCGAACTCCCGGCCCGCTATCGCGTTCCGCTTGACGTAGCCGACCGCACGCTCGTCCTTGCCCTTCGTGCGGGCGCGGTAGGGTGCGCAGGCCCGCGGCGTGAAGCCCCAGTGCTTCGCGAAGGCCCGAAAGCTCTCCGAAAACACGACCTCCCTGGTCTTAACGTCATGGCTCTTCACCAAGGCTTTCGGGTTGTCCAGCAGTACCACGTTGGTCACCCCGCCAAAGTGCCGGAAGGCGCTCTCCATGCCCGCGAACCAGGAATCGCGACGCTCGTCGGTGAAAGCCCGCACGTAGATCCGGCGCGAGAAGCCGAGGACCTGCACGAAGAAGTACACCTTGATCCGCTCGCCCCGATGACGACAAAACGCTCCCCGAAATCGATCTGGGACTGTTCCCCCGGGCCCGTCTCGAAGCGCGCGGTAGCCAGGACCTCGGCCCGTGCGAGCGCGCGATGTGGTTGCACCGCCCGCTCGAGCGTCCGCAGGCTCACCGAGACATCCTTGCCCTGTTCGAGCTCCTGCCGAACCACCTCGGCGTTATTGCCGTGTTTCCTCATCTCGGCCCGCAGCCATTCATCGAGTCCGGCAAGGGCTCCCGTGCGTGAGCTCGCGTCGTATGCGACCCATCCGTCGGCGCGCAGATATCGCCGGACCGTATTCCGCGCGATCCCGAGCTCTTTGGCGATCGCCTTGCTCCCCATCCCCTGCTTGTTCATCGCCAGGATCGTTGCCACCTCGTCGGGCAACCTCATGGCCGTGCTTCCGTTTCCATCCCAGAAGCCAACTACATCCATGCCGTCCTCTGCCATACCTTCCCCTGACCGGCGAGGGGGTCAGTTTTCAATGTCGCCAGGGGGTCAGTATTGCATGTCGCCTGACA
>JBEKVO010000064.1:0-17239 GCA_049513895.1 Rectinemataceae bacterium | reverse complement strand
AAGGACCAACCTCGAGGCCCTGATAGTGACAATGGTAGTCTACGCTCTCAAAATTGAACCCGTACTGTTCGCCCGGCCGCACCCTCCCGCCAGCGGCTTGGAAATGTGGCGGGGAATTACTGATGACCTCCGCCATGGGCTCGTCTCGGTGGCGCATATCATCGTCTCGAACAGTCGATGGTCGGCGAACACACTCCCTTGGTAAGTGGGGGTCCACGTGCTATCCTTTATTAAGGTATATGTCAAATAAAGGCAGAGGCCCGTTCTCCGACCCACGGGGCTTACTCATTACTTTGGCCATCTCAGCCTTTTTTTTCTCCTGCGATCTGTCATCTGGTTTCCTCTCCGATTCCGAGCGGAGTTCCGTCTATACACTGACCGTCAGCGCGGCTGACGGCTCTGGTCTCGCCGACGGTACCGTTATCCTTCCCGGAACGGAGATCGCCGCCGTCGTTGCCAAAAAATCGGGAGCCGGCGATCTTGCAACCCTGGATTTCTCGCTTATGAATCAAAATGGAAAAAATGCCGCCGGTTTGCGCCTTTTTACTCCCTCTGCGAAAACGCAGCCCGACACTTCTTCAGTAGCTTCCGCGTCCTCCAAGAGCATCGCCGTCATAGACGGCAAGCTTGCGGGCTTTCTTGTACCCGAGGGCATCGTTGCAGGCTGTTATGTACTTTCAGCGTCCATCTCCGGTCCTGATGGGGCGGTCCTCCAAAAAAAAACCATAAATATTTTCGTGGGGCAAAGTCGGCCCATTATCGATTCGGTCTCGACCTTCCCGCCCTCTGTGGAACCTGGCGCCTCCGTCCTTCTCGGCCTCACCGTTTCGTGGCTTCCCCTGACAGTTCCACCTTCCGCAACGGGCGCTGTGGTCAACGAAACGCACGATCCCTGGATACGGTGGAGGAAGGACGGCAGCACCTTCGCCGATGGTCTTCTTTCCAAGGGCCTGGACAAGGTCGTTTGGCCGGCGCCTCGAAATGAAGGTGCATATTCCATATCGGTAGAAGTATTTCCCTCGGCTCCGCTTATCGGCGGTTCATATTCCTTTCCGGCTCCCGTACACCAGGACCTTAAGGTCATGGTAATCGCCCCTCCGGGCGGCAGCGGCAACGATTTTGCGGACCCCCTGGCTTTTTACTCCCTATTGAGGCTCGACGGTACCTTCGACGATGTGGGCACGAGGCCGAGGATAATCCAGCCGGAGAGCTTCGGCTCGCCCTCTCTCGATACCTATTCGAGCGGTTTTGGCTATCGTTTCGGCCCTTCGTCAGGCGTCCGTATCCCTGGCCTCATGCCGCCGATTTCCTCAGGCAAGATCGCGGACTTTTCGACGATTCTCCGCCTCGATTCGGAAAAAAGCGACGGCGTCCTGGTCCGTTTCGCCTCGGACGACGGCTCGTACCTCCTCGTCCTGGGGATAAAGGATTCGAGGCCCTATGTCGAATCGCAGGTGGCCGGGAAAACCCAACGTTCCACGGCCATATCCCCCCTACCGCGATTTCCGTTAACCATCGGGGCCAGTCTCAAACCCGAGGGCGACAAGCTTTCAATTTCATGGAACGCCGAGGGCGAGCGCATAGAAGCGCCCTCCCTCTCTCTTCCTCCGGCGCCTCCCGAAGGGAGCGCACAAATTGGTGGACCTCAGTCCCTTCCCGGCGTCTACGACGGATTCGGCCTTATTGCAGGTGGGAATTCACCATCCTATCGGCTAGCCTCGAGGAGAAAGTGGAAAGCTTCGTTAATTATCGCTGAGTCTTTCGAGGACGGGGTTCTGCCTTCCTTATCCACCACATCGGGCGGAGTCTCAGTTTCCTCAGGGTCTCTTCTGCTCGAACCGGGTGGGGCTCTCACGCTCGAACCTTCTTTCGGGATAGCCTCGGCCCTTGTCATCGAGGCCGACATCGAAGGAGATCGCTCCTCCTGTGCCTTGGCCCTTTCGACGCCCCGGGGCGAGCACGTCCTTTCGGTAGGCGGGACCGGTGACGTCTACGACCCTTCAGGGAAAATGGCGGGCATCCTCCCCTCTGCGGAGGGGAGGATCTCCTTTTTAATGGAGCTGAAGGATGGAACGATATTTCTCCGCGGCGCCGACGGCTCGGATCACGTAACCGTACAAAGCGCGACAAATCGCTTCATCCTTTCTCTGAAAAGGGATGGCGGATCAGGAAGGGCGGCCTTCACCAGGGTATTGGTTCGGGCTTCCGTCCCTTCCGCAATATTAAAATAGCCTTGCTTCGAGGGTTTTTAATAGTTATAATAAATCTTAGTACCGAGACATGTCGGGATTACACGATTATTTTGTTTTCGATCACTCGTCGCGCTAAACTACTACGGAGCGTCGATAAGGAGAACCGAATGCGAAATGTAATAAAGGTCGCGATAGTTTGTGCGACTATTGCCATCACAGTGTCCTGCGTGAGTACACCGGCGCCGGCCGCACCTGCCGCTCAGCCCGCTCCGGCCGCTCAGCCCGCCGAGCAAAACCCGGCCGCCGGGCAGAGTTCCGCCGCCGCGCAGAACACCGCGAAGGACCGTGCAAAGGCCATAATTCAAGGCGGCGCCGATGCCGGGACCCCCGTTCCAGCTACAGCTACAGCTACAGCTACAGCTCCTGCCCCAGTGGCGGCCCAACCCGTGGCCGCCGCTTCCGCCGACCAGCCCGCCCCGGCCCCCGGACAGTTGACGCCCGAAGAGCAAGCCTATCTCCAGACTTACCTGTCGCGCCTCAACTATATGGTCTATTACAACGAGGACGCGAAAATTGAACCCAAGCTCGCCAAGGCCGCCGTATCCCAGGCGAACCGCTATCTCCTCGAGAAGCTCGGCCTTTCGGTGATGGATTTCGACCAGATCGAGAAGAACAAAAAAGATCAGCAGACCGCGTACGAAAGCGAGACCGGCGGATCGATAGACCTTATTCAATACCTCGCGCAAAAATTCAACGCGGACGTCTACGTCGAGATCGACTTCGCCCTTACCAATGAGACTCGCGACAATAAGTTCTATGCCTCCGCCCAGGGTTCGATGAAGATATTCGATACCTCTACCGCGACCCTGCTGGGATCGGTTGTCCTTTCAAGCCAGACCGCCTTCAGCCCCAACTCCGCCGATGCCGCCGCCACCAACGCCATTGCCAGCACCGTCTGGGCCGCGATGCCCAAAATGATCGACCAGTCCAAGGAATTGCTCAAGAACTCGCTGGCTCGAGGCATCCGCTACGAAGTAATTCTCCAAAAGACGCCCGACTCCAAGCAGATAAGCCAATTGCGCCGAGCCCTGGCCAAGAAGATCCGCGAGGTCGAGCAGGTTTCCTATTCGGCCAGCTCGACCAAGCTTTACCTGTATACCTTCCAGAAGGGCGACAAAATCGAGGACGCGATGTACGACGCGGGTTCCGCGGCGGGGATGAACGACATCAATCTCGTGTACTCGCGCGGAAAGTCTTACACATTTGATTCCGGACTGTGAACAACCGGAGCGACAGGCGCGATTCGTATCGCGTCGGCCGGTCCGCTTAGGGAGGGCGTCGCCCTCCTCGTTCGATGCGGCACTCCCCGGACATAAGCCGCCGGGCGGGCCGTGAAAGACCTAAGGAGGTCATCGTGAAAAAGATTCTTGGAATTCTAGTCGTTATCTTGACCCTCGCTGCCATCATCGGCTGCGCGAGCACTCCCGCCGCCCCTGCTGCCAGCGCTGCGCCGGCAGCGCCGATGGTTAAGGCCTATCCTCCCCAGACTCTCGAGCATAAGGGCACGGCCTACGGCCGAGACATGCCGAAATGGATGGATGCCGCTATCGACGGGCCCAGGGCTGTCGAGAAGCTCCCCGATTACGCCAACAAATACGTGGTTCTTGTCGAGGCAAGTGGCCAGGATCTCGACGGTACGCAGCTCGCCGCCAGCAAGATCGATGCGCAGACTACCATATCCAGCCTTATCTCTACCCGCGTCAAGGACACCTTCGCGGGCGCCCAGGTCGGCGATAAGGACAAGATCGAGACTTACATGGAACGAGCCGTAAAGAGCGTTTCCGAGTCCACCTTCTCCGGCTTCTCGAAAGAGACCGACTGGTGGGTCAAACAGCAGACCTTCACCTCCGACGGCAAGCCCGACAAACAGGTATATCGCGTCACCCAACTCTGGACCATCGATAAGGATTCCCTCAAGAAGCAGATCGATAAGCAGCTCGCCGGCGCCGCCGCCGCGGAGCCCAAGACCGAGGCCAAGCAGAAGGCTATGGACCTCGTCCAGCAGTCTTTCTTCGACGGGTTCTGAGGAGGTTCAGATAATGCAGTTTCGCGCAACGCGCGAAACTGCGAGGTCAAACCGCAATGCATCCTACTAGCGGTTTGACCGGAGGCCCTGGCCTCGCGACATGAGCAGCCGGCCGCCGCCCACGCAGGCGGTCGGCCGGCCTTTCCATAAACTGGGGTTGTTTAAGGAGATCGCATGAAACGCAGCACCGTCTCGGTCTTGGCCGTCATAACGCTGATCCTGGCGTCCTGTGCTTCGGTTCCAGCCCAGGGCAAGACGCCGGATTGGATCTTCACGACCCCCAAACCGGACGCCTCCAACACCTACTTCGTAGGCTCGGCTTCCGATGCGACGGGCGATGTCGCGGCCGCAACCAACGACGCTGCCGCCAACCTCATGTCCGCCATCACGCAATACATCGGCGTCAAGATCAACGTCGTCTCCGACGCGGAGGCGAAGGCTTCCCTCGACTCCTATTCCGCCAAGATCAAGTCGACGGTGACCAGTTCCTCCCAGAACCAGGTGTCGGGTTTCTCGGTCAGGGAGCGATTTGTCCAGACGGACAAGAAAACCAAGCGAGTCACCGTATTCGTTCTTGCCGCGTATGCGACGGCCGACCTCGTAAAGGAAAAGGCTCGTATAGCAGAAATGATCGCAAGGGCCATCGAGGCGGTCGAGGGGCCCGAACGCGAGGGCAATGCCCTGCTCGCGCAGAACCGCGGCTACGAGGCGGTTCGTAAGTTCGTCGAAGCGGCCGTCGCGGCTTCCGGTTCGACGATCGACAATGCCGATGTCTATTTCGAGCGAGATATAAACGAGGCGCGAAGCGCCCTGTCCAGGATCCGCTTCGACACTTCGGCATCCACAGGATACAAGGGTTTCGTGGGCCAGGAGTTCACGCAGCCCTTCAAGGCGAGGCTGGTTGCCGGCGAGGACGCATCCGCGCCCGGCATCCCCGGCGCCCTCGTGCAGTTGAGCTACCAACGCAAGTCGGGTACTCGCCTGGTCTCCAAGACCGAGAGCATCATGACCGACGCCGCGGGCGCGGTAAATTTTACGCCTCCCGCTCCCGATTTCGTGGGTAAGGCCAAGTTCAATTTAAGGCTCGACTTCCAGTCGACCATCGAGCTTCTCGATAAAATCCCGGAGAAGTCCGCCGCCTACCGCGACTCGCTCGCCGCCGAGCTAAAATCCAAGATCGTCGACGTACCCTACGAGGTAGTCTCCAACGCGCGTGGCGCTTCCTTGGCGGTTGCCATCCTCGATCTCGACGAGTCGGGCGAGGCTGTTGGCGCCCTGGCCCAAGCGGGGCTGATCGATACGCTCCTGCGGGAAAAATTCAACGTCAAAGGGGTCGCGGTTTCCAAGGACGCGATCACGGCGATGGACGAGGCCGCCGTGTCAGCGGCCGTTTCCGCAGCGGGTAAATACGAGCGCGTCGCCTTCGGCACCGCCCGAATAGAGAGCATCCGCAAGGACGGCGCCAACTACCTGGCAGCGGGTAAGGCTACCGTCAAAGTGTTGGATATCGCGAGCGGCCGTGCCCTGTACTCCGCCGAGCGCGGAGTCACCGGCTTCGGCCCCAGCGAAAAAGCGGCGCGCGCCGCGACCTATCGCGAGCTCGGTCTCAACGCCATCGGCAAGGACATGCTCGCCAATCTGCCCTAATCCTTGCCTATGGTGTGACTTGCTTTTATTTCTGCGCGATTCCCAGTTCCTGCGGTCTATTCGATATCACGCCCTCGCATCCGAGGGAGAGAAGCCGTGCGGCCTCGTTTTTCTCGTCCACCGTCCACGGCAGTATCGGGTAGCGTCCCAGCTTCCTCCAGCGGAGTGAGGACATGCGATTGACCTTGGCCTTATCGGGTTTGAGCGCGTCGACCTTGCCTATCCATCTGCCCTCGCCGTGACGAAGGTACGCGGGAACGTCGGCGTCGCTCGACCATATGATCGCCGTCGGTATCGCGGAGGACAGGTATTTGAAACGAGCGAGCGCCATCGGGTTAAAAGAGGAGACGAGGATCCTCCCGGTCAATCCTTTTTTCGACGCGAATGCGTCTCGCAGGCAGGCCGCAACCGCCGCCTCCAGGCCGTAGTCCGAGGAAATGTTGCTCTTGAGCTCTATGTCGTAATAGAAGGACTCTCCGAATTCCTCGAAAAGCTCATGGAGCTCGACGATTCGTTCGCCCTTCCATTTATTCCCCTTCCATGAGCCTATATCGAGGGCAGACAGCTCCTTCCAGGTCGAGCGCTCGACATCGAGCGACGCGGTTGCGACTCTTTTTGTCGAATGATCGTGGATGACAGCCAGCCTGCCGTCGCTTGTCAGGTGTACGTCGAATTCGATGCCGGGCATGCCCATGCTGCGGGCAAGCTTGAAGGCGGCCATCGTGTTCTCGGGGGCGATGGAAGACAGCCCGCGATGCGCGAACAGCAGGGGGCGGGCTACTCCCGGGAATAGCGCCATGCGGCTCAAGGACTGCCTTCTTCCGCGGCACGGCGCTTCAGCGCCGCGAGATCGGAATCGGCCTTCGCCGCCGTCTCGAGCCTGGCGAAGTCCGCCTCGGCCGCGCCTCCGCCCCCCGACTGGTCGCCCAGAAGCTCTCCCGTCATCATCTGCAGCTCCGCGAGGAGCATGTCGGGGTCGATGCTCCGCTCGCGCGCCTTGATCGTGGGCAGCTGCTCGCGCATTCGCGCGACTTTGACCCGCAGCTCCACGCGCTCGGCCTCGAGGGAGGCGACTTTGCCGCCTCCCTCCTCGACCTTGGCGCGCGCCGCCTGGACCAGGGCGGACATGGATTGGTCTCCGGCTGCCAGCTTACCCTCGGCGAGGCCGAGGCGGCCTTTCCAGCGCTCCAGTTCGCCTCGGGCGGCGGCGATGTCTTGATCCAGCCGCTTGGCGTCGACCGCGAACGCGAAGATGTACTCCTTGGCCGAGGCGAGATCGAGGCCGGAAAGATTTTCGTCTTCCATAATTTACAGCTTGTAGGTGACTCCACCGCCGAAGCTAAGACCACCGTAATTGTTGAAGAAGAAACTGTTCATCGACGCCCAATACTCGAACCCTCCCTCGGCGAAAACCGAAAGTTCGCGCGTGAAGAGGATGGATGCTCGCAGATAGGCTTGGCCGCCGATATGAGACAGCCAGTCGGTCTGGTCGCTGCTGTTGACGGGGGTAAGGACGTGGGCGTAGCTCGCGCCGACGCCACCGTAGGGCGTGAGAGTAAAGCGGCCCAGGTAAAGATTGTACTCGCCGCCGACGATGGCGTTTACCGGGATAACGGAAAGGAGCCCGAAATAGGTGCTGACCTCGGATACGGGGATCTGAACGGCGCCATAGGGCCGGAATCCGTAAAAACCGCGCGAAAGGGTGAATTTCAGGCCGGGGATGGCCGTGCCCCCGGCCATGTGGAAGTATCCCTCCGCGTCGATGCCGAGGCGCGGGATCTCGTGGAGTTGGACGTCTTTCGATAGCTTGATCGAGGAGTAGACCACGCGGCCCGTGGAAACCTCGGAGCCTACCTCCTTTATCTGCACGAGGCCCTTTTCGGATTCATTCTTGAAACCCTCTATGGTCTCGCTGACTATGATCGAGTATTCGTCGCCCTTTTTGATGCCCATGTTCTGTCCGAGCTGAAGCTTGATCTCGCTCCCGGAGGCCGCAAGGACGCGGGTGTTGATCTGGAAGGCCTCTATCTTGCGAATCTCGAACTGCAGCAGCAGCGGAATACCTTCGATGGCGTTCGATATCGACTTGTTCTGGTTGGTTTTATCGCTGCCCGAGGATTTGACCTCGGCGATGCCCAGGATCGATCCGCCGGCGCCGACGTCGATAAAGGTGACATTGGTTTTTATGTCGGTCTCCCACTGTGACTTGTCGGAGTTGTAGCGCGAGTTGAACTCTGAGACGATCGGCGTCGCGATGATGAAGGCCCCGACGAGCTTGTTGAACTCGGCCTCAGTAAGGGTAGCCTCGCCGAACTGGAACTTTTCGGGCATGACGAAATTGGCCTCTTTGGCCTTTTTTAGGGTCGCTATGAACTGCTGCAGCCCGCCCGAGGACAGGCGTTCCGAATAGCCGATGATGTTGAAACGGCCCAGGTCCACGAAAACTTTCTGTATCTCCATGTCGATGCTGCCCAAGGTTTCGAGGGGGATAGCCCAACCATAGTAGCCCAGGGCGAAAATGGCCACGTCTTTTTTTTCGCTGACCGTCGGCGCGGCCGCGGCGAGTGGAGCGGCGAACAACGTCGCAGTTAACAGGCATGCTATCAGAATCCTGGTTCGCTTCATTATTCCTCCAGATTATTCCACGGCCCGCATTTCGGGTCCCGAACTTCCATTTTCCGTGTCATAGGCTGTCTCTGTCAATAGAAGGCCGCGATTTGGCCACGGGCCGGCCTTGCCTCTGATCGGGCTCAAGATATATCGTGGCCAGGCTATGAAGCGATCTTATCTGGACACGGGCGTCCCCATTGCGGCCCTGGCCACCGTTCCCGGAGAATCGGCCCTCGCCGTCATCCGCACGGCCGGCCCCGGCGCCGTGGAGCTGGCCGCCCCGCTTTTTTCGCGGCCCGCGGCTCTCCTTTCCGCTCGGGGTCTGTCTCTAGTCCATGGCGAACTCGTCGATCCGAAAAACGGAGAGGCGGTGGACGAGGTACTTGCGGGCGTCTTCCGAGCGCCCGCCGGGCCCATCGGCGAGGACGGCGTCGAGTTCTACTGCCACGGCTCTCCCGCGGTGATCCGGCGGGCCTTGTCCCTGCTCGAGGAGGCCGGGTTCGCGCCCGCCCTGCCGGGCGAATTCAGTTTTCGCGCCTTCTTGCGCGGAAAGACCGACCTCGTCAAGGTAGAGGCCGTCCAGGAGCTCGTCCGCGCGGGGAACGAGGGGGCGAGGGCCGAGGCGTTCCGCCGCCTGGAAGGCGGCCTTTCCCGCGCCCTCGCCGCCTCGCGCGAGGCCATAGTCGACGCGCTGACCGAAGCGGAGGCGAGGCTCGATTACGCCGAGGATGACGATTCCCCCGCGGGAGGCCTCGACCCCGCGGTTCTGCGGAGGGTCCGCGACCTCGTTGCCGGCCTGGCAGCAAGCTACGCGGCGGGTAGGCTTTACGAGAGGGGAGCCCGCGCCGTCGTGGTGGGCAGGCCCAACGCCGGCAAGTCGAGCCTTTTCAACCTCTTGATCAGAGAGGAACGGTCCATCGTCGCCTCCGATCCCGGCACCACTCGCGATTGGATCGAGTCGGGTATCGAGCTCGGCGGCCTGCCCGTAAGGCTCATCGACACCGCGGGCCTGCGCGATACATCGCGCGATGCATCGGGGGAAGTCGAGGCCGCCGGCGTGTCCCGAAGTCGGCGTCTTGCCGATGAGGCGGAGGCCGTGATCTACGTCGTCGACGGCGTCCTTGGCATCGCAAGCGAGGACCGAGCCTTCCTCGAGTCTCGGCCCGATTCCCTTCGCGTCTGGAACAAGGCCGACGACCCGCGCTGCGAGCCGACGCCTCTCGGGTTTCTTCGTCTCTCCGCGGCGACGGGCGAGGGACTTCCAGCTTTAGCCGACGCGTTGCGCGCCCTCATCGCGCCGCGATTCGGGTGCTCCGGCACTGGGAGGCCCCGCGCGGAAGCCGAGCCCAGCCCTGGCGCCACGAACGCGGTTACGGTTGCGAGCGAACGGCAAAAGCTCCTTCTCGATCGCGCGGTCTCAGCTCTGGATGCCGCTTTGAGCGGACTCGAGGCGGGGATGCCCCTCGACGCTCTCGTCCTCGACCTGCGCGACGCAGCGGACGCGTTGGGCGAAATTACCGGAGAGATCGCCTCGGAGGAAATCCTCGAGGCGATATTCTCGCGCTTCTGCCTGGGCAAGTAGCCAATCCCGGCCGCCTACGGCGTCCAGGATTGGCTGCGCGGTTTTCCGCGCCACGCTTCTAGGCGAGGCGCGGAAAACACGCGTACAATCGGACGGTATGGATTACGAGGCGATAGTCGTCGGGGGCGGGCATGCCGGGATAGAGGCGGCCCTCGCCCTTGCCCGCCTGGGCCATCGGACGCTGATGGTGACCCAGGACATCGAGACGATCGGCCGCATGTCCTGCAATCCCTCGATTGGCGGTCTTTCCAAGGGCAACATCGTCCGTGAGATAGACGCCCTCGGCGGCCAGATGGGCCTGCTCATCGACGCCTCGATGATACAGTACCGCGTGCTCAATCGGTCCCGCGGTCCGGCCGTCCAGGCGCCGCGCGCGCAGGCAGACAAGGCTCTCTACGCGTCCCTGGCGAGGCGCTCCCTGGAGTCGCAGGCCAATCTCGAGCTGTTTATGGATACCGTAGTCGACCTCGTCCTCGACTCGTCCGGCAAGCGCGTCGAGGGCGTCGTTACGGAGCGCGGCGGGCGGATAGGCTGCCGCGCCCTCGTGCTCACTACCGGGACTTTTATGGAAGGGAAGCTCTTCATCGGCGAGTGGAGCGCGTCGGGCGGAAGGCTCGGCGAGCGAGCGGCGGTGGGCTTGGGAGACGCCCTGCGCAGGCGTGGATTCCGTCTGGGGAGGCTCAAGACGGGCACTCCCGCGAGAGTGAAGGCCGCCTCCCTCGACTACGGCGAGATGGAAAGACAGGACGGCGAGGAGCTCGCTCCCTTCTCCTTCGCTAACGATCGAATCGAGAGGCCCAGCCTGCCCTGCTGGGTGACCTACACCAACGCGGAGACGCACGGGATAATCCGCTCGGGGCTGGGCCGTTCGCCGCTTTACGCGGGAGTCATCAAGGGCAAGGGCCCGCGCTACTGCCCCTCGATCGAGGACAAGGTCGTGCGCTTCCCCGACCGGGAACGGCATCAGATATTCGTGGAGCCCGAGGGCGAGTACACCGACGAGATGTACCTCAATGGCCTCTCTTCCTCTTTGCCCGAGGACGTCCAGGCCGAGTTCATCCGCAGCCTTCCCGGATTGAGGCGCGCCGTCATCGCGCGGCCCGCCTACGCCGTCGAGTACGACTATCTCGACCCCTCGCTCCTGTACGCGTCCCTCGAGTCCAAGCTCGTCGCCGGTCTCTTCGTGGCGGGCCAGACCAATGGCAGCTCCGGATACGAAGAGGCGGCGGCCCAAGGGCTCGTCGCGGGCATCAACGCGGCGCGCTTCCTCTCGGGCGAAGAGGCGGTGGTCCTGTCCAGATCCGAGGCATATATCGGCGTCCTGGTGGACGACCTCGTCACTCTCGGAATAGACGAGCCTTACCGGATGTTCACGAGCCGCGCGGAGCGCCGCCTGGCTCTTAGGCACGATACGGCGGACGCGCGGCTCAGCCCGATCGCCGCGTCGATCGGCCTCGCCTCCGCTTCGCGACTCGAGCGCTTCGAGCGCAAGATGGCCGGCACAGGAGAAATTCGCGGGCTTATTGCCGGGCGTCGCATAACGCGCGAGGACATCGCGGCGATACCGGGACTCGCGCCCCACGCGGGCGAAAGCGCCGGCGCCGCACTGCGCGACCCTGCCCTGCGCGACTGCCTGGGCCTTCTTCTGCCCGATCTCGCGGGGCGCTTTCCCCGCGGTTGGATCGAAACGGCCGAACTCGATGCTCGCTACGCGGGCTACGAGGAGAAGGAGGCGAGGTTGGCGGGGCGAATGGAACGCTCGGATCGGCAGAGGATACCCGAAGATTTTGACTATCGCGCGGTGACGGGACTCTCGGCCGAGGCCGCGCAGCGCTTATCCGCGGCGCGGCCGCTCACTCTCGGACAGGCGGGCAGGGTGCACGGCGTTCGGAACGCGGACGCCGCGCTGTTGATGGTGGCGCTCCTGCGGAAAGCCAAATAAACCAGGCCGCCCGATTGCCCCAGGGATCACTTTTTCTCTATACCCAGTATCGCGGCGAGGTCTTCCTTGGCCTTGTCGAGGGCCGCCTGATATTGGGCGCGCGCGGCGCTGACGTTCTGCTTATAGAAGGCGGCGAACTCGGGGTCGGACATCGGGTCTATGCGCACGTCCTGGCCCATCCGCGCGGCCATCTGCCGCTCCTTCTCGCGGATCTTGGGTCCCCATTGCTTGCGGATCGCCTGCTCGACGTTCTTCATATCGTCCAGGTACTGTTTGAAGAAGCCCGCGAGCTGCTGGAAGAGGGCCTGCACTCGCTTGTCGGCCACCGCCGATCCTACGCCGCCGAGAAGGCCTGTGCCCGCGCTCGTCGCGAGCGCCGAGAAACCCGCGGACAGGATATCCAGCTTTGCCGCGGAAGTGTCGTTGATGGGAAGCTGTATCTGCGACACAAGGACATCGAACATGCCCTCGCGGACAGCGGCTCGCTTGTCCTTTGGGTACTGCCCCAGCTTTTCCGCCAAGGATCCCGACGCGGGGTCGTCAAGATAGCGGCCAGCCCCTTTCTTGCCATCGACGCGCAATGCGTTGGCCTCCAACGCCGCCTCGTCCACCTTGATGTCTTTGGAGCGCTCGAGGGCTATCTCGAGAGCGCTTTTAATCATGGCCATATTGATGCTCCTGTCGGGTCTAGGCGGACCTGGGGAACTCTCGGGCGAAGGCCACTGCCTTGTCGACCATGCTTAGGAGCACGATCGCCGCCGTCGCCCACTCCAGGACCGCGACCAATTCTATCCGGCCTATGCCGAAGATGAGCCTGATCACTTCCACCGCGTAAAGCACCATTATGGACGCTACGGCGACCTTTCCCATGAAGGTTGTCTTCGGCTCGATCCTCTTATTTACGAAAATGAGGATGAATACGAAAATCACCTGGAGACCGAGACGCGCCGTAACGAGGAGGAAGAACCAAGGCTGAACAAGCTTAAAATAATAAAAAACGATGGTAAGGACAATCAGGAGGGCGTAATCGCTCGCACTGTCCATCATCTTCCCAACTTTTGTGACCTCCCGGGCTTTACGAGAGATGTACCCGTCTACGAAGTCGGTCGCGAACACGAGGACCACCAGGCAGAGAAGGGGAAGGCGTATGCGATACTCTTTGGCCGCCAAGACCAGGAAAAGAAGAGTTGGCATACTCGTCAATCTGTAGAGCGTAACGACGTTCGCAAGATTGACCTTCTCGAGCCGTACGCCCGAGGGTTCCTTGACGAAAGATTGTTTAAAGAAGAAGAGCAATGCAAGCAGGACGCCGTTATAGGCTACTGTGACCGCGAGGTAGCTCGGGCCGTACCTCAGCAGAAAGCCTCGGTGCATGCCTGACGATGAAGGCTCGGCGAAGACGGCGAAAGCGGCAAATACCCCGAGCTGAAGGAGGAAATAGGCGACGATCACGCCGATAATGCTCTTACCGAGTCTGTCGTTCACGCCTGCCTCCGCCGCAAGGCACCCAAGTCCGCGCATGATACAACTTGACACCGACGCTGTCAAATACCCATACTTCGGCCATGACTCTGGCCGACAAGATCACTGCTAGCCGACTCGCGTTCGCGCCTGTCTTTTTCGTCACGTATCGCTGCTGTGGTCATTTCGGAGCGGTTCCTTATATCGCCATGCTTTGGGCCCTTTTCCTCCTAATCGAGATTAGCGACCTCCTCGACGGTCTCGCCGCTCGCCGAAACGGTACGGTGAGCGATTTTGGAAAGCTTTTCGATCCCTATGCCGACGTTTTCGCGCGCATCACTTATTTTGTCTGCTTCGCTCTCGACGGCATCATGCCGGTGTGGGTCCTCGTCGTCATTCTGTATCGCGAGTTCTCGATTAACTTCATCAGAATGCTCCTCGCCCAACGGGGCATCGCGATGGGAGCCAGGCCGGGAGGCAAGCTCAAATCGGCGACCTACATGGTGGCGGGAGCGGTCTCGCTCATTCTCGTCAGCGTGAAAGCATTTACCCTCGTTCCGGCCGCTTGGCCTTCCTTCGAGATAGCGATCTACGCCATCTACACCATCGCTGCCGTTCTCGCGGTGGCCTCCTTCGCGGATTATTTCATTCAATACCGCAGGCTGACCTCAACACGCTCATGAGGCCCCCAAGGCCTATAGGCGAGCTGCCCCGGGATGATGCCGCGGGGATCCGGTTCGTCTTATTTGATATCGACGATACCATAACGGAGAATGGGCTTCTCGTTGAAGAATCCTACTCAGCGCTTTGGGAGCTCCGTAGAGCGGGCGTCCTTTCCGTCCCGGTCACGGGGCGACCCGCGGGCTGGTGCGACCTCATCGCGCGGGAATGGCCGGTCGCGGGAGTGGTGGGGGAAAACGGGGCTTTTGCTTTTTATATGAAAGAAGAACGGCTCGAGCGTCTCTTTCATCCCGCCGCGCCGTCGCCGGATTCTTCGCGGGAGCGCCTCTCGCGGCTGGCTCTCGAGGCGATCGAGGCCGTGCCGGGGCTTCGTCTTGCCAAGGATCAACCGTATCGCCTTTTCGACGTGGCTTTGGACTACGCGGAGGAGCCGCCGATCCTCCCCCTCGGGGACGCGCTGCGCGTCAAGGGGATTTGCGAGGCCTCGGGCGCGCGGACTAAGATCAGCTCGATCCATATAAACGCGTGGTTCGGCGATTACGATAAACTTTCGATGTCCGAACTATTCCTTGCAGGTACCCTTGGATGGGATCCGGTGCAATCGTTGCGGACGGTAATTTTTTTCGGAGACTCGCCGAACGACGAACCGATGTTTCGGCGCTTCGAGCTATCCTGCGGCGTCGCCAACGTAGGTAGATTCGTGGACATGATGGAATATCCGCCGGCCTACATTACGGAGAAGCCTTTTGGGGCTGGTTTCGCCGGAGCATGCAGGTATCTTTTAAGCTGTCGATAAGTTAATTCGCAGGCGTGGCCGTTCATCGTTTCGGACGGGAATTTGGAGCATTTGCCACTTGCTTGCTAGCTTCGGGCTCGATACCAAAAAAAGCGACAAGAAACGGGTGAGGTGCTTGACAGTGAGAGTGGAACTACGATAGTTTCATCGAGCGCCCTAGAGCACGAAGGCGAGCTACACGCGTCGTGCCCGCGATAATCAACAGCTGAAGGTATTCGGGCGGCGCCCGGTTCTTGGCTAGCATGAGCCAAGGCATACGGGGGCCGGGTTTCGACGCCTTCAGGGGATGCGTAGGGGCGAGGGGAAGGGGACAAAAGCGCAGCTGAAGGTACTAACTGCGCGGTGATTGACAGAGAATAAAAAGCGATGGTATAAAGCAGCGCCTTCTGGCACGGAAGTTGCCTGAAAGGTTGCAGAGTTCCTTCACAGTAAATAGGGATGGGATAGAGCGAGGTAAGGTCGGATTCACGCCAGTGGGTCCGATCGCGTGGGATTCGCAAAGCTATGACTGTGCGGCACTGGGTGAAAGCCTGGAGCCCCGCAGAACGAGCGAAGCGAGTCCTGTGGGTATCGAATGCCGGTATCTCCTTCTGGGGGATACGAACTTATGGATTCTCTGTGAAGCTAGAGGTCTTCGGACCTTTGGTATATATCATGGAGAGTTTGATCCTGGCTCAGAACGAACGCTGGCGGCGTGTCTTAAGCATGCAAGTTGTGCGGCAAGGCGGGGCAACCCGCCCTAGAGCGGCGGACTGGTGAGTAACGCGTGGGTGATCTGCCTTTGGGATGGGGATAGCCATTAGAAATAGTGGGTAATACCGAATACGTTCGGGCAGCTGCGGCTGCCCGAGGAAAAGCGCTTCGGCGCTGCCCGAAGATGAGCCCGCGTCCCATTAGCTAGTTGGTGAGGTAAAGGCCCACCAAGGCGATGATGGGTAGCCGGCCTGAGAGGGTGTACGGCCACACTGGGACTGAGATACGGCCCAGACTCCTACGGGAGGCAGCAGCTAAGAATATTCCGCAATGGACGAAAGTCTGACGGAGCGACGCCGCGTGGATGACGAAGGCCGAAAGGTTGTAAAGTCCTTTTGTTGGGGAAGAATAACCATGGGAGGGAATGCCCGTGGGATGACATGAACCGACGAATAAGCCCCGGCTAACTACGTGCCAGCAGCCGCGGTAACACGTAGGGGGCGAGCGTTGTTCGGAATTACTGGGCGTAAAGGGCACGTAGGCGGCTTTGTAAGCCCGGCGTGGAAGCCCACGGCTCAACCGTGGGATTGCGTTGGGAACTGCGAGGCTTGAATCATGGAGAGGGAGCTAGAATTCCTGGTGTAGGGGTGAAATCTGTAGAGATCAGGAAGAATACCAGTGGCGAAGGCGAGCTCCTGGCCAATGATTGACGCTGAGGTGCGAAAGTGTGGGGATCAAACAGGATTAGATACCCTGGTAGTCCACACTGTAAACGATGTGCACTAGGTGCTGGGGCGGATGCTTCAGTGCCGGAGCTAACGCGGTAAGTGCACCGCCTGGGGAGTATGCTCGCAAGGGTGAAACTCAAAGGAATTGACGGGGGCCCGCACAAGCGGTGGAGCATGTGGTTTAATTCGATGGTACGCGAGGAACCTTACCTGGGTTTGACATACAGAGGAATACGGCAGAGATGTCGTAGCGTAGCAATACGCCGCTGTACAGGTGCTGCATGGCTGTCGTCAGCTCGTGCCGTGAGGTGTTGGGTTAAGTCCCGCAACGAGCGCAACCCCTACTGCCAGTTACCAACACGTTAAGGTGGGGACTCTGGCGGAACTGCCGGTGACAAACCGGAGGAAGGTGGGGATGACGTCAAGTCATCATGGCCCTTATGTCCAGGGCTACACACGTGCTACAATGGGCGAGACAGAGTGACGCGAAGCCGCGAGGTGGAGCAAATCGCAGAAAATCGCCCGTAGTTCGGATTGGAGTCTGAAACCCGACTCCATGAAGGTGGAATCGCTAGTAATCGCGCATCAGCATGGCGCGGTGAATACGTTCCCGGGCCTTGTACACACCGCCCGTCACACCATCCGAGTGGGAGGCACCCGAAGCCGTTAGTCCAACCAGCAATGGGGGACGACGTCGAAGGTACGTCTCGTGAGGAGGGTGAAGTCGTAACAAGGTAGTCGTACCGGAAGGTGCGGCTGGATCACCTCCTTTCTGCGAGAAAGGCGACAACGACCGCAAGGTCGTTAAGGACCGCAAGGTC
>JBEKVO010000063.1:0-17811 GCA_049513895.1 Rectinemataceae bacterium | reverse complement strand
AATGATTCGGCGCGACATATTCCCGGCTTTCGCCAGCGCAATCGCCGAGCTCAAGGAGGAAGACGGGAAGACGCGCTGGAAAAAACACCGCCAGTCGAAATCAGAGACCGTGTTGGCCCTGATTTTTTAGAGGGAACTCAAACTTGGAATCGCCATTATAGGTTCAGGCCGGGCAACGACGATCCACGCACGGAAATATATCCAAGTCGCTTTTCTAATCGCCGACAAGACAACGCGAGAACGTGAATTCGGCTCACTTTTCGCGATGCCTGGCCAAAGTTTTGTAGTATCCATGGACCCCATCCGAGCCGACGAGCAAGGTATCCGACATCTTGGGTTACGGGAGTTCCTGCTCGAACAGACTTAGGTGGAGAGCGACTCCTTTGTGACTAGCATTTCGTCGCACACTATATTTCGTCTAACTTCCCTATTGCCAATTGTGAGGCGGATTGTGAGACAAACTGCTTGACGGGGCAATACAGAGGGGCATAATGGGACTCACAGGTTCGAGTTATTTCTTTTCCTGATGACGCACGAAACCAGACCAGTACACAGTCCGGTTCGCTTGAAGTGCTGGTGCCGAGAGGTATGGAGGTTCAAGTCCTCTTCGCCGCAAATCCAACGAAAGACCTTCAGCGAAGCTGAGGTCTTTCGCATTTAGGCGGCGAAGAGGACTTGAAGCGGAGCGAGCGCGGCACGAATAGCGCCGGAAGCGAGGCAGGAAGCCGAGCGCCAGCGCGCGGAGCCGGCCTGGAGCGAGGAGTCAGGACGACGACGAGCGCAGGGCAAGTCCTCTTCGCCGCAAAGCATGACACAAAAAGGATTAAGGCCGACTCGAAAACGAGAGGCATTTCACGCGTTGGCCTGGAGTGGCAGGTAATAGTTGCACTTCTGGGCGAAGGACGAGGATGTGCCATCTCTTTTTATTCTCTACAATAAGCCTTCCCAAATGGTCCCCCAGTCTGGTATGTCCGATTCTGGGATAACTAGACCCACCGCCTTGGTGTAACTCGATCAACTGGTGTCCTCGCCGAGTTAAAACGCGAGCGTCGTTCACAAGCTGGGACGTTTGCTCGCGCCATGCTCCCCAGAATCCGCTTCACCCCTTCTCTCATGGATACTCTGTTCCTCGACTACGTGGATGTCTTGGAGGCCCAAGAGCCCGTATGTGCGTGAGCAGGCATTCGTGGCGAAAAACCCTGAGCGGTCGCTATATGAAGAACAACCACGAGGAGGTCGCGCGTCACCCTCGCCCCTATCAAGCAAAGGGCATGACATTGAAAGATCTCACCTCTGGCCGAATCCGGGATTGGATGGGCTGGGCTGTCGTATACTATGCCGTCCATCGGGAGGAACGTTCTCGTGATCCATTTGCCAAGGTTGGCGAGGCATGGGAAGTCTCCAAGGATAAAGGGATACTCACACCGGCAAAGCTGGGCCGATTGATTGCTGTCCCAACTCCTGATCTACGACTGTATGCTGCCCTTCTCCTAACGACGCTCTATGGGCTTCGTCGAGGGGAGAGGTCCTGGGGCTAAATGGGGGGACGTCAAAAGCGGGCTTAGTGCCCTTCAGGCCAACCACAACGTCTTGGATTCTGAAGGAGTGAAGGATCCTTAATAGGGAAGGGCCAGAAACGTGCCGATACCCGAGGCCGTACTGATAGCCCTAGATGAAATCCAGGCAGTTTCGTCTATTTATGAACCAGCGGACTAGGTTCTCTTGTGCCATGATTTATGCTTGAAGCCCCTTCCTATATTAAGGGTTCATCGGGACGCGACCTCTCCCTTTTTCAATGCGGCGTGGAGGACCTTGTTCATGAGCGCCTCGAGCCTGAAGGCTTCCCGCACTTTCGCGCGGCTCAATCCGAGGCGATTTTTCCCCGCGTGCAGCTCCTCTGAGAGCTTCCGAAAATCGAGGACCCGGTAATCCTCGCACACATCCCTTTCTTTCTTCACGTAGAGATAGGTCGGGAGTATCTCCAAGCCGCTGACGCGCGCGCATTCCTTGCCGCCGGCTCTTCCTTTCGAGATACGGATGCGGGCCAGGCTCGCGAGACGGGAATTGGGCAAGGTCTTGTGGACGGAGAGAAGGTCGCCGAGGGCGTAGATGATGAGGCCGATCTTGAGCGCTCCCGTCGCGCCGTCCGTATAGGAGTACTTCTCGATGGGCTGGACGTTGTGCGGATGGTTCCCGATGATGACGTCGATGCCGAGCCTGAGGAGTTTGTGCCCCATATCGACGACGTTCCGGACGGGGTAGGATTCGAATTCGAGGCTCCAGTGGAGGAGGGCCACGACGACGTCGGCGCCGGCGGCCCGAGCCGCCGCAACCTGCGTCGCGATGGGTGATATATCCGCGTCGGGCTTGTTCAGCCGCACGTAGTTCACGAGGTATTCCTTGCCCTCGGGCAGACCCTTCCCGTTGAGCCCGAAGGTGAAGGAGACGAAGGCGGCCTTCACCCCGCCTTTCTCGATCATCACGACGGCGTCCCGCTCCTCGGGGCTTCTCGCCGTGCCGACGTGGGGATAGCCCTTGGCGTCGAGGAAGTCGAGGGTCTCACGGAGTCCCTTCTCACCTTGGTCGAGGCAGTGGTTGTTGGCCGTGGAAAAGAAGTTGACTCCTTTCCGGCCGTACACAGCCCGGTCGAACATCTCAGGCGTGTTGTTGAGGGTCGTCTCCTCGAGGATGCTCTTCGGGACGAAGCTCGGCGGCGCCGAAGGGACGATGGGCGTCTCGAGGTTCGCGTAAACGAGATCAGCTCCGAAATAGAACTCGCGCACGTCGTTCCAGAGCGCGGTTGTCGTTTCGGGGCGCAAATGAGGCGAGGCGAGGATGTCTCCGCCGACGCTCAGCGTCATGGCTGCCGTCTCGACGAAGTCTTCCCCGAGGGAAAAGTCCAGGTCCTGGGCGCGGAAGAATTCCTCGAGGCCCGAGCCGGGCTCGGCCTTCTCGATGGGTCCGCAGTAGTATTTGTAGCCCCACCAGTACCTCTCGTCGGGCCCCATATAGGGTAAGTTCCCCTCGAGGGCGCGGGACGCGCCGAATTCCCTCCGATGCGTGCGACCGTAGAGCCAGCAGGATAATTTGACCTTCGCATCCGCCACCTTGTAGCCTCCTTCGCCCGCATCGCGCTGGTCGATTGACGGCGATGGCAAGCCCGCTTCCCGTCGTCGTCATATGAAAGTGGAATATATAAGGCGGGCTCTGCTTGCCCACCAATCTGCCTCGTTTAAGGTGCTTGTCGATGCTCTTTTCATCTACAGAATGTCTCCCAACGCGAGATCGTAGCATTTCCTCGGTCTGCCTCGCCCGCCCTTGAGGTTCTCGAGGTAGCAGGAAGCGCCCCCATTGGCCTCGATCTTGCTGAGCAGCCTGTTGGCGCTGCGGAGGGTGATTCCGAGATGCCTCGCGAGCTCGTCGGCTGATATCCTCGTGGATTGGCTCACGCGCGCGTACGCGACTATCTTCTGGAGGCTCACGTGATCGACATGAAGGCGCCGCGACCATTCGAGCAGCTCGGGCGAAGGCTTGCTGGAGAACTCATCCATTTTCTTCGAGCCCAAGGGGCCCATCAGCTTGTCTATCTCCGAGATGAAGAACACCTTGCCCGACCTTGCCTTCGAAATCTCCGCCGCCTTGATCGAATTGAGCTTGGCCTGGAAGAAGTTGTTGCCAGTCCCTATTCCCATGGATACTTTCTTGCCTATCACGCCCTCGATGTATTCCTTAAAGCCGCAATCGGTAAAATCCTCGGTGATATCGGCGATGTCCTTGCGCCTCGTGAGAATGACGATCCTGTCATCCTCTTTCTGGATCGTGAAATCATAACCGTGTTGCCTGACGTAGGAAGCGAGGAATTCGTTAGTCTTCGCGGCCAGCCCCGCGTCGGCGGTTTCGGCGTCTTTTCCGAAGTCGATGGCGATCGATCCAAGGACATTGTCCTTGGTCTTGCCGGAATAGAAGGCGTTGATGATCTGCAGGAAAAAATTTACGATGTAGTCCCGGCCGGGATAGACGTACTGGTAGGGAATATGGTCCCGGTCGAAATCCCTCGTGAGGAGGCCAATTCGCGTCAGGGAGAGATCTACGAGCCCGGCCTCATGCAATTCGTAATGCCGTCTTCCCAAGGCGCGGCAGATATCCTCTACCTGCTCATAGGACTCTATCTCGCGATCGTCGATTTCACCGAAATAGGGCCACTCCTCCTTGGGCAGCCATTCCTTGGTGCCGAGAAAATTGTTCTGCTCGCAAGCGAAGTCGACGAATACGCGGGAAAAATCGAAATTCCTGTCCTTTAAAAGAAGGTGGAAGAAGACATCCTTCAAATCGCCCCTCTGATCGTCGATGACGTAGAAAGGCTTCTCCAGATCGGGGACCTTGGTCTTGACGGCGTAGTACAAGAATAGTCCGCTGGCTATAAAGCAATCCACCTTGTCTACGTTTTGCTGATACAGCATATAGGCCTTCTCGTTGTCGTTGGCCACCAAAGAAAGTATGTCGCAATAGGAAGCGAGCTCGGCCCCGATGCTTCCCATGTAGGGGGAAAACGGTGTGCTGACGATGAAGCCTATAGACATTTTCATGTTTCGCGGCCCGAACCCCGAGGCAGGTCCTCATCGCCACTTCCTGCTTTTTTCTTGTTGACAACTACCATTATCAACAGTATACAAGACTTTGGATGTCTAAAAAAGACTAAAAAAGCTTAAATAGTCTTAAATTATGTGGCAGCGTCCTGCAAGGAGGCGCACTAGATGAAGAACATCGTGGCTGAGGCCCGGCAACTTCAGGAAGAGCTTCTGAGGCACAGAAGATTTATCCATGAAAATGCCGAGCTGGACATGACGCTTCCCCTAACCTCGGATTACGTGATGCGGCAACTGAAAGCTATGGGCTATTCTCCCCACAATTGCGGGGCATCCGGCATCGTC
The DNA here is from genome assembly GCA_049513895.1 of Rectinemataceae bacterium. Taxonomy (GTDB): domain Bacteria; phylum Spirochaetota; class Spirochaetia; order Treponematales; family Rectinemataceae; genus UBA1306. Next base: position 12,880 of record JBEKVO010000063.1, on the reverse strand, counting down.
GCCACGGTGGGGCAACCGGGTAAGGGGAAGGTGATCCTTCTTCGGGCCGACATGGATGCCTTGCCAGTCAAGGAGGATACGGACCTGGCCTTCAAGTCCGTCAATGGCCGTGCGCATGCCTGCGGGCACGATTTACACACTGCGATGCTTCTCGGGGCTGCGAAGCTGCTAAAAAACCATGAGAGCGAGCTCGAGGGCCTCGTCAAGTTGATGTTCCAGCCTGGCGAGGAAATGGCCCATGGCGCCCCCGCCATGATCGAGGCCGGAGTACTTGAGAATCCCCATGTCGACGCGGCGATGATGATTCACGTCTTCTCGGGCATCCCGATCAAGGCGGGCACCTTCATCGTGCCCAAAGAGGAGTACATCGCGGCGGCCTGCGACGTCTTCGACATCGAGATCCAGGGCAAGGGTGGCCATGGCGCCATGCCTAGCTTCGCGATAGACCCCCTCAACATCGCTGTCCACACGCATTTGGCCTTGCAGACGATCAACAGTAGGGAAATCTCGGCCGTCGATCCGATTGCGCTCACGATCGGCTACATCGTCGGCGGCAGCGCCCCGAATGTCATCCCGGACAAGGCCAATCTCGGCGGCTCCGTACGGACCTTCGACCCCGCGACCCGCGATTTCGTCCAAAAAAGGCTCGAGGAGATAGCGACCGGCCAGGCTCACAGCTTAAGGGGCGAGGCGAAGATCAGTTATATCCGCGGCTCGCCTGCCTTCCGGAACGACAAGGAGCTCAGCCAGGAACTCCGGGCCAGCATGACCGAGATGTTTGGCGCTAAGTGTATCATGGACGAAATACTTGGCGGTCGGCTGATGGGCTCCGAGGACTTCGCCTTCGTATCGGAGAAAGTGCCGAGCGTCATGGTAGGTCTGGCGGCGGGAGAGCCCAAGGACGGATATATCTTCCCCCAGCACCATCCCAAGATACGCTTTGACGAGAACGTTCTCTATCCGGGCGCGGCCAGTTTCGCAGGCTGCGCCATGAGTTGGCTCCGCACTCATAGCGGCGCCGCGTCGAAATGAAGCGACGTTAGTCCCTGATCCAGTCGCAGCAGCAGCCTGCGCGAAGCATAGCGCTATTAGGAGGAAACATGGCGACGACGACGGTCAAGACCGGCGATCCCGTGAAGAGTCCGGTTGCATTGCAGGAGAAAGGGCAATCCAAGATCGTGATCCTGATCCTGCTCTTCCTCGGATGGTGCCTCGGCAATATGGACCGCTATGTCATGAGCTATGCCGTGGTGCCGATCGGCAAGGAATTCAACCTTTCCTCCTCGCTTACCGGGCTCGTCCTCTCCGCCTTCTTCATCGGCTACGTGCTGATGCAGATACCGGGAGGCTGGCTCGCCGACAAAGTCGGGTCCCGGAAGGTCCTATACCTAATCGTTTTCGTCTGGTCCATTTTCACGGGCCTGACGGGAGCGGCATGGGGCCTTATCTCCCTCGTGACGATCCGCATCCTCTTCGGCCTCTCGGAGGGCAGCTTCTCCCCGGCGGCCTTCAAGATGCTCTCCGAGGTTTTCCCGAAGAAGGAAAGAGGCATGGCGATATCCATCTTGCTGTCCTCGGGCAGCATCATCGGCGTCATCGTCCCCGTCCTCTCGGGAGTCATGATCATGAGGATGGGCTGGAGGGGTCTGTTCTACGTCATTGGCGGCATCGGCATCATCGTCGTCGTTCTGTTCCTGGTCTTCCTGAAGCCGCGCGCCATTCAGGAAGAGGGGGCGCCGGCCGCCTCTGCAGCGAAGGCCGCCGAGCCTCATAGCATGGGCGAGCTCTTCAAGATGCCCATGGTATGGACGCTCATCGTCGTTGAATTCGCCGTATATACCCTCATGTGGGGCACCACGACCTGGATACCGTCCTATCTCTTCAGGGTAAGGAGCCTCAGCCTCATGTCCATCGGCTGGCTTCAGGCGATCCCGTCCCTCGGTGCCCTGCTGATCATGTACGCGAGCGGAGTCGCCTTCGACAAGCTCAAGCCGTCCACGAACAAGATCATTTCGGTGGTCGCCTCGGTCATTTCCGCCACAATGCTCTACCTCATGTACATCTGCCCGACCGTGCCGCTGTTCATCCTCTATGAGACCATCTTCAGCCTCATGCTCGGCTTCCTCGTGCCTTACATGCCGACCGTCCTCATGAAGTGCGTGCCGGCCTCTGTCGCGGGCAGCGCGATCGGCATCGTCAATGTCGCCGCCCAGCTCGGCGGCCTCGTGACCCCCCTCGTCATCGGGATCCTTGTCGACCTGTTCAAGGGTTCCTTCGTGGCCGCCTTCGCTTACCTCATTGTCTTCGCGGTCGTCTCTCTCATTTGCTTCGTCATCCTCAAGCCGAGCCAGGACAGCAGAGCGAGCTGATCGTGTGAAGAAGAGCATCTAGTTTTTTTGAAAAACGAAGGCCTCCTGGGAAGCGATTCCCGTGGAGCATGTCCACCAGACTTTCGAAATGGCGATAGAAAACCGCCCTAAGCAGATTATTCCTTCATCGACGCGCGCTTCTTTCTGTATTCTACGATTGGAAGATCGCCCTGGATCAAGTTTTCGCCCATTTTAAGCTCGCTTCTTTTCGGGATATGCGTAAGCACGACTCTTTTATCCTGGCGCGCGATGACGATGCTCTGCAGCTTGCCCATGTAGTTCGCGATCTCGCGCAGAACAGGTACCCTGACGAAGCTCTGGTAGAACCTGAGGTAGAGGAGCGTGTTCGCCTCGTCGACCGGCACGAAGGCAATGGATATGCTCGGAACTGAAGATGGAATTGACCGGGACGAGGAACAGGCATCCCCTCCGGCCTCAGCGGGGCTTGGCCTGAATCGACTTCGTTGTTGACGTTGACGAAAAGATCGTTATCCTTCCACTCGATGTGTGACCCATTCATTAGCGTGGCGTTTCCCCGCCCAGTAGCGTTGTAGTGGACAAAAGGAAGATGTACCACATCAAGCTGGTTCTCGATGCACCTTGAGTAGTGGCAAACCCAATGGTCGATCAAGCTCATATACGAAAACTCTGGCCCTATATCAACTGGGCCCCATCGCCTGAGTCAATTCGCGGACCATTCCCTTCATATCGTTGCTGCCGAAATCGCGCAAAAAAAAGGCCTGGCCGGGGAATCGGGGCTCGATATAACTATCTAAGGAGTATTGGACATAGGTGGAGGGCCCTTTTTTGTCCGAACAATCCTCAAGCTCCCAGGCCCCTTTCGAGGACAGACATGATCCGTCGCTCTCGATCATCTCGAAACTCACCGTCGCGGCCTTCTGGCCCTGTCGGGTCATAGTGTTTCGAAAGACGAGATTCGAGACAAAGGAGATCCCGAGGACTCGCACGACTGTTCGCTGTTCCGTGACGGCCATTGTCCCCGTGTCCGACCGCACGTGAATCGCATCGATTCGCTGGAATACCCTCGGCGCGCCCGTGAAATCCCAGAGTTTCGCGATGATGGCCTCCATGGGTGCGCGAATCGCGGTCTCGCAGCGCGAGGTCATATGTATCCACGCTTTCCCGTCGGGCCCGCGATAATCGGACACGTCATACGATATCTGCCGCTGGAAGCCGAAAAGGCTAGAGAGGTTCCGGTTCGGCATGGGATCGCCCTGAGGGAACTGCGCGGCCGATTGGCCCCGGGCACCGATTCCTGCAATGCCCAGAAGGAGGCAACAAAGGACGACCCTATTCATGGTCGCGAACCCCGGCGATTTCTTGCCATTTACAGGGATATCCTCATCTCTGATCCACATTCTACTAATTCTGAACGCCGCGTCAAGGCAGTTTTCGCAGGGCACCATTTGGGGAATCCCCGATGTATCGTGCATGGCAGATTGTCTTGACGTGAAAGTTGGAGGCACTACAATAGGTACCGAGATCGCCGTTTTGAAGGAGGCGCCACATGTCGGAATTTACGAGTGATATCAAACCGGGTGATATCATTAATATCCAGGGGCCGATTCCAGTCGATCCCGAGCACGTGGTCTGGGATAGTGAAATAAATATAGGTATCAAGATCATTGAGGATGCACAGAAGAGTGTGTTCTGCAAAGTGCTCGATCCCAGCACGGTTAGATGGCACGATAATCATACTATGCTTTACCTCGGCGAGAACAAGATATTCAGTTGCGAGCCCCCTAAGCCCACGTACCACGCCTTGGGTGACTTCGATGCCGAACCCAAGAGGATCATGAGCATCTATCGGTTCAACAGGGAGTTCTTCGGGAAAACTTTGGACCAAGATGACCTTGCTATTTTTAAAGACGGCGCTGAAAAAATCGTAGGCTGGAACCTTAAATATGACATTGGCCAACTTGCCGACATATTAATCGACACTTTCGCAAAAATCCCTTACAAGGACGAGGTACACCTCTTCGACGCTGACGGGGGCAAAGAGGATAAAAATGTAGACATTGTGAAGAACAAACAACATCTTGTTTGCTCGGTCGCGGTGGCCGCGCTCATCGCTGATTGGCAAAGGAAACTTGAAGAAGAGAAGAAGGATTTCACTATTCGCGAACCGTGGTCCATGCTAAATCCGGCTGCCTGGACGGAGGCATTTAAAAAAAGATATCCTGGGCATTGGGATTGTGGTTCAATATTTCCGGCGATGTTCGCCTGTACGGACACTCACTTCGCCGGAGAGTTTAAGCATATTGGTCATTATCAGGGCGGCTATAAAATAGAGTGATATCTTTGGCCTGAGTTTACTTACTGGCCCAAAGAGACTGAAGAGTCACTTCCGCGTGAGGCTGATTATCGTGGTTGCTCCATTTATGGACTGTGCCACGGTGAGCGCGGTCTCATCGACAGAATACGCCCACGTGCTCGGTCCCGCCAGGCTCACGTCGAACAGCGGGAAGTATTGTGACGGCCCGTTGGTCGGCTTCATGATGAGGTTCCCGTTCGTGGTGTAGGTCTTCGCCGCCTGGTCCTGCGTGAAGGTCCCCCCTCCGCTGAACGTGCCCGACACTCCGCTCTGGGATTCCCGGAAGGTGCCCGCGAAATGGCAGCCGGTGCTGGAGCCGACGATGTGTCCGGCGAGAAGGAAATGGATTTGGAGTAATTGGTTCCCGATTTGAACTCGAGTATCAGATCACTGCCGCTCAATTTCCATGCGATTTCTTGATCGGGAGCCGAAAAAGCATACCAATCACCGACATCGTTAATACTGTATTTCGTCGTCCACAACATGTTCGAGCCGGTCACGCGCATCGTGCCCCTCGTTCCATCGGACTCTCCATCTCCCTTAGCAACCGACCCTCTGGTTGTATGCATCTCGAAGCTGTCCTCCGTCAGATTCAGCGTGATGCTGGTGTAATGTCCGGTTTGATTTTCAATGTAGCACCACCGCCCGACCCAAAGCTCCGCGCTCGACTGGCATCTGAGGCAGGGCAGCGCGCATGATACGAGAGCGAGGACGACAATCACGCGTTGAACGGCAGATTTCAGGTCCATCACCTTAGACCTCCGACTTTTTCAACTATCGTTACCATGGTCGCGCGTCGGGCCCACGGCCGCGCGGCGAGCCCGGCAACCGTCTATCTTTTGATGACTATAGCATTCTCCGACGGGCGTCAAGATATTATTTCATCGAGGATGGGGTGGCGGGCCATGGTGGCCTCTGCTTATTCCCCGCGATCAGTGCTCGCCTTTTTCTTTACGCTAAGCCTTTTCGAGGGCGAGTGAATTCTCCTTGTGAGGGAGCGCAGCGAGAGGAGACGCGAAACGGCCCCGGACAGGGCGAGGCCCATCGCGATCGCTCCCGCGGCCTGGAGGGTCGCAAAGGCCGTCGCGAGGCTGCTCGAGCTATTGCCCCTGACGTATTCGAGCATGGTGTAGTACATGCCGCTTCCGGGCACGAGCGGTATGATCTCGCAGGCGATGTAGACGGCCGCGGGTCGCTTTTGAATGGCCGAGATAATCTCGGCCCAGATGCCGATGACCACCGACGCCGCGCAATAGGCGACCGCCTGGGACCCCGTAACGGCCTGCAGGGGCGCGGCCACCGTCCAGCCAAGGGCCCCCCCAACGGCGGCCAGGGGCAGGTCCTTGCCGCGCAGGTTGAACAGGAGAGCGAAAGCCGCCGTCGCGAGACCCGCCCAAAGTGGATCCAAGATACGCATCAGAGAATGACCCCGCCCAGGAGCCGCCACACTTGGTAGGCCGCGCCTGCGCCGACCGATATCCCCGCGGCCGAGATGAAAGCGTCCGCGCCGCGCGCGACGCCGGCCACGAGGTCCCCCGCTATGGTGTCGCGTATCGCGTTGGTGATCGCTATTCCCGGGACGAGCAGCATGAGTACGCCGATCACGGTGGCGTCGGAGCTCGTCGCCAAGCCCAAACGGCGCGCGCCGAGGCAGATCAGGGTAGCCGCCGCCCCCGCGACGAGATTGGCGAAGAAATCGGGCAGCTGCTTCCTGGCCATCGCGGGCGGCAGGCGGGAGACGAGGGCTCCGGTAAACGCGGCGACGAGGGCGTCGTTCCAGGCGCCCCCGAAAAAGAGGGCGAAGAAACCGGCCCCCGCGGCCGCCGCGGCGGACGAGGCTGCCGTTCCCCGCCCCCGCAGAGCCTCTACGCGGCCGAGCTCGTCCAAGGCCGCTCCGAAGTCCATGCTTCCCGCGACCAGGGCGCGCGCGATTGCCTCGACGAGGGCTACGCGTTCGAGGTGCATGGCGCGCCGCTTGATGCGGCGCACGATCGAATGGACCCTGCCGTCGATGCCGACGAAGGACATGGTGACGCCCGTCGGCGTCGCGTAGCACTCGGCCTCCGCGCCTCCGAGTGCGCCAGCGACGGCCACGGCGGCCTCCTCGGAGCGGTAGGTCTCGCCCCCGCTCTCGAGCATCACTCGCGCCGCGTCGGCCGCGAACAGCAAGACTTCCTCGGGGTTTATCGAAGCGTATTCTTCGTCCATATGCACATCGTCGCCGCTTAGGGCCTCGGAGTCAATAACAAGGCGGCGTGGTGGGGGAATTCGCCGAAAAGACGCCATGATATTGGAAGTCCCATCTCCCTTTACAGGACGATCCCGTTCTGTTATACACAGACCCACAGCGGTTCTGGATCTGGCCTGGATCGGAACGGCTTTCATCTTCGCATTTTCCAACTACCGGGGGCTGGGTTTTCACTATGAGTACCGACGCGCAGGGTGAAGATTACTGCCTCCTAGAAATCGATGACCTGTCGAAGACCTTCAAGGGCCTTCACGCCGTCGAAGGCTACCACCTGCGCCTGAAGCAGGGCGAGATTCTCGGCATCATCGGGCCCAACGGTGCGGGCAAATCCACGGTATTCAACCTTCTCACGGGCCATCTTGCATCCACGAGGGGCAGCATCCGGTTCCGGGGCCGGGACATCACCGGCTTAAGGCCAAATCGGATCGCGGCTCTGGGGATCGGGCGCACCTTTCAGAATATACGCCTCTTTTCCAGCATGACGGTGTTGGAAAACGTCGTCTCCGCCCGCCAGTTGCGGGAAAGGAGCGGCCTCCTTCCCACCCTCCTCTCCATGCCTTCGTTTCGACGCACGGAGGAGAAGCTCGTGGCGGAAGCGCTCGAGGAGCTCGGCCTCTTCGGTCTCGCCGAACGGGCCGGCAACGCGGCAGTTTCCCTTCCCTACGGCGATCAGAGAAGACTCGAGATCGTGCGCGCCCTCGCTTCGGGCCCCAAGCTGCTTCTCTTGGACGAGCCGACCGCCGGAATGAACGAGCAGGAGAGCATGCGAGTCCTGGACCTCATCCGGCGAATAAGGGACCAGTACGACCTCACGATAATTCTGGTGGAACACAACATGCCCCTGGTCATGCGGCTCTGCGATCGGATCCAGGTATTGAATTACGGGCAGATCATCGCCGAGGGCAGGCCCGAACAGGTGCGGACGGACCCGAAGGTAGTGGAGTCTTATCTGGGATGGGACGAGGAAAATGCTGAAGCTCGAATCGGTTGACGTCGCCTACGGGCAGATCCAGGCCCTCACCGGCATCAGCATCGACGTCCGCGACGGCGAATTGGTGACCCTCCTCGGGGCGAACGGCGCGGGCAAGTCGACCACGCTGATGGCCATCTCGGGGATAGTGCGGCCGCGCGCGGGAACCATCACCTACGGCGGGGTCGATCTCGCGAAGGAGAGCGCCTACGACATCGTGGGGCTCGGCGTCATCCAGTGTCCCGAGGGGCGAAGGATATTCGGCGGACTTACCGTCCTCGAGAATCTCAAGATGGGATCGATGCGCAGGGCCACGAAAGCCGGCGTACCCAGGGACATCGAATGGGTCTTTTCGCTTTTCCCCATTCTCGCTCAGCGCCGACACCAGTCCGGGGCCACCTTGAGCGGAGGGGAACAGCAGATGCTCGCGATGGGGCGAGCGCTGATGGCCGAGCCCCGCCTCCTCATGCTCGACGAGCCCTCTCTCGGGCTGGCCCCACTCGTCGTACGGGCGATCTTCCAGGTCATCAGGGAGCTTCACCGGCGGGGGGTCACCATCCTTCTCGTGGAACAAAACGTCAGACAGGCCCTGGCCGTCGCGGACCGCGGATACGTGCTTTCCACGGGGAAGGTTTTGCTGGAAGGGGCGGGCAGGGACCTCCGTTCCAATCCGGAAATCGAACGGGCATATCTCAGCACGGCGTCGGGGACCAGAGAATGACCGCGACGGAGCTCCTCCTCCAGCAGCTGATCAACGCGATCAGCATCGGGAGCCTCTACGCGCTCATGGCGATCGGCCTGGCGATGGTCTTCGGGATACTGCGCCTGATCAACTTCGCCCACGGCGATCTGATCATGGTTGGAAGCTATGTGACCCTCTTGCTCATGGTCGCGGGACTGCCCTTCCTCCTAGCGGCGGCGGCAGGCGTCGCGGCGAGCACCGTGGCGGGCTTGATCATGGAGCGGATCGCCTATCGGCCCCTGCGCGGCGCGCATGAGGTCTCGATGCTCCTCACCTCCTTTTCGGTCACCATATTCCTGGAGAACCTCGCGATCATTCTGTTCCGTCCGACCTCCAGGCCCTTCGCCGCTCCCGCCCTCCTGCGATCGTCGATCGAGATAGGGCAGCTGCGCGTGGCCGGGCTCGACCTGATCGCCATCGTCGTGACGGCCCTTCTCCTCCTGGGCCTCACCCTGTTCGTCCAGCGCACGAATATCGGCATCTCGATGCGCGCGGCCTCGCAGGACCTGCTCGCCGCGCGCCTCATGGGAATAAACGTGAATAAGGTGGTCGCGACGGCCTTCGCGATCGGCTCCTTCCTCGCCGGGGTCGTGGGCATCCTGTGGAGCGCGCGCGTCGGGAAAATCGACCCGCTGATGGGCTTCAATCCGGTGCTCAAGGCCTTTGTCGCCTCCGTGATCGGAGGCTTGGGCAGCCTCCCCGGCGCGGTCATCGGCGCCTATGTCCTGGGCTCCCTGGAGATCCTCCTGCAGGGGCTCCTGCCCCCGTCGCTCACCTCTTACAGGGACGCTTTCGTCTTTGCCATCCTCATCGCCCTCCTCCTGTGGCGGCCCAACGGCATCCTCGGAAGCACCGAGAGGGAGAAGATTTGATGGCGACGATCGAGAAGCGCGCCGCGGAGCGCGGAATCCTCTGGAGGCTTGCCCCCGCCGCGGCCTTGATCGCCGTCCTGGCTCTCATTCTCGGCGCGACCCGGCTCCTGGCGGGCGACTATCTGCAGAGGATCGTCATCATCATCGGAATCAACCTTATCCTTGTCGTGAGCCTCAATCTTTCCAACGGCTTCACCGGAGTCTTCTCCCTGGGGCACGTGGGATTCATGGCCATTGGCGCCTATTCGGCCGCTATCCTGACCCTTCCATCTCACCTCAAGGCCTTGAACCTTCCCGACCTTCCGATCTGGCTACGGAGCTCGGTGCTGCCCTTCCTTCCCGCCACTCTGATCGGCGGAATGATCGCGATGCTTGTCGCCTTCGTCGTCGGCCTTTCGCTTATGCGCCTGAACGGCTCGTACATTTCGGTGGCGACCCTCGGCTTCCTCGTTATCGTGCAGGTGATCCTGGTGAACTGGGACCAGGTCACGCGCGGCGCGCGCACCTTCGCCGGGGTTCCCGAATACACCACGATATGGAACGTCTGGATCTGGGCGGCCCTTAGCGTCTATCTGGTCTGGAGAATAGGCGCCTCGGCCTTCGGCCGGGACATGCGCGCCGCGCGCGACAACGAGATCGCCGCGCTGTCGCTGGGGACGAGCGTGCTGCGGTCGCGGCTCCTCGCCTTCTGCATGAGCGCCTTCCTTACGGGGGTCGCCGGCTCCCTGTGGGCGCATTTCATCACTTCCTTCTCGCCGAAATCTTTTTTCTTCACTCAGGCCTTCAGCATCATCACCATGCTCGTCATCGGGGGGCTGGGATCGGTGAGCGGATCGGTCATCGGGGTAGTGCTCGTCACGGTGCTCTCCGAGCTGCTGCGGAACGCGGAGCGGGGCTTCGATCTGGGACAAGTCCACCTTCCCCCGATCTATGGGGCGAGCCAGGTACTGATGTCCATATTGTTCGTCCTCGTCATCGTCTTCAAGCCCGCCGGCATAATGGGAGGCAGGGAGATGGACCTTCGAGGGATTCTTCGGCGCGTCGCCGGCTTGAGAAGGCGGAAAGAGGCCGACTAATAAGAGCGGGACCTTGGTCCCGCCTTGCGGCCGATTAAATATTTCTGCATCGCGCTATAGGAGGTTGATGTATGAAGAAAAGTGTGGCGATCCTTCTGGTCGCGGCTGCCGCGATGGCGTTTTCCGCCTGCGGCGGCAAGGGCGGCGGGAACACGATCAAGATCGGCATGTTGTTCAACATGACCGGGTCCCAGGCTTCCCTGGACGCGCCCTCGGCGAATGGGGCCAATCTCGCCGCCAAGGAGCTGAACGCGGCGGGCGGAGTGCTGGGCAAGCAGATCAAACTCGTCTCCTTCGACGGGAAGTCCGATGCCGCGACGATCGGCACCGCGGCCACCCAGCTCGCGCAGACGGAAAAGGTCGTGGCCATGTTCGGCTTCAGCGACAGCGATATGGTGATGGCGGCCGCTCCGACGGCGGCCAAGGCCGGTATCGTTTTCGTGACCTCGGGGGCGACCTCGCCGAAGCTCCCCGACCAGGTGCCGGATTACCTATACCTCGCCTGCTTCGGCGACAACGTGCAGGCGGCGGCCGGGGCCGAGTACGCGGTGAACTCGCTGAAGGCGAAGACCGTGTACCTCCTCATCGACAAGGGCATGGAGTATACCCTCCTCCTCGGCAAGTATTTCAAGGAGCGCTTCGTCGAGCAGGGCGGGACCGTCGTTATGGAGGACAACTATCAGACCGGCGACAAGGACTTCTCGGCGCAGATCACGAAGCTGAAAGGCAAGAAGGCGAAACCGGACCTGCTGTACATCGCCTCCGGCCCGGATGACATAGGCACGATCGTGAAGCAGTTCCGCGACGCGGGCGTCAAGGCCCCCATCATGGGCGGCGACGGCTACGACACTCCGCTTCTCATCCAGGTGGCGGGGAAGGGCGCGGAAAACGTGTATTTCACGACCCACTCCCTCATGGATGAGGCCCTGGGCACCGACGCGGTGAAGAAATTCATCGTCGCGTACCAGGCCGAGTACAAGGTGGCGCCCGAGAACGCCTTCGCGGGCCTTGGATACGACACCGTGAAGCTGCTCGCGGACGCGATCAAGAGGGCCGGCTCCGCGGACCCGAAGGCCATACGCACGGCGCTTCAGGCTACCAAGGACCTGCCCGGCGTGACCGGCGCGATCAGCTTCCCGTCGGGAAGCCGTATACCCCAGAAGGGAGTCGCGGTCATTCTGGTGAAGGGCGGGAAGTTCACCCTGGCGCAGGAGCTTGTGCCCCAGAAGGTGCCGGCGCCGTAATCGCGCGCTGTCGGAATATGCATCGGGCGGGCCGCGCTTTATTGTCGAGTCAGTGGCGGCCCGCCTATCCACCCGAGGAGGTGAGCGCATGAAGAAGAATCCGATCGAGGTCCAGCATCTGAATGCCGACGATTTTCGCACAGCCCCCTTCGAAAAGGTGATTCTCCCCCTGGGCTCGCTGGAGAGTCACGGACCCCACCTTCCCTTCGGAACGGACGCGCTCACGGCCTACCTCGTGGCCCTGGACATCGCGGCGAGGCTTCCAAAGACCGCCGTGCTTCCTCCGGTGAATTACGGCGTGAGCGAGCACTACAAGAACTTCTCCTTCACCGTGACGCTGAGCTTCGAGACGCAGATCGCGGTGATCCGCGACATCCTGGAATCGGTCTACCGGGAAGGGATTCGCAAGGTCTTCATCATGAACGGTCACGACGGGAACATCGCTCCCATCGAGGTGGCCACGAGATCCGCGAAGGTCGCCCATCCGGATTTCAGGATCGTGTCCCTCGACGCGTGGTGGATGATGGTGGGAGAAGTCCTCCCGTCCGACTTCTTCGAAGTATGGAAGGGCCTCGGCCATGGAGGTGAAGGGGAAACCTCGATCTGCCTCGAGCTTTTTCCCGAACTCTGCAACCCCTCGAAGGCGGCGGGAGTCGTTCCTCATCTTCCGAAGTATCTCGACGTAAAGTGGACCTTCGACGAGCTCACCGACACCGGGGCCACGGGAGACCCGACCAAGGCCACGCGAGAAAAGGGCAGGAAGATGCGCGAGGCTCTCGTCGATACCATGGTGAAGGCCCTCTCCGACCTGGATGCCAAGGATTGGGACTACCGGTCGCCCGAGATTGCCTAGCAGGGTGTTGAAAAAGGCTAAGGAGCCTTTTTCAACACTACCTTGAATTTCGCAATTGCGCAGAAAACCTTCAGGTTTTCGAGCAATTGCATGGCAGGTTGTTGAAAAGCTTCGAGTTTTTCAACAACCTGCTGATATGAAGTGACCTGTCAACAGAATTCGTTTGGTTTC
>JBEKVO010000062.1:0-18132 GCA_049513895.1 Rectinemataceae bacterium | reverse complement strand
AGTTTCCCCGGAGTGTGATGATGTATTGTCCTGGATCATCTCTTCAAGCCGACCTGGGCGGCTGCTGTTTCGTGCCCCGGCGAAAAGCCCATCGAAAAAGGCTGACAGCGCAAATGCCTCTTCCTATGCTCACCTTGACAGCCTCCGAGTAAAATGGCGATACTTCTCTAAAGGCTTAGACGGAGAAGAGTAGCGTTCGACGGGCGCCGACAGAGAGGGGTGCACGAGGCTGAGATGCCCCCAGGCGAAGCGATCGCGAAGACCACTCCCGAGCCGTTCCGAGGAAAGGCGCTCGGCGAGCCCCAAAGGCTTGCCGAAAAGCCGGTATTCGGAACCGAAAGTCCTCGTTAGGGACGATGAGAGCGGCCCCCGCCATGGGGAGCCGAAGTAAGGTGGTACCGCGGATTTTCGCGGATAGGTCCAGTACGGCGTACACCGCCGTCGCGATTGCGAAGCAATCGCGACGCGAAGCCTCGCGGCTGATGGCGCGGGGCTTCGCGAGGCCCCCGGGAGATTCGTCCTTACGCTAAGGTTCGCGAAGGCCGGTTGATCGAGCCTCCGCGATAGACCTTACCGTGCGGGCGAACGTCCATCGGGGGCCTCGTCGTTTATCGCGCTCATGCCGATGCGCGGAGCATTTTTGATAAGGAGTTGTACCAATGTCTGCCAACGTCGAGACTATCCGTCACTCGGCCTCCCACGTGATGGCCGAGGCCGTCCTCAAGCTTTACCCCGGCACCAAACTCGGTATCGGGCCTGCCATAGACGATGGCTTCTACTACGACTTCCAGCTCCCCAGACCCATCCAGGCCGAGGACCTGCCCGCGATAGAGAAGGAGATGCGACGCATCATAGCCTCGGGCGCGGAGTTCGTCCGCAAGGAAGTGTCCAAGGACGAGGCACGGAAGATTTTCGCCGATCAGGGCTTCAAGCTCGAGCTGATCGAGGCCCTCGATGGGACCATCTCGACCTACGAACAAGACGGCTTCGTCGATCTCTGCCGAGGCCCCCACGTAGCCACTACCCGTGAGATACGGCCCGATGCCTTCAAGCTTCGCTCCGTGGCCGGCGCCTATTGGCACGGCGACGAGAGACTGCCCATGCTCACCCGCATCTATGCCTACGCCTTCGCGAGCCGGCCTGAACTCGAGGCCCATCTCAAGATGCTCGAGGAGGCCGAAAAGCGCGACCACCGCAGGCTCGGCAAGGAGCTCGACCTCTTCTCCACCCACGAGGAGGCGGGCCCTGGCCTCGCGTACTGGCATCCGAAGGGGGGCCGCTTCCGCGTCGAGCTGGAGAACTGGTGGCGCGAGGAGCACTACAAGAACGGCTACGAGATCCTCTTCACTCCCCACATCGGCAAGAGCTGGCTCTGGGAGACCTCGGGCCACCTCGGCTTCTACAAGGGCAATATGTACTCGCCGATGAAGATCGACGAGTACGATTATTATGTAAAGCCGATGAACTGCCCCTTCCACATCATGATCTACAAGAACTCGACCCGCTCCTACCGCGACCTCCCCCTGCGCTGGGCCGAGCTCGGCACCGTGTACCGCTACGAGCGCTCGGGCGTCCTCCACGGCCTCATGCGCGTGCGAGGCTTCACCCAGGACGACGCCCATATCATTTGTACGCCGGAACAGGTCGAGTCCGAGATCCTCGAAGTCCTCCGATTCAGCCTCCATATGTGGCATACCCTCGGCTTCAAGGAGATCAAGGCATACCTCGCGACCAAGCCGAAGGAGGGCGCCATCGGGGATGACTCGCGCTGGGAGCAGGCCATCGGCTCGCTCAAGAAGGCGATCGAGAAAGAGGGGGTCGCCTACGAGGTGGACGAGGGCGGCGGCGCCTTCTACGGTCCCAAGATCGACCTCAAGGTCAGGGACGCGATCGGCCGCGAGTGGCAGATGACCACCATCCAGTTCGACTGGAACGAGCCCGAGCGCTTCGAGATGGAGTATATCGACGCGGACGGCGGGCACAAGCGGCCCTACATGGTGCACCGCGCCCTCTTGGGTTCCCTCGAGCGCTTCTTCGGCGTCTTCATCGAGCACTATGCCGGCGCCTTTCCCGTGTGGCTCTGCCCCGAGCAGGCCACGGTCATTCCCGTCGCGGGCGCTTTCGACGACTACGCGAAGAAGGTAGTTGCCGAGCTGCGCGGGGCCGGAATACGCGCGCGCGCCGACCTCTCCGATTCGAGGATGAACGCCAAGATCCGCGACGCGCAGGGCCAGAAAGTGCCCTACATGCTCGTCGTGGGGCAGAAAGAGGCCGACGATGCCGCCGTTTCCATACGCACCCTGGATGGACGGCAGGAAAACGGAGTCAAGCTCGCGGACTTCAAGGCGAGGGTCCTCGAAAAAATCGCGACCCGAGCCATCGAGGCGTGATGGGCAAGAAGCGGTCCGGGTTCCTCGGCTTAAGCGTCATTCTGACGCTTGCGGCCTCGGGCTGCCTGCTTCTATTCGGCCTCCGAGTCGCGATCTCGGGCAAGCTGGCCTACAAGTACCTCGTCTGGAACCTCATTCTCGCGATGGTTCCCTACGCGGTCGCGGCCGTAGGCGTGCACCTTCTGGCGCGAGCCGACGCGGGACGCCCTCGGGCCCTCATCGCAATTCCCATCGCCGCGCTCTGGCTCGTATTTTACCCGAACGCCCCGTACATCTTCACCGACTTCATGTACGTCATCAACAAGACCTACCTGAGGGTGGCGCCCTCCGAATGGCTGGGCCTCAGGGCCCTCCTCTGGTACGACCTTCTGATGAACGCAGCCTTCGCTTTCATCGGCCACTTCATCGGGCTCGTGTCCATGTGGCTCATCGAAACCGGCTTCGCGAAGGCATGGGGGGCGAAGGCGGCTCGCGCCCTCGTGGGCGCGGCCATCCTTCTCGCCGGCTTCGGCATCTACCTCGGCCGCTTCTCGCGCCTCAATTCCTGGGACGTCGTCTTCGACCCGAGGAAAGTCCTGGGCGAGGTGGCCGAGGCGACTGCCGACCCCAAGGCCATACTATTCTCCATCGCCTTCTCGCTCTTCATCTTCCTGACCTACGCCGCCCTCGTCGTGTTCAAGCGCATAAGCCTCCCGAAGAACGAGGGTCTTTAGCGGGACTGCCCCTTGCCGAGGCCAAGCTTCAGGACTGCGACTCGTTCAAGCCGGTAGGACGCGTGGGAGCCGCGGTGGACTCGCGGACGACGAGCTCGTAACCGAACACGGTCGAGCCGACTCCCTCCTCCTCCTCCGCGATAAGCTTGGACATGAGCTCGGCCGTCCTTCGCCCCATCTCCTGGATGGGCTGACGCACCGTCGTCAGGCTGGGCGAGAGAAAGGCGCTGATGTCGATGTCGTCGAAACCGATCACCGAGATGTCGCGCGGCACCGAAAGGCCGGCTTCATAAAGGCTGCGAATCGCCCCGATCGCGAGCTCGTCGGTTTCGGCGAACAGGGCGGTCAAGCCATTCGCCCTCGATAGGAGGTTCTTCATGCCGTCCCATCCTTCCTCGACGTTGTAGGAGGGGGCGCGCTCGACGATATTCTCGTCGAAGGCTATGCCCGCGGCCTCGAGCGCCGCCCGATAGCCGACGGCGCGCTGGGTCGCGAAGGAGAAGTACGATCCCGAGAGAAGCCCGATCCTGCGATGGCCCAGCTCGATGAGATGGCGCGTGGCTGCCCGCGCCCCTTCCTCCTCGTCGACGTGGACCGAAGGGAATCGGAATTCATCTCGGTTGAACGTGCAAAGGACCACGGGAAGAGCGGCGTTGGAAAGGTACTCGTAGAAATCGGGATGCACAACCTCGTGGATCAGGATTATCCCATCCAGCTTCTCGCCTTTAAGCCTCCGGAGGCACTTGAGTTCGCTCTCCGGCTCCCATTTCACGAAGAAGAACGAAGTTCTATAGCCGAATCTCTCGAGGTTGTGCTCTATCGTTGAGAAGAGCTGCCGCTGGAACATATTGAAGGTGTCGGGAATCACGATACCGACGATGAAGGTCCGCTTGAGCACCATGGACCTGGCCGCGTTGTTCGGCACATAGCCTGTTTCATCGACTAGGGCGAGGACGCGCTCCCGTATCTCCGGCCTGACGTACTGGCGCTGATTGACGACCCGCGAGACCGTGGAGGCCGAAACGCCCGCGAGCTTCGCGATGTCTTTTATACTCGTCATAGCTGGCACTGCCGCCAATCTAAACTTCTGGACTTATAGGCACAAGGCCCATAAGGTCGATGAGGACCTAAGATTTAAGTTGACAGATCGGAAAAGCCGTGTAATAATGTTTCTGGTTCTGAAAACGTTTGCAGAAAACGTTACCAGAACAGTTTGTAGAAAATCGGAGGGTCGATGGGCGACGGTGGCCTGCGTATCGGCGTTTCGGGTTTGGGAAGACTCGGCAAGCGCCATGCACAGAATCTCGCCTTCAGGGTCCGCGGTGCGAAGCTCATTGCCGCCTGCAGCATTGTTCCCGAGGAGCTCGAATGGGCTCGTCGGGAGCTGGGAGTCGAACGAACCTATGCCGATTTCTCCAAAATGATCGATTCAGGCGAATTGGACGCGGCCTTCCTCGTCAGTTCCTCCTCGGTCCACGCTTCGCAGGCGACCCGGGCCTTGGGACGCGGTCTCCACGTGTTCACCGAGAAGCCCATGGGCGTGAGCGTCGTGGAATGCCTCGAGGTCGAGCGCGCCGTCGAGGCTCGCCCCGACCTCGTATTCCTCGTCGGCTTCGTGCGGCGCTTTGACCCAAGCTACGCTCGCGCGAAGCGCCTCGTCGACGAGGGCGCGATAGGCGAACCCTTCCTCGTCCGATCGCAGACGGTAGACTTGGACGAGTACGCGCCATTCCAGGTCGCTGCCGTGAAGAGCTCCGGCGGGATATTCCTCGACATGAACGTCCACGACGTGGACCTCGCTCGATGGTTTCTTGGGGCCGAGGTCGAGAGCGTGTACGCGATGGGCGGCAGCTTCGTCCACCCCGAGTTCGAGGTGGCCGGCGACGCGGACAACACCGTCGCCTTGGCCCGATTCGCGGGCGGCAAGATGGCGGTTATCTCGGCCAGCCGCACCGCCTTCCACGGCCACGATACCCATACCGAGATAACGGGCGGCAAGGGAATCCTCAAGATCGGAATGACCCCCGCATCCAGCCGGGTCGAGCTATTCGACTCAGGCGGTGCCCGGGTCGAGTGCGTCAAGGATTTTTTCGAGCGTTTTTCCGAAGCTTTCCTCGCGGAGGCCCAGGAGTTCGTGGATTGCTGCACTCAAGGAAGGAATCCTTCGATCTCGGCGCGGGACGGGACTAAGGCGACGGAAATCGGATTCGCCCTGACGGAATCCTTCAGGCGCGGCTGCGAGGTACATCTCTGACTTTGGACGTCAACCGGGCCGCGTCGCGGTTCGTTGCGTAATTTCCGAGTTTCGACAGGAGGTAGGAGATGAAGAAGGTTCTATTGATCGCACTCATGGTGCTGATCGCGTTCTCAGCGGCCACCGCGGCGCCGGCAAAGATCAAGATCGGGGTGACCATCGCCATTTTCGACGACGTCTGGCTTACCTATGTGCGGGACGCCATTACGAAGTTTGCCGGTGCCCATCCCGACATCGAGCTCACGATGGTCGATGCCAAGAACGATACCGCGAAGCAAGTCGGCCAGGTTGAGAACTTCCTCGCGCAGAAGATGGATGCGATCGTCATCCTTCCCGTCGATACGGCGGCGACCGCCCCAATGACCAAGGCCGTCGTAGGGGCGAAGAAGACCCTCGTGTACATCAATCGCAAGCCCGACAATCTTCCCAAGGGAGTGGTGTACTGCGGATCCAATTCCATCGATGCCGGTATCTTCAATATGACGGAGCTCGGCAAGGCGATGGGCGGCAAGGGCAATGTCGTCATCCTCATGGGTGAATTGAGCAATGAGGCCGCGATCGGCCGGACCGAAGGCATCAAGAAGGTCATCAAGGAGAAATTCCCGAATATCAAGGTCATCAAAGAGCAGACCGGCAACTGGAAGCGCGACGAGGGAAGGACGCTCATGGAGAACTGGCTCGCCTCCGGCGACCAGATCGACGGCGTCGCATCCAACAACGACGAGATGGCGCTCGGCGCCCTCCTGGCCATCAAGGCCGTCGGCAAGCTCGGCAAGATCCCGGTAGGCGGAACGGACGGCAGCGGAGACGCCCTCGCTTCGATGGACAAGGGCGAGCTGAACAATACCGTCTTCCAGGATCCGGTCGGACAGGGCGAAGGCGCGATTGAGGCCGCGTATCTGATGGTGAAGAAACAGCCCAACCCCAAAGTCAAGAACGACATTATCTGGATACCGTACGTATCGATCACCAAGGACAACTACAAGAGCTTCATGAAATGATCCGAAGCTGAGACAATTGCCCGTCGGCTCGAGATGAGAGCCGACGGGCTTTTCGCGAAATCTATGGGGGTCAGATGGAAATGGGGAATGGATACCTGCTCAGCATGACGAACATCAGCAAACAGTTCCCTGGCGTCCGCGCCTTGGACAACGTTCAATTCAATGTTCGAAAAGGGACCGTTCACGCCCTCATGGGGGAGAATGGCGCGGGGAAGTCTACCCTCATGAAATGCCTTATCGGGATATATACCCCCGATTCCGGGTCGATCGTCTTCAAGGACGAAGAGTTGCACGTGATCAATACGCGATATGCGCTTTCGAAGGGCATTTCGATGATTCATCAGGAATTGAACCCGATCCCCCATATGACCGTCGCCGAGAATATCTATATAGGGCGCGAGACCAGGACATGGTATGGCCTCGTCGATATGAAAAAAATGAACAAGAGAGCGAAGGAGCTGCTCGATCGACTGGATATCAAGCTGGATCCGACCAAGAAGATGGTCGAACTCAGCATCGCCAATATTCAACTCGTCGAGATCGCCAAGGCCGTCTCCTACGATTCCGACCTGATCGTGATGGACGAGCCGACCTCCGCGATCACGGAAGCGGAAGTCGCCGTGTTATTCAGGATAATCAAATCGCTGAAAGAGCAGGGTCGATCCGTCATCTATATCACCCATAAGATGGATGAAGTTTTTAAGATTACCGATGAGGTGACGGTTTTCCGGGACGGTACCTATATCAGCACCGATCCAACGCCTTCACTGACGAGGAATATGCTCATCCAGAAAATGGTGGGGCGCGAGCTGACGGACATGTTCAAGAAAGAGCGGGCCGATATCGGCGAGACCGTCCTCGAGGTGAGGGATCTGTGCGGCCGCAAGTTCAGGAACGTCAGTTTCTCCGTCAACCGCGGCGAAATATTCGGGGTCGCCGGGCTGATGGGAGCGGGGCGGACCGAGCTGCTCGAGGCCGTGTTCGGGGTAACGAAACCATATTCCGGGGAGGTCTTCGTCGATGGGAAGAAGGTCGCGATACGGTCCCCCGCGGATTCGATCAGGCTGGGGTTGGCGTTATTGACCGAGGACAGAAAACTCACGGGGCTTTATATCAACGCGATGGTCAGGGACAACATGACGATCGCGAACATGAAAAACTACATGCGGGGGCTCTTTGTCAATTTTCGCAAAATCGACGCCGATTGCGAGAGAATGCGCAATCAATTGCAAATACGAACGCCGAGCCTCAAGCAGATCATAAAATACCTTTCCGGCGGCAATCAACAGAAAGTCCTTATTTCGCGCTGGCTGCTGACCGGACCGAGTATCCTCATATTGGACGAACCGACTCGCGGCATCGACGTCGGGGCCAAGGCGGAAATATACCGGCTCATGACGGAACTGACGCACCAAGGCAAGACGATAATAATGATCTCGTCGGAGCTGCCTGAGATCCTCGGTATGAGCGATCGGATCATGGTCATGCACGAAGGCGACAAGATCGGCGAGCTTTCCAGGGCGGAAGCGACCCAGGAGAAGATACTGCACTTGGCTACGGGGATGAGCCTCGCAACGGCATGAATGCGAAAAGGGGATCCAAGTGAACGAGGTCAAGGTTGAATCCGCGAATGAAGGGAAGGCGGGCAGGCGTTTATCCCGCGCATCCATTAACGATATCTTCCGGAAGTATGGCATATTCTTCATCTTCCTGGGCATGGTGGTCATTGCGTCGATTTTATCGCCTGCCTTCCTCACCAAGATAAACCTGATCAATATCGTACGGCAGATGTCCATAATCGGGCTGATAGCCTTGGGCGTCACCGGCGTCATAGTAACGGCGGGCATCGACCTTTCTTCGGGCTCCGTCGTCGGCGTCGCCTGCGTAGTCGCCGCGAGTTTCGCGCAGATACCGGGAGGCAACCGGGTACTATATCCGCAATTCGCGGGGAACCCCCTGTATGTCTCGATAATCGCGGGATGCCTCGTGGGGATTCTCGCAGGATTAATCAACGGCTTCTTTGTCGCCAAGACGAAGATACCGCCCTTTATCGCCACGCTTGGCATGTTCTCGGCGGCCAGGGGCGCCGCGATGCTCTTCACGCAGGGGCGGCCCCTCTCTAACCTTTCCGATGATTACAATTTCATCGGGCAAGGCGACATAGCGGGCTTACCGATTCCGATTCTGCTGTTGATAGTCATGGCGGTCGTGACGCATATTCTTTATTCGCGGACGAAGTTCGGAAAGTATATCTACGCGATCGGCGGGAACGAACAGGCCGCCCACGTCTCGGGCATCAATGTCACGAAGTTTAAAATGCTGATTTACGTGTATGCAGGTTTCTTGGCGGCCTTGGGCGGCGTAGTCGTGTCGTCTCGCATCGGATCGGGGCAGCCGGGACTCGGCGTAGGCTACGAATTCGACGCCATAACGGCGGCGGTCATTGGCGGGGCCTCGCTGTCGGCGGGAGGGATCGGGACTATCCCCGGGACGATAATAGGCGCGCTGATAATCGGCGTGCTGAATAACACGCTCGATCTCACTAACGTCTCCGCATACTGGCAGCAGATAATCAAGGGCATGATCATCGTCGGTGCGGTTATTCTCGACCAGCAGAAGAACAAGGGCGACAAATAGTCCTGCGCCGAGCGATGGAGGACGTTGATGTTCGAACAATTGAATTTTCGCGTCAACTATAATAGCGCCGATTATTCGAATCTCGTATTCCCGGAGCGCGACAAGGCTCTTCTCCGAGGGCTCGGAAGGCAGGTGGCGGAAATCGCCGCTCGCCCGATCATGGACGAGCGCAGGAAACTCTGGACGAGGCACAATAACCTGGAGCGGACAAGGCCCGTATTCCTCTGCGACCCGGAGAACGGCTGGAACGAGATAATCCCCGGCAGCGCGATCCAGTGCGTGAACAGCATAGCACGGCACTGGGAGGACTATCTGAGAAAGCTGGTATTCTGGGGCGAGCAGATGAACGACGACTACGTCGTGGAGCCGGTTTTCAACCTTCCCTATGTGTACAAGGATAGCCAGTGGAGCATCGCCGGAAGCGATCGCGTCGTCACCGAGAAAAAGACGGCCGAACAAGGCAAGGCCTATCACATAGAGACGGTCCTCGAGGATTTTTCCCAAATCAAGGATATAACGAAGCCGGATCTGCGCATCGACTATGCGGCTTCGGACGCAGCGCTCGGCATCGCCCACGAGGTTTTCGACGCTGCCCTCGAGGTCAGGCGCAACACGGTGTGGTTCTGGTCCTTCGGCCTGACCGACGACCTCGTGTTTCTTCGAGGTCTGGAGCGGCTCATGTTCGACTTCATCGACGCTCCCGAGCGCATACATGAAGTCATGAGCATTATTTACCAGGGGACCATGGAACGCCTCGATTTTCTCGAATTGAAGGGCTTGCTCTGTCTCAACAACGACGGGACCTTCGTCGGTTCGGGAGGCATGGGGTTTTCCGACGCCCTTCCGGCCGCCGATTACGCGGGAAAGGCCCGCACCAAGGACATGTGGGGCCTGGCCGAAAGCCAGGTAACGATCGGGATCTCTCCCGACATGTTCGCGGAATTCATCTTCCCCTACCAGAAGAAGATCATGGAGCGATTCGGACTCACCTGCTACGGCTGCTGCGAGCCGATGGACGAGCGCTTCGATATAGTCAAAGCCGCGCACAATCTCCGGCGCGTGTCGGTTTCGCCGTGGGCAAACCGCGAATTGATGGCCGACAAACTAGGGCGGGACTATGTCTATTCGATGAAACCCTCGCCATCCTACCTCGCCCTTCCCGTGATAGATGAGGACTTCATCAGGAAGGACCTCAAGGCAGCGCTGCTCACGACGAAGGACAACTGCCTCGAGCTTGTCATGAAGGACAACCATACCCTCGGCAACAACCCCGAGAATATCAAGAGATGGGCCCGGATAGCCCGCGAAGAGATCGAAGCACTTTAAGGAGACCGAACATGATCGACAAGAAACGTTTCGCGGTCAACCGCATCATTTCACCATCCCTGCCGCTTGCGAAGTTCTACGATCTCGTCGCGGCGGTCGGCCTCACGAAGGTCGAACTGCGCAACGACATCGGCGGAAAGGATCCGATCGACGGCATGAAGAGCGCCGAGGCGCTCGCCCTGGCGAAGGCCCGCGGGATCGAAGTCGCCACGATCAACGCCCTGCAGAAGTTTAACCTCGCCTCCGCCCGGGCCAAGGCCGATTCCGAGCTCGAGGCCCTGCTCGAGCTCAGCCGGGCCATAGGCTGCAAGGCGATCGTTCTCTGCCCCAACAACGAGGCCTCCGACGGGAGGAGTCAGGCACAACGCGCAGCCGAGACGGTGGAGGCCCTCGCGGCCTTCGGGCCCCGCTTCGAGAAGGTCGGCATCCTCGGCTACGTCGAGCCGCTCGGTTTCGGGATCTCGTCCCTCGCATCCCTCGTGGTCGCTCAGGAAGCAATCAAGAAGTCGGGTTTCTCCTGCTATCGGATCGTGCACGACACATTCCATCATCATATCGGCCCCGATGACCTGACTATACTCGGCAAGGCCTACGACGTCGCCCATACGGGCCTCGTCCACATCTCGGGGGTGGAGTCGGACATCGCGCCGGCCGAGTTTCGGGACGCGCACCGCGTACTCGTCGGCCCCGCGGACCGCATGAAGAGCAAGGAACAGATGCTCCGTCTGGACGCGCTCGGCTACAAGGGAATCTTCTCCTTCGAGCCCTTTTCGCCGGCGGTGCAGAAGCTCGGCGAGGCCGAGCTTATCGCCGCTCTCCAAAAAAGCCTGGACTTTCTTTTAGCGAAATAAAGTCCGGCACTTTACCTTGCGATAACTTCGGAGTAGTGTGGCAGATATTCTGCAATCGTTTGCAGAAATTTGATATCAACAGAGAAATGAGCGATTGCGCTCGGAGGGAAGAGTATGTCGAAACTCATCAATGTAGGGATTATAGGTGCAGGAAGGATCGGCAAGCTCCACGCGGAAAACATCGCCTATTCGATGCCGCAGACCAAGCTCGTGGCCATCGCCGACGTCAACATGACTCCGGCGATCGAGACCTGGGCCAAGGGTCTCGGTGTCGAGAAAATACTGAAGGACCCGGCTGCCCTCATTGCCGACAAAAGCATCCAGGCCGTTCTCGTATGCGCATCGACCGACACCCACGCCGATTTTGTGGTCAAGCTCGCGAACGCGGGCAAGCACATATTCTGCGAAAAGCCCGTCGACCTGACGACCGCCAAGGTCCGCGCTGCGCTGGAGGCGGTCAAAAAGGCGGGAGTCCAACTCCAGGTCGGCTTCAATCGCCGCTTCGACCACAACTTCCGCAGGGTGCGCGAGCTCGTCGAGTCTGGAGCCATCGGCACCCCGCAGATCATAAAGATCACGTCGCGCGATCCCGCGCCGCCGTCCCCGGCCTACGTCGCCGTCTCCGGCGGGATCTTCCTCGACATGAGCATCCACGATTTCGACATGGCTCGCTTCCAGGCGGGCAGCGAGGTGGTCGAGGTCTACGCCGCCGGCGCCGTCCTCGTGGACGAGGCCATAGGGAAGGCGGGAGACGTCGACACGGCGATCATCACCCTGCGTTTCGCGAACGGCGCCCTCGCCGTGATCGACAACTCCCGCAAGGCCGCCTACGGCTACGACCAGCGGGTCGAGGTATTCGGCTCCAAGGGCTCGGCCGCGGCGGAGAACGACTGTCCCAGCACCGTCCGCCTGTCGGGGGAATCGGGCGTCGTCGCCGATAAGCCCCTCTACTTTTTCCTCGAGCGCTACAAGGAAGCCTTCATCGCCGAGATGCGCGCCTTCCTCGACGCCGTCTCCACGGGCAAGCCCTGCCCCGTCACCGGCGAGGACGGGCTCCAGGACCTCCTGGTCGGCCTGGCCGCCAAGAAGTCCCTGGCCGAGGGGCGCCCGGTCAAGCTCTCCGAGATAGCCTGAGAGCCGGGGCATATATGTTGTTGCATCACGAGGGCCATTTCCCGCGAGGCTTCGCGGCTATCGTCGAACGTCGGGGGCCGAACGCCGACATGCTCATGGACTTCGGCATCCTGACCCTCGGGCCGGGCGAGGCCTGGTCCTCGGGAGCGGCCGACGAGAAGGCCCTGCTCCTCATGTCGGGCGAGGCCGCGCTTTCCTGGAAGGGCGGCTCGTTCCGCGCGTCGCGGAGTAGCCTCCTCGAGGAGTCGCCTACGGTGCTCTCGCTCGCGGCGGGCGACGATGCCCGCGTCGAGGCCGGGCCGGGAGGGGCCGTGCTGGCGGTGACGCGCACGGACAATCCGCGCCGGTTTCCGCCGCGACTCGTGCGGCCCGAGGACGGCCGCAGCGAGGAGCGCGGCAAAGGCACTATGCGCGAAACGAGTACGCGCATAGTGCGCACCTCCTTCGACGATTCGGACGCTCCCGAGTCCAACCTCGTCCTGGGCGAGGTCGTCGACGCGCCGGGGAAGTGGTCGAGCTACCCGCCGCACCACCACCCTCAGCCCGAGATCTATTTCTACAAATTCTCGCCCGTCCAGGGCTTCGGCCTCACCAGAATAGGGGATGGGGCCCACCTGCTGCGCGACGGCGATACCGTCCTCATCCGCGAGGGCCAGGTCCACCCGCAGGTGACCGCCCCCGGCTACGCGATGTGGTATCTCTGGGTGATCCGCCATCTCGAGGGGAATCGCTACCGGAGCCCGTATTTCGTGGACGAGCATCGATGGGTCCAGGAGGAGGGCGCCGACATCTGGGCGATCCCCTCCGAACGCGGGGCGCAAGGAGCGAGGCGATGAAGACGGTGCGCATGACCATGGCGCAGGCCCTGGTGAGGTTCCTCGACCGGCAATACCTCGAGGTCGACGGCGAGGAGCTCAAGTACGTCGCCGGAGTCTTCGGCATATTCGGGCACGGCGTCGTCGTTGGCCTCGGGGAGGCGCTCGCCGCGAGCGGGCATTCCCTTCGCTTCTACCAGGGGAAGAACGAGCAGGGGGCGGCCCACGCCGCGATGGGCTTCGCCAAGCAGCGCGACCGCCGTCAGATCATGGCGGTGACGAGTTCCATCGGTCCCGGCGCCCTCAACATGGTGACCGCGGCAGGCACGGCGTCCGTCAATCGGATACCCGTCCTCTTCCTTCCCGGGGACAGCTACGCCTGCCGCCAGCCCGATCCCGTGCTCCAGCAGGTCGAGCAGTTCGGCGATCCGAACGTTACGGCCAACGACGCTTTCAAAGCGGTTAGCCGCTATTGGGACCGCGTGTCGCGGCCCGAGCAGCTGATGACGGCGATGATCAATGCGATGCGCGTCCTCACCGACCCGGCGGAAACGGGAGCCGTGACCATAGCCCTTCCCCAGGACGTCCAGGGTGAGGCATACGACTATCCCGAGGAATTCCTCGAGAAGAGGGTCCACCACGTCGAGCGGAGGATTCCGAGCGCGGGACAGGTGGCCAGGGCCGTCTCCGCCATCGCGGCCGCCAAGAGGCCCCTGGTCATCTGCGGCGGAGGCGCACGATATTCCGGCGCGGGGCCCGAGCTCGAGGCGTTCTGCCACGCCTTCCACGTCCCCTTCGGGGAGACCCAGGCCGGCAAGGGCCTCATCGCCTGGGACGATCCCTACAACCTTTCGGGAATCGGGACGACGGGCAGCCAGGCGGCCAACCGGCTCGCCAAAAAGGCCGACCTCGTAATAGCCGTGGGCACAAGGCTCGGGGACTTCACCACCTGTTCGAAATGGCTGTTCCAGGACCCGAACTGCAGGCTGCTCGGAATAAACGTCGCTGCATTCGACGCCTACAAGATGAACGCAGAGCCCATCGTGGCGGACGCCAAGCTGGCCCTGGCCGCGATCACGCGAGAGCTTTCCCCCACGGGCTACAAGTCTGCCTGGGGAGGCGAGATCGAGCGCGAGCGCGGACTGTGGAACGCCGAGGTGGACAGGCTCTTCAACGAGGAGGACTCGGGCGGCCTTTCCCAGGTCCGCTGCCTCGGCGAGCTCAACGACCGCCTGTTGCCCAAGGACGCGATCGCCGTATCGGGCTCGGGTTCGATACCCAGCGACATGCAGAGGGTCTGGAGGACGAGGACGCGGGGCTCCTATCACATGGAGTACGGCTTCTCCTGCATGGGCTACGAGATCGCCGCCTCTCTCGGCGTCAAGATCGCGGAGCCGGGCAGGGAGGTCGTCGCGATCGTCGGCGACGGGGCCTACGCGATGCTGCACACCGAGCTTCTGACGGCGGTGCAGGAGGGGCGCAAGATCATCGTAGTCGTCCTGGACAACGCGGGCTTCCAGTGCATAGACAACCTCCAGGGCAGCCAGGGCATCGCGCATTTCGGCAACGAGTGGAAGTCGAGGGATCCCGTCACCGGGGCTTTAAGCGGGGAGAGCCTTCGCGTGGACTTCGCGAAGAACGCCGAGAGTTGGGGAGCCGTCGGTCTTCGAGCGCGCACCGTGGCGGAATTCAGGGAGGCGGTGGCCAAGGCCCTCCTCGAGAAGGGGCCCGTCGTGATAGACGCCAAGGTTACGCCTAAGTCCATGACCAAGGGTTACGAGTCATGGTGGAGGGTGGGAACCGCTGAGGTCTCGGAGAATCCCGAGGTGGTAAAAGCCGCCGCAGAGGTCAAGGCCAAGGTCGCCAAGGCGCGGAAGTATTAGAGGAGCGAATGATGAGCGATAGCAAAGTTCAGCTGGCGATAGCGCCCATAGGATGGACCAACGACGACCTACCCGAGCTCGGAGGTCAGATTCCCTTCGAGCAGTGCGTGAGCGAGATGGCCCTCGCGGGATTCGCGGGAAGCGAGGTGGGCAACAAATACCCCAAGGACCCGGCCGTTCTCAACAAGGCCCTCGCCCTTCGCGGCCTGACCATCTGCAACGCCTGGTTCTCTTCCTTCCTTACCACCAAGCCCTACGCCGAGGTCGAGAAGGAATTCCTGAAGCACCGCGACTTTTTATACGCGGTGGGGGCTCGAGTGATAGGGGCGGCGGAGCAGGGCCACTCGATCCAGGGGAAGGACCTGCCGATCTTCGATGCCAAGCCCCGATTCTCCGATGAGGAGTGGAAGAGGCTCTGCGAGGGTTTGAACAGGCTCGGCGAGAGGGCCGGAGAGAAGGGCATGGCCCTCACGTACCACCACCACATGGGCACGGGAGTCCAGACGGCCGAGGAGATCGACCGCCTCATGGAAGGGACTACGACGGGCAAGCTCGACCTCCTCTACGATACCGGCCACCTCGTTTTTTCGGGTGAGGACCATATGGCCGTGCTCAAGAAATGGGGCAAACGCGTGCGACACGTTCACCTGAAAGACGTCCGCGCCCCCGTTCTCGCGAGGGCCAAGAAGGAAAAGATGAGCTTTCTCGCGGCCGTCAAGGCCGGCGCCTTCACCGTACCCGGGGACGGCTCCGTCGATTTCGCGCCGGTGTTCAAGGAACTCGCGTCGATCGGCTACGAGGGTTGGTGGGTCGTGGAGGCCGAGCAGGACCCGGCCCTGGCGAACCCCCTTGAATACGCGATCAAAGCCCGGGAGTATATCCGCGAGATGTCGGGAATCTGATGAGGCTGGGTCACGTCCAGGAGCCGCCCGAGTCGATGCTCCACGAAGCATAGGAGGGGAGGCCGCATGAGGATAGGCATTCCCTATCTCGACCGCGAACTCGAACTCGATATCCCGGAGGAGAACCTCCTCGCTGTCGTCGAACCCAACGAGACGGGAGGCGGGAAACTTTCCCCCGAGGAACTCGTCAGGGACGCGGTCTCCCGGCCTTTTGGTGGACAGCCCCTGGCCGAATTCCTCGCCTCCTCCGCCCGCCTCCTCGTAATCGTGAACGACGCGACGAGGCCCACTCCCACGAGCGCGATCCTGGACGCGGTGGGCGACGAGTTGGAGGCCAAGGATGCCCGCTTCCTCGTGGCGACCGGCGCTCACCGCGCCCCCACCGAGAATGAATTTCGCCAAATCCTGGGCAGGCACTACGAGCGCTTCAGAAAGCGGATCGAGGCCCACGACGCCCGAGACAGAGCCGGCCTCGTCGACCTCGGCCGTACGCGGAACGGGACGCCCATCCTCCTCAACCGGGCCCTGGTCGAGGCGGATCGCGTCGTGGCGACGGGCTCTGTGGAGCCCCACTATTTCGCGGGCTACACGGGAGGCCGCAAGGCCTTCCTCCCTGGGGTGGCGGGCTTCGAGACGGTGGAAGCCAACCATAGGCTCGCCCTGGACCCGCGTGCCCGGTCCCTCGCCCTGGCGGACAATCCCGTCAGCCAGGATATGGACGACGCCCTCCATCTACTGCCCGCCCGCGTCTTTTCGATCATGACCGTGCTGGACAAGGAGCAGGGCCTCGCCGGATGCTTCGCCGGGGACATCAGGTTATCCTTCGCCGCCGCGGTGGAGAAGGCGAACTCCATCTTCGCGGTGAAGCTCCCCGCGCGCGCCGACATCGTGGTCTCCGTCGCCCGCCATCCCATGGACATCGACCTCTACCAGGCCCAGAAGGCCATCGACAACGCTTCCCTCGCACTGGCCGATGGAGGTATCCTGATACTCGTGGCATCCTGCCGCGATGGAGTGGGAGATCGGGCCTATATCGAGCTCTTGGGCTCGTCCTCGGGGCCGGCCGAAGCCTTGGAGCGCATAGCCGCCGGCTATCGCCTCGGCTACCACAAGGCCGCCAAGATCGCTCAAGTAGCCGCTCGGGCGAGCATCCGAGCCGTGAGCGAACTCGACGGGGCTACCCTGCGCATGGCCTTCATCGCCAAGCGGGACAGCCTGGAGGCCGCATTCTCCGAGGCTCTTGCGGAGAAGGGCCCCGGCGCACGCGTCACCGTCCTCCTCGACGGCACCGTAACCGTCCCACTGATCGACGACTGAGGCGATTTCGAAAAGAGGAAAGTCATGAGGCCTCCCCGCGGCCGGAAGGAAAGCATAATTGAGTCTCACGGTATCCGGAATAATCATCGTTTGCTGCACCGCTTTTTTGACGGGAATTTCGAGGACGGGCATACCCGGCATCGCTATCCTCCTTGTTCCTCTTATTGCGATGGCGATGCCGGTTCGAGCCTCGACGGGCTTTCTCCTTCTGATTTTCGTGGAGGCCGACCTGATGGCCGTGCTCTATTGGCGGCGGAAAGTCGCATGGCTGCACCTGTTCCGCGTTCTGCCTTGGACGGTAATGGGAATCGTAGGCGGCTACTTCGTCATGAGGCTGCTCGACGATAGGGCTTTCAAGTCCATTCTAGGCGCGATGATCGTAGGGATAGTCGTCTTGGATCTTCTGCGAAGGTGGGCGCGAATCGAACTGGCGCCCGAAAACAGGGTTTTCGCGGCGATCATCGGAATTCTCGCGGGGGCCTTCACGATGATAGCGAACGCCGCGGGACCCGTCATGACGATCTACCTATTGTCGATGGAGCTTCCCAAGGAAGAATTCGTCGGAACCGGGGCGGTTTTTTTCTGCGTTATCAACCTGCTCAAGGTGCCCTTCAGCGTCGCGCTCGGCCTCATCACGTGGAGCACGCTGCGGAGCGACGCACTGCTCCTTCCTCTCATCGCCCTGGGCTGCATTGTGGGCATCTTCTTCATGAAAAAACTCCCGCAGAAGGTCTTCAATATCCTCGCTCAAATTCTTGCGGCTCTGGGCGGCTTCAAATTGTTTTTCTAATCCGAACTTCGACATTCATTTCCCGCAAGTGCTTGTGGCAGCATGACAATCCGATATACAGTGTGCGCATGTAGTGACGATGATTTCGATTGCCTGTGTTGCGGATACTTGATATGATC
>JBEKVO010000061.1:0-18845 GCA_049513895.1 Rectinemataceae bacterium | reverse complement strand
AATCCAGCGAAGGGCATATGGTATCCGTGACGAGGAGTACCTCAGGCTCAAGATCCTGACTTCTATGCTTCCAGGGCTTTGAAGTTATGCGAATTCACCCACACGACTATGCGATGAGCCATAATTATCTACTTCCGTGCCTTATCCAGCTTCTCCCTCGCGGCTTTCGACCTCTTCAGCACGATTTCGTCGTCCGGATGCCTATAAATGGCGTTCGTGATTAGGTTCGTATGCCCGGCGAGCATGAGGAGCTCGGAATCCTCAAGGCTATCCAGGCTATAAGTGATGAAGGAGTGCCGAAGCCAATACGGCGTCCAGCGCTCGGCCTCGAGGCCCACGGCCGCCAGCCCGCGACGGAAGGCCTTGAGGATCCCGGCGCCCGTCACTGGTGGGCCCTCGAGGGTGAAAATGAAGTCGTCGGCCCCGGAGTGCCTAGATTCTGCCCGCCAGATCGCCAGCTCTTGCGCCGTCCGTACGAAGATCCCGCCGCTCTTTACCTGCTCCGTCTTCGTTTCCTTTACATGATCGATCGTCCCGGCCTCGATGCCGTGCTATACAACGAAGGCCCGCTCCTTGCCGTAAAGCTCGCCCCAGCGGAGGGCCCGGAGCTCACTCGGGCGCATGCCGGTCTCGAGGAGGACGAGCATGCAGGCCGCCCACATTGAACCACCCCATACGCGGACAAGGACTCCGTGGGAAGCGGGGAAGAGCGCTCTACCAGGGAATCACGCGGCAAGGCCCCTTCGGCGCGATGGCGGCTTTGCCATAGGGCTTGATGCCCGCCATGGGATTTGGTTCAAGGATCCCTTGAAAACGAGAAAGGACTAGAACCAGAAACGGAAGCCGAAGCCGGTCTGAAAACCCGACCAGCCAAAGTTGACCGCAGTCGGCGTGATGATGGCGAACGAGGGAGCAACCTCGACGAATAGTTCGAGGGGCTTGATTGGGAAGGCGTCGAGCCCCACCGGGACGCGAATCCCCGCGTTGACTCCGCCGCTGCCGAACTGTGCGAAAGCACCCGGTCCGACGTAATAATTGACGAAGCTGACAAGGTTGCCTTTGGCAAGCCACCAGTCGGCCATGATGGCAAGGCTGCCCTGTCCTCCATCCGTTCTGAGCGTTCCCCCGATGCCGAACACGGCGGGAAACGTGGGCAGGCGAAACGTGATTAGGGCGGAACTAGGGAGACTATCCCCAGACTGAAGAGCGAATTCGCCGCCGATGGCCGCAGTATAGGCAGATGCGCCGAAGACCGTGAATAGCGAGAGTAACAGAGCGAGGACCAGATTCTTATTGTGCATGCTTCCTCGGATCGCGCAGGGCTCGCGACGGCATTCCGCTTCGATTCCCCTTGGGGATTTTTTACTTTTGTATCCTCACGGGGAATCGCCCTTTTCTCGGCGATATCGTATCGCCTCGCTCCGGGCCGGCTCCACGCCTCTCGGCGCATCCTTGCGCCTCGCGCTCGCTAATCGCTCGCGACGGCGTTCCGCTTCGATTCCCCTTGGGGATTTTTTACTTAATATCCCCAAGGGGAATCGAACCCCTGTTGGCGGGATGAAAACCCGCTGTCCTAACCTCTAGACGATGGGGACGTGATATTGGAATATAGCCGCAAGAATCGGGGAGTGTCAAGACGCGGTGACGGAAACGATCTCGCTTATTCTATATCCGTAAAGACTTTCTTCAGTATGGACTACATTTTCATCCTGTGCAGGGCCATGTCCTTGAGATGCGCCGCCTGGGCGTTTTCGGGCTCCAGCTTTAGGGCCGAATTGGAATCCGCAAGGGACTGAGCGTAATCGCCCAGATGCCAGTAGGCCATCGCACGACGATAAAGCGAGAAAAAATGATAAGGATGTATCCCGAGGGCGAGATCGAAATCGCCTATCGCGCCAATGAAATCCTGAAGGACGCTCCTCACTACGCCGCGATAATAGGCCGCCTTATGATCGCCGGGAGCCAGACGCAGGCTCGAGCTGAAATCTTCAATGGCCTCATCGTAAAGGGACTGCGAGAAGTAGGCCATGCCCCTGTGTTTATAGACGACGGCCGCGATGTCCCTGTCCGGCCTCTGGGCGAGGATATCGCTATAAATCCGAGAAGCACCTTTATAATCTTCTCTGTTGTGAGCGGTCAGGGCCGAGAGGAGGAGATCATCCATGCTCGCGATCTTTCCTCGATCGTTGCCAAGGGCCCGCCTCTCGACCTTCGATACATTGTAGCTACCCTCTGAGACATCAGAGCCGGTATTTCGCTCGGGTTCGAGGGGCTTATCCATGGCATCCTCGATTTTCCCGTAGAAAGCCGAACGCCTCCTCTCGAGCGCCGTGGTGAGCCGTCTTTGATAATCCAAGATTTCCTGGAAGATGATATCCGAGAGCGAGAGGTTGGCGTTGAGGGCGGCAAGCTTGCGTTTCATCGGCTCGTCAAAGGGCGTGAACTCGGCCTTGTAGACGAGCTTATGCTCCACTTCGGCCCAAGCCTCCTGAAGTATGGTCCTGAGCTGTACCTCGACGGCGGGGCAGTCGAATCCCCGAGCCTCTTCTCGCAGATCTCCAGGCAGCTCGATGAGGAGGTGGATGGACTCGTAACCGAACTCACGGAAGGAGTGTTCGGAACCCTTGCGCTCGACCTCCAGCACTTTGAAAGAGGCGCCGATCGACGACTCGACCATCGTCAGGTCGCCGAGGAAGGGGCAGACGACCCTGAGGGCAACGATATCCGTAATGGGTATGGGATTCTTGCCCGCCGACCGAGCGTTCCTGAGCAAACGCAGACGTTTGGCGTACCAGGAATCGAAAGATTTGACGCGGCCCTTGATGATCGGCTCAAGGGAATCTTTTTCGAGGACGACGCGGAGCCGCGTCTCCAGTTCCCCGAGGATTCGAGCATAACCCGGTTTTCGCTCCTCATAGGCGCGTTTTAGCGCGCCCTTATCGGGTATTGCCTCGAGGCTTTCTCCATTCATCATCACGATCCTAACCTCATATTTGGTGGACCAAAGCTTAAAAAAACGGCCAGGACTGTCGTCCCGGCCGTTACACTCCGTTAATGGCGGTAGCTGACGTTACTTTGAGGTGGCGTCAGACGCGAAATCGTTCTTATTCTCCTGCTTCATCTTCTCGATGTAGCGGATGACCTGCTGGGAACCGAAGCGCTTGGCCTCGACGTTCTTGCGTTCCACTTCCTTCTTGCCCACGATACCCCAGAGCGCCTCGTCGTCGATATCGCGTACGGGCTCGAGAACGGCCTTGTCGTAAAGGATTTTAACGTCCTTTACATAGCCCACGAAATCGCCGCCATCGTTGGCCGCGTCCCGGGTCACGACGAAACCGGCGAACTTGACCATCGGTGTAGTATTGGGATAGAGCGGGTATAAGCGCAACTCGCGGTTGCGGACATCCTGAACGTAGGCGGGGTTATCCCAGCGGAGCTCTCTCCAGCCGTCGAAGTTCAGATAGCCCAAGAAGATGCTCTTCTCGTTACCGTCGGTATCCATAAGTACGACCGAAAAGCCGTGCGGAAAATTGAGGCCCTTGACCGTAACGGCGACAGATTTGATTAGACCTACGTTTTTTACGATCCCCATGGCGGTCGTGATCTTGGTATTCGGGTCGTAGCTGCCCTCGAAGCGGCTAAGCCGCGCGTTGATCGGATCGGTGCCCTGGGTGTTTTTGACTATGCTGATATTTCCTTGATCGTCCACGGTGGCCTTGGGTTCGAACGCGGGGATCTGGAAGGGGGGCACAATCTTGGCCCAGCTGTTGTATTCCTCCAGCGGGAAGCGGACACGCATGCCGAGAACCGGCTTTCCGGCGAATTGCTTGGCGTCGGGGGCGACTGTAGCCTCAGCGGTGACCGAAAGCTCCTGGCTCATAATGTTTCTTGAAGACGAGGCGAGCAGAACGTCCCAATTCCGGAAGGCGAAAGAAGTTCGCATTTGCTTTTTCTGTTCTTCCGTGTAGCTCGCGCCGGCCGTTCCCGAGAAATCCATCATGGTAGCCTTATTTTCCAGGAATTTACCCTGATTGGCGGTATCGGGAATGATATCGGCCTTGAAGAGAGAGAAATCGATAAGCACTGCCTCATCGGCGGAAACTACTGTAAATGCGCCCACAAGGAAAAGCGCCAGGGCGATGACGATTACTTGCCTTCTCATGCAACAACTCCTTTCATTGCACACTATATCCGTTATTCGCTATTTGATATGGAAGTATACGCTGTCATAAACCTTTGTCAATTATTTTCCGGTTTTTTTTATCCCCTTCCCCGCTTCGCCCTTGAGGCCAACGACATAGGGCTCTTTACCGCCTATCGTCAACGATAGGCGCCTTAGCCCGGGCAACGCGACCTGGAGGCTGCGATTCATGGCCTCGATCCCGATTTTTAATGATTTCGGGGGTGCTAATGCCGCATCGGGAGAAACATCGATAAAAAGATGACCCCTTCGATAAATGGCCGACTCAACCCTGACTCCCGACTCAAAAGCGGGCACGAGATAGGCGTTTTTAGGGCCGAGAAGGAGCTCCGAGGCTATGAGTTCGGCTCGAGCCTCCGGCCCTCGGCTATGCGGAACGTTACGAAGCTCGCCATGAAGAAAGCCCTTCTGATCGGGGAAAAACAACACGGCCTCTTCGAAGGCGTAGCCCAGTGCCCATGAGGCGAAAGAGACGACGAAGACCAGGCCGAGGACAGCCAGACAGAGGTTGACCGGGACGGACAGCCATTTAATGGAGACCTTCCAAGCCGCGCCAAGGGCTTGACCGGCTGCGTCGAGGAATCGACGTAGCGCGTCGAGAAATCGATTCATTGTGAAGGCGCGCCTCTCATGCTCTCGAAGTAGCTGACGAAATCCACCAAACCATTATATACGCCGTCGGCCACGCGGAGCAAGTAATCATCCTGCGTAAGCAGTCTGCCCTCATCGGGATTGGTCACAAAGCCCGTTTCTATGAGGACCGAAGGCATGCGAGCGTTTCGAACGACGAACCATTCGTCGGCGCGTATCCCTCGGTTGGGACTCTCGGACCCAATCTCGGATTGCAGCCCCGACATAATGTTGCGGGCAAGGATGATGCTCTCGGTCGTGAACTCCTCTTCAAGCATCGCGTTGAGTATGGGCGCTATCTCCTGTCCCGGCCCCCCCGGCTTCTTCGCATCCATAAGAGTGCGACGGTAATCGGGATTGAGATACCAGACCTCGAAGCCCTTCGCGTTCTTGTTGAAGGAGGAATTCGCGTGAATAGAGACATAGATTATGGCCTCATTCGAGGCGAGCTCTACGGAATTGGCCATATCGACGCGATCCTCGAGGCTGGGGTAGCTGTCGCCCTCCCTCGTTATCAGTATCCGCTTATCGGGATATTTGGCTTTTAGAGCCTCGTAGAGCTTGCGCGAAATGTCGAGGGTGACTTCTTTTTCGACGACCCGGAGTTTTTTTCCGGCGACAACATGCTCGCCGATGGCGCCCGGATCCTTACCGCCGTGACCGGGATCGATGAGGATGGCCGCGACGGAGAAATGGGACCGCGCGACGGCGTCGGCATCCGCGAAAGCCTTCTCGATGAGGGCACCGGCTGCGGCAGTAAAAGAAAGCCCGACCTCCTCTTCCGTTGGGGGGTCGAGGGGAATGGACCTATTCCAATCAAAAATCGCCAAGGGTACGCCGAGCGCGAAGGCCAGTCTATTGCCTGGTTTCTCGAAAAATCCGTAGCCGGTGAGGGGATCGTAGAATAGATGGGCCTTAAGGCGGCCAGCGAGCTGACTCGCAGGGGCGAGGACCGGCGATGGTTCGACCGCAGGTTCCGCCGCGAGCGGATACGCGAGTACGATAGCCATACAAGCCGTCAGAACCTTCGCTCCAGTCCGCCCAAGGAGACAACTCATCGTTACAGGCCCCTGTGCCCCGCCCGTTTTGTGGCGAGCGCCTCGGTATCGAGGACGTAGACGGCCGCCTGGAGCCCGCCGCGGGCGAGGGCGCGCCAGAAACGTCCGGCGAGGACCCTTGGAAAAGCCGATTCGGCCTCCCGAAAACCGATAGTAAGACCCAGGGCGAGTGCGGCCGATTCGGCGTAACCGCGGCCGTTCCAATCGAGGCCGCCGACGCTTTCCGCGATGGCAAAGGGAGCGACGGTAATCTTGTCCCGTTCTCCGCCGTCCAGGTACTCGGGCATGGCCGATAGTTCGTGGGCCGCGGCGCCTTGGGCGGTGAAGGCGAAGGGCGGCCACGGCTTCGCCGCGGGGTCGGCGGGAGCCGCGAGAGCGAGAAACGCCTCGGTTTCGTTCTCGCCGGGAGCGAGGCGGATGAATACGGCCCTCGCAGCGGACTCGGCCGCCAGGACGGCATCTTCGCGGGTGGAGGCCTGGCTTATGACATTGCCGCACTTCTCGACGTTGTTCGCCGGGAAGACCACGCGATCGCCGGGGGCGACGCGGAGAAAAAGTTGTTTGATATAGGGCATGCGCTCGGCCTCGACGCAACCCTCGATCGAGGCGACCTTCCCCGGCAGGGAGATAAACGCCCTCTCGGCGGATACCCAGCCCCGATCCGTCGTGGTCCCACGCGTGGACCCGCGCGCGAACCCGTTTTTTCCGTTGTCGAGCGGGAGGCCGACGCAGAGCCGCAGGGCCTCGCGCGTGACGTCGATGCCGCTCGCGTAGGGGTAGGTCCAGCCCGACATATAGCCGCCCGAAAGCCGGGCGGCTATCTCGCCGACGACGGCGCCGCCGCGCGAGGGGCAGTACTTCATGTCGCCCTTCGCCGCGCCGAGGTGGATGCCCAGGGCTCGCACGCCCAAGCTAAAGACGCGCAGGACCTCGTCGATCACCTCCGTCGGATAAGCGCTCGGCATCGTGTGGCCGAGCTCGACGAAGTAAGGCGCAAAATAAATGTGCCGG
Organism: Rectinemataceae bacterium; assembly: GCA_049513895.1. Lineage (GTDB taxonomy): Bacteria > Spirochaetota > Spirochaetia > Treponematales > Rectinemataceae > UBA1306. The sequence goes on along the minus strand of JBEKVO010000061.1, from coordinate 11,945 downwards.
TCCGCGATTCCCCGGATGAGGATTTCGCCGCCGTCCACGAGGGCATCTATCGAAAACTCGGGTCCAGCGATGTATTCCTCCACGATGACCCGCCCCGAAGGGCTGAACGGCAGGGCCGCGTCGACGGCGGCCGCGAGCTCGGCCGCGTCGCGTGCCGAACGGCATCCGCGCGCGCCCATGCTGTCGGCGGGCTTCACCACGAGGGGGAAGCCCAAGCCAGCGGCGGCTGTGGCCAGATCGTCGGCCGCGGCGGCCGCGACGTAGCGGGGCGAACTCACTCCTGCGGCCGCGAGGGCCTCGCGCATCAAGAGTTTGTCGGATGCCTTCAACGCGGTATCGAAGGGAATGCCGGGTAGGCCGAGCTCCCTCGCCACCCAGGCCACCGAGGCGGAAAAATCGGTGCCCGCGGTAAATACGCCATCGAGGCCGAACTTCTCCCTGATGCCGCGCGCGGCGGCGGCCAGGCCCTCGCGGTCTTTCAGGTCGACGGGCAGGAAGCGGTCGGCGAGTTTGGCCCCGGGGGCGGAAGAGTTGGCGTCCGCGGCGACGACCGTCCAGCCGAGCTCCTTGGCCGCGCGGATGGCGGGGATCTGCATGACACCGGCGCCGAGAATGAAAACGGTCATGGCTTGGGGCCGTGCATGGCGCCCAGTTCGGCCTTGATATCGGGAGTCGCTGCCAGAAAAGTCCCCCTTCCGGAGCGGCCGACGGACGATGCCTTCTCTCGGACCGCGTATATCTCGAAAGTATCGCCCAAGGCGAAGGCCCGCGATACGAGGCTGCCCATTCCCGCCAAGATCCTGTCCATGGGTCCACGGCGTTCCCGAGACGCGAGGAAACGCAGGCCGGGCAGGCGCTCGGAATGATGCCCGGTGATGCGGACGCGTTCCACCCGAAAGCCGTAAGCCTTGAGAATACCCCTCGCCCTCGAGGGCTCCCAGACCGTGAAATGGTCCTCGGGGCTCCGCGCGAAAAAGCCGCTGCGGTCGAAACGACCCGATGCGCCTTCCATGGAAGGGGTCGAGAGGGCGAGTATTCCGCCCGGGCGCAACAGGGAGGCTGCGTTCATGAGCGCCCTGTCGAAACGCTCGAAATGCTCGATCACGTACCACATCGACAGTACGTCGAAGGGTCCGCCGATGGAGGAGGCAAGGCTCGGATCCAGGAAATCCCCTGCGATCGCGGGTATGCCGAGCTCGCGGCTCACGTAGGCCACCGCTTCCTCGGCGGCATCGAGGCCGCAGGGCTCCTGCCCCCTCGCTTTGGCCGCCGCGAGGAAGGGGCCGTAGGCGCAGCCTACGTCGAGCAGCGAAAGCCCCTTGCCGCGTCCGAGGCTGGCTTCCGCCAGCCGCTCGATGAACTCGAGGCGCGGCAGCGCAAGGGCGGTCAGGTTGGGCCAGTCCTCCAGGTAGGTCTTACCGTATTGTTTCCGGTATTCCTCGAAGAAATAGGCTTTTTTATACGGGTCTTCCCTTCCTCGAGAAAAACGGATCATGTAGACGGCTCCGCAATTTTCGCAGCGGAAGTAGCTCTTGGCGGGGTCGCGGTACAGAGCACGCCGCGAGGAGCTACCGCAGGAGGGACAATCGCGGCTGCCCGCCGGCTTCAGGCCCGCGATAAAATCCGCCAGGGACTCGGGCTCCTCGGGCACGAGGCCCGCGAGGGCGCCGAGGACATCGGCGGGCGAACGGAGGCAGTGTCTCAGGGCGGCGCGGTCGGGATGGAGGACGCCGATCTCGGGGAAACCGGCCGCGCGAGAAAGCTCCCGGTGGTAGCGGCTCGGATTGAGGAGGACAACGCCGCAGCCCGCCCAGGCAGCCTCGAAGGCGGTCAGGCCGAATTGCGTGAACACCAGGTCATAGCGGGCGAGGTGCTCCTTCAGGTCCTGCACCGGCCCGAGGATCGTGACTCCGTCGAGCCCCGGGGGCGGAGCTCCCCGCCTGAGCGCTCCCGACACGACGGTGAGGTCCTCGGGCTCGAGGAAGCCTTCGATTATCAGAAGGCGCGCCAGCCTGAGGGTGAGGCCCGCTTCGTCCTCGCCCCCGAAGGAAACGAGGACGCGCCTGAACTCTCTCGGGACCGAGCGGCGCGTGCGCGGCAGGTCGAGAAAACCCGTCCCCGAGCGGTTGGGCTCGCCGCCGCCCGCGCGGGGATGACGCGGCAGGATATCGATGATGTACTGGGCGAGCGCCCTCGCCTCTCCGCCCTCGTCCAGGGAGAGGACTGGAGCGTAGCGCTCCCACGCGGCGAGTTCTTCGGCGCTCGTCGCGCGGCGGTCGAGCACGACGAAGTCCCAGGGGCCGTGGCGCGATAGGGACGGCAGTTGCGACAGTATGTTTATGCCGACGAGCTCGCGGGCATAGGCCAGAGAGAGCTCGGCGACGTTCCAAAAGGCCGCGGACGCGCCCTTGGCAGAATCCATGGGCGGTAGCTCGGGCAGGTAGACGGAGGCCCCGTTTCCCAAGGCCCGCGCAAGCGAGAGGCAGCGCACGAGATGGCCCGAGCCGTTGCCCTTGGCGATCGAAGGGACGAGGAGTATCGAACGGTTCATGACCTGCCCTCGGCTTTCCGGGCGGCACGGTCGCGCAGATAGCCCAGGATCGCGGCGCTGGGTATGGGACTGCCGTCGTACAAGGCGCCGTAGATTCGCAGCACCGCCTCGTAATCGGCCGCCGTGTCCACCGTCACGCTCGCGCCGCTTATGAGGTACTCGGACGGGGCATCGGGCCGGTCCACGCGGAAGAGCTCGGGATGGCCGTAGAGATAGGGACAGACATGCTCGCGCTCTTCCGGCTCATGGGCCCGGCCTTCGGTCCGGAGCAGGGCCTCGGCGCCGACCAGCTCGACGCCCATCCCGAGGGGCATGCCGAGATAGGCCGCGTAGTCGGAGGAAAGGCCCGCGCGGCGCTCCATGAGAAGGGACGCGAGCTCCTGCGAGACCAAGGGGTTGTCGCCCGTCGCTCGTACGACGAGGTCTATGCCGAAACGGCGAATCGCGAGGCAGTAGCGGGCGAGGACGTCCTCGGCCGGGCCGACGAGGAGCTCGAAGCCGCCGCGCTTGGCCGCGGGCCCCAGAGCGGCCGCGCTCGCCTCGTCGGTGGCGAGGACGCGGGCGTCGGCCGGCACGAGGGCGAGACACGCCATCGCCTGCTCGACGAGGGTGGAGCCGCCGAGGGGAAGAAGGGATTTGCCGGGTAGGCGCGTCGAGCCCATGCGCGCCTGCATGACTACCGCCGTCATCCCTCGGACTCGTCCCAGAGATCGACGAGGCTCGTAGCGTCGGTGCGGAATCGGTAACGGTTGGTCCTGACCCATTCGCGGGCGGCGCGGAATTCGCCGAGGGCCGCGGGGGCGCCCCCCCTGCTGCGCAGGTAGGGCCAGAAGCGGGAGGGGGAAATAGCACCGGAGTCGCCCCGGAAGCTGGGCGCGAGGTTTTTAAGCCAGAACCATTTATAGCATTCGTCGTTCGTCTCGTCCTCGGTCGTCGGAGCGTCCGCGTACGAGACCTTCAGGGCCTGGGCTATCCGTATCTCCTCGCCCCAGAGCCAGGAGCGAAAGCCGAAATCGAGCTTTTGCCAATACGGATTCGGAAGCCTCGAATCGAAGCCGCCCGTGAGCACGAATTTTTCCCGCGAATAGATGCCGGCATAATCGAAGGGATAGAGGCTCTTCATCCCGTCCTTTGAGGGGGCGAGGCTCAGAACCTTGAGGCTGGAGCGGTTGAAAGCGGGGGATGCGGCCGCGGGCACCTGCTCGCCCCCCCGCGCGAAAAGGGCGGGGGCCTGGCAGAGGATGTCGCGCTCGGAAAGGCGCTCGAAGAAACGGCTGGACAGGCCCTGCGCCGCGAGGGACATGTCGCTCCAGAGTACGAAGACGTATGGCCCGGGAGACTCTCGAATCGCAAGGTTTATCTGCACGCCGGCAGAGGTCGGCCCTGAGAGGAGGAGAAAGCGCGTGCCCGGGTGTCTGGCGGCGAGGACCTCGATATCGAGGGAATCGGGATTGGGTTCCACGGAGATGATGGCGCCCAAACCCGAGCGCGTCAGCTCACCCAGAGCGTCGCCCCTATAGAACTTCGAGCCGCGGTTGAGGAGAACGACCGACATCGAGGCGCTCTCGTCTCCCATTCCGGCCTTGGGCGCGCCGACCACCGTATAGGAAACGGCGCCGGCGTCAAGCGTTGTAGGTATAGTATTCATCGCAGGCCTCGCAGGGTGATGGGAAGAGCGATCCGTCGCCCGACCGGCAGGCTTCGATATGGGCCTCATGGTGAGCCGCGCCGGCGGCCCATGCGGCGTCGATGCCGGCCGGGCGGCCCGCCTGGGGCTCGAAGGCATTGCCGAGCATGATGTCGCCCTGTGAATAGTCGCGGCAGAGCGGCACCTTGCCGTCAATGAGTATAGAAAGGTCGCGCTTCAAATGCCAGCATGGCCGGCGCGCCAGAGGCGAGAGATCGGACACTTTCCGCTCGGGAAGGAGGCCGGCGGACCGCGAGTACTTCTGTACGATGACCTTGTCGGTCTTCTTCTTCCAGCCGCGCCAAAAAGCCTCGAGTTCGGCCTCGCTGTCTCGGGCGCGCAACATCTGGACATGGGCGCGTCCGGGGAAGAGGGCGATGAGGCGCTCGGCGAAGGCCGTCGCCTCCGCGAAGCCGGGCCCGCGGAGTTCCGCATAGAGCTCCGGGCTCGCGGCGTCGAGCGAGACCACCCAGTCGATCCGCCCGGACGCGCCATAGCGGGCCGCGATCTCATCCATTCGATTTCCCCATCCGAGGCCGGAGGTCTCTACGATAAGCGAGAGCGAGGGCCGCGACATCACCTCGGCTATAACGCCGCCGATATCCGCATGCAGGCTCGGCTCGCCCCACATCGAGATATCGATGACGGCGTCCCCGCTGAGTTCGACCACCTGGTCCATGAGAAGAGCGAATTTCTCGCGAGGCATGTCGCGCCGCGAGGCAAGGATTTCGCCGCCTATGGCGGCGGGACCGAAAACCGGATAGGCGCAGAGCTTGCAGACCTGGGGGCAGCCCGAGGCTATCTGTACCTGGACGAAGGCCGGCAATGTCCTCAATAGGCCGAGGCTCTCGGGGATCGACTTGAGCGCGCTTGCCGCGTCCTTTACGCCCACTGCCGCGAGCCTCTCCACGAGGAGGGCGTTTCGCTTGGAATCGCAGGCCAAAGTCAGCCGCAGGTCGCGGAGATCGACCGGTGAGATGTCCGTCTCGATATCGAAGGCATTGATGTCTTTTTGTATGGCCGCAAAAAGGGAGTCCCGCCCGACCTCGGGCCCGGTCCCGGGCCCGGGGAGGAGCGAGGAGGCGAGACTCCGAATGGCGGGAATCACCCGAGGCGCCAGTATCTCGGCCGAGAGACCGACGGGATAGCCGTCGGCGAAGCCGTACTCGGCCCTATACCGCCTGAAATCCTCGAGCATCTTTACGGCGAGGGCATCGTCGAGGAACGGCTCGTCCGCCCAGGCGAGGATAACCGCGTCGACACCAGCGCCGACCGAGGCCATCTCGGCGAGGAGGAGGTCCAGCGTCCATGCCTCGTGGCGCACCTTGGGGAAACTCCCTTCGGGGAGGGACAGCTTCCCTTCCGCGACGACCGCCCGCTCGAAGCCCGGAAGGCGGCGGACGAAGCCAAGGCAGCGCTCGTAGGCGGAGGGGCCTCCGCCGATCGGCTTGAGCGCGTGAGGAGAGAGGGACCCGGCGTATATGACTGCGGCTAGTTTCATAATCTCCTTCTAGTATCGGGAACAAGCTCGGCCCTCCTTAGCGGGGACGGATGCAGGTAACTCAATTCATTCCTTATCTTTAGTTTCGGGGAAAATGTTTATCTTATTTCTAGCTGTTGCGCTTGCAAATTGGATAGCCCCAATATATAGTGTCTTTCGGTAGTTTTATCATTAAATTTATTTCATATATTAATTCGCTAATGTCATGGAGGCTAGTGGTGAAATTCGAGCGAGTATTTACTAAAAAGGGCGCCGGCCCCTATGAAGGCATCGAGTGGGTGTCGCGGAAAAGCGAAATTCGCAATCCGGATGGCAAGGCCATTTTTAATATGGAAGGGGCTATCGTACCCTCGACCTGGAGCCAGATCGCCGTCGATATCATAGCCCAGAAGTATTTCCGCAAGGCCGGCGTCCCCGCCGACAAGGCCGAAGCGTGGTCCGCGTTCGTTCCCAAGGCCCAACGCGCCCTTGCCTCGCCCGGCGGCGTCGGCGAAACCGACGCGCGTCAGGTCTTCCATAGGCTGGCCTTCACATGGACCGAGTGGGGCAAGAAGGCCAACTACTTCGATTCTGATGAGGACGCTTCGGCCTTTTACGATGAGATTCTTTATACATTGGCCAGGCAAATGGCCGCGCCCAACAGCCCCCAATGGTTCAACACGGGCCTGCACGCCGTGTACGGCATCGAGGGACCCGCCCAGGGGCATTACTACGTCGATCCGGCCACGGGCGAGGTGACCAAGAGCGCCTCCGCCTATGCGCGGCCCCAGCCCCACGCCTGTTTTATCCTCAACATCGAGGACGACCTCGTCAACGAGGGCGGAATCATGGACCTCGTCACCCGCGAGGCGAGGCTCTTCAAGTACGGCTCGGGGACGGGCTCCAATTTCTCCAAGATACGGGGCCTCCGCGAGTCCCTCTCGGGAGGCGGCGTCTCGAGCGGCCTCCTGTCCTTCCTGAAAATAGCCGACCGCTCGGCCTCCGCGATCAAATCGGGAGGCACGACCCGACGCGCGGCCAAAATGGTCATTCTCGACGCGGACCATCCCGACATCGAGTCGTATACGAACTGGAAGGCCGAGGAGGAGTACAAGGTAGCCTGCCTCGCCGCGGGCTCGGGCCTCCTCCGCGCGAGGGCGGCGGCCCTGGCCGAAGCGGTGCGCGCCGGCGGAAGCTCCGAAGAGGAGCGTTTTTCCTTCGAGAGCAATACCGCTCTCCGCCGCGAGGCGAAGTCGGCCCTACGCGCGGGCGTTCCCGCCCCCTTCCTGCACCAGCTGCTCTCGATGTTCCGCCAGGGCGACTTCTCCGCGGCCGAAGCCCTCCCCCGTTACGACACGGCATGGGAAGGCGAGGCCTACAGCTCGGTATCGGGTCAATCCTCGAATAACTCGGTGCGCCTGGACAACAAATTCATGCGGGCCGTGCAGGACGACGGGGACTGGGAGCTCACGGCGCGCACGACGGGCAAGGTGATGAAAAAGCTGAAGGCCCGGGCGCTTTGGGACGGCATAGCCCGCGCCGCATGGAAGTGCGCCGACCCCGGCCTGCAGTACCACGGCACCGTCAACGAGTGGCACACCTGCCCCGCCGACGGCGAGATACGCGGCTCCAACCCCTGCTCCGAGTACATGTTCCTCGACGACACCGCGTGCAACCTCGCCTCGCTCAACCTTCTCTCCTTTTACGACGAAAAGGCCAGGCGCTTCGACGACGGTGCGTACCGGCACGCGGTGAGGCTGTGGACGACGGTCCTCGAGATATCGGTGGTGATGGCGCAGTTTCCCTCCAAGGAGATCGCTCGCAAGAGCTACGACTATCGCACCCTCGGCCTCGGCTACGCCAATTTGGGCTCTCTCCTCATGGTGATGGGATTGGCCTACGACTCGGACCGAGGACGGTCGGTGGCCGCGGCCTTGAGCGCGATACTTACGGGGGAGGCCTACGCCCAATCGGGTCGAATGGCCGCAGCCTGGGGACCCTTCGCCCGCTACGAGGCCAACCGCGAGCACATGCTCCGCGTTATCCGAAACCACCGCCGGGCGGCATACGACGCTCCGGCATCGGAATACGAAGGCTTGACCGTCGTGCCGGCCGGCCTCGACGCCTCGACCTGCCCCCCCAACCTGAGCGCCGCGGCCCGCGACTCCTGGGACCAGGCCCTCGCAATCGGCGAGAAGAGCGGCTTCCGCAACGCCCAGGTGAGCGCGATCGCGCCGACCGGCACCATCGGCCTCCTCATGGATTGCGACACCACCGGCGTCGAGCCCGACTTCGCCCTCGTCAAGTTCAAGAAACTGGCGGGCGGCGGCTACTTTAAAATCATCAACCAGTCCGTCCCTCCCGCCCTGCGCGCCCTGGATTATTCGGAGGCCGCGATCGGCGAAATAGAGGCTTACGCCCTCGGACACGGTACCCTTAAAGGCGCGCCGGGCAAGCTCTCCTACGAGTCCTTGGCGTCGAAGGGCCTGAGCGGGGCCAGCCTCGCCAAGGTCGAGGCGGCGCTCCGGAACGCGATCTCCCTCGAGGGATGCTTCGCGCCCTACGTCCTCGGGAGCGGGGCTCTCGAGGCCCTCGGCCTTCCCGAGGCGACCTACGGCCTCCCCGGCTTCAGCCTCCTAAAGCACCTGGGCTGGTCCGAGGAGGAGATCGAGGAAGCCGAGCTCTTCGCCTGCGGGACGATGGGTCTCGAAGGCGCCCCCGGCCTCGAGATGGAGCACCTGGGCGTATTCGACACCGCGACGGCGTCGGGAAAGAAGGGCACGCGCTCGATCGGCTGGACGGCCCACATCGCGATGATGGCCGCCGTCCAGCCCTTCGTCACGGGCGCCATCTCGAAGACGATCAACATGCCCAACTCGGCCACCTATGAAGACGTGAAGGGCGCGTACATGCTCGCCTGGCGCTCGATGCTCAAGTCCATCGCCCTGTATCGCGACGGCTCCAAACTCTCGCAGCCCCTATCGGCCCTCGCTCCCGGCGCGGACGTGATAGCCGACTCCATCGTGGCCCTCGAAGCGGGGGCCCTGGACGAATACGACGACGAAAGCGATTCCGACGACGGGGAGGTCACCGGCCTCGCGGCCAGCGGAACCGCCGTCCGCGAGGCCTACGCTCAGGACCTGCCCGGAATGCCCGCCGCCCCCCGCGGCATACGACGCTCCCTCCCCAACCGCCGCTCGGGCTATACGCAGAAGGCCAAGATCGGCGGCCATTCGGTCTTCGTGCGCACGGGCGAATACGACGACGGCGCGATAGGCGAAATATTCCTCGACATGCACAAGGAAGGCGCGGCCTTCCGCTCCATCCTCAACTCCTTCGCGATAGCCGTGTCCCTCGGCCTGCAGTACGGCGTGCCCCTCGAGGAGTACGTCGACGCCTTCACGTTCACGCGCTTCGAGCCCAACGGGATAGTGAAGGGTCACGACTATATCAAGATGGCCACGTCGGTCCTCGACTATATATTCCGCGACCTCGCGATCGCCTACCTCGATCGCCACGAACTCGGCCAGGTGAAGCCCGAGGACCTCGAGTCCACCTCGGCCCAGGACTCGCGCTCGGCCAACGGCGTGGCGGGGCACAGGACGGCCGCGACCCATGCGGGGTCGGCCCCCGCCCATCGCCCGCCCGACACGGGCGAGGCCGCGCGCATCGCCCGCACCGATACCGAGTCGGCGGCCCGCTTCAAGGCCGCCCGCGAGGGCAGCCGCGTCGCCCGCCTCAAGGGCTACGAGGGCGACCCCTGCCCGGTCTGCGGCCACCTCACCCTGGTCCGCAACGGGACATGCCTCAAGTGCGAGACATGCGGCAGCACCACGGGATGCAGCTAAAGTGGCCCTCGCACTTGAGGTGCAACGGCACCGACGAAGCGCGCAATAATAACAAGCGCGCTTCGTTGCCGCGAGCGCCTGACGCTCGCGAGAGACTTTCGGATCTACAACGGGATGTAGTTGATCCTGGCACTCATGGCGACGAAACGCGCGATAAATATCAAGCGCGCTTCGTCGCGGCAAGTGACTCGTGCTCGAGAAGGCCCGAGCACGGCCTCATGTACCACAACGCGCTTTCGGGGGGTGGAAAGTAATGTCGTTTCTTGAAAACGAGGATTTGATTTCCCTCAACCGATGTTTCCAGATGAGATCGTCAGTCTTTCAAGCGGATTTATCGCCTTGCGGAACGTCCCCGGGTCAGCTTCCTGCCAATTCGATCGTCGCCGCGGAAATCTTGCGATTCTGCTCCAGTCTATGCAGACGCTTGAAGTTGTATGCGAGCGTCACGAGATCCCATTCAATGCCTACCTCCTCGAGACCCCGCATCAGGAACTGGCGGAAGCCCAATACGGACTTGATGATGCCGAAGGCCGGTTCGATGGTCTCCTTCCGCTTTTTGTAGTTGCGGTGCCCTTCTTCCGTCTTGAGCCTGAATGTCATGGTCTCCATGACGGAAGCCGTCTCAGGCGGCGCTTCGAGAGCCGGTTTCCGCTCCAGGTCCTCCACCGTCCGATGATGGCCCTGCCGTTCGATGGCGCAGTACACAATCGGTCCCGTGCCGGCGGCCTCGATGCCGCTCACGGCCGCTTCGCTGAAATAGCCGGTATCGGCACAGACGACACTGACTTGCCGGACTTCGGGATTCACACATGCCACAGCCGGTTCCAGTTCCCGCTTGTCGTTGGCATGGTTGGTCACGTAGCCGCCCAGGAGCAGCATGCTGCCTTCCGTGTCGATCACGGCTTGGGCATTGTATGCCTGCTCCACATGCTCGCCTGAGCCGGCTTTCATGATCCTGCTTTCCCCGTCGGTGAAATTGAACTGCGCCGTATCGGGAGGTTTGTCCGAAGGTGGTACCGGCTCCCTGCCCCGTGGCCCCTTCCCATTCTTCCGCTGCTCCTCCTGCGCTTCCTTCTTTGCCTCATATTCCTGCTGCTTCTGCTTCCGCACTTCCTCGTACCGTTCTTCTATGACCTTCCGCGCCTGTGCGAGAGCCGCCTCCCGGTCTTCCCGGCGCTTGATCTCCTCCGGCAGGCTCAATCCAGTATCGAGGGGCGTGCTGTCAGCTTCCTCCGCCTTGCGCGTGAGCTGTTCGATTTCCAGCTCCAGCTGCCGGATCATCTCTTGGGCCCGTTTGTAGCTGACCGCCGCGTGCTTGCTGGCGTTGGCCATGATCTTCGTCCCGTCCACGGCCACACTGCCTACCTTCTTCAGGTACCCGAGTTCCTGGGCGATCAGCAGCACTTTGACAAAGGCTTCCTTGAACGCTTCTCGGTTCCTCGTCCGGAATGCGCAGATAGTGTCGTGGTCTGGATGCTTGTCACCTCCGCAGATATAGCGGACTGCAACGTCATACCAGCTCGCTTCTTCGATCATCCGGGACGAGAAACGTCCGGTCGCATAGCAATAGATCAGGAGCGATAGCATCATGGACGGCGGATACTGGGGGCACCCGCTGCCCCGTTCGTTCACCGAGAACTTCTGGATATCCAGTGTTTCCACCGTCTCGATGATGAGGTGCACCATGCTGTCCTCCGGTATCCAGTCCCGGAGGTCTGGGGGCAACAGCATCGACGTTTCCCGGTCTATGTTTACGAATTGGGCACTCATGCCACGAGACTACGCGATTCCTCCGGTAGAGTAAATTCCCCTTGGATGAAAGTCCGACAGGCAGCTGATATGAAGTGACCTGTCAACAGATTTCTTTTACTTTCTCATATTTTATTCCTGGCAAAGCAGTTCGAGCAAAGGCCAAAGAAGCTTTCGACGACGGTTGATCACTCTGATATTTCTCCTTTCCGCGTGCCCTTCAGCCCTTGCTCGCTCTTCCTTGCCATCTCAATTCCTCTCAGTACCCTATTGCTACGCGGCGTTTTTCCGCTCGACCGCGACGCCGATCGCCCAGATAAAGTCCAGCATCTCTCTCCCTACAGCTGTGACTACTTGCTGCGGGCATTTCCCCTTGGCCAGAAGGCGCATATAGCGGCTGTGCAAGCGATGCATTGCCTTCATCGCGATCTCCTGTATCGCAGGGTCCAGTCCCTCTTGCCGAATCTTCAGGACCCGGCTCAGAATCGGCCTACACCGTTGCGACCATGCCGCCTCGACGACTATCCGCCGCAGATGTGCGTTCCCTGTTTTCGTTATCCCTCCCCGCAACGTCTTCTTTCCGCTCGAGTACTCGCTCGCAACAGTGCCCGAATAGCCCATCAGTTGCCG
>JBEKVO010000060.1:0-18787 GCA_049513895.1 Rectinemataceae bacterium | reverse complement strand
CTCTCGAGGATCCCTATCTTGTCGTGGAGGGGCTCGCAGCAGCCGTAGTAGGCCAGGCCGAAGAGCTTGAGCCAGCGCTTCTCGTACTCGAGGCCGAATTCCCTGTGCATCGCAGGGGACACGGAGCCGAAAATCTGCGCGGTGGCCGAACCCCACATCCCCCGGGGCTCCACGGCCCCTCCGGCTCCGAGTCGATCCCCGCCGGCGCCTGGTCTATCCCGATTGGCCCCCGGCGCGGCCGCGGCCGAGAACTGCTTCGTATAGCCGTAGGCCCCTGAACCAATTCTTACGTTGCAATCGTTGCGCGCGAGCAGGCCCAGGGCCTGGAACTGCCCCAGGGCCGAGATGTAGGCGCCGCAGAGACGATCTATCAGGGCGTGCATGAAGTCGGGCCTGTCTACGAGGCCCAGAAGGACCTCTTCCGCCCCCATCCAGAAGACAATCTCATCCCAGGGAGCGAACCAGAAGCCCGAGCAGCCGCGGGTCTCGACGGGCATGATGCCCTCGAAGACTCGCCGGTAGAACCTATGGAACTCCAGCGTGCGAGCCTCGTCCAGTTCGACGACGGGATCGCGTATCTTCCCTATGTCCTCGTCCGAGCCGAGCTGGTTATGAAAGCGACGCGACGCCACTTCCCTGTCTTTCTGCGTCTCGGACACTTCCGCCTCGACCTCTATCCCGAAGCCGCTGTTGCGGAGGATCATCGGCGAGGCGAAGACCGGTTCCACGACCATGTCGCCCTGCATGTGCCGCCACTGGTAGATCGTCCTGCGCAGCGCCGTCTCGATGCGCCTGCACACCGGGCCTGCGGTTCGCAGGGCGAGTTCGCCTTCGACATCCATCTCGTTCCAGCAGATCTCGTTCATCCAAATCAGGGGTCGGCAGCTCTCCAGGTCGTTCAGGCGCCGCCATTGTTCCCTGCGCAGGACGTTTACCGGCTGCGAAGCGATCTCCGCGTAAACGAGCGCAAGCTCCCGTAGTATCTCGATATCCCGGTCGCCGGCCTCGAGGGGGGCGTCGTTCTGCGTTTCATGGTTCTGGAACACCAGGTACGGGGTGTCGATGAAGAGACTGGACATGTCGCCCTCCTCCTATCGGAGCTCGCCCCTATTGCGCATGCAATCGATCATCACTGCGATGAAGATGACTAACCCGCGGACAATCGTGTACAGGTACTTGTCCGCCCCCGCCATGACGAGTCCGTTCTCGATGCACATCACGATCAGCACTCCCAAAAAAGCCCCGGGAAATGCCTTGCCCTTGCCGCCGAAGAGGCTGACCCCTCCCAGGATCGCTGAGGTGATGATGATGAACTCCTGTCCCTCGGCGAAGGTGGGAGTGATGACGCCAACCTGAGATCCCGAAACCATGCCGGCAAGGCCCGCCAGCCCACCCGAGATGACATAGGCGAGGAAGGTGTTGCGTTTGACCTTTATTCCCATGATCCGGGCGCCGTTCGCGTTGTTGCCGATTGCGTAGAGCTGCCTGCCGAACAGGCTCCGGCCCAGGATGAACTGCACGAAGAAAAGGGTCACGGCGAGGATGATCACTACAATGGGGACTACGCCACCGATCCTGGTGTAGGCGACCGCATCCCCCACCTTGTTCGAGAACGAGAGGGATTGGACGCCGGTGATGGCCAGGGCCAGTCCTCGGACGATATAGAGGCTGGCCAGGGTCACGATGAGCGGAACCACCCTGAGGACCGAGATGAAAAAGCCGTTCAGGCAGCCGACCGCTATCCCGCAGAGAAAGGCCGTGCAGAAGGCTCCCGCGATGCCCATGCCGTTATTGGTCAGGGTTGTGACGATGACCGAAGAGAAGAAGATCGTGGACCCCATCGAAATGTCTATCCCGCCCGAGACGAGGACAAAGACGAGCCCCGCCGCCGCGATCCCGGTGGAGGCCGTCTGTTGGAGCAGATTGACGGCGTTCGCCCCGCTCAGGAAATTCGAGTTGAGAAGGGAGAAGAGGCCCGCCAGGACGGCGAAGGTTATCAGCAGTCCATACTTGTAGAAAACGTCGTAGACCTTCTCGCTCTCGATCTGCAATACGCGCATCCTTTTCTTCCCCCGGCGACTGGCTTCAGTTGCATCTGCTGATCGCAAGATTCAGCATCTCTTCCTGGTCGAAACGCTCCCGCTCAAGCTCGCCGGCGAGAGACCCATTGCTCATCACGAGTATGCGATCGCAGACCCCGATCAACTCCTCCATCTCCGAGGAGATGAAGAGTATCGCGGAGCCGTCCTTCGCGAGAGCGTTCAGGTGGTTGTAGATCTCGAACTTGGCGCCGACGTCGATCCCCCGAGTGGGCTCGTCGACGAGGAAGATCCGCGGATTCGTCAACAGCCACTTGCCGATGACCACTTTCTGCTGGTTCCCGCCGGAGAGGGCGAGGGCCGACTGCCTGGATTTATCGTAAGTCTTGATGCTCAGGCGCCGGATCATCGCGGAGCTGTCCTTCTCCTCCCGCTGCCTGTCGACCGCCCCCAGGCCCTTCCTCATCGTGCGCAGGTTCGCGAGCACGAGGTTTTCCCTGACCGTCTTGGGCATGAGCAGACCCTCTTCGCGCCTGTTCTCGGTGATGTAGGCCAGTCCGTTCCGGATCCACCATTCGGGGCTGGGACTCCGGACCGGGCTGCCCCGGAGGAATATCTCGCCGGACTCGATGGGGTCTATTCCATAGATGGCGCTCGCGAGTTCGCTCCTCCCCGCGCCCATCAACCCGAAGAGGCCCACGATCTCCCCGCTCGCCAGGGAGAAGCTGATGTCGCGGAAAACCTTCCTGCGGCTCAAGGCCTCCACTCTCAGGAGGACCTCCCCGGGGCTCTTCTCGACGTAAGGGAAGAGCTGATCCAGCTTGCGCCCCACCATCATCGAGATGATCTCGGCCTTGTTGCACTTCTCGATCGGCAACTGGTCCACCAGTCCTCCGTCGCGCAGGACGGCGACCTCGTCACAGAGGGCGAGGACATCCTCCAGCGTGTGGGAGATGTAGATCATGGATATTCCCTTGGCCGAGATGTCACGGATGATGGCGAAAAGCTGCTTCTTCTCCTCCGTGCAGAGCGAGGTGGTCGGCTCGTCGAACACGATGATGCGCGCGTTCTTCGCTAGGGCCTTCGCGATCTCGACCATCTGCCTCATCCCAATCGGTAGAGCATCGACGACGGTCGAGGGGCTCAATTCGATCCCCACGTACTGCATCACCTTCCTGGAGGCGCTGTTCATCGCGGGATAGGAGAGGATGCCGGCTTTGGAGCCCGGGGCGCCGTTCAGATAGAGGTTTTCGGCTATGGTCAGGTTGGGGAAGAGATTCAGCTCCTGGTGGATGAAGGCTATGCCTACGGCATCCGCGTCGATGGCGCTGCGCGGATTGTAGGGTCTTCCGTCGATCAGGATCTCCCCGCTGTCCCTTTGCAGGACACCGCCGAGAATGTTCATCATCGTGGACTTGCCGGCGCCATTTTCGCCGACGAGGCCCAGGATCGAGCCCTTTTCTCCGAGCGTCAGGCTGATATCCTTGAGGACGCTGACGCCGGCGAAACTCTTGTTGACCTGACTCAGCCGCAAAACGGGATTGTCCACGTTATTCCCTTCCTCTCCAGCCGACTAGCGGTTCTTCGCATCCCGGATCACGCCCAGGAGGGCGACGAGAACTATCATCCCGCCCTTGAGGGCATTGATCACGTACCACTCCACCTGGAGCAGATTGAGGCTGTTGTTGAGCACGATGATGAGCATGGCGCCAATCGCCGTGCCGAGGATGCTCCCGCTCCCGCCCGTGACGCTCGTCCCCCCCAGCACGACGGCTCCCACCACGTCCATGAGGAGAGTCTTCCCCAGCCCCGGCATCCCGGCGCCGCTGCGTGAAGTCATGATGATGCCGCTCAGGGATGCAAGGCCTCCCGAAAATAGAAACAGTTTGAAGATCGTCCTCTTGACGGGTATCCCCGAGATGCGGGAGGTCCGGTGGTTGGTGCCAACGGAGTAGATGTAGCGTCCCAGCACGGTCCTGTGCAGGACGAAGGCGCATACGAGGACGACGAGGAGCATGATGATGATGGGCATGGGAATGCCGAACAATTTTCCCCTGCCGATGAAGGAGAAGGGCTTGGGCACCCCGCCGATGGTGGCGCTGTGCGTGTACCAGAGGGCCAGCCCCGAGAAGATGAGCTGCGTGGCCATGGTCGCGATAAAGGAGGGCATCTTGAGCAGAGTCACGGTGAGGCCGTTGATGCAGCCGATGGCCAGCCCGAGAAAGAGCATGAAGACGACGCCGACGAAGGTCAGGACGAAGGGATCGCCGGGAAAGGTCATGATTTTCGCGCCGAGTACGCTCCCCAGGCCGAGGATGGCGGTCACGGAAAAATCTATCCCGCCGTTCATGAACACGAAAGTCATTCCGCAGGACAGGATTATGAGGTCGGCGCTCTGTACGAGGATGTTCCGCAAATTCACGGGATTGGCGAATTTGTCCACGAAGAGCAGTGAGAACAGGCAGTAGAATAGGAAGAAGACCAGGGACATTCTCGCGCCCGAGAACAACCGGCTCCAGGAGATTTTCTTGGCGACCATCGACACCATCCTCGGATGAACACTCTCTCCCTATGAAAACGAGGCCTGGCACGGGCATCAAGCCCATGCCAAGCCAGTTGCACGTCAACAGCCCGGATCAGAAGGCGCCGTAGGCCTTCTTTGATGTCGAGGGGAAATTGGCCTGGGTGAGGATGAAGCCCGGATCGAGAACGGGCGCGCCGTACTTCTTGCCCTTCGAAATCTCAAGGGCGGCCTTCACCGAGTCGTAGCCTTCCTTGAACACGTCCATGCCGAAGCACATCTCTACGTACTTGTCCTTCATGGCGCCGAGGGAAGCCTTGTTCCCCGAGTAGGGCATGACGGCGACGTGGCCCTTCTGGCCGATCATGGTATACCTGCCCGCCTGACGCAGGGCGGATATCGTCGCGCCGAGGAGATAGTCGGAATGCATGAAGACGCAATTGATCTCGGGGTGGGCCTGGAGGGCGTTCGTGGCGCCGGCCAGCGCCTTCTCGAGATTCCACTCTGTCGGCACCTGCTGGATGAGGTCGATGATGTCGCTGTTGGCGGTCATGACTTCCTTGAATCCGTCCGAGCGCTTAAGGACGTTCTCGTCGGAGAGACTGCCCACCAGCTCGAGGACCTTGAGGTGCATCTTGTTCTTGCGAGCATAGTCGGCCATCCATTTCCAGCCATCCACGGTGAGGGCGTAGTTGTCCGTCGCGATGCCCCAGGCTACCTTCGCGTCGTCGGTGCTGTCGAGGGTCCTGTCGCAGTACACGAAGGGGATATTGGCGTCGTTGCAGGCCTTCACCGCCTGGAGGATGGACTTGGAGTCCACATAGACGCAGACCACCGCTGAGACTCCCTGGGCGATCATATCATCGATCTGGCTGTTCTGCTTGACGGCGTCCCCCTCGGCGGTACGCATGATCAAGTCGACGCCGAGATCCTTTCCGGCCGTGTCGATGCCCTTTTTGATGCCGAGCCAGAACGGATCGTTGAGGTTGTCCAGCGCAACCCCGATGCTGACTTTCTTGGGGGCCGCAAACCCGAACGATGCGCATACTGCCAGGGCCAAAAGAATCGCGATGAGCTTCTTCATCTTGAAACTCCTCCTTCTGAAAATATCCAGGACTAGACTGTCCCGGGAAAGAACCTTAGGACGCAATCGAGGACCCGGTCGAGCGAGGATGGGGGGATGTCCTCGCTCACCTGGAGCATGGACGAATAACCCCGCAGCTCCCCCGCAAGGGCGGCAGCCCGCTCCTCGAGCTCTGCATCGGGGAGGACGAACCAGTTCGACGGGACGCTGGGGTGGGGAATGGCCTTGGGAAAGAGCGAGCGCGCCTCGGCAAGACTGAGGTCGCCGCCCATGTCGGGCAGGGTGAAGGATTCTACGGCGTGGATGCCCGCGGCGGCGATGTGCCGCGCGAGGGCCTTGAGCTTCCCGTCCATGTGGACGAGATAGCGCTTGCCCGCCGCCTCGGCGGCCGCCGACCTCCTGCGATAGAGAGGGAGAAGATGGGCCTCGAAGATATCGGGCGGAGTCATCTCGCAGGTGACGTTGTCGGGTTGCCAGAGTATCTCCAGCGGGGAGGCCAAGGCCATTTCGAAAGCCTCATCCATCTTCAGCTGCATCGCCGCCATCAGATCGAGGGCGGGAGCCGGATCGTCGAAGAAATCGAGGAGGAAACGCTCGGGACCGGCTAGCTCGATCAGGCACTTCTGGTAGGGAGAACGGTCTAGGCGGGCGAGGAGAACCCCGTCCTCCCCGAGCTCACGGAGCCTGGACTCGATCCTCGACGTGTTGCTCGAGAAGACCGTATGCTCAACCATGTACTCCATGGTCCGATAGTCTTCTTTCGTTTGGAGGTAGTGCCTTCGTATATTCTCGCTGCCTACGCCGCCCCCGTCCTTGGCTATCTCCTGCCAGACTGTCCCCACGGGCGTGGAGTAGGTCCGTCTCTCGACCCAGCTCCCCCCCTCCCAATACTTCTTGACGTTGAGCTCTGCCCCTTCGATCCTCGAAAGGAACTCGTCGTAGAAATGCCAGGGAGGGGCCAGGAGAGTCGTGGGAGGCATGTAATCGATTATGCCCAGACCCCGGTCGCGAAATTCTCGCTCCCGATCGCCTCGCGGAAGATAGCGGGTGTAGATCCCGAGAGGCGGGGCGGAGCTTGCGTGCCCCCTATAGGCCTCAAGCATTCTTTCGCGGGGAGCGGTCACAAAAACACCTTCACTTCCGTCGACTCGAGGAGATCAAGGGTCTCGCGCATCGTGGGAATGGCCTCGATGACGCCGAGACGGGTCACCGAGATGCTCGCGGCGGAATTCGCGTACCTGATGGCTCGGTGCATTTCCATCCCCGTGGCAAGAGCTGCCATGAAGGCGCCGCTGAAACAATCGCCGGCGCCCGTCGTATCGATGGCCTTTACCGCCGGAGCCGGGAAAATCGTTTCCTCTTCCCGCGTCACGAGGACGGCGCCCTGGCTGCCCAGGGTTATCAGGGCGACGGACACACCTCTGTCGAGGAACCATCGTCCCGCCTTGACCGCCGACCCGTAATCCGTGACCTTGATCCCGCTGATGGCCGAGGCCTCGTGCTCATTGGGTTTGATACACCAGATCCTTTTGAACAATTCCTCCGGCAGGTCCCGGACGGGAGCGGGATCGAGGAGCACCCGGGCTCCCGCGGCGGCAGCCTGGTTGATACCGTACTCGACGATTTCGAAGTTGCTCTCGAGCTGGAAACCCACGATGCAGGACTCGCGGAAGAGACCGACAGCCCTGTCGATATCCGGCTTGGATAGACGGAAATTAGCCCCTGGTATCACCATAATCATATTGCGGCCCGCGTCGTCGATGAGAATGACGCTCACGCCGCTGTGGGTATTCCCGTCGATGGTGACGCTCTCCTTCGATATCCCGAACTCGTCATAGAGCCTGAGCGCGTAGCGTCCGTATTCGTCGTCCCCGATCCTTCCGATGAAGGAGACCGCGGCCCCGAGCTTGGCGGCCGCGAGCGCCTGGTTGGAGCCCTTGCCGCCTCCGCCCTCTTTGAACTCGGCCCCGATCACGGTCTCTCCCGGACCCGGAAATGACGAGCCCTTGAGGAAGAGACCGACATTGTAGCTACCGACGACGGTGACCTTCTTTCTATCCTTATCCATAGTCTCAAACCTCTAAGTAGCCGTCGAGCTGCTGGCGAAGATCGAAGATCTTCTCAACGCCCGTGACGGACGCACTGCCGTCGAAGCGCGGGCTCGAGGCGAACATGGGAAGCGTGTAGGTATCCCAAGCTTCGCGGCCCTCGATTTTCCCGAGCGCCGCGAAACTTTCGTTTATTTCTTCGCAACGATAGAAGAGGATGGTCTGTGTCCCGTTCAGGAACGAGATGCATTCCTCGGCACCGGCCTTCTTGAGGATCTCGAGCTGCTTTTTCCAGGGCGACTCGTGCATCGTCAAGTGCGCCCGGCGGTATTCTTCGACGCACTCGGGCTTGAGCTCATTTACCAGGCAATACCAACGCATCACTGCTCCCTCCTTGGGGGTCTGGATCGAGTGTAAGTCTATCTTTTCAATGCTGTCAAATAATTTCATATTATTTCATATTTTTACATATCGAATTAACAGAGGCTCGAGCGACGGCCGGAAAGCTCTATTTCAAATAACCATAAATGAATATCGCCATGGGGTCCGGAATCAGAAGGGGGAGCAACTTGACAGTGAGGATCAAGAAGTCTAGTCTATTACTATGTTCATTTCCTATTGACAGGAGCGCTTTGAAAAGATATGAAACGAAAAGTCTACCCCAGCATAGCCGATGTCGCAAAACTGGCCGAGGTATCGATAGCCACCGTCTCGCGTGTGCTCAGCAACTCGGCGGTCGTCAGCGCGGCAACCGAGGCAAGGGTCAACGAGGCCGTGGCACGGCTCAACTACGCCAAATCGGGAGGCGCAGTGCAGCGGCGATCGGTCGCCGTTTTCCTTCCCGACATACTCGATCAATTTTTCGCCAACCTCCTCAAAGGTATCAGCGACGTGGCCAGGCTCTATTCCTTCGACCTCGTGCTCTGCAATTCCGACAACACGGAGGGCTTGGAACGGGCCGCGCTCAAGTCGATATTGCAGAGCTCCTGCGAGGGAGTGATAATCGTTCCCACCAGCACTCAGATCGCCCTCGTGGACCTGGTCCTCTCCAAGCCCTCCTTCCACCACGTCTTCCTGGACCGCATCATCGAGGACGACAGGATCAACTACATCGTCTCCGATGACAAGGAAGGCGCGTATCTGGCCACCAAATACCTCCTGGACCTCGGGCACAGGAAGATACTCTACATAGGAGGCCCGAAGGGTCTCAGCACCGAGATGAACAGACTCTCGGGATACCGGAAGGCGATCGAGAGCGCCGGCCTACCCGCCGACGAGAAATTGATCCTCGAGTACAGCTTCACCGCAGAAGACGCTTATCGCGGAATACTGAGGGCCATGCATGGCAATGGGGATTTTTCGGCCGTGTTCTGCGCGAATGACACAATCGCCTTCGCGATGAAACGCGCAGCGGAGGAAAACGGAATTCCCATACCGGGAAAGCTCTCCATCGTCGGCTACGGCAATATCCCCCTCTCCGATTATCTCGGCCTGACGACGGTCTCGATGCCTGCCTACGAAATGGGAAAGAGCGCCTTCCAGCTCTTCCTGGATCTTGCCGAATGCAGAGAGAAACCAGTCAAGCGCGTCGTCCTCCGCCCCAGCATAATCATCCGATCCTCGTGCAGGAAGATCGAAGATTAGTTATAATGATGTTTGCTATTATAGGCATGCGATCGCCTATTGCTAATCTCTCTCTGAATGGAATCTTAATATATTGCAAGCTAATTATTTACCACAATTAATACACTTCCGATCCGCCGAACACAACTACGATGAATTCCCGCTATGTCAGGGAGACCTCTCTCGCCTTTAAAAGGAATTGCGCGAGAGAGGTCTACCTATACTCACGCCGCGTGACGCGGCGCCTACGATAAATTTCCTATATGTCAGGGAGACCTCTCTCGCCTTTAAAAGGAATTGCGCGAGAGAGGTCTACCTATACTCACGCCGCGTGACGCGGCGCCTACGATAAATTTCCTCTATGTCAGGGAGACCTCTCTCGCCTTTAAAAGGAATTGCGCGAGAGAGGTCTACCTATATACACACCTTCTCCACCGAGGTAGTCGTGCTTTTCGCCCTCGATGAGTATTTGCACATCCTGGACGGTGGGAAAGGAGGTCGCGGTGTACACGACCTGCTTGAGCTGGCCCGCGTAGCCCTCGATCCCGTAATGGTTGTACATGAAAGCCTCGTTGAAATTGAGATAGGCGGTAGAGCCTCGGACCTGGGCCGAGAGGAGCTTCGCGCCCTGGGGTACGAGGGATATGAGCTTCTTTCGTATCTCGTCCTCGCTCGGCCCCTTGAGCAAGGCGGCGAGGGAGTCGAGGAGGGGCGAATCCGAGACTGCTACCTGCCGCTTCACCTCCTGCCTGACGATGACGCCATCATCGTCGATGCGTACGAAAAACAGGGAGGCAGAGCGCATCTTCCCACCCTGAGCCGAGGCTGGAACCGGCACGCCGGTCGTTCGCGCCCCATTGGGCAGGGTCTCGTCCTGGACCTGGGCGCCGCTTTCTCCTTTGGGGACTGCCCCTTGAGGCTCAATTGCCGAGTCGGATGGCTCCACCGCCGACGCGGCGGGAGCCGAGGGCTTGGCCCTGCCGGTTCCGACGGAGGCGCCTGGCGCCGGTTTTTGCGCGTCGGGCGTCGCGGGCACTTTATCGGCCCCAGATTGAGTCTTGACTATTTCGTGGAAATTCGTGCGTGAGAGGGTTTCCTGAATTTTGCTCCAATTGAGCGCGAAGATAAATAGGACAACAACGACCGCCGCGAGCCAAAAGACCGTACCCGCGTTGGACCCAGATCGATTATCGTTTCGTTTTCTGACGGCCATATCGACTTATGATAGGGATCGGCATATTCCAGGTCAACAGCCGCACTAGAAAGCTGGTTGCTTTCTAGTGCGGCCTTGCAATTTCTCGCGCTTATTCAAGCCTATTCGAAGCGCTGCGAAATATGCAGGGGCTAAGGTAGTTTTTTAAAAGTCGTCCGACTTTTAAAAAACTTAAATAATCGGGACGTCGAGGATGTCGCGGTCGGGATCGGGGCTGCGGCCCGGTTCGAGAAAGGCGACTCGAGCGGCTCCGGGGTCGTGGAACTGGACAAAGCGCCCGCCGGCGCGGAGGGCGTAGCGTCCGTCCACGGGCCGGTGCCCGGCGAACCAGAGCGCTTTCTCGGCCCTTTCCGGCCCGAGGAGGGCATCGAGGCTCCGTGCAACCGAGAACGCCTCCGCGTCGCCGTTGGCAGTCCAGATAAGGGCCTCGACCACGTCTGGTCTACTTCGGTACTCGATCAGGTCGGATCGCGACAGAGCGAAGGCGGGCTCGCCGTGGCTGGCCGCGAAATGCGAACCGAGGGCGAGGATGGGCAAGTCGAGCTCGAACTCGCGATACGCTTCGAGGAGGGCTTCGCCGTAGGTCGAGAGGAACCAGGAGGCGACCATTTCTCCCTCGACCGCGAATTTGTAGAAAGAGTGGTCTCCCCTGCCTTCCTCGTCCGCGATGTTGTCATGGTTGCCCTTGAGGTAGTGGAAATTCGCGGGAAAGGCGACCTTGGTCGCGAGCACGATGCTCGCGGCGGCGAGGGAGAGCCCCATCTCCTCGTCCATCGAGGCGTGAGAAACCCAGAACGAGCCGTACTCGCGGTAGGCGGCGGCCCAGCGCCTCCGCGCCGATCCGACTTCCGAATGGAAGACGTCGCCCAGGCAAACGAGGCATGCTCTTCTCCCCTCGAGGAGGGAGGCGATAGACTCGCCGTAGCCCGGCGGCCTCCAGCTCAAGACCGAGGCGATGAACGCGGGCCTGGCGTGGAGGTCGGGCACGAGAATCGTGGGCAGGTCGGGAAGCTCCACTATTCCGCCCGGGCGGCCCTCCGAGTCGCGGGGACGAAGGCTCGCCTCTTCCGATTCCAGCGCCGCCCTCGCCGCCTGCACGAGGACGGCCAGCTCGGAGCGGCCGGGCAAGGCGGCATCTCCTCCTCGAGGGCGAGCGGCGAGGGCACGGACCCTCCGCAGGAATGCATCCGCCCCGGATTCGAGGCCGTCGAGGGTGCTCGCCCGTCCACGGCCGAAAAAACCGATCACTGGAACTCCCAGTTCTCCGCCTCGAGCCGCTCGAGCCAGCTCTTGGCGGCCGGGTCGCTGGGATCTAGATCGAGGGCCGTGCGGAAAAAACCAGCCGCCTCGCGAAGCTTGTCTTGCCGCACGGCTATCGCCCCCAGGTTCACGATTACCTTGACGTTTTCTGGTTCCGCGCGGAGGGCCCGCTCGAGGGCTCGCCTGGCCTCGGGGACGCGGCCGAGTTCGAGGAGGCAGATCGAGAGCTCGTTCAAGGAGTCCGCACCCTCCGCACCGAGGGCAAGGGCCCTCTCGAAGGCGTCCCGTCCTTCCTCCCAACGCATGAGCCTTCGATTGGCCCAGCCGACCAGGAACCAGCCGTTCCACACTTCGGGATGGCGCTCGATAAACTCTCGCGCCTTGGCGAGGCCCTTCTCCTCCTCGCCGAGCTGGATGAAGTCGAAGGCTTCCTTGAACAGATTGTCGAGGTATCCCTGCTGGCCGAGCATGTCCAGGACTTCCTTGGCGCGCGCCTTTTTTTCGTCGTCGTCGCCAACCTTGACGTATGTTTCGAGGAGGGATGCGGCTCGATCGAAGTTGCGCCTGCGCAGAAAGAAGAAAGCGGCGTTGAAGAAGGCCGGCGCAAAGGGGGGCTCGAGGGCAAGAAGGCGTTTGTAGGCGTCGAATGCGCGCTGGTCCATCTCCTCGGCCAGAGCATCGCGCCCCGATTGCGAAAAGAGCTCGGCCCTGTCTTCGGAGAGGATAGCCAGATCGAGGAGGGGCTCCGGCGCCTCGGGATAGAGACCGGCGAGGGCGCGGAATATCTCCTCGGCTATCTCCCAATCCTTGTTGCGCGCCTTGGCGATGCCCGCCTCCGAGAGCTCGGTCATTATTTCGGGACGCACGGCCTTGACGAAGGCGCGGTAGTAGGCGGCTTTCTCGTGATCGGGCCTCCAGGCGAGGAGCCTCAAGCTGCCGGCGACCAGAGCCTCCGCGGTTATGCTTCTCGGATCGAAACGCTCATTGTCCGTCCCCGTCTCCACCGGGAGAGGTATGGAGGAGTCGGGCGTGAAGGAACCGATGGGTCGGGCAAGGCCCGCGGGCAGCTCGATAAAAACGAGGCGCCTGAGCGCGGCCTCGCCGGGACCGTCGTCGGCGAAATTGGCGTCGCCATCGCCGTCAGAGGAGCCGTTCCCCTCGTCGGGCGAGCTATGGGCTCGGGAAATGTCCATATTCTATCTCCTGACTAGGCTTGGAGAGCATCTGCGGGAGGAACTGCGGGAGAAGGGGGCGCCGATGTCTTGGCGGGGACCGCCGGCGCCGTCTCCTCGGTCCGCGACTGGCGCACTTGACTCAAGTAATCGTTGATATGCATCTTGAAGGTCATCGGAACATAGTGATCGTCGAAGTTGACGGCGATGGCCATGAGGTCCTTGCGGCCCTCGACGTCCTCGTAGCGCACTATCGTCCCCTTGAGTTCGAGGCTCTCGCGCGGCTCATCCATTTCCAGCCTGAGCGTGCATTCCTTTCCGACGAGGAATTCCGCGATGCCGATGATTATCGCCTTCGCGCCCGAGAAGGAGAGATCGCGGAGAATACATTTGCGCGGCACGCCTTGGACACGGATGTAACTGTCCTTGGATATGAGGCATAGGCGCCGCATCGCGTCCGGATTGAGGAGTATCCGCTCCTCGCTCCTCCGCGTCGAGTTCATGTTGGCTTCGAGGAGGCGCCCCATGATGTCGATGAAGTCGTCCGGGGGGCGTTGGGTGTACTGAAGGCTGGCGTACTGCAGGTCGACCCCGCCCTGCGCGTATCCGGAGTAGCCCAGGACCTTCGCCCCGATGAAGAAGCTGACCGGATCGGAGTTATCGGACATCCTGAAACTGAAGCGAAGGCTGACGAGCTTGTTGGCCTTCGCTATCCGCTCGGTGAGCATCAGCTTGGAGCTTACGATGATCTTCGCCCCGGAGAAAGAGCTTGAGTAGACGATGCAGGGCCACTGCTCGCCGACGCACTTCATATATACGCCGCGCGTGTCCAGCCCCGTGGATTTTATTATTTCCTTTGTGAAGACGACGTCGATCGTTTTATAGAGTTCGAACCATTTCCCTATTTGTTGGCTTGTGGTTATAGACATTTTCTTATCCTAATAATAGCCGCCGCCGTCGCAGAGGTCAATAATGAGAGGAGCCTCATTCGCTCTCTCATCCCTTCCAGTGGCCCGATCTAATTTAATTTATTATTTTCCTGATATAGACTTACTGAATCGCGAGTAACAACCGAGGAGCCTATATCAAGGATTTGTAAAGCGGCGAGCGCAGCGTTCAATTCGAGGAGTGTAGGTCCCGCCCTTTCGATGAAATTGAACTCATTTAGTCTCTTCACTTTGCTATTATGCCATTGGTCTTTTAGTTTAGCAAGATCAAGGTATGGTTTCGCGCAGATATGGTGGGAAACTCCATGCCCATCCTGATAGCCTACTGTTGATTCAGCTGTCCTCGCTCGCACTGCTTCTAGTGATAGGAGTAAAGACGTCTATTGCATTTGCATTATCCTTACACCTCTATAGACTATGCTGGGATCGACCCTTCCAACGTTCAACTTTTTTTAACGTCACTGGGTAACTGGATTGGATGAGCCATTTCATGATGGGGTTCCCCTTCCCAGAGGCGATTCCTGCCCTTCCTCGTTTCAGCATCTCTTCAAAGGTAATTTCCGGATCCAGGAACTGTCCTTTTTGGTAGCAGTAGGAACAATACTTCAGTGAGGGCGAATCGTCTTTTTCAGTTCCTCGAACGTCCTGGCCACCGAGATTCAAGGGCATCGCGCAGCTTTGACAAAATTTATTCTCCTTCATGGTAGAACCTCCTAGTATTCCAAGATTTCCCATGACTCGTGCCTTATGCCGGTCATAAGGGAATCTCCTCCATTAGTTGCCATTTTACCATGCGATGGCCATTTGTCCATGCAGCGCTCTGTAATCTCAGATGATTAAAATGGCTTATCCCGAATTCTACTCACGCGCGGGTTGTATGAGTGCTGCTTCACTCATGGGTTATTCATGGTTGTACTGGAGGACTTCTGCCATGTTAGCACAAGTTAATTGTTTCTAGATCAAGCAATTGAATGCCGGTTGATTTCCGGCTATATTTTTTGTCTGCAGCTACGGACTTTCCATGGAGCCCCGATGAGTAGAACAGCTAAAACAGCGCGGCTTTCTATCCTTTCCAACAGCTTCCTCATCGTTACTAAGCTGACAATCGGAATGGTAAGCGGCTCAGTGAGTATCATCTCGGAGGCCATTCACTCCACTATGGATCTGGCTGCTGCGATAATCGCCTATTTCTCCATCCGTATGGCACAAAGACCTGCAGACAAGGAACACACCTATGGCCATGACAAGATCGAGAACGTTTCCGGCGTTATTGAAGCTGCCTTTGTATTTATTGCAGCCGGACTCATCATTCTTGAGTCGGTAAAGAAGATTATCTCCTACAAGCCAGTTGCACAACTCGAACTTGGTGTTGCCGTGATGCTTTTCTCCGGTATCGTCAATGTTTTCGTATCACGGCATCTCTATAAGGTAGCGCATGCCGAAAAGAGTGTAGCTCTCGAGGCTGACGCTTTGCATCTCAAGACTGACGTCTACTCCTCCTTTGGCGTCGCGGCTGGTCTTCTTATCATTGTTATTATTCAGCGGGGGTTTCACGCAACTTGGGCTTGCTACTTTGATCCAGTCATCGCGATAGCTATCGCGATATTCATTCTGAAAGAGGCCTGGGGGATGCTCAGAGTTGCTTTCGGACCCCTCATCGATGAAAGCCTATCGGCAGAGGATCTTGCCAAAGTAGAAGCCCGCGTGGCGATGTACCCGACGGTCTCTATGCATAGCGTCCGCTCCCGCCGGTCTGGCCGGATTAAGTATATTGACTTTCATCTCTCAGTGTCTGAGACGCTGAACATAAAGCAATCACAGCTGTAGGCCGAGGAGGCCTGGCTACATTCACTAAGGATGAACTACTTCTTCGCCTGGCCGAGATCGGCCACGCCGTAGTCGGATACGATATTCGTCCACACCATCTCCGCCTTTTCGATAACGGTAGCTGGACTGAGATCATGTTTCATATAGATTTAGAAGCTACGACAACTGTCGAGGAAGCTCATACTATCGTAAGTACTTTGGAGGCGCGGGTGAAAGACCAGCTCGGTTTTGAGGCTACTGTACACATCGAACCTCGACGGAAAGAGTAGGTGCTAGCTGGACCCCTTCTATTTTTACCAATCCGGACGCGATCTGATAACTAAATGTTTTCGGGTATTTAGCTCCGAAGGATTCCACGAAGAGAGCGCAAGCGTTTAAGCGGATAGTTTTCATTCTCAAGGGTGAGGTGGACATAAAGAAGAATCGTGTCTCACTCGCTCGCCTCGAGGCGGGCGACACCTTCGGCGTGATTGAGTTCCTCGACGTCATGCCCGCGTTCGCCACGATCCACGCCCTCGTCCCGATTGCGTTCGCCACCATCAGCTACCGCGCATTCCACGAGCTGCCCAAGGCCAGCATTCACACCTTCGCCAGGCTCGTGATAACCTTGCCCTGTATCTCTCCCGCCGCCTCAGGCGAATGGATGACATCGTCTTCCACCCTTGCGTTCAGCCCAAAGAACCCAGATAGGCGGCCTTCTTCGTTGCATTTTTCTACGACCTGGCTTTCGATCATAGAAGGTGCCCGATCGCGCCGAACCGGCGATTGAGAAAACTCAAGAAGCCCGACGTGACGGCATGGTCCAGCGTAACAACGCTGAGGCTTGACCTTAGCCGCGAGCGCATAAGCAAAATGACTTTGGCCTGACCAATCGTTATCTTCTCTCTTATGAAGCAGATGAAATATGCCCGCATATGCGTCGTCGTTTTCGCCCTGGCGATCGCCGTCTCTTCGAACGCAGGCGCCTCACCACTCGGTCTCTTCCAGAATCCGACACCGGAATTCCCCTTTGCCCTCGACCCCCTCCGGGACGGCGCCCTTGTCGGAGGTGGACTAGTCCTCTACGGGAGCAGCTTGTATCTGCAGTCCATTAAGCCCGCGCCGAACCCGAGTGACATCAACCCGGTCAACATCCCCTTTTTCGATCGGGCCTACCCTTCCAATCCATCGACTACCTTGACGACGCTCGGTGACGATATCTCCATAGCGTTGGCCGCACTTCCCCTGGTGCTCCTTCCCGGAAGGACCGGCGGCGAGATCCTCACCCTCGGCGTCATGTATGGAGAGACCTTAGAGTTGGCATACAGCGTCGATTCCCTGCTGAAGTCGGCCATCGTGCGTTATCGCCCCTACGCCTACTCTACGACCACTCTCGCGGATTTCTCGAATGTCCGTATCACCGAGTCTTTCCCGTCCGCCAACAGCTCCCTCGCTTTCGCCGCGGCTGTGTTCTCGGGATATGCCTTCGATGAGTTGTACCCGGATTCGAGCCTGAGATTCTGGGTCTGGGCTTCGGGACTCGGTGCCGCGACCGCGGTATCGGGACTTCTCGTCGCGGGAGGGGACCACTTCGTGAGCGACGTTGTGGCGGGTGCGGTCATTGGCGCGGCGAGCGGCTTCCTCGTACCCCTGTTTCACGAGCACTTCCGTCCAATAACGATGAAACCGGGCGATGCGGTTTCGAGCATCGAGATCAATCCAGGCGTAGGCGGTATCGCCGTGAGATTATGCCTGAGGCCCTGAGACATCCATGAAGAATATTAATATCCAATGTGTTTTCGTCGGTTATCATATTAAAACCTTCATCGAACCCATCTGAAGGCCCTGGGAAGCAAGCAAATCAAGTGGCGAACAAGCCGCAACGGACGTCCTGGCGAGGCAGGGCGAGGCCTTGGAGGGCAGCGTGCGAGTGGTTGTTTTAAGGAATAGCAAAAGAGTTTTTATTTCCCGATGACAATATCTATCTGCTGTGTATACGAACAGTTGCTTGGATCGCCTATCCAACAATACAGGTTTGCCCTGATCGGCTTGGAAGAATCGAAATACTTGGAGAACCACGAGAAGGGGAAGCGCATCTCGAGGAAGGATGATCCAGCCGCGAAGGAGCCTGCATCGTACATATGCTTTTCCTTTTCGACCCACATACGCGCATGACCGAAATACTCCCCATTATCGTTCCATACCATAGTTTCCAAAGATATGCTCTGAGAATCCTGCCGCAAATTAAGGCCTCGCGCGATTTTATTGCCATTAAAAACCGGATTGCCGTTGGAAAAATCCATTTTTATATAGAGGTTTTTATCGTCCCGACAGAGGGTGCCGCCCACGATTCGGCTGCCGGGCATGTTCATGTTACTTGCATGACCACCCGCTCCGTCGCCAAACATGTTGTCCAGGCCCGCCCATTCTTCGGCCTTCTTGTTCATCTTGATGTTGCGGAGTTCGGGGCTATACTTTATGAACATACTTCCCGACTCAATGGTATCTGAATGGTTTACTCCTAAAATTTCAGTCTTATACCATGTTTTACTACCATGTACGACCTCGATCATGAAAAAGCCTGCGTCGACCGAGCTTTCAAATACTCCCTTGCCAGAAGGGTTCTTGGTGTATGACTGCTCCTCACCTTCGATCAGCAGAGTTGACCCATCCGGAATGCCCTCCACCCGGAGTTTCGCTTTGCCGACCACGAGACCGGGGTGTAACTTCAGGCGCTTGCCCGCCTCGACCGAAACCTTCTCCGCGACACCCGCGTAGAATTTATCCCCCACGCGTACGTCGTGAATCGATATCGTATGGCTCCCCGGCGCCACATTCTCGAACAGATGAGGCGCGCTCACCGGGTCCTGATCGTCGAGCGCGACTTTCGCTCCCTCCTGGTCCACCTCGACCTGGATCGAGCCGGGTATGTAGCCCAGCGTGATCTTCCCGAAGGATGCGAAGCCGTCCTGGACGAAGAGCAGCTTCTCCCCGTCCACGGCCGTCAGGGCAATCGGCTTCCCCGCCCCCCTGCTCTGGACGCTCACCGCCCGCGATCCTTGGACCGCCGGTAG
>JBEKVO010000059.1:0-19988 GCA_049513895.1 Rectinemataceae bacterium | reverse complement strand
CGTGATCATATCAAGTATCCGCAACACAGGCAATCGAAATCATCGTCACTACATGCGCACACTGTATATCGGATTGTCATGCTGCCACAAGCACTTGCGGGAAATGAATGTCGAAGTTCGGGTTAATGCTTTTTAGCGGCCTTGGCCGGCGAAGCCTTCGCGCTCTTGGCCGTCTTTTTGGGAGTCGTTTTTTTGGGAGCCGTCTTCGGTTTCGCCCTGGGCGATGCCTTGGACCTGGCGCTCTTCGCCGAGGCTGACGGACTGCCCTTGCGCCCCGCTTTCAGCCCCTCGACGGATGCCTTGCCTCGCGAGAGCACGGACTCGGCGCGCAGGAGGTACTCGACCACCTTGCCCTGCGACGCGCGGAGGCCGATGAGACCTTCAACCTTGCTGAGCTTGCGCCTCATGTACTGAATCGAGGGGATCGTGGCGCTGAAGCGCTCGGCGAGCTGCCAGTCCTTGAGCTCGTAACGCCCGTCCGAGTCCTTGCGGTTGAGGCCGAGGAATTCGGTCACGAGAGCCTGATCCCATTGCACTGAAACGCCGCCGGAGTAGTCGTGCTCCGATAGCCGCCTTCTCGTCCTTTCGGTCGAGCCCTCCATCTTCTTGCGCTTCCAGTACGGATGGCGGTTGCGCGCCCGAAGGATGTCCTCTTTCGTATAACCCGTCGACTCCATCCACTGCCGAGCGAGCTTGGCCTTGGCGGCCGGCGGGATGCGAGCCTTCAGGGATCGGTCGATGTAGTCCTTGGGCGTCTTGGACTCGAGAATGGCGGTTTCTGACTTGGTCATAGTGCAATAATAATATCCGGCGGCTATCAATGCAAATTCCGACGAAAAAACATGGGGCTTCGGACTATGGCCTGGTTGTATCTCGCATAGAGGCGCAAAGGGCGCAAGGAAATCCAGAAATGAATGCCCAATTCCTCCGAATGCGAGGGACCGCCCATCGCGTCGGCACGCGGCTCCTCAGGCTTTTCTCCAGGCGGACGCGACGAATCCCTTCTTGCGTTTTTGGCCGAGGAGGCTCCAGCGCCCTCCCCCGCCCGAAGGCCTGCGCTTCTCCAGCCGCGTCATTTCGGTGGGCGAGCAGTAGGCGAGGTAGACGCCGCCCCCCCGGAGAAGGCGTCCGGCCAAATCCCAAGCGGGGCCGATCCAATCGCGTTCGGGAACGACATCGGGACTCTCGGCGACGAGGTCGAAGGAGTCGGGCGGCAGGTCAGCGGCGCTCAACGCGTCGATGGCCGTATAATCGGGCCGGGAGCGCTGAGGGCGGGAAGAGACGTTTATACCGACGGCCTGGAGGGAGAGCTCGTCGCGCGAGGCCGCCGTTACGCGCTTTAAGCCCAGGGCCCCCGACGCCCAGAGGGCCAGGTGACCCACGCCGGGCTCCAGGAAAAGGGCATCGCAGAAAGCGATGCCTGAGCAGACGCGGGAAGCCAGCTCGGCCGCGACCACACTGCCGTAGCTTGGCGTGTCGAACTCGGGAAGGCCCCAGAAACCCGTCGCCCTGTATGAGTGATCGGCGAGCCTGAAGCGTCCTTCCCCGCGAGCGTAGACTTCCCTGACCCCTCCCGCCGGAGCCGGCGATTCAGCGGCTCGCGCTTCGCCGCGCGGGCGCTCGGCGACGAAGACTCTATGCATGCCGCCGCGCGCCGAGGCCACTACGGCGAGGCCGGCCTTCGCTATCCACGCCGAGGCCGCCTCGGCAAGGGGATTTACGATGACGATTCCCGCCCTGCCGCCCGGGACGAGAAGTGGGATGCCGCGCTTGCCCGAGAGGCGATCGAAAAAATTGGCCAGGACCGGAGAGCCGGCCTTGGCGGGTAGGTTCGAGAAGACGAAATCGAAGCCCCCGCCGCCGTCCTCGCGGCCGTCGCCCAGAAGACCCCGCTCGACCCGGGGAGCCGGTCGAGCGAGGCGCTCGAGGCCAGTCTCGGGGTCGGTCCAGGCGGCGACGCCTCGAAGTTTGTTGGCGAGGCGGTTGCGCTCGGAGAAGGCGACCGCCAGGCTGTCCCTGTCGCGCAGCAGGACCTCGGCCTCGGGAAAGGCCTTGGCGGCGCAGAGGCCTATTACCCCTACCCCGCAGCCCTCATCGAGTATCCTGCGCGAAGCGGCGAGGACGGGATCGCGGGCCACCGTTTTAAGGAGAAGCCGCGTGCCGACGTCGATGTCGAAGGAAGAGAAAAGGGCATGGGAGAGGTCGAACCTGAGCTCGCTCCCGTTGAACTTGAATGGGACGGTCTTGTTTACGTAGCTGCTCAGATCGGTCAATCGTTGTAACTCCTTGACGGGGATTCATCGACCTCGAAGGGCGAGGGCGGCATTCCTCTTAAGCGCGTCGACGGCTATCCATCCCATGCCGAGAACGCTTCCCCGAAGACCGGCCCTGATCTCCGACTCGGAAGCGGCCGTGAGCCAGCGGGCCGGCAAACCCGGCCCTAGAAGTCCGCGCCCGGTGACGGCCGATGCGTCGGGCCTGAAGCGCGGGCAGGCTTCCTGGCATGAGTCACAGCCGTACAGTCTATCGCCCCAGGCCGCCTCGATCACGGCGGGAAGCGGCCCGGGGACGGAGCTCCAATGCTGCAGGCAGAGTTCCCTGACGAAGCCGTGCCCGGATCCGAGCGCCCCGGTCGGACAGGCCTCCGCGCAGGCGCGGCAGTTCCCGCATGAGGGGTCGAGAAGGCCGGGCCGACCGGCGACCGGCGCGGGCCCGGAATCGGGCCGCGATTCGAGTTTTATGGGACAGAGGAGGAGGCCGAGCACGACCGCGCTGCCCTGCTCGGGCAGCATCACGAGGCCATGGCGGCCGAGTCGCCCCAAGCCCGCCTCGAGAGCGAGGCGCCGCTCGGGCAGCCGCGAGTTCGCGAAATAGCGCCATTCCCTCGGAAGCCCCGGATCGATGCCGTCCTCTCCGAGCCGGAGGCGAATCCGCGCGGCGGCGTCTTTGAGCCTCGCGCGGAGCTCGGCGTACCAATCGGCGCGGGCGAATCGCGCGAGCCGTGCCAGAGGTTCCGGATCGATCGCGCCCGAAGGCGATACCCAGGCCGGGTACGCCGCCGGCCCCTCGCCATAGGGGAGGGCCGCTATGATCGCTCCCCCGGAGCCATCGACGCCGAGCCTGGTTCGCTGTTCGGGCGGCAGCTCCGGGCAGGCGCCGCGGAGCGCGGCTTCGCCGACGAAGCCGTAGGATCTTATTCCCGCCTCGAGCAGCGAGGCTTCGAGTATCTCGCGGGGAATACGCACGTCAACGCGCGAGCTGGGCGTCTTTCCTCGATTTCTCGATCTTCTGCATCTTGCGGAAGTACTCGGTCTGCTTCTCGATCTCGATCACGTCCATCGCCATGATTTTATTCTCGACCAGGCGGACCTTGTTGTTCTCGAGGAGCTTGTGCAAAACGAGGGTGCCCTCGTTCAAGGGGAGGCCCACCATGCCGATGAGCTCCTTGGGTCCGAAGTCGAAGGCGTAGGTGTTGCCGGCTTTCAGGGGAACTCGGTTCTTCTCGAGCTGGATGAGGAGGGCATCGTAGAGTCTGCCGACGGGGTCCGAGAGAAGGGTATTGGCGAGCTGTTTATAAATAAACCAGATGCGCTCGGAAAGGAGGGTCGTGAGCCGGGTTACGATCTGGGGCTGCGTCGAGACCATGCGCTCGAAGTTGGCCTTGTTGACCGCGAGGAGAAAGGCGTCCTCGAAGGCCGCCGCGTTGGCCGAGCGGGGCTTGTTCTCGAGGAGGGCCATCTCGCCGAAGATATCCCCCGTCTTGAGGACGGCGAGGAGAACCTCGTTGTTCTCGACTATCTTCGTGATCTTCACCGATCCCTTCTGGATGATGTAGAGTTCGGAGCCCGGCATCCCCTCGGTCATTATCATCGTGTCCTTGGGGTAGAAGCGATTGAACTCCTCGGTGGAGCCGTCGAGATAGACAGCCTTGGAGTATGGCTTTATCTTCTCCAGCCTCTCCTTGGCGACGTCGACGTGGGCGCCGTGGGGACAGTGCTTGAGATACTGGTAGTAGGCGAAGAAGGCTTGATTGTACTGGCTCTGCTTGGCGAAATACTCGGCCACGCGGAAGAGGTGGGAGGGATCGGCCTCGGCGGTGTTCTTGAGGGTGATCCGCGTAAGAGCCTCGTCGAGATAGCGCATGCGCTTCGAGAAGGACATGATGATCTTCATCGCGACGGGAGTGTTTTTCTCGATGAGGGGGCCGTATTGATCCCGGTGAACGGAAATGAGGGTGCAATCGGTCATCGCCTGCGCGGTCTCGATGTGGCTGTGGTTGGACATCGTGGAGACGACGCCGAAGGAATCGCCGGGCCCCAGTACGTTGCCGCCCTCCTCCTCGACTACCTCCACTTCCTTGGCGATGCGTACCTTCCCCGATCGTATGATGAAGAAGCGATCGGCGTTCTGCTTCCCCTCCACAATGATATATGAGTCCTTTTTGAAGTTGACAAACGAAAGCTGGAGTGGACTATCCATCGTGTTTCCTGACAGTTCCTCGGTGGCCGACTTGGGCTAAGTATAGAATCGGCCTCTACGCGCTGTCAATTAAAGGTTCCGTTACGAAATCGCATAGTCGCAAGATATCGCTGTAGACGAATTCCCCAAATTCTGCAAGGGATTAGGGTAAAGGGAAGCGGGCTGTCAGTCTTAGGACCCGCTCCTTGACGGCCGAGATGACCTTCGTTTCGCCCTTTGCCTTGAGAACTTCCATTATATAGCCGGCGACTTCCTCCATCTCCGGTACGCCCATGCCCCTCGTGGTCAGGGCGGGGGTGCCGACGCGAATGCCCGATGTGACGAAAGGACCCTTCTGGTCGAAGGGAATTCCGTTCTTGTTGACCGTAATGTTGGCCTCGTCGAGCCATTTTTCGGCTTCCTTGCCCGTTATCCCAAGGCCGCCCAGGTCCACCAGCATTAGATGATTGTCGGTGCCGCCGGATACGATGCGCCCGCCGCCCGCCCCGAGAGCCGCCGCCATGGCCTTGGCATTCTCGACGACCTTCCGCATATAGACCGCGAAATCGGGAGATTGCGCCTCTTTCAGGGCTACCGCCTTGGCGGCGATGATGTGCATTAAGGGGCCGCCCTGGATGCCGGGCATAACCGAGCCGTCCACGAGCTCGGACCAGAGCTTGGGCCTATCGCCCTTGGGCGTCATGGCGCCTATCGTGTTATCGGCGTCCCTCCCGACGAAAATCATTCCGCCGCGGGGACCGCGAAGGGTCTTGTGCGTCGTAGTCGTCGTGAAATGCGCGAGCTTGATGGGGCTCGGGTGGAGACCGACCGCCACGAGGCCGGCGATATGGGCCATATCGACCATCAGGAGGGCTCCGACCTCGTCCGCCACCGCCCTGAAGCGGGCGAAATCGATGACGCGAGAATATGCCGAGGCGCCGGCGACGATGATCTTGGGCCTCGACTCGCGGGCGATGCGGGCCAATTCATCGTAGTCTATCGTCTCCGTTTCCCTGTTTACCCCGTAGGAAACGACATTATAAAGCCTGCCGGAGAAAGAGACCGGGGAGCCGTGCGTCAGGTGCCCGCCGTGGGATAGATTCATCCCGAGGATAGTGTCGCCCGGTCGGATGGCGGCGAAATACACGCCCATGTTGGCCTGGCTGCCCGAGTGGGGCTGCACGTTCGCATGGTCCGAACCGAATAGGGCCTTGGCCCGCTCGCGCGCCAAATTTTCGGCCATGTCGACGAACTCGCAGCCTCCGTAGTAGCGCTTGCCGGGATAGCCTTCGGCGTACTTATTGGTGAGAACTGAGCCCGCGGCTTCCATCACCGCTCGGGAGCAGTAGTTCTCGCTTGCGATGAGCTCGAGATTGTTACGCTGCCTAGCGGTTTCGAGCCGCATCGCCTCGAAAAGCTCGGGATCCTGCTTCTCTATCAGGGACATGCCGCCTCCCGTGATTCGTAATGATGGCATGATACCGAAAAGTCGGTATCGCCTCAATAACCTCGCTTCAGTAGATACCCGTAATTTCCATGTCCCCCCAATATGAGCTGTAGGCGTCGAGGGCACCCGATGCCTCCTCGTAGAAGCTCTGGAAGGACCATCGCCTATCCTTCGAAACTCGTCGTCCCTCGGGGCTCATGGGGACG
Organism: Rectinemataceae bacterium; assembly: GCA_049513895.1. Classification (GTDB taxonomy): domain Bacteria; phylum Spirochaetota; class Spirochaetia; order Treponematales; family Rectinemataceae; genus UBA1306. The sequence goes on along the minus strand of JBEKVO010000059.1, from coordinate 13,877 downwards.
AGGGCCGAAAAACCCCGCGAGAAGGCGATGTGCCGGGCATCGATGCCGCCGAAATAGCGCGAGCGGTCCTCCCAGGGGGCGGAAAGGCCTCCAGGAGAGGCGCCCGAGCCGAGGACCGGGTCGAGCGGAACCCAGCCCAGGCCGTAAAGATAGACCTCGACCCAATAATGGCGAACCGCCTTGCGGTTCGGGCCCACGAGGTAGCCGGCTATCGGGCGGCTGGGTAATCCGGCCGACCTGAGGAGGGCGCAGGCTATGATCGCGTAGGAATAAGAGTCGGCGCTTTTATCGACGAGGACGTCGAGAACGCGGGCGGACTCGCGGCGATCCGTCCAGCGAAGGCTTTGCCGAAGCCAGTCCCAGACGAGGCGAGCCGCCCGCCAACTGCCCTTTTCGCCGTGGAGTATCTTTTTCGCGAGTTCCTGAATGGCGGGAGCGGCGGCGGGGACAATTTCGTCGGGCGCAGTATAGGCCGCCATGAGGGCTGGCGGGTTTGGGGGTCTGGCCACTTCCCTATCCGGGTCTATCGAGGCCTCGACCGCGAAATCCTGGACGAGAAAGGATTGTTTTATTGTTCTGTCCCTGCCCGTTGCCAGGTCCGCAAGCCGGAATAGGGCCGTCCCTCGATAGTCCCCGACCATGGGCTCGGGCTCTTGGCCGAGGACCTTGACCAGGCGCTGCGAGGCCGACCGGGCCGGCAGGGGCGTCAAGAGGTAGAGCTCGCTCGGCCCGGAGACTTTGATCTTGGATATACTCACCGTCTGCGAGATCGAATAGCTCGTCTTGGCGAAATAGCGCTTCGATCCCGCGGGATCCGAGACGTGGAAGAAGACGGCGTTGCTCCTGCCCTTTTCTGAAGTGATGTAGACCGATCCCGAGATGGCCCCGTCGGGCACGCGAAATCGCAGTTCTTTGTCGGACCAGTACTCATAGCCAAGATCGGAAGCGTTCGGGGATACGGCCGTCGGAAAGGACAGATCGCCGGGAGGCTTGCCGCCCTCGTTATCGGAGGCCCATGCGAAGTGAATTTCGGACGCGGCCTGACTCGAGCCGAAGCCGAGGCCCGCGAGGACCACGAGAGAGCCTATCGGACCTTCCTCGGGAGAGATGGAGGCGATATAGGGCGAGCCGCCCGGACGCTCGCCGGAGGCGAGAACGGGCAGGCGCGCTCTGTTCATGAAGAGCTTGGGATTGGACCTGCCCTGCCGCGTGACTACGTGGAGAAGCCCGGAGTCGAAGGAGGCGGGAAGTCTCAGGCTGATCCGCGTATCGCTCCAGGATAGATAGGAGGCGGAGGTGGGGACCATCCCGTCGACGTCTATCCAGGAGTCGCCGCGGGACGGGCCGAAATTGCGTCCCTGAAGCGTAACTGCGACGCCGGGCTCGGCAATGCCGGGCTCCAGGAGGTCCAAGCGAGGCCTTTCATGCCGCGAGAGAGCGAAATAGGCCGCGAGGGACAGAGCCGCGAGGACTGAAATGATCGCCAGGACGGTGGGGCCGGGGCGCTTCGGTCCCTTACGGAGCGATCGGGCGATGCTGAGACTCGATGCGGAAGGAAGCTCGAGGCTCACTTACCCGCCTTGTCGCTCGTTCCTCCTCCGTCGGGATTGATGTCGGAGCCATGGACGATGGATATTTCCAGCTTCATCGATGCTTGGCCCTCGGTATCGAGGCCGAGGGGGAAGAAAAGAACAGTCTCTCCGTATTCGACCGAAAGCGTTTCGACGGTCGTGTGGTAGGAGAGTCCGCCCTCGGGCTGCTTGACCCAGACCTGTCCCTGCGCGATGAGGGTGACGCCCTTGCCGTCTTCCTGTTCGAAGGGAGTGATTTGAACGATGATCGCCACGTTGGATCCGACGAGCTTAAAGGGAACGGGCGTTCCGGGCATCGTATACTTGACGCTCTCGGCTTCCCAGGCTTGGGGCTTTTCCGAGCCCCCCCCGAGCTCCGTGGGCGCGGTCGCGTTCGGGTCCGCGACGGCGGAATGCACTATCGCGGTGACGCGAACGACGAGGGCCTTATCCTTGAGCGCCTCTGGAATGCCTTGGGCTTCCAGCGCGAGGGGAAGCGCCGCGAATCCGGCCAGGGCAAGGAAGGCAAGGGCGCGTCTCAAGGCAAGCGCCCCCCGACGGGAGCCCCGATCGCCGGCCCGCGGACGACTCGGCCACTGCGCATGATAACGGGCTTGCCCGGACTGCCGAAGGTGGTGCCGCTCGGCAGTTTGATGGTCAGCGTGACCTGGCCGTCGCGGGCGTCGAGGTAGCGCAGAAGCTCTTCCATGCTCGCGCTCTGAGCCTTCGCCTCTTGCGGGAGCGGGGCAAACTCGCCCGAGGCGACGGTCCGGATCGCTGCGCTCCTGCTCGGCTTTAACGCGAGGAAGGTCGTCGCGGCGCAGAGGAGGAGGACGAGGACGGCGGCGGCCGCCGCCAAGGGCAGGGGCAGGCTGACGATGCGGCGCCTTGCCTTCCATGGGTCCTGGACGGGGGCTGACAGGCCTTCGAGAAGGAAATCGAGCCTCGAGCGACCTCGCGCGAGGGACTCGGCCTCGTCGCCGACGAGCTCCACCCGCAGTCTCTCGCCGAGCCTGGCGTAGCCGGATCTGAGCGCCGCGCAGGCCGCACAGGAGCCAAGGTGCTCTTCGAGGCGCTCGCGCCAGGGGCTTGGCACTTCCCCATCGACATAGGCTGAAATGAGATCGCGGTCAGGACACATGCTTGGAACCCTCCCCGAGCTTGGCGAATAGGGCCTCCCGAGCCCGAAACGCCCGGACCTTCACATTACCCTCGCTGATACCGAGTGCGCGACCAATCTCTTTATAATTCAAACCACCGTACTCCTTGAGGACGAGAACCGCCTTTAGACCATCGGGCAGGGACTCGAGACCCCGTTTAAGCTCCTCGGCGGACTCGGTCCTGAGAACCACCTCATCCGCCCCGCCCGAACTATCTTTCTCGCCGCGCCACCAGCGCTCGTAGGCCTTGGCCTCGCGGCCCTTTCGCTTGGCATAGTTGAGCGCGCCGTTCTTCGTGACCCTGATGAGCCAGTATTTGGCGTCATCCATGCTGGGGAAGGGAATGCCCTTCTCGACCAGGCGTGCGAAGGCGTCGTGGACTATGTCTTCCGCCGCCTCCGAGCTGCCGGCGATGCGCGCGGCTATTCGGAGAAGGAGGGGGGCGGCCGCGTCATAAAGCCGGCGGACGTCCTCGGGACCGGGTGCACCGCTATTGGAAAACAACCCCGTATCCCTCTGGTTACGACCGGACCCGAGCGAAGATCACTCGAGCCTCCATGTCGTGCCGGCGGGTCCGTCCTCGAGGAGGATGCCCTTGGATTTTAGCTCGGCCCTTATCGCGTCCGCGTGGACCCAGTCCTTGGCCTTTTTCGCCGCTCCGCGCTCGGCCACGAGGCGGTCGAATTCCCCGGCGAGGACGGGGTCCACGGCAGGTTCCCGGAGACGCCTCGATTCCATCAGGCCCAGACCGAGAACCTCGTCCATCTTATAGACGGCCGCGAGGGCTTCGGCCGGGGGAACTTCGTTGTCGCGTACGAGGCCCCAGAGCTCGGCAAGGGCTCGGGGCGTCGCGAAATCCTGGCAGAGATGACCGGTGAAGGCTTCGATATACGAAGAAGCCCGGGACCTCGGCGACGACCTTCGCCCGTCGCCCGTCGACCTTGGGTCGTCGACAGAACCAGGAGCCTCGTTCCCGGCTTTTTCCTTCAACGCGATAACCCGTTCGACCAAGGACTTGCGCGATGCCCTGGCCGAATCGAGGGCTTCGTAGGAAAACTGAAGTTGGGAGCGGTAGTGGCCTCCTAAAAGGAAATAGCGGTAATCGAGGGGCTCGTAGCCCGCGTCCACGAGTACCTGGAGGGTGAGAAAGCCGCCCTTCGACTTGGCCATCTTGCCGCTCGAAGTTATGAGAAACTCGTTATGAAGCCAGTAATTGACCCATTTTTTACCCGTAGCGGCCTCGGACTGGGCTATCTCGTTAGTGTGGTGGACGGGAATGTGGTCGATGCCTCCCGCGTGGATGTCGAACTGCTCGCCCAGGTATTTCATGCTCATGGCCGAGCATTCGATGTGCCAGCCCGGATAGCCGCGGCCCCAGGGGCTGTCCCAAATCATGGCTTGGTTCTCGAACTTGGACTTCGTGAACCAGAGAGCGAAGTCGGCGGGATTGCGCTTGTTCCGGTCCACTTCGATGCGCGCGCCGGCTTTCAGGTCATCCAGGTTGAGGAGGGCGAGCTCGCCGTATTTCGGGAACTTGGCCACGTCGAAATAGAGGTTGCCGCCCGCCTGATAGGTAAAGTCCCTCGCCTCGATCCGCCGTATGAGCGCGATCATGTCGTCGATGTGCTCGGTGGCCTTGCAGACGACGGTCGGGCGCAGGATGTTGAGGCGATCGCTGTCCTTGAAGAAGGCTTCGGTGTAGAAGGCCGCGATCTCGAGGACTGTCTTGCCTCGCTCCTGAGCGCTCTTCACCATCTTATCCTCGCCCGTCTCGGCGTCGTCCCCCGTGAGGTGGCCTACGTCCGTGATGTTCATCACGTGCCTCACCTCGTATCCGAGGAAGCGAAGGGAGCGGACGACGGTGTCGTCGAATACGTAGGCGCGAAGATTGCCTATGTGGGCGTAGTTATAAACCGTGGGGCCGCATCCGTACATGCCGACCTTGCCGGGCTCGATGGGAATGAACTCCTGGAGCTCGCGGCCGAGGGTGTTGTACAGACGTAGCGCGGGCATGGACTGCCTCCAGGTGCAACGGTTAGTATCGTGACATGCCCACACTACGGGAATTCATGCAAAAAATCAATATCAGGGCACGGGTTACATGGGAAGAGCCCTTGTCCCTCCATACGACCTTCAAGATAGGCGGTCCAGCCGAGGCCTTCGCCCGGCCCGAGGATTCCGCTTCGGCTTCCGCCCTGAAGGCCGCGGCCCGCGCCGAAGGCATCCCGATCTTCGTCCTGGGCGGCGGGGCCAACGTTCTCGTGGGCGACAGGGGCATACGCGGCATAGTGATGGACACCTCGAGCCTACGTTCCGTCGACATGGAGGCCGAGGAGGGGCTCCTGGTCGCCGGCGCCGGCCTTTCGATGGACGAACTCTGCCTCGAGGCCCTGGCGAGGGGCTCAGGCGGACTCGAGGACTTCGCGGGCCTGCCCGGATCGGTGGGCGGCGCAGTCTTCATGAACGCGCGCTGCTACGAGCGCGAGATGTCGCAGATTCTCGCCTGGGTGTCCTCGGCCGATGACCGGGGTCGCATCGTACGCCGCCCCGTCTCGGCAGCAGCGAGCGAAGCTCGCGCCGCCGGCGAAGCTGGCGCCCTGAGCTTCGCTCAGGAGTGGTTCTACAAACATTCGCCCTACCAGCCCGGCGGAAGCTCGGGCGGCGAGCTCATACTGGAGGCCGCTTTCCGCCTGACGCCGGCCGACGACGAGGCGGCGGCGCGCATCGCGCGCGTGATGCGCGCACGAAGGGCAGACCGAGAGGCCAAGGGCCACTACCGCCTGCCCTCTGCGGGATCGGTCTTCAAGAACGATCGGTCGCTGGGCGCGCCGACGGGCGCCCTCCTCGACCGCCTGGGCCTGCGCGGCCGCCGGATCGGCGACGCGATGATCTCGCCCTGGCACGCCAATATTTTCGTGAACGCCGGCTCCGCGACGGCGGCCGACATGCGAGAGCTCATCGAGCTCGCCAGAGGCGAGGCCCGTGAAAGGCTCGGCATTGAACTCGAGCTGGAGCTGCTGATGGTCGGGGAATTCTGAGCGGCCCTACATTCCCAGGTGCTTCATCAGCTCATAGACGACGAAGGCTGGCCAGACCAGGGCCTTGAGGAGGCCCAGGACTCCCACCCAGAAGGTGGCGGCGTGACCGATGAAATAGACCGCCGCGCCTATGAAACCGAGCCCGTATAGCCCGCTCGAGGCGCCGCTCGCCGCCGAAGCGCCCCTGCGTCCCGATACACCGTTCGACATATAGTCCTCCTTAGGCTTACGCGGCATTATCCTTCGAGTTGGGCGATTTGAGAAGCCCGGCGGCGAGGAGCGCGCATCGTAATTCGGCTTGCGGTGGCGCGATATCCACCATAGAATCACGGGAATGTCCTTCACCCTTCCCCTGACCGAACCCGCGGGCATCTTCTCCGTGGTGCTCGTGATAATCCTCGTGGCGCCCTTCCTCGCCGAGCGCCTGCGGCTGCCCGGGATCGTGGGCCTCGCCCTGGCCGGCGTCCTCGTCGGCCCCCACGTCCTCAACCTCATCGCCAAGGACTCGGCCATCGAGTTCCTGGGGACGATCGGGCTCATGTACGTGTTCTTCGTAGTGGGCGTCGAGATAGACATAGCCCAGCTCAGGCGCGAGTCCAGATCGGGCCTGGCCTTCTACGCCTTTACCTTCGGCCTTCCCTTCCTGGTCGGCGTCGGGACGGGCCTATCCCTCTTCGGGGTGGGCATTCTCTCGGCGATGCTCCTCGGCTGCGTCTTCTCTTCCTATACTCTCGTCCCCTACCCCATCGTCTCGAGGCTCGGCCTCACCCGACAGCGCTCCGTCGTCGCGGCGGTGAGCGCCGTCATCCTCACCGACACGACGGCGCTGGCCATCATGGCTGCGGTGGCCCGCGCCTCTCATGGCGGCGGCGATTGGCTCATCTGGGCGAAAATGCTCGGCGCCGTCCTCGTGTGGGCCCTGCTTTCGGCGATACTCATACCCAAGGCTGCCGAGCTCTTCTTCCGGAAGGTGAAGCCCGACGGGACAGTCGAATTCGTCTTCGTCATCGCCCTCGTCTTCATCTGCGCCTTCACGTCCCGTCTGGCCGGCCTCGAGCCGATAATCGGCGCCTTCGTCGCCGGCATCCTCCTCAACCGCTTCATCCCCGAGTCGGGCGTGCTGATGAATCGCGTCAAGTTTTCGGGCGACGCCCTTTTCGTGCCCTTTTTCATGGTGTACATCGGCGTCCTCGCCGATCCGGCCGCGATCTTCGGCAGCCTCGGCGCCCTGGGCGTCGCCCTCGCGATGGTCGCGCTCAACATCGCTTCCAAATGGCTCGCCGCGAGCGGAACCGGCTTCTTGCTTGGCTATCGTAAAGACGAGAGGCGCATGCTCTTCGGCCTTTCGGTCAACCACGCGGCGGCCGTCCTGGCCGTGGCCCTCGTCGGATTCAGGCTCGGGCTCTTCAGCCAGGCGGTCCTCGACGGCACGGTCTTCCTCATCATCGCGAGCTGCTTCGTCGGCGCCCTCGCCACGCAGCGCGCCGGCAAGCGCCTCGCCGCCGCCTGCGAGGACAGGCAGCCGCACGCGGACCGCTCCCCGGAGCGGATACTCGTCGCGATCTCCAACCCCGCGTCGATTCGCGACCTTCTTGCCCTCGCCTTCCTCCTCCGGACCAAACGGAGCGAGGAGCCGGTGTACCCGCTCGCGGTCGTGCCCGAGTCGGCCAACACGAGGCTCGAGATAGCCAAGGCCGAGAACAGCCTCGCCCAGGCCGTCGTCCAGGGCGTTTCCGCGAGCGTGCCCGTCATCCCCGCGACGCGGGTGAGCGTCAATGTCTCGGAGGGAATCATCCAGGCCGCCCTGGAAAACCGCGCGGGCGCGATCGTCCTGGGCTGGAACAAGGCGCCCAGGCTCTCGCAGGCCTTCTTCGGGAGCGCGATCGAACAGGTCATACGAGGCGCCTCAGAGCTCGTCGTCGTCGCGAGGATCACGAAGCCCCTCAACAACGTGGGGCAGGTTGTCCTCGTGCTGCCGCCCCTCGTGGAGCGGCATCCGGGCTTCCGTCGCGGCTTGGCCTACCTCGCCAACCTGGTCTCGCAGACGGGGGCAAAGCTGGCGGTATATTGCCAGAAACCCGACGGCGCCGCCGTCATCGACGCGATGGGATCCACGCGCTCGAGCCTCCGCGCCCAGGTAGTCGAGCTGGATTCCTGGAAGTCCTTCGCCCAGGTCCTCGACCCCCAGGGCTCGGTCGGCCAGGCCTTCGTGCTCTTCAGCCCGCGTCCCGGCGAGGCGGCCTGGCACCCGGCAGTAGAGAAGCTGCCCCATCGCGTCGGCGAGGAGAGGCCCGACATCCCCCTCCTCATCTTCTATCTGTCCGGGGGCGTGGAGGCCGATGCCGCGGCGGGATCGGCTCCTTCCGCGCCCTCCGGCGGCGACATCTTCGAGCGCGCCCTCGCCGCCGGCAGGGTCAGGCCCAAAATGGAAGAGACATCCATTAATGACGCGATACGCGAGCTCCTGCGCAGCCATTTCGACGCCGACCGCAAGGCTCTGGCGCGGCTCTCCGCCGTCTTCACCGATATCGCGCAGAAACAGCCCATCGAGCTCGAACCCGGCGTTCTGCTTCTCCACGCCCACGTCGAGGAAGCCGCGGAGCCGCTGGTCTTTTTCGGGGCAAGGCCGGAGGGCCTGCGCCTCCTATCCCTCGAGGCGCCGGCCCGTCTCGTCGTCCTCCTCTGCGCGCCTTCCTCGCAGACTCCGGAAGAGCATCTGAAAATTCTAGGCGAAATCGCCAGGCTGCTGAAAGGAGGACGCGTCGCCGAGCGCCTGGGGCTCGAGCGCCAAGGGCCTCGCGAGGGTCAATGATCCGCCCGATCGGGATACCGAAGGAGGTCGCGGACCTAAGGCTCCTTATCAACGAGGCGTTCGGAACGGTGGCCGAGGAGTTCGGGCTGAGCCAGGCGAACGCGGCCTCCAACCCCGCTTTCGCGACGGAGGCCGAGGTACTGACCTTCGCGAGGCGCGCGAACCCGGGATTCTTCGGTTTCTTCGACGGGGACAGAATGCTCGGCTGCTACGCCCTCGAAGCCAAGCCCGATGTCGCCTACCTCGAGAGGCTCTGCGTCCTGCCGGCGGCCCGGCATGGGGGCATGGGCCGGGCGCTGGTCGCCGACGCGATCCTGCGCGCTCGGGGCCTCGGCGTCCACGGGATCAGCATCGGCATCATGGACGGCAACCTCAGGCTCAAGGAGTGGTACCTTTCCCAGGGCTTCGTCCTAAGGGAGACGCGGACCTTCGATCGCCTGCCCTTCGCCGTCCGCTACCTTGATTTCCCGCTTCAGGCAGGAAGCCCGGCCTAACAATTAGCGGACTCTTCCGCGCAACGCTTCCCTCGAAGCGAGGCACGTTAGTAGCAGGCCTTAGTTTGTAGTACGACATAAAGACCAGCAGGCGCTGAAAATGACATAGGTCATTTTTCAGCGCCTGGAGGCCTTTGCACGAATACTTTCCTTGATTTCGCGACACGCTCGGCGTGTCGCACTATCATCGAAAGTATTAGTATATTGTCGCGAGCGAGGGCAGGTCGCCTCGCCAGCGCTCGCCGGGATCGGGGTGGGCTCCACGAGCTGCCCCACATTACGCCGGCGCGCAAGGAGCCCGCATGAACGCTCTCGTTTCCGCCCTCGCGGCGATGCTCGGCATCGTTCCCTATTTCGCCGCCGCCCTCGTCCTCTTCTTCCTCGGCAAATTCCTCTTCGACCTTTCGACCCCGCATATCAAGGACGACGATGAGCTGACGAAGAAGGACAACCCGGCCTTTGGAGTGCTCTTCGTCGGCTACATGCTCGGGTTGGCTGTCGCCCTCGCGGGGGCCTTCTCGAGCCTCGGGTCCTCGGTCCTCGATAACATTCTGGACCTCGGCACCTCGGGAATCGCCGCCATAATTCTCATGCGCGCGAGCATGGCCCTGGGCGAGAAGCTCATACTCCCGGGCCTCAGGCTCGATACGCAGATCGTCACCGAGCGCAACCTCGGCGCCGGTTTCACGTTCTCCGGCCTCCTCGTCGCCAACGGCTTCATCATCGCCGGGGTCATGCAGGGCCGCAGCAATTCCTATCTCCTCGAGCTCCTCGACATCGGCGTCTATTGGGCGGCCGGTCAGGTCTTCCTCTTCCTCGCCTGGCTCCTGTACCGGGCCATCGCCCGCTTCGACGCCCGCAAGGACCTGGGGGCCGGCAAAAACGCCGCCGCAGGAATCAGCGTGGGCGGCTTCTTCGTCGCGACGGGTCTGGTGCTGCAGGCCGCCCTCGCGGGCGCGGGCAGCGACATCGGCGCCGAGCTCCTCGTGACTCTCGCCATCGGCGTCTGCGGCCTGATCCTCCTCGCGGCCGCTCGGGCCCTCGCGACCCTCGTTCTCCTGCCCAAGTCCAATTTCGCCGACGAAGTGGACAAACAGGACAACGTCGCCGCCGGGTCGGTATCGGCATTGAGCTTCGTAGCGGTGGCGGCGATCTTCGCCGCCCTCGTCCGCTCCCAACTCGGCTAACGCTCCAGAGGCAGGCGAAATGAACACTGCGCGAATCAGATTGATCGCCGCGGCCCTCGTCGCGGCGTTGGCATTCCTGCCCGCCTCGGGCGCCTACGCTCGCGGCGGCTTCCGCGGCGGCGGCCTCCGAGCCCCGTCCCTCCGCTCCATCGGCTCGTCGAGATCGTTTACGGGCTGGGGGAGCGCGACCAAACCGACGCTGCGGACCTCGACGCCGAGGCTGAGCGGCATCTCGGGCAGCCGCGCGAGCGTATCCGCGCAGCGCGGCCTCTTCGATTCGGCCCGGCGCAACGGCACCCTCTTCTCTAGCAAGGCCGAGGCGAGCCAGGCCTTCAGAAGCCGCTACGCCAAGGACTACGCCTCGACCTTCGCCTCCGAGCCCTCCGTGAGGCCGAGTTACATCCCGAGCAGCGCCCTCATAGGCGGCCGCAGCGTAAATATCATCTACAACCCGGCCCTCGGCGGTTATGGCTACATGCACCCCACTCTCGGCACATGGGTCCTCTTCGACGCCTTGGCCAACGCGGCCACCCTCGACTACGCCATGTCCAACCGCGGCTACTATTGGGGCGGCGCCCCCGTCTACCTGAGCCATGGGCCGAGCTTTTTCGGCCTGGCCTTCGCCGTCCTCGCTATCCTCCTGATCGCCTCGATAGCCACCCGTGTCGCGAGGCGGCGAAGGGACTGGCGAGAATGAGGCCGCGCAAGGCGCCGATGGCCGAGGCGGCGGACGTAGACGAAAGCGCCTACTGGAAGGCGATAAAGAGCGGCGATTTCATAAGCATACGCGACGCCGAAGCCTTCGAATCCAGGCTCGCGGCGGGCGGAGCCGGGGACGGCGCTGGTTCTGACTGTACGGTGGGCGAGATCAGGAGCTTCGCCCTCCGCGGTCCCGAGGGCAGTCTGCCCCTCGGTCCGGCTTCGCAAGGCGACAAGGCTTCGCTCGGTGAATATCGTTTCATCGAGCTACTCCAGGAGGGCGCTGGCCCCCTCTACCTCAGCCTCGTCGAGGCCGAGGGCGGATTCGAGCTCCGCCTCTACTTTATCCCGGAAGGCCTCGCCGGCGGCACCCGCGACGAGCTGATAGATCGGGGCGATACCTGGCTCTTCCTCCCCCCTCCCGACCCCGAGGACTTCAAGTCCTCGGAGCTCGAGTACGCGCCCTACCCCGACGTGCCCGAGATGGAAGTGGAAGGGGCGAGCCGCAAGCTCGTCTTCGGCCCCAAGGGCCCGGGCAAAAGTCTCTACGGCGAGGCCTTGGACACGGACGCGCCCGTCATCATCACCGAGTACCTCGCCGAGGCTCCGGAAGGTGGCCCCGAGCCAGCCAACCCCCTCCTCCTCGTCCTCGAGGAAGGCTGGATGAGGCCCGATGGCTCCCAGCCCGAGGAGGGCGGCTGCCTGACGATCCTATTAGGCAAAGTCATGCGAACGAGCGATATAGAACTCTACCCGGCATGATGATACCTGTGCCGTTACGTAGCCACTACGATCGCGGCAAGATCGCCAAGGAGAAGGAATCGGGTATTCAGCTCCGGATTTCTTTGCGCCCTTTGCGCTTCTGCGCGAGTTACAACTCCATCATAGTCCGCGTTCTACGACTTCCCTGCCGCCCATTGGGTTCACCTGAGAACGTCAAACCCCATTGAGTCGACTTTCGCGACCGTCCGCTTACGCCATCGCAGGACGAAAGGGAACGGGACACGCAAGGCGACTCTCGCGATGGTCTACAAATTGTGCAGGGAGGCAGAACAGGGTTGGCGCAGGCTAACTGGCTATAAGCTCATCTCGCTGGTCGAGGCGGGAATAAAATTCGTAGACGGGGTGCAGGTCGATGAAGCGGCAGCGTAACCGAAAAATCGCTCCGTTTTCCAATCCACAACTATTGACAATATCTCGTCGTAATACTAAAGACTCCTCTCCTTTGCGTGTAAGTGAACGAGTGATCGATGGCAAAAGATACGTCTTTTGCTACAACGAGGAACAAGCGCGCAAGGATACGATTGATCGCGCCGCTATCGTGGAAAGTCTTTGCGAGAAACTGAAAAATGGGGATAAAAATCTCGTCGGCAACAATGGATATCGGAAATACCTACAGACCGCGGGGAAAGAGCACTTCGTGGTCGATGAACAGCGAATCAAAAATGAAGAAAAGTTCGACAGCATGTGGATATTGAGAACCAACCCGGACCTTCCAGCCGTCGATGTCGCGCAGCAGCACAAGCAGCTCTGGATGGTCGAGGATGTATTCCGTTCTGTGAAGACCGTCCTTGAGACACGGCCGATCTACCACAAGATGGACGACGCCATCAGAGGACATGTGTTTTGTTCCTTTCTTCCTCTTATGCTCCTGAAAGAGCTCGAAGCCCGTTTGGAGGCCCGTGATAGCCGCTATGAGTGGAATGATGTAAAGCGTGATCTATGCGCTCTCCAAGAAATCGAACTTGAACTCGAAGACAAGACCTGGTTTTTGAGGACCGACCTTCGTAAGACCTGCGTAGAAGTATTCAGAGCCGTGGGTGTAGCGGTACCGCCGAGCATCCGCAGCCAACACTCCCTATCTGTGTCGGTCCCTCTGTAAAAAGAATTGTAGTGCCAGGATCATTTTTCGGAATTGTAACTTGTTATCCTGGAAAGAATTCAAATTTACAACTGTCGAAGATGGGCTTGACAATTGGATTACATCCGTATAGCCAAGGTATTATTTTTTAGTAACAAATGATTTTAGCGCTAGTTTTTTAAGTCATTATCAATCCCTCATGTATTATCCATTTGTGAGAGCATTAGAGTTTTTAAGTTCTTAACAATGTCGATATCATTGATGTTCGTTAAACCTATATTTACTGGCGGAATATTTTGTTGTAATCCCCATTGATATTGATCTGTCATTTGATCTAGTTTATTTCTATCAAACTCGTAAAGCGAAAATTGAAATGCTTTTTCAAAAAAGGGAGCCTTTTCCTCATCCTTCCAACAGGCGATCAATAAATAGTATTCTCCAATTGTAATATAACTGAGTTTTTGGTTTACATAATTTTTTATCTCCAAATAAGTTTGATAATCTATGATTGGTTGTCCCATTCGGTATGGTGGTTTTTGTTGTTTTATTTCAGTTATTATTTTTTGCGATATTTCTGCTATTTTTGTTTCTTCTTCTTTATCAGGTAGCTTATATATATCAGCATAATTTTCCCATTTTTCATTCGGATTTAATATTATTTCCGGTATTGGAATTTTAGTGGCAACTTGAGAAGTTGGCAAAAAATATGCCTGTGGAATTAAAATTATATTATCCTTATCATTATCCTTTTTCTTTACAAAGTAAATTATTTTATTGATAGTTCCAGTCTTCCCTCCTGTATTCCTAAACTGCAAATAATGCTCAACACCAATATTACCCATGTTGTGATACATTAGCATTGTCTTTGATAAACTAACTTCGATTTTAGGCTGTTGGATCATTTCATAAACTGGTTTAAATTGCGATAGAATTAGCGCTAAGGCGGCGCGTCAAAACAAGTTGACCGTGATGCTAATTAATTATACTATGATGTATGCCGGATTCGGGACTGATCGAAGGTATTACTTCGAAGTATATTGCTCTTGCGCCTCTCA
>JBEKVO010000058.1:0-20573 GCA_049513895.1 Rectinemataceae bacterium | reverse complement strand
ACTCGGCATGCGCCGGCCAACCGCCACTGACGACCTACACCTCAAGTTTTGAGGTCAAAGTCCCCGCCTAAGCAAGCTTAGAAAGGGCAATATTTATGTGTTGACAATGGGGTCCACTATAATCCGTCGGGAATGCTCTACGGGATATCAGCAAGAAGCACAAGGAAGCGGTAGAAATCGAATTGCAGGGATGGGACATTGCAGACAGGTATATTAGGCAAACTTACAGCCTGGCAAGCAAGTTTCTGCAAAACAAGGGCGCGGGTTAGCCTGCCCTTGCTCTCGTCTCGAACGTCGTCGACCCCGCGGAGCCTTGTTACGGCGCCAACCGCGTCGCCGATCGAGATATGCTCGGGCCTGATAGTGAGCGTCGCAGGTCCGGCCGACATTTCGTCGACTCGTCGGGGATCGAGCTCGAAGTCTCCGATCGCCGTGCGCGCGAGGGCTATTCGTTGTTGCTGGCCCCCCGAGAGCTCGCCACCACCCTACATGCCGCATAATCTGAACAGTGCGAATTACACCTCGTCCGAAACGATATTAGCCTAACCGATGTTCGTGCGTTTCTATACGGCGCCTTCATTGTCTCGTTCGTACTTTCGATTCTGGCGGCTTTCTTCTCGCTCGTATGAGGCAGGAAGGATCGGGAAATGCGAGACAAGTTCGGCCAAGTCATTGACAAATCGATCTAAATTGACAGATTATATGCATTATAAAGAACTACGTTTATAAAGTGGCATAGTGCGCTTGTATTGGCCAACATTTGCAGGCCTTTCGCATCTTCACTTTCATTGTACCAAGGCAGTTATTAGCAGTACGGGGCCGAGCCGGAGTGTGCGTATGCGTCACGCGCTCAAGATAATGGAATCGGAAAACTCTCCTCTATACAAGGTCGTTTATCGTAAACTTCGCGAGGCCATCTTGAACGGACAGCTCGCTCCCGGTACCAAGCTGGTCGAGCAAGCCATATCCTCCCAGATGTCCGTCAGCAAGACGCCGGTGCGCGAGGCGATCAGGGAATTGTCTCAGGAAGGGCTCATCGCCTTCAAAGCACGACGAGGGATTTCCGTCATCGATTTTACGGAAAAAGACATCGATGAGCTTGTTACCTTGCGCGCCAGCTTGGAAGTGCTCGGGGTCCGCCTGGCCTGCGATCACTTGACGAAGAAGGACCTCGCCGCGCTTTCCTCGATACTGGAACGGATGGTTGCCTTGGAAAAATCCCGCAACTACGCCGAGCTATCGAATCTGGACATCGAATTCCATAAGTTTATAATTCAGAAATCGGACAACCAGCGCCTCATAAAAGCATGGAAGGATATCGCGTCGCAGATGCATGTCCTGTTTCACATGATCCACTATTTTGAATTCTCCGATACCTACATGTCCATGATGCACCGCGAACTGCTGGAGGCGCTCACCTCCGGGGATAAGGAACGTAGCGAGCGCGCGTTCCACTCCCATATTCTGCTCAGCGAAGAGAATATCTTGAAGGTATTTCGGGAAAGCAAGCAGACGAACAATAAGCCGAAACCGGACGTCTAAACAAACTCAGACTTTTTCTATGAGTCCACGCAGGTAAAGCAGCGACTTGCGCAGGCTGGCGGAAGCATCGGTCTCGATGTTTCGCCACACGCATACGTCGGCCGAGGCAGCGTAAGAGGGATTTATGTAGCTCTCCACTATCCACGGCCCCTGATAGCCCGATTTCTTCGCAGCGGCTACGATATCGCCCCATGGGAGATTCCCGCTTCCCGGAAAGCCCCGGTCATTCTCGCTGAGGTGGATTCTTTTAAGGTTCTTCCCCGTCCTGGCTATCCCCTCCGGTATTCCTCGTTCCTCGATATTCATATGGTAGGTGTCAAGGTGTAGGCCGACATTTTCCTTACCGATAATGCGGAGCAATGCCAGACCTTGGTCGACAGTGTTGATAAATGAATTTTCATACCTATTAATACATTCAAGGGCGATATCCAGGCCGAGACCCGACGCCTCTTCCGCGAGACAGGCAAGTGAAGTCGCTACCCGAGCGGCATAGCCAGGATCGGCGCGGCCCTTCATCCCCCACGGTGAATGGAGAACGCCGCCGAGAGAAGGGCTCCCGAGCCTCGCGCAAATCTTGAGGCATTCGCCGAGATGGCGCATCCCTCTCTCTCTGATTGCGGGATCGTCGCTGCCGATATCAGTTTCCTTGCCGAGGCCCGTTCCGCAATAGACGCGGAGGCCTCGAATAGCGAGGCGCCGCCCGATCTCGGCGAGCGGAAGGGAGAAGGGATCCATAAGGGGGATCTCCACGCAGGTCGCGCCAAGATCCGCCGTGAGATCTATCGCGTCCAAAAAGGGGCTGGTCCATTCGGGAGTCCACAAAGAGACATGAACGCCTATATCCATGCGCTTATCCCCAATCGGGCGGATGTCTCGTTCGTGACGAGGCCCTGCGTGTCCCATCCCCGAAATCGATATAGTTCCTCGAGCTCGGCCGAGAAGCGATCCCGTCCGGGGGCCTTGCCGGCTCGCGCTCCCATCGTGGAAGCGATGAAGAATCGATCCGGCAGACTATCATCCCTGCTCGTAACGCCCCATGCGTTGTTGAGCTTTCTCTGCAGTGTGAAGGCTCGTTCTCCGCACTCGAGCGACTCCTTCGGGCTCAAGCGCCATCCGGTTACCGCGTTGAGGCAATCGGTCATATCGCCTAACCCGAAGCCGCCCCAGATCATAAATTGGCATAGCACGCAGGAATTATAGAAGGCCGTGAAATCCTGGTAGGTCTTTACGACCTTGGCCGCACCGTCCAGCGTATCCGGAGCCGGAGCGACACTGATCCCGACCTCGGGGAGGAGGGCTCCCATGGTCGCGATCTGTGAATACGCGCGCATATGGCAGGCTCCGCGGTTGCCAGTTGCATAGGACAGACCGAGGTTGTAATACACGCGCGGATCATGACCGGGAATATCAAGTCCCTTTACGTGATGAGCGTAGCCCGCAGCATCCGGATGGAAGTTCGAGGAGGCGCGAACAATGCCCTCGGAGAACAGGCCACCGAAGCCTTCGCGATCGACGAGCTCATGAAGGAAATCGAGCAAGCCAGCGCCATTTCCCCAGGAGAGGTCGTAGGAAGGGCGCAGGCCCCGCGTATGCCCCTTCTCCAATGCCTCCATGGCGAAGGCGGCGCAGCTCCCCGCGCTGATTGTGTCGAGCCCTGCGCGGTTGCATAGGTCGTTGGCCTTGAGCAGCGATTCCATGTCGTCTATGAGGCAGGAGGCGCCGAGCATTGCGAGTGTCTCGTACTCCGGCGCTGGTCCTTTGTAGGAGTAGCCGTCCGCGAAGCCGATGTCGGCGCGGCGGTGGCAGGAAATGGTGCAATACTTGCAAGGATGCAGCTTGTTATTCAGGCTCGAGTACCCGGGATATCCGATTTTCGCGGCGCCTTCCTGCCAGCCCACTTGACTCCAGTTGCGCAGAGGAAGGTTCCCGGAGATTTCCCCGGCATCGAGACCGCCGACCGTCCCCGTCGCCCGGAAACCAGCGGAGATTTCGGCTATCGATTTCCGGAATTTTTTCTCGTAGGATTCCACAAGAATTCGATCCGCCAGAGGAACCTCGAGATGCCCCAGGGCGACGACGGCTTTCAGGCGCTTGGCGCCCATGACGCATCCTGTGCCGCCTCTTCCCGCAGCGGAAAACCCATCGACGTAGATGCAAGCCATGGCGACCTTGTTCTCGCCCGCGGTTCCTATCGCCGCGACCGAGGCGCCATTATGCCGCGCCGAAAGCTCCTCGAAGGTTTCTACCGAATCCTTGCCCCAGAGGTCGCTCGCACTCTGGAGCGAGGCCTCTCCGTCGCCGACGAGGAGGTAAACGGGTTTGTTGCTTGCCCCCGAAATTATCAGCATATCGAAGCCGCTTCTTTTCAAGGCGAAGCCGAAATCGCCTCCGGCGGCCGAGTCGGTGAAAATTCCGGTAAGCGGAGACCTCGTGCAGACCGAAAACTTAGCCGCACCCGGGAGCTTCGTGGACTGGAAGGGGCCGGTCGCGAAGACGAGGAGGTTCGCGGGCGACCGAGGATCGGAGGATTTGGGTAGCTCGCGGGAAAGAAAGTAAGAAGCCATCCCCGCTCCCCCGATGAGCGCCTTCGCAAGATCCTCATCCAGGTCCAGACTTCCTATGGAGCCCCGATCGAGATCGACGCTCAATGCCTTGAGCCAGTATCCACCGATCATGATAGACCTCCAAGCTTAGCGCGTTTTGCGCTGGATTGCCTTCCTCGCCGCAAGACATATAGCCTCAGCGCTCAGTCCGAGCCTCTGCTTGACGCCCTCTTCCGGGCCTATGATGGCGTAGCGATCGTTGAGCCCTACTTTTATGACGGGGACCGGCCTTTCCTCGCACACGGCGCCGGAGACCGCCTCGCCGAGGCCGCCTATTATCGTATGTTCCTCCGCGGTCACGATCGCGCCTGTCTCTTTGGCCGCAAGCAGCACTGCTCCGACGTCTAGAGGTTTGATCGTGTGCATGTTGAGGACTCGCGCGAAAATTCCCTCGATCGCCAGCGTTGCCGCCGCCTTTATCGCCTCGGCAACCATGATGCCGCAGGCTATTATCGTCAGGTCGGAACCTTCCCCGATAACGACCGCCTTGCCGATCTTGAATTCGTAATCCTCGCGATACACGGATTCCATTTCGCCGCGGCCCATCCGCAAATATACCGGTCCGGGATATTCAATCACGGCACGTACGGCCTTTACCGTCTCCAGGGAATCCGAGGGGGCGACGATGGTCATGTTCGCGAAGCTGCGCATGATCGCGATGTCCTCGGTCGAGTGGTGCGTCGTCCCCGCCTCCGCCATGGTCAACCCAGTATGCGTAGACATGAGTTTCACGTTCAGGTTCTGGTAGCAGATATCGGTCCGCACCTGTTCACAGGCCCTCAGGGAAAACAGGAAACCATAGGCGGTCGCGATGGGGATCTTACCGCACAATGCGAAACCGGCGGCCGCGGAAACCATTTCCTGTTCCGCGATGCCGAAGTTGTAAGTTCGCTCCGGAAAGCGTTTCGCGAATCCGGCGGCGCGCGTGCTTCCGATGGCATCGGCGCCGAGCAGAACTATTTTTTCGTTTTCCGCGCCTATTTCCGACAGGGCGAGACCGAAGGCGTCTCGAGCGGACATTTTCTCGATATCTGCCATACTCAATCCGGACATCTCATTCGCCTCCCAATTCCCTGATCGCCACGGCGAGCTGCTCGTCGCTTGGACAACCGTAATGCCAGCGATAATCGCCCTCCGCGAAGGAGGCTCCCTTGCCCTTGACGGTGTCGGCTATGATGGCGACCGGTTTTCCGTAATCGCCGCGAGAGCTTGCCGCCTGCAGCGCCTCGAGGACGGCAGCCATGTCGTTCCCGTCTACTCTGATCGTGTCCCAGCCAAAGGAGGCCCATTTCCCCACGAGCGGCTCCAGGGTCATGACCTGGTCGATGGGCCCATCCATCGAGCATTTATTATAGTCGACGATCGCCACGAGGCTGGAAGTCTTGTACTGGGCTGCGCCCATTGCCGCCTCCCAATTGGTCCCTTCGTGCAATTCGCCGTCCCCAAGCAGGACGTACACTTTGCTTTTAAAGGCGTCCATCCTGAGCGCCAGGGCCATGCCGAGCCCGATCGCGAGGCCGTGTCCCAGGCTGCCGGTGGAAGCTTCGCAGCCTGGAATCTTGTTTTTATCCGGATGCATGCCGAAGCGGCTATCGAGCTTGTTGAAGGTCGGGAGCAGCTCCATGGAGAAAAAGCCCCGATTCGCGAGTACCGGGACGTAGCCCGCCGCCTTGTGCCCGGCGGAAAGAATGAACCTGTCCCTATCGGGTTTCGCAGTATCCTTGGGATCAATATTCATGACATTGAAATACAGCGCCGTCATAATGTCCATGGCGCTCAAGGAACCTCCGAGATGACCGCCCCCCGCCCCCACGATCATTTTCAATGTGGCGATCCGCAACTCGGCGGCCTTGCGCTCAAGCTCGGGCAGCGTCAGCTTCATTTGGCGGTCTCCTGTTCTCTATTATAGGCCTCGATGAGCGGAGAGAGCATGAGACCGTTGCGCATGAGTTCGAGAGGATAAACCTCGTTGGGGAAGATGTTTCCAAGATTGACATTTGGACCGAATCGGAGGATGAGCGATTGCTGCTGGGACCGGAGCGGCGCTTCCCATATGATGTGGTCCATGTTATGGATTCCCTCGACGATCTGGGCGAGTTCAGCCTCGATGATATTGCCTTTCTCGTCGAAGATTCCGACATCCATTCCCGATGCCTTGCCCTCGATGATGATGTAATCGCTGCCTGCGACGATATCGTCGGCGTATTGGTCTAAAATAGTTGGAGCCTTTATGTTCTTCGAAGGCTCCTTTTTCCCCACCTCGGTAGCAACCTTCAGGCCCATCTTTTTCGCCTCCTTGATCCTCTCGATGCGGACGCTGTCGGACAAGGGCAAATGGCCGTCCGCGATCTCTACAATGTCCACGCCCAGTGCCAAGAGCTTCTCGAAGTATCGCGAGCTCGCGCCTTTCCAATTGGCCACTTCGAAATGGGAGCCGCCTGCTTCCACGTCTATCCCCTGCGCTTTGATTAGCTTGATTTTTTCGCGTAGGATGGTTTCCGGATAAAGGGCCATCGTCCCCGACGAAAGTTTGAAAATATCGATATAGTGGCCTGCGAACTCCAGTAGGTCCTTCGTCGCAGCCAAACCGCTCCCCATATCGATGATCATGGAAAGCCCGACACTTCGGGGCGAAGATGTCCTGCCCTGCACGGGGAAGGGGTAGATGCCGTCCATCCCCCTTTTTACCGAATCGCGCATTTGGATCCTCCTGTTCTCTCGTTCGTTTCTGTTTTTCTATCTCGTTCCGCTTCCCTGTCCCCCGGGAATATCCCGTCAAGACATCCTGCAGGAGACGCGAGGACGTTCCAACACTCTACGATCGAAGCCTCATTTATAAATTTTTCGGCCGCAGCCATGCGGGCGGTCTGTCTGTCGGCGCTGTCCAGGCTTGGGATGAAATGCGCTCCCCAAAGGAGACTGGGAGGGCTCACTTTATCGGACAGGTTTTGAAATATGGCTGAGCGGAGCGAGCCTTTGGACACGAGCCGGATGCTCGACGTGCTTCGCTCGCCCTCGATCCGGGGCATCACTATCACGGTGGGGACGGAATCCAGGACGTCTTCTCGGGTCTGAATGTCGTGTAGCGGTACCGATTTGTAGACATGCCATGGATCATCCGTCGGCTCGTCGAGACCGAAGCGGCCGAGGAGCTCGGGAAAATCGATAACAAGATTCCCCATCCTACAGTTCTGCCACAATGAGCCTTTAATCATTCTTGTGCCGCCGTCCTGGAAGGAAAAATGCGTGATCTCGGTCCCGAAAACCTCCATCCCGCCGAGACTGATGGCCTTCAGTAATACCGTGCTCTTGCCCGATCCCGATCCCCCCAACACGATATAAAGTCGATTCCATTTCCTGTCCAGGAAGGACGTGGAATGCATGGAGTAGATTCCCCTGATTTCGAGTTCCCTTACGAGCAGCTTGGAGAAAAGCCCCATATTGCCAAAGATACTGGCCCGCTTGTCCTTGCAGGATCGTTCGCTCTCTGCGATTTCGCCGCATATCGCATAACGTCCTTCTTCTATCCTCGAAAAGGAAATTGGGGAACCGGGAATATCGATCACGGACATGACGACATCAGGCTCGTCGGGGGGCGGTATCTCGTCGAGCTTGTTGAAATTGGACAGAAGCGAATGGAGATACGCGCCTTTGCCGAGAAAATACTCGTCGTCGGCAATCAGATTCCTGTTGTTTGAACCGAGAAGGATTCTCATGCCGAGGAGGGAAAAACCGCGACGATAGGCATCGGCATCCGAATGAAGCATATCAACCCTCTTTTCGTCAGCGCCGCTCAAGGACCGGAAGCACGGAAGCCGCGGCCGGCATGATGGCGATCCTGTCCTTACGTTCCGCCGTGGCGAGATTCCCGATCTCGTTTGCCGAGGCGATATACCTCATGCCGAAATACTCGACCTCCGGCCGCGGCAGCGAGGCGAGCAGGAATACTTTGTGCGTCCGTATCACCGACAAGGCCATGAAGACAGCCAAACCGCTCATCGTGAATTCCTCTGTCACTCGGGCCGCAATCTCGTCGAGCTCAAGGCGCGCCAGAGACATGACTTGCCTTTCCAGCTCCCAACCGTTCCTGCATTCCATTAGGAGGAAAATGCTCCCTCCCGTAACGCAGCATCGGGCCGCGTTAGTGAGTGTCTTCATGGATTGGTAAAAGCTGAAGTCCGAGGGATAACCGCCCGCCGACGCAACGACGACATCGTACAAACGCCCGATCCGAGGAGAATTATGGCTCCCGAGGTAGGCGGAACAATCATTCCAGGCGTCCTCGACTCGACCGGCGGCGGCGTAGACAATCGATTTCAGCTCGTCCTGGACCACGTTCAGGCACCAGGCTTTTTCCGAGAATTCCTTCGTACGCTCCTGAATATCGGTCAAAATGGGGTTGCCTTGGACCTGGGCCGGTCCGATGCCAGCATCCGCCCTCGCCCCCGAGAAGTAGAGCCGATGATTTTCGATGACATCTTTTCGCGACGCGACGCCGGGCAGGAGGCTCTTCCAACCTCCCGAGTATCCGGCCATCGGATGGAAAGTTACCGAACCCGTTAGAATAATTTTTTCCGCCTCGACGACAGCCCTGCAGAACAGGCCTCCGTGGCATTCCGCGAGCGAGGCGTCCGGATCATGGTTTCTAACCTCGACTTCCGCGCCTGGATCGCAGCCTAGGATTTCCGCGATCTCTCTCCGAGTGGACGGTCTGTGCAAACCCACGGCAATGATAATTGCGATCTTACGTCCCTTTCTCTTCGCGAGATCCAGGAGAATGGGCATGTATATTCGGCTTCCCGTATTGCGAGTATGGTCCGATACGAGAATGGCGACTGAAGAGCTGTCGCCGAGAAATTCCACAAGCGGAAGGGATGCCCTGCATATGGCGTCCAGGACGAGGCTTTTCTCATCTGGGGGGGTAATCGGCTGGACGGCGTTAATAACGTCCGTTTCGCCGAGGATATCGACCTTTATGCTTCGATCGCCGTATCGCAAATCGTAGGTCATCTACGCCCGCCCTCTCGCGGTGCGAAGCGGCGCCCGTTTCCAGGATTCGTAAAGAAGGGAGTAAAAAGCATCGATGTCTACGATGTAGTCGGGTAGGTTGATGGCCGGCCCATCCTCGTCGGGTTCGAGGCTGCCTCTGGCGAGGAGCTTGAGATCGATGGAGACGCGCTCCTCGTTGCGGTGGAAAAGCTCTGGGTTGGAGAGATAGACCGCGGGAAGTAGGTCCCAGAGGAACTCGGTGGCGCCTGAGTTCCTGCGGATCATGTCCATGAGATAGCTCAGCATGTAGAAATACGAAGGCCTGTCGAAATCGGCGATCGGGCGCAGCTCCTCGACTCCGAAGGGCGCCTGCAGACAGATCTGGGCGCTCATAATCGTGACGGGACACTCCGCGCCAAGGAGGGCGGCCGTCGCCGTGGGGTCCCTTGAAAGGTTGAGCTCCGGGATCCTGTTCCATCCGCGCACCGGGAGAGGATATAGATATCCCCCCATGGCGGCGATTCCTTTCAGATTCGAGAAGAACCGGGGATCCCTCTTTTTCGCGCCGAGGATGTTGGACATGGTTCCGATGGCGAGCACGGAAACCGTCGGAGCTTCCTCCGCGGTCGTTTTCGCGAGCCATGACGCGGCTTCCGTATCGTAGTCGCCGGGTCCGGCCGCACCCTTGATTACAGGCAGCCCATCGAGCCCCAGACATGAGGTGAGCCACTTGGTCGCGTCATAAACCTCGTTCACGCTGCCGTTGCCATAGGTACAGGTAATGCCGACTATTTCGACGTCGTAGCGCCCCGAAAGATAAGCGATTGCCTGGCCGTCGTCGATCGGGCGGCCGGGAATTCCGTAGGTATTATCGCAATCGATGATGACCCGGCACTTAGGCTTCATCCGGTATGCCTTTTACTCGGAGGAATTGGATTGACCGCGCGTAGCCGCGCTCTTTGGCGTCGTGCAGCAATCCGTGCGTGCAGATACCGTTAGCGCCGAGATTGACCCCGTATTCGGCCAGAATTCTCAAGAGGCCGATAAATCGTTCGTCTCCCTTCAGTTTCTCCAGCGTCTTGACCTTGTCGGCCTCCATGGCAAGGCCCCGCGTTTTCGAAAGGATGCGCAGGGAGATGTCGACGTATTCCTTCCTGACCGCGTCGTGCAGAGCGGTCCATCCCTTTCCTTCCCGCTCTTCTCCGAAAATGCCCCAATCGAGAAGGAGGTCCACGATATCGATATGGTTTTCCCAGGCCGCGAAATGGAGTGCAGTGGTCATGTTGTCATCTTTTTCATTGATGTTCGCGCCCGCGAACAATAGCATTTGCACGATATCGATGCGCCCAGCGGCGCAGGCGAGATGCAGTCCCGTCCTGCCGATCTCTCCGCGGTCGCTCGGGTCCGCGCCTTCAGATATAAGTCGGCTGACCTTTTCCGCGTCTCCCTCGCGCACGGCGGCCGCGATCCCGGGCTTGGACGGCTCAAGGACCGAAGTTGGCGCAAAGGAGATTGCGGCCCGTTCGCGCCTCATCCTCGAAGCTATGGCCGCGTAGAGGCCCTCCGCGATACTTCGCAGACGTGGCGGCGCATCGCAGGCCTCGACCGTCGCGAGCCAGTCCGCCGGGATCGCGGACAAGCCCTGCCAAGCGCCGGAGAGTGCGCCGGCGACTGCGGCGTAGCTATCGCAATCTTTACCGTAGTTGACCGCACCGCGCAGGCAGGCGCGGAAATCGCCGTCCGACGCGACGAACATGGCGAGAGCCACGGCGAGGGTCTCGTCGCCGTCGGCGAAGAAAGGCTGGCTAGTTTCTTCTTCCAGTTTTTTTCGGAAATCCTCGCTCAAGGGATCGGCGAGCTTGGAGGCAAGTTCTATGGCCTTCCTGGCAAGTCCCAAGGACCAGGCCCCGACTTTCGGGTACATGCCGTCCCCTCGCCAATAATTTCCCTCTACGCGATGCAATCGCTCCTCTGCGGCATCGAGGCCGAGAAGGACCGCGTCGATGGCCCTGCCCTTGCCCGCGAGAGAGGCGCTGATGCAGGCCGCAGCCGCGGCTGCGCTCACCCGCGCCGAGCCCGTGGCCATGGAAAGCACGTCGAAAGCCGCGTCGAATGCTCTTTGGGGATCGCCGGGAAAAAGGGCCCCTACGGGAGCGATTGCCATGATCGCCCCGTTTGTGGTTTTGCCTCCGAATGCCTCCTTGTCCCGACCATAGATGGCCTTCAGGGCATATTCTTCCAGGAAGCCCTTTTCTAGCGTGGACGAGGCCGAGAAATACGCAGCGCCGATCGCTCGCCCGATGTCTCCCCCCCTTGGCATGGCACCCGAGGAAATGAGGCCGGAGCCGATCAGCTTCGCAAGACGCGTGTCGTCGGTCGTAGCTCCCGCCCGTAGATCGAAAGGGCCGTGAAATGAGGGTGCGGCGGACTTCGGGTAGGGCAAGAGCCCATCCACGGTTCCGTAGATCTTCACGATTTCGGCGCGGCGCAATCCTTCGATGGGGCCGCCCATCGCGTCGCCCACGGCGGATCCGAGGATGCATCCCAAAACCTTATCTTGCAGACCCATAGGTGTTTCGCGCATCGTCTCCTCCTCTTCTCAAATCACGGAATTCGACCGAGCGGAAATAAATGGCAGGATCGTCCATCCGGCCCAGACCGCCATTTCCCTCAAGGTTTCGAAATGCCGGCCGCGCATCACGGGGTAATGATGCTCAAGGCCGTAATAGGCCATCATCTGCAGCAGGTCCTCCAGGGAGACCCTGACCCCGCCCATATCGAGGTTGCCGATCCAGCCTCCGCTGCCCGGATACGGGGCCGCGGGCCTTTCCACGACGTCGCCTTCGAGCGCGAAAAGGCTTTCCCCGTCTCCGCGAATCCTGAGCATGGTGACGGACCCGAGTGCGAAGCGGATGTCTGAGGAAACCCCGGCCAGGGCGGCTCCAGGAGCAATGCGGCGGTTGAGCGTGTGATGGTAGTCGAGGCATTGGCCGCTCTCGTCCGCCCAGCTGGCCGGTCCGGGGCCGCAATGCCACATTTGAATGCTCTCCGACCGTCTGTCGAGCGCGACTGGATCGTTCATCGTGGCGGCCCTGCCGGACACGATCCGGCCGAGCAACATTGCGACCGCTCCGGGGAGATCGCCTTCGCAGGCCGTGGGCATGCAAGAGTCGTTGGACCAGGCGACCGCGGCGCAGGGGGCTAAGCCCTTCCAGGATTGGAATTCCGGCCAGCAACGCAGTGCGGCCGCATCCGCCCCTTCCCTCTCCTTCACCGTTTGTAGCGCATAGCAGATGCGAGCCGTTGTCAGCAACTGCGGCTCATCGACGCGCACGCAGGCCGCCCGCGCGACGAGAGACGTCCGGATAGCCTCGATTTCGTCCGAAGGAGCCTCATCGCTACGCCGGAACAGCTCTTCCAGATCGAAGGGCAGCACCTCGATTCCGAGCGCCTTTTCGAAATTCTCCTTCTCGTAATCAAGGTTGGAGAAGGATGGAACGGTTTCACCTACCGCAGCGATTCTGCTCCCGCGGAAGGCTTTCAATCCGGAAAGCGCGCGAATCGAGGTGAGGAATCTTATTTCGAAATCAACGCCGTCTCCCCAGAACCACTTGAGCCTCTTGCTGTCTCCCCACTTCGCGCGGATGAGAGAAACGCAAAGATTGAAGCCCGTGAGGGAATTGAGCGGCAATTCCCCTTCGTAGGTCGGCTCGTCGAGCACCCAAAGGCCGAGCCTCTCGATGGGCTCGACCAGGGGCAGGATAGCGTCGCCCATCGTGAGCGAGGATGCCTGCACGAGGAGAAAATCCGCGCCGCTCTCGGCGAAAAAGCGCGCCGCCTTGATCGATTCCTCCGCCTCCGAGATCAAGCGGGGCCAGACCGCGAGTTCAAATCCTTCTCGCGCGGCGAGCTTTTCGATGACGGCCAGGCCGGCTTCGAAGACGCCATACTCCCGGGCTCCCATCACGGGGAAATGAAGCCCTGCGTAACCGACCTTAAGCGCCGATTTCTTGTTCGCCATCGGCTTTTCCCTTTGCCAGCGCGGTCTCGAGCGGCACCGCCCTTAGCGTCGAATGAGCCATATTTTCTCGGGCGGGAGAGTGAACCATGCCTCGTCGCCAGCCTCATAGCCTGCCATGTCATGGGAATCTCCGGTTACGTCCCAGGTGCATCCCGCGGCATCGATGCCGTAGCGGGTATAGGTACCCATGTAGATCTTCTTTTTGACCCCCGTGCGGAAGCTATTTTCGGTCTCATGCGTGAGGCGTATTGCTTCAGGCCGAATGAGCAGTTTTACCCCTCCATCTTCGATGGGAAGATCATTCCTGACCCTGAAAACGCCCAATGCCGTCGTTACCTTGGCCCCAGCCTTTTCGCCTTCCATGACGTTGCCGTTGCCGAAAAACCTCGCGATAAGCTCGGTAGCCGGTCTTTCATAAAAATCCTTGGACGCGCTGTATTGAACTAGTTTCCCGTCCAAGATGAGAGCGATGCGGTTGGCGAGGAGGACGGCTTCTTCCTGATCGTGGGTGACGAATACCGTGGTCACCTCGAATGCTTTATGTATGCTCAATATGAGTTCGCGCATCTCGTCCCGCAGATGCGCGTCGAGATTCGCGAGCGGCTCGTCGAGAAGGAGTATCTTCGGGCGAATCACGAGGGCTCTCGCGAGGGCCACTCTCTGCTTCTGCCCGCCGGAGAGCTGGGCGGGGCTGCGTCCGCCGTAGCCTTCCAGTTTGACGAGCTCAAGTATCTCTTCTACGCGCTCTTGGATCTCCTCCTTGGGCAGCTTCCGCATCCTGAGTCCGAAGCCGACATTCTCGGCGACGTTCATATAGGGAAACAGGAGGTAATTCTGGTACACCATCACAACTTCCCGTTTCTCTGGCTTTACATCGTTCACGCGGACGCCGTTGAACAGGACGTCGCCCTTGGTCACTGAATGAAGGCCGGCGATCATCTTGAGAGTCGTGGTCTTGCCACATCCCGAGGGACCGAGGAAGGCCACAAGCTCGCCTGGACTAATGTCGAGGTTTAGCCCTTCCACGGCGGGAGTCTTGCAACCTTCGTAGACCTTACTGATGTTCCTAAGAGTGATCGAGGTCATATTTTGCCGAAGCCCCCCATACCGCTGGATTTACCCGAAAGGAATTTGCTGGTGAAGAAAAGTATGATAATCGCGGGCAGCAGGAAAATGATGCTCAACGCGCTCATGAGAGAGTCGTCCCGGCTGGTGGCGAACGCGAAAAGCAGAAGCGGCAATGTGATCACCCTCCCGCCACCGATGAGCACGGTAAGAATGTACTGCCCCCATGAGATCAGGAATGCGAACATGGCACCGGTCACGATACCGGGGAATACGGCCGGCAGTGTAATGAGGAAAAATGTCTTAATTGGAGAGGCGCCCAGACTTCGAGCTTGCTCTTCGAAATCCGGATCATAATTGGCGAAGACACCGCTCATGCTGATTGTCATGTAGGGAATGGTCGGAATAAGGTGCACGAGAACGACGCCGATGATTTTGTCAGCCAACCCAAGCCTTATAAAGAGGACATGGATTCCCATTATGACCGCGAGTCCCGGAATGATCGACGGGGCCAGGATGAAGAGCTCGACCAGACCCTTTCCACGGAAGCGGTACATCCCGAGCGCCCTGCCGGCCGGAACTCCGAGCAGAACCGAAATTATCGTCACGAGTACGGCGATGACAAGGCTGTTCCGAACCGACTCAAGCACCTGGTTATCGGGATTACCGATATATTGCCATGCACTCACTCCCCAAATGGACGGAGCCAGGCCGGGGAAAAACCAGCTCTTTGCAAAGGGCCATATTAATTGAGGCAGGAAGGGTGCGATTACGGCCGCTATCACGCCGAGATAGACAATCCATTGTATCGGGTTCGCCTGGTTCTGCTCGATCTCTTCGTAGGCCATGACTTCACATTCTCCCCGATACCTTATTCAGCAGTCTTTTATAGAAGACCACAAGGATGCTGATGAATACCGCCATGAAAATGGCCGTTGCCATTGCCTGCGGCCGGGCGTTGAGATCGACGTCCTGGTAGAGACGCATTGCGAGAACCGAGATCATCGCCGGATAGGGTCTGCCGAGCAAAAAGGGAACTTCGTAGGATCCGAAAGTGAAGGAAAAGCAAATGATGCTCGCGGGAAGGATGCCGGGAATAATGATCGGCAAGAGGACGTGACGAAATGTCTGCCATTTGTTGGCCCCGAGCGATCGAGCCAGTTCTTCGAAATCGTTCCCGACGGACTGCAAGATCGATAGCACAATTACGCCGACGAAGGGAATCTGCTTCCAAAGATAGACGTATATGATGCCCAGGCCGAATTTATCGTATACAAGCACGGGGAATTGGCTCTGATTGGTTATCCATCCAAAGGAATGGGCGAATCGTGCGAAGATCCCGTTCTGGGCCAACAACAGCATGGCGCCTATCGTTATCACGATATGGGGAATTGTGATCGGAAATTGGTAAAGGAAATTTATGACACGCTTGCCGGCAAACGTCCTTCTGAAGGCCAAGGCGGTGACGATGGCAAGAACGAGGGTAAACAAAGTCGAGCCGATGGAAACCCAGAGCGTGAGCCCGAGGCTCACCAGAAACTGCCGATCGCTGAAGAGACCCTTGTACGCGTCGAGATTGAAATCGTTCAAATCTATGAGCGGCATGTAACCGAGGCTCTGCATCAGCCCCATCAGGACTCCCCCGACAAATAGAAGAAGGAGCACGAGGATGGTAGGGAAGAGAAGCAGACTGACTGTCATGCGCTTGGTCATCGTGGTTCCTGTGGCCTAAAAGGTCCGCCCGCGTGCTGCAGTCCGCGAATGCGCGGGCGGAATCGATCGGAAGGCGAAAGCCTTATTTCTGCAACACGTTAAGTTGCCAATCCTTCTCGATCTGCAAGAGCCAATCAGACATCATCTCGGGAAGCTTGTGTGAATTGAGATCTTTCATCGAAAGAGTGGAAGGATGCCGGGGCAGGGCCGCGAATTTTGTTGCCCAGTCCTTGGACACTTTCGTGAGGTCCATCGGCGTCATCCAGTCCATGCCACCTTTGTCGGGGCCGAGGCTGGCTTGATACTGAACTTCGGGGTCCAGTATTTCGTTGCAGGCCACCATGGCGGCTGCCTTCGCCGACGAATTGAAGGAAATAGCTAGGAAGTTGGTGTTACCTATCGTGCCGGTATCGAGCACGGCGGTTTTAATGGATGTGGGGTAGTTGCCCTTGATGATCCTAGATTCCGCGTTCTTCGGCCCGTACTCGAAGTTGATCCAGATATCTCCGTTGCTCATTAGGTCTTCGCACTTGACGATACTCTCAGGGAAGGTCTGGCCATTCATCCAGAGGGAGGGCTTAAGGTCGTTGAGCATTGTCCAGGTTTTGGCCGCCACCCTGTCATATACCGTATGATTCAGCGGCCCCATGAGTTCCTTGATTCCGTCGGCGTTCGCATAGAAGAAATGGCGCACTACGACGCTTCCAGTGAAATCGGGCGGAGCCGGGTAGGTGAACTTGCCCGGGTTCTTCTTTACCCACGCCACGAGTTCCTGAATAGTCTTGGGTGGGTTGGGGACGTATTGCGAGTTGTACTCCATGACTACCTGGGCGGCTCCATATGGCGATTCATAGCCCTCCACAGGAAAACCGAAATCATATGCTGTGCTGGCCTCGTTATAGTACTTGAAATTCGGGAGCTTGGCGGCAAAGGGCCCAAAAAGGAGCTTCCCTTGTTTCATCGTTCGGAAGTTCTCGCCGTTCGTCCAAACGAAATCTACTGAACCCCCGCTATTCTTACCGGCCTGCTTTTCGTCGAGTACCTTGTTCACGTAGGTCGTGGCATCGGTGACCGGTACGAATTTAAGTGTCACTCCGTATTTTTGAGCCAGACGGTCCTTAAAGTAGCCGTTGATAAAACCGTTTATAATGTCACTACCACCCCATGCGTAATAGTAGATGGTCTGGCCTTTGGCCTCTGCGACGATCTGATTCCAGTTCATCTGATTGAACCTTTGCTCGAATGGCGTCTGGGCGCTGACCAAAGGCATGATGAACAGCAGCGCGAGCAGAACAAAACCACACTTTCGATACATAGCGGCCTCCTTCTCCATCAATAAAAATCTCTTTCGCTGCTCCAGGAGCGGCGATGCCAGCTTAGAATACCGAAAAAACCATCAGCGCCAGCCTTGGCTTTCTTTCCCCCATTCGGTAGCCCAGGCGGAATGGACGGCGTTTTGGAAACCCTCCACGTCCAATATTTCGTCGGGCATGATTACCTCCGCGCCGCCGTCGGTCCTTTTTAGGAGACCTATATTGAGATCCTCGATGGTGGATGAGATCATCGCCTTTTTCAAATCGAAGAGATCGGGATATGAGAGATACACGGCGGGCAAAAGGTCCCAAAGATAGAATTTCCCGCCAAAGACGCCGATCCATTCCCTGACCATCTGCCGTCTGCGTTCCGGCCAATACGAGATGCGATCCATGTCGCCGCCTAGGAATGGGGCTTGGAGGCAAATATGGGCATTCATCACGACGACGGGGCAGCAGCCGTTGTTCAATACGCCATGCGCTCCCGCAGGATTGCAGGCGAGGTTGAGTTCGGCGCAAGGCCTTCCGTCAACGGCGAAATCGCCCAAGACTCCCCCCATCAGGGCGATCTCATTGAGCTTTGAAAAAAAAGTCGGATCGACGATGAAGGCCTCGAAAAGATTTGTCATAGAACCCAAGGCCAGGAGATGAATCTCCCCCGGGTATTTGCTCACCTGTTCGACGAGAAAATGCGCTGCCTCGCTTGTTCCTTCGAAATTCGGCTTTTCGTCGATGAAGTGCTTTCCCCATGTGGCCTTGAACCATTCCGTGGAGTTTTGGCCCGAATAAGGTTTCCCCGAAAGACGCGGAATATCCGCGCGATCGATATCGTGAAGAAACCGATCGGTCCAGTATTCCACCTCTCTCAGCGACGCGTTCCCATAACAATTCGTGATGCCGAGGAGGTCGATATCTTCGCGGCCGAGCAAGTAGAGTATGGTTAGCCCATCGTCGATTTCCGAGAATGGCCTTCCCATCGTATTATCGCAATCGACAATCACTTTCTTCTTCATTGGCCCTCTCGCCGCTTGTGAAAATAAGTATATAGTCGACTTTTTTGGAATGTCAATAATATTTTAGAGAAGAAATTAACGAAATGGGCTGCCTGCTTTTACTTTGGCAATCCACTAACGCAGGCTTGCTCTTGCGGGCGGTTATTCCATTCGTGTCAACCATTTAGATGACGATAAAAGAGCCTTGGGGCGATCCGTATTGCCGGCATCTCTATTAGCCGCACTGGCCAAGCTTTATGTATTATTATAGGCGATACAAAGAATTTCAGTCCGAGTGAGGGCCATGGCGCAATGAATGTGACTATCAATCTCTATGCCGTCTTACGAGAGGGGCGCTTCGAGAGCGCGAAGCGCACGCTACCGGAGCGGACGACTATCGCCGATATCATGTCGGTGCTGAATCTGTCTCGTAGAACAGGCATCGTGGTTTTACTAAACGCAAAACTTGCCGAAGAGGATGTCGAATTGAAGGAAGGCGATGCGCTATCCTTTTTCCCGCTCGTCGGCGGAGGGTGAGGCCTCCTCGAAGTGCGGCAGGGGGGCGTCCGGGAAGTCGGCGGATGAATCCTCAATTCCCATCTTGGCTTGTAATAATGAATACACGACATAAAACTGATTATTCTTTGTTGGCAAGGTTCCGGGGGACTCACCGCTACTCCCGGATTCGTCCGGCTCGGGTTGAAAACCCTGCTGATCGAACAGGAGAGGCTAGGGGGGATTGCCTTTTCTACGGTTGCGTTCCGAGTAAGACCCTCATCAAGTCGGCGCGCGTATACGACCTCGCGCGGCGCTCCACCAGTTTCAGCTTGCCCACGTTCGGTATCCCGCCGGCCGATGCGTCCATGGTCATGGGCCATGTGCGGAGCGTGATCGAGAGCATCATTCCCCATGATTCGCCCGAGCGTTTCCGCGGCATGGGCGCGGACGTCCGTTTTGGTTCGCCGCGCTTCCTTTTACCTTACGAAATCGCGCTCAACGGGGAAACGGTCTCGGCCGCACACATCGTCCTTTCGATGGGGAGTGAGCCGTCCATTCCTCCAATCCCAGGGCTTGCCGATTCGGTCTACCTGACGAACAAGACGATATTTTCACTGAGTAAATTCCCCGAGCGCATGGCGACCATAGGTGGTGGCCCGGTCGGCGTCGAGTTGAGCTAGGCCTTTACGCGGCTCGGCGTCAAGATCACCATCCTCCAGGCCCCACTCCGCATTCTAGCCAAGGAGGATGAGGACGCATCGGGGATCGTACTCGAAGCGCTTCGGTCCGAAGGAGTCGTTATTAGGACCGGAACTACGATTGACCGCATCGAGACAAGTGGCGCGATCCAGAGGCTTGTCCTCGCCGCCACCGATTCAAAAGCATATCCTCGCCATAGGCGACTGCAACGGGAAGTACCTGTTTACCATGTGGCGGGAGCGGAGGCTAGTCTCGCTGTTCGCAGGATCGTCTTCCATCTCCCCGTTACCATGGACTACGATCGCTTACCCTGGTGCACTTATACCAATCGAGCAATGATGTATTTCCCCGATGCGGAATACTCACCCATATCGGAGCTCAACGGGCGATCGAGAGAAAGGCTCCATTTCATCAGTGCCAAGGCAACTTCCGGCATTCGCTTCGCATTTATCACACACAACACGGGTGACCTTAGCATCGAGCACGGCAATCAAAAATTTCCACACCCAGACTTCGCCAATCTTTCTTTGCGCATCAAGTCTCTATATTTTATTAACCTTTTCGAGGCGCTCCGGCGCGTTGAGCCTTCGCTCGTCACCAATAGTATGCTCGAAGGTTCTTGGACTCAAAAATATCGCGGTCTGACCGAGATCCTCGAAGCTGAGGACCTATTGTTCAATCAGGTTTGGTATAACCGGCACTGGAGTTTAAGAACGGGCATTGAAGATGGGAAAATTAAAATAGTGGAGAGGGAAACATTTCCACGGCCATCTGGTGAACCGGGAACGATCCAACGAGATATATGGGAAGGGGCTCTTAAAGCGGCCCGGAATGTCGAGCACTGCTACGGCAAGAAGAACCTTGGACCGTAGGACGATTTCGGGCGGGGAATGATCAATGGCAAGCTCTCGTCGCTTCGATGGGTTCAGGGAGACGAGTGGGACATGCTTGATACGTAGAGCTGGGGTTCCCTCCCCCTCATCCGAAAACCCGATAACTGGGTTATCGGGGGAATGGTGGTGCGCCACGAGGCGCTTGAAATATCAGCTGGTTAAAGCCCAGCCCGGCCAATTCGTCATTCGGCCGGAAGACAATAGGACAACGTAGAACCGGTGACGGCTGCGTTGAAGCTCTTAGA
>JBEKVO010000057.1:0-21407 GCA_049513895.1 Rectinemataceae bacterium | reverse complement strand
AGCGGCCTTCATTAATAAGGCGACACGACCAAAGGGAGCGTCGCAATGAAGGCCTCTCACCAAGCCTTCCTTAAGTTTGCGACATGCGGAGCATGTCGCCTTACTATCGCAGGCCTTGGTATAAGGGACCAGAGGGGCTCGTATCGCGGGTCGCCGAAGGCGAGCATTACAATCCATTCCTTACGGCACACGGAGCGACGTATGTCGCGCGCGAGCGCCAGCCCCGTCTGGTATGTGCAATACCGCGACCGAGAACTCTGCGACTACTCCATGCAGGGCGACATGGTCGACTACTTGATAGGAGGACCCGATGAAGACGATTGACGGGACAACCGAGCGGGAGCTCGAAGTCTACGATCCACCCGCGGACCTCGAGGTGGACCTGGAGCTCGAGCTTGGGAGGCTCATTCCCTCGACGGGCTCGAGGATGTGACGTGCAATGGATCCAAAGCCTCGGATGTCATCAGCCTCTATTGAGGTATGACAATCCGCAAGGCAGAGCGCGAGGGATTTTGGCATGAGGGGACTTCTCTTCTCTGAAGGCGTACCAGATCGCGCAGCATGAGCGTCTGGGGATGCCGCACTCTACGGTCTCCCGACTACGAAATATGGCAGCCGCGGTGATGACAGTGGCATGGATGGCTGTCGGCTTCATGATAGGGGCGCAGTCCTGTTCTTCCGAAGCGGGAGGGCAAAC
Source organism: Rectinemataceae bacterium (assembly GCA_049513895.1). Classification (GTDB taxonomy): domain Bacteria; phylum Spirochaetota; class Spirochaetia; order Treponematales; family Rectinemataceae; genus UBA1306. The sequence continues at coordinate 20,710 of JBEKVO010000057.1, read as the reverse complement.
AAAGCGAAAATGGGGGTGTAGCCCTCAGCTCTCTTTCTTGTAGGGGACGCCGAGCTTCCCGGGGACGTTGAAGGACTTGCGCAGGATGGTCAGGGCGATTGTGAGGATGTAGGGCAGGGCTATGAAAAGTTCATTCGGCAGGACCAGGCTTCCCGAGGACTGCATGCTTATCGCCACGGCCTCTGCGGTTCCGAAGACCAAGGCCCCGGCCAGGGCGCCCAGTGGGTTCCAGTTGCCCAGAAAGCAGATGGCGAAGGCTATCCAGCCCCGGCCGCCGATGATGTTGGTGGTAAACATCCCCAGATAGCCGATCGAATAGAAGGCACCCGCGATGCCGCCCATCGCCCCCGCCAGGATGACCATCGAAAAGCGGATCCGCTCCACCTTGATGCCAGCCACGTCCACGGCCTCGGGGTTTTCGCCCGTCGATCTGATGGCGAGGCCGAGGGCCGTCCGGTAGAGCACGAACCAGGCCAGGGGAACTATCGCGTACATGCAGTAGGTGAGGATGTTCTGGCTGAAGAGAATGGGCCCCAGGACGGGAATTCGCGACAGCAGAGGCAGGGGAAGGGCCTTGAGTGGCTCGACTGTCAGGGGGATGATGGGCGTGCCGAAGAAGACCCGCATGAAGTAGGAGCAGACCCCGGCCGCGAGAATGTTGATGGCCGTGCCGGTGACGACCTGATGCTGCTTGAGGACGACGGTGATCCAGCCGTAGAAGGCGGCGAGGGCCATGCCGACGAGGACGGCCGCGCCCAGGCCGACGGCGAGGCTGTGGCTGAGGTAGGTCCCGACAAAGCCGCTCATCGCGCCGACGAGGAAGATGCCTTCGATGGCGCAGATCATGACTCCCGCCCGCTCGGCGAAGACCTCTGCTATTGCGCCGAAAAGCAGGGGCGTGCTCATCAGGAGGGCGCGGGCCAGGAGATTGATCACAGAGCCTCCTTTTTGAGAAGCTCGTTCTTGGCCCGCCTGGTCGCCAGAGCCTCGCGCACGAAGTAGGAGAGGATGACGAAGATCATGACGAAGCCCTCCATCAGCTCGATGATACTGGCGGGTATCCCGGAGAGCTGTCCCATGATGAGGCCCCCCACCTTCAGGGCGCCGAAGAGGATGGAGGCGAAGATAATGCCGATGGGGTTGGCGTTCGCGAGGATGGCTATGCCTATGCCCTCGGCCCCAATATTCGGATTGAAGCCCTGCACCAGCATGTGCTGGACGCCATTGGTCTCGGTGAAACCGGCTGCGGCGGCCAGGGCTCCGGCTAGGAAGAAGCTGCCGACGTATATCCTCTTCGCGTCTATTCCCGCGAGGCGCGCCGCGTCGGGGTTGTGGCCCACGACGCGGATGCGGTAGCCGAATGGAGTGCGGTAGAGAATGACCCACATGAGGACGGCCAGCACGACGGCGAGGACGAAGCCGGCGTGGAGCCGCGTCCCCTTGGCGATGAGGGGTAGCCAGAGGGCAGGCGCGAAGGGGTCGGTCTGGGGATACTCGTGCTTGGCCTCGATGAAGGCGGTCCGGAGCAGGTAATTCATGAGGGCCAGGGCGACATAGCTCGACATCATGCTGATGAGGAATTCGTTGGACTTGAATTTGGCCTTGGCGAAGCCTATGAAGGAGCCCCAGATTCCCCCGGCCAGGGCCGCGGCTGCGAAGGCGAGAAGGAGGGAGAGAAGGCCGGGCAGCCTCGTCCCGGCGGCAAGGGAGACCGCGGTGGCCGCGATGGCGCCCACGTAGAACTGTCCCTGAGCCCCGATGTTGAAGAGACTGGCTTTGTAGGTGAAGGCGAAGGCCAGCCCCGTCAGAATGAGGGGAGTGGCTTTGACGAAGATGTCGGCAAGGGTGTAGCCGTCGCGAAACAAGGAGCCGGCCAGGAGGGCGTAGGCCGCGAGTGGATTCTTGCCCAGGAACAGCAGGAGGGCTGCGCTCACTGCCAGGCCCAGAAACACGGCGAGGGTGAGCGAGAGAAGCATGTCCCTGAATCGCGCGTTCACCTTTGCAACTCCTCGTCCCTGAGGGAATAGCCGGCCATGAGGAGGCCTATGCCCTCGATGCTCAGCTCGGCCTTGGGAAAGATGCCCTGTATTGCGCCCTTGTAGAGGACGGCTATCCTGTCCGAGAGCGCGAAAATCTCCGACAGTTCGGTGGAGATGAGGAGGATGCACTTGCCCGCCAGCCTCTCCCGCAGGATGGACGCGTGCACGTAGGCTATTGCCCCGAGGTCCAGGCCTCTCGTGGGCTGATCGAAGACGATGAGACGGCGCCCGTTGTCCACCTCGCGGGCGACCACGAGCTTCTGTTGGTTCCCTCCGGAAAGTCCCTTCACGATAGCCTCGGGCCCCGGGGCCTTGATGGAATAGGCCTCGATCTTCGTCCTTGCGTACTCGGCAATACCCCAGCGGTCGAGGAAGGGTCCCTTCGCCCACCTCGGCTCGAAGCTGGATTTGAGGATCATGTTTTCGGCCAGGCTCATCTCCATCACCATGCCGTCCTTTTGTCTATCCGCAGGGACATAGCCAAGGCCGAGCTCCATCCTCTCCCGTATGCTCAGCCTGGCGATGTCCTCGCCGTCGAGAAGGATGCGTCCTGAGCTCGGCGCCACGCTGCCGCAGACCGCCTCGCAGAGCTCCTGCTGGCCATTGCCGGAGACTCCCGCTATACCCAGTATCTCGCCCCGCCTGATCGAGAAGGAGACGTCCTTGAGCTTGTAGATACCGTGCCTGTCCCGGACCGAGAGTCTCTCGAGGCGAAGAAGTTCCTGCGCAGCCTCAGGCACTGCCGGTCCCTGCCCCAGCGGCGGAAGCTCTCGGCCTATCATGAGACGGGAGAGCTCCAGCTCGTTCGTGCCCGCGCGGGGAAGGTCGCCGTGGACTTCACCGTTGCGCATGACGATGATGCGGTCAGCGACGCCCATCACTTCCTTGAGCTTGTGCGTGATGAAGATGACCGTGTTGCCCCGCTCGGCGTAGCTGCGTACAAAGGCCATGAGGGCCTCGGCCTCCTGGGGAGTGAGGACGGCCGTGGGCTCGTCCATGATGAGGAGCCTCGCCCTCTGGAAGAGGGCCTTGAGGATCTCGACCTTCTGCTGGACGCCGACGGGCAAATCGCGGATTAGGGCAGCAGGGTCGACGTCGAAGCCATACTCGGCCGCGAGTTCCCCTATCCTGCGCGTGCAGTCGCGGCGGTCTATTAGGCCACGCGCGCTGCCCAGAATTACGTTTTCGGTGACCGAGTGCGTAGGCACCAGGGAGAAATGCTGCTGGATCATGGATATGCCCAGGGCCATCGCGTCCTTGGGCGAGGCGATGCGGACCTCCTTCCCCTCGATCAGGATGGACCCAGAATCGGCGCGGTACAGCCCGTAGAGTATCTTCATGATCGTGCTCTTGCCCGCACCGTTCTCGCCCAGGAGGGCCACGACCTCGCCTCCCCGTATCGAAAAGGAGACGCGCTTGTTGGCGACAACCTGGGAGAAGAGCTTGGTGACTTCGCGGATCTCGAGGAAGGGAAGGTCCATGGCAGACACCGTATTGCGAAGATGGAATAAAAACAATGCCCGAAAGCCCGGGTGACGACAGTCGCGCCGCGCCCGGAGCCCTCGGGCTCGAATCAAATGAACCAGAAATTACTTCTGGAAAAGTTTCTTGAGATCCACTTTGCCGGAGACTACGTCCTTCATGGCCGCTGCCACGGAATTCCTCGTCGCCTGGGGAATGGCGTCGGTATAGGCGGGCACGAAGATTCCCTCGGCTATGCCGCCCTCGTGAACCTTGCCGTCGAGTTTGCCGGCCATGAACTGCTTGACCGCCCATGTATAGAAGGTCTGGAAATCGAAGACGACGGAGGCGACCACGGTGCCGGGCGCGATGTCGTTCTGATTGCCGGAGAAGCCGATGAACTTGACGCCCTTCTCCTTGGCCGCCTGGATGGAGCCGAGGCCTACCTGGTTGGCGTAGACGAAGAGGACGTCGGCCCCCTTGTCGATCATGCTCGAGGCCATCTGCTTGCCGAGGGCGACGTCGTCCCAGCTGTTCGCATAGGCGCGAACGGCGGCTGCGCCGGCTATCTTGCGCTCCTTGGCGATCTTGACGGCCGTTGCCTCGTAGACCGTGAGGAGGTTCTCCATGGCCTTGTTGGGAAAGCCGCCGATGGTGGCGAACTGTCCATTGGTGGTGACTGCACCCGCTATGAGGGCGGCGATGTAGCTGGCCTCATATTCCTTGGGGAAAATGGGCGCGACGTTGGGGCCGGTCGAGCTCATGCCGTTGACGACGCAGAAGGTCGTCTTGGGATAGCTCTTCGCGACCTTATTGGCGGCCTCGTCGAACTGGGTGCCCGCGGCCATGATGAGGTCGTAGCCGCGCTCGGCGTAACCCCTGAAGGTCGACTCGTAGTCGCTCGCCTGCACGCTCTCGACGTATTCCATCTTGGTGCCGAGAAGCTTGTTGCACTGCACGAGTCCTGCATAGTTTGTCGCATTCCAGCTCTGGTCGTTGATGGGACCGGGCAGGACGAGGACGATCTTGTAGTCGGCGGCCTTCTTGGCTGCGGCAGAGGCCGACAAGCCGAAGGTCACGAGCATGAGAGCGATCAGAACGGGAAGCAGTACTTTTCTCACAGGTCCCTCCACGTGGAATAGCTTGATCCGAATATACGAAATCCAGCGATACTACGGCGACATACATCGCATGTCGCACATTCAAGCCCAGAAGCCTTAAAGAACAAGGACGCCACTATAACACCTCGATCAAAGGATCGTAGTGCGCTACATGTTCGTCCTGTATCCTTTGGATCGGAGGGGGGCTTTCTTATTACAGTCAGCCACTCGTCTCGCCTGGGCGATTCTGGAGCTGCGCTAGAAGGGCTCAACGAACCCTGTTACAATAAATAGCCATTGGGCATGAAAGTGTCAAGCCCAAGGGCGTGCGTCGCTAAAAGGACGCTTGTGGTGACTGGAGTATCTCCACGAGTTTGGCGAGCTCCATCGAGCCCATGATCTCCCTTTTCGTTTTAAGGATGAGCTTTCGCTGGTCCGCCCCGCTCGGCGTGACGTTCCAAGGCAGACAACCATCCTTGTCGATGCGCTCCGGAAGCTCCTCGCTCGCTGACGCATTATTGTTTGAATACAAAGCGTTGTAGATAGAATTTGTATTAAAAATAACTATAGGGCATCTCTAAAAACTCGTTTTCGTTCCTCGAAAATGAGTTTTTTCCTTAGATTTCGCCCTCAGGGAACCAACCCTGAAAGGGTTAATAGAGGTTCCCTATACTATTATGTATGACAAATGCGTGATTATTACAAAATTGTAGGTAAATATTCAAAATATGCCGTTTATAACGCCTTTAAATATTGACACCACTTTTCCGGCCTTTTAGACTCCCACCATCATATTTTGTTTACGGGAGGAATCGATGGTGCGAAGAAAATTTATCATCGTAGCCCTGGTCGTTGCGGCGATCTGTCTTGTCCCCATGACCGCGGTCGCCCAGGGACAGGTGATCAAGATCGCGACACAGAGCCCGCTGTCTGGCGGCCAGTCCGCCCTCGGTACCGACATCAAGAACGGAGCCCTGCTCGCAGTCCAGCAACTCTCAGGCCCCCTCATGAAGATGGGTTTCAAGGTTGAGCTCGCGCCCTACGACGACCAGGCCAACCCCGACACGGGCGTCGCCAACGCGAAGAGCATCGTTGCCGATCCAGCCATACTCGCGATCGTGGGGCACTACAACTCCGGCGTCGAGATTCCTTCCTCCGAAGAGTACCACGCAGCGGGTCTCTTCAACGTCTCGCCGGCCAACTCCAACCCGAAGGTTACCGAACGCGGCTATCCAGAGGTCTTCCGCATCTGCGGCCGAGACGACGTCCAGGGCGCCGTCGGCGCGCAATACGCCAAATCCAAGGGCATCAAGAGCGCCTATGTCCTCCACGATAAAACGGCTTACGGCCAGGGCATCGCCGAGTACTTCCAGCGCGAGGCCAAGAGTCTCGGAATCAAGGTGCTTGGATTCGAGGGCACGGAGGAGAAGGCCAACTTCGATTCCATCCTCACGCCCATCCTCGCGGCCAAGCCCCAGGTCATCTACTTCGGTGGCATCTTCGATCAGTCCACGGTCTTTCTAAAGCAGGCCCGTCAGAAAGGCTATAAGGGCATGTTCCTCTCCGACGACGCCTTCGATTGTTCCGACGCGGCCAAGATCGCCGGCGACGCCATGCTCCAGGGAGCTGGCGCGTACTTCTCCACTCTTACCGCCCCGGCGAGCGTATATCCCGATTGCGCGAAGTTCGTAACCGACTTCAAGGCTCAGTTCGGCGCCGAGCCCCAACCCTATGCCGCCCAGGCTTACGACTGCGTCGCCATCGCACTCACGGCCATTCAGAAAGTAATTGTCGACGGCAAGCTTCCTGCCAGGACAGCCGTGACCGCGGCGGTGCGCACGCTTAAGAACTTCAAGGGTATCACCGGCACCTTCAACTTCAACGCCAAGGGCGACCTGACCAAGGCCAAGTACTTCGTCGTTCAGATCACTTCGGCCGACCCCGACAAGTGGTCGGCCAACAAGATCGACAAGACCCTGGAGATAGCGCCCCCGCAGTGATCCCTTATTCGCGCGAAGCCCGGCTTTTAAATCGGGCTTCGCGCAACGCTTCGCATCGGGCTAAAAATCAAGCTCACTTCGGGTTCGTCGAGGTCTCGATACGAAGTATCGACGCATACAATCCATACCTTTCAGATCCAACATACCTCATAGCTTGCTGCATAGAAATAGCGATAGACTTTTATGCCTTGACAGTATAGGATCGCAGCTGGTACGAATTTTGTGGCTAAACAGCGTGTAATTTCCAGAAAATACTACTCACTCGCAAAATGGACTTCGGAGCTGCGCTCTGCCTGCAAAAGGCCTTTCCTGCCTTGGTTCGAGATCTCCCGGACTCGGGGATCCGGCTTATCCTCCCTCGGAATCGGCCCGAGGAGGCGGAGTGCTCGCGTGGATCGAGTCGGCGTCGTCCGAGCCGCACTTTTGGTACATGACGATCATTGAGTCGATAACAGCGGAGCGGGCAAAGGTCCGCACGATCGGTCGAAGGGGAGAGGAAATGGGCTCATCTACTTTCGCGCTGTACTTCGGGAATCGCGGATTTTTTCCCGAATCGCTCATCGCGTCCGCAAGGCGCGAGCTCGCCGAGGCCGTCGCCAAGGCGGGGCACGCGAGCATTTCGCTGGGCGAGAAGGAGACGCGGTTCGGCGCCGTCGAGACCGCTGAGGAGGGAAGGCGCTACGCGACTTTTCTCAAGGAAAACGCCGGTCGCTATGATGGCGTCATCCTGTCGCTGCCGAACTTCGGCGACGAGACCGGCGCCATTTCGGCCCTCCAGGACTGCGGCGTGCCCATCCTCGTCCAGGCCTATCCGGACGAGATCGGAAAGATGGACTTCCAGCATAGGCGCGACTCTTTCTGCGGCAAATTCTCCGTAATGGACGTGTTTTACCAGTACGGTCTGCCATTCACGGCCTTCGAGCCCCACGTTGCGCAGCCCGAGTCGCCGGAGTTCGCCAGGCAGATCGAGGACTTTGCCGCGGTCTGCCGGATAGTCAAGCGGATGAGGAGAGCCACGATCGGCGCCATCGGCGCGAGGACGACCGCGTTCAAGACGGTGCGGTTCGACGAGTTCACCCTCCAGCGCAAGGGAATCACCGTAGAGACTTTCGATCTCTCCGAGCTCCTCATGAGGACGCGCTCCGTGGACGCCAAGAGCGGAACGCTGGCCGCGAAGCGTGAACGGCTACTCGGCTATACGAATTTCCAGAATGTCCCTCAAGACAAGATCGACACCTTGGCAAGGGTCGGCGTCGCGCTGGACGACATGATCGATGAGAACAAGCTCGACGCGATAGCCCTCCGCTGCTGGATCGAGTTGGAGAAGGAGCTCGGCGTCTCGCCCTGCGTTCTTCTTTCGGATCTCAACGACCGCGGACTCGCGGCCGCATGCGAACTCGACGTCTGCAACGCGGTGTCGATGCTCGCGCTTGCGGCCGCCTCGGAAAATCCGGCCACCTGCCTCGATTGGAACAATAACTACGGGTCGGATCCGGACAAGTGCATCCTTTTCCACTGCGGGCCGGTGCCCCAATCCCTCATGGCCGCGAAGGGGAAAATAGTGGAGCACCCGATGTTCGCGAAAAGCTTCGGGGCGGGATGCGGCTGGGGCTGCAACGCGGGCCGGATCGCCGAGTCTCCCATCACGTTCGCGAGCTCGAAGACCGAAGGCGGAGAGCTCGTCTTCTACCTCGGAGAGGGCCGCTTCACCGCCGACCCGATCGAGGAAGGCTACTTCGGCTGCGCCGGCGTGGCGGAGATAGCGGGGCTGCAGTCCAAGCTCCGGGCCATAGGGCTAGGCGGATTCCGCCATCACGTGAGCGCGACCGTTGGTACACGCGCAGCCGCGCTCCGGGAGGCCTTCGCTACTTATTTGCGCTACGGGATTAAAGAGATATGACGAAGGGCCGGTTCCCGAGATGAGGAAGGCGGTACAGTTCGGCGCGGGCAATATCGGCCGTGGTTTCATAGGTCAGCTCTTCTCGCGCTCGGGATACGAGGTCGCCTTCGCCGAGGTAGACGCCAGGATAGTCGACGCGATGAATTCCGCCCGCCGATACCCGGTGCGCGTCGTTTCCGATAAGGGCGACTCCGAGACTTTTGTCGAGAACGTACGCGCGGTCAACGGCGCCGACGTCGACGCAGTTGCGCGCGAGATCGCGCACGCCGAGGTGGTCGGCACGGCGGTCGGGGCCAGTGTCCTTTCCCGGATAGCCCCGACGCTCGCGGCGGGCCTAGTGCTTCGCTGGCGGACGGGGATCGTCGCGCCGCTCAACGTCATTCTTTGCGAGAACCTCGTCGATGCGGACAGGACCTTCCGCGGCCTGGTGGCCGCGAGGCTCCATGGCGAAGACAGGGATCGTTTGACGCGGCTCGTCGGCTTTGTCCGGGCATCGGTGGGCAGGATGGTGCCCGTGATGACCGACGAGATGCGAGAGGGAAACGCCCTGCGGATATGCGTCGAGGAATACGACCACCTTCCGGTCGACGCCGAAGGTTTCGTCGGGCCGCCCCCGCCCGTGTACAACATGGAGCCCGTCGCCCCCTTCGAGCTCTACGTCGAGCGCAAGCTCTACATCCACAACATGGGTCACGCAGCCGTCGCCTACCTCGGAGCCCTGCGCGGATACCGCTTCATCTGGGAGGCGATCGGCGACCCGGCCGTGGCAGCCGAGGCACGGGCAGCCATGGAGGAATCGGCCGGGGCGATCGCCGTCGAGCACGGCGGCGGCTTCCAACGCGACGTCGACATGGCTCCACTTCTCGAGCACGTCGAAGACTTGATCGCCCGCTTCGGCAACCGCAAGCTCGGCGACACGGTCGAGAGAGTAGGGCGCGACTTGGGCCGCAAGCTCGCTCCCCGCGACAGGATGGCCGGTGCGCTGAGGCTCTGCGCGAAACACGGCCTGCCGCGGGCGCACATCATCGAGGCTCTTGCCGCCGCGCTCCTTTTCGAGGACTCGGCCTCGACGGCCATCAAGGACAGGATCGCCGCCGAAGGTCCGCGCGCGGTATTGGAAACCCTGTGCGGTCTCTCTTCCGGCGATCCAGACATTACGGCTATTCTCGAGCGCTATGAAGCCCTCAAGGCTTGGAAAAGATAAAACTCAGGCCCGTGGGGGGCTTTCAAAAAACCGGAGATTCAATTTTCTCGACGAACGGCCGCGATCGCTTTCGCGTATCGCGAAGTCCTTATTCATCAAACTAGGGACTTCGCGATGCGGACGATGTCGGCGAAAAGGCCGCCCGCGGTGACCTCGCCGCCGGCGCCGGGTCCCCGAACGACGAGGGGGAGGGCCGAGTAGCGCCCGGTCGTAAAGGCCACCACGTTTTCGGCGTCGCGGAGGCCGAAGAGGGGGTCGCCCTGGGCTGCCGCGCGGAGGCCCAGGCGAATGCCCGTGTCGTCGATCGTGGCCGCGTAGACGAGGTTCGCGCCCTTTGAGCGCTCTATCATCGCGCGGAAGAACGGCTCTTCGCGCTCGAGTTCGACGAAGAAGGCTTCTACGGATGGAGCCTCGACACAGGAGGGAGGGAGGAGCGGCTCGATGGCTATGTCCGCGAACTCGAGCTCTCGGCCGCACTCGCGCGCGAGGATGAGGGCCTTGCGCGCGGCGTCGGCCGCGCAGAGGTCGTCGCGGGGGTCGGGCTCGGTATACCCGAGCTCCTTGGCCTTGCGCAGAAGGGTGGCGAAGCTCGACGAGCCGTCGTAGTTCGAGAGTACGTAGCCTATGGTGCCCGAGAGCATGGCCTCGATGCGGACGATGCGGTCTCCCGAGACCATCAGGTCGTGCAGCGTGGAAATGACGGGCAGGCCTGCGCCGGCGGTGGTCTCGTACAGGTAGGGCGAGCCCGACTCGCGTGCCGCGCGCATGAGCTCGAAATAGAAGGGTAGGGGCCCGGTATTGCCCCTTTTATTGGGCGTGACGACGGCTGTCGAGCCGCGAAGGGCGCGCTCGTAGAGCCTCGGCACGGCGTCGCTGGCCGTGCAGTCGACGAAGACGGCGTTGGGAAGGCTGAGGTCCCGAGCCCGATCCACGAAGGCCGCGAGGTCGGTGCTCTCGCCCTCGGTTTCGAGGAGGTCCTTCCAGGCATCGAGGGATATGCCCGACTCCCGGATGAGCATCTTGCGCGAATTGGCGATGCCGATCACCTCGACCCTTACGGAATAATCCTCGGAGAGGACGGTTCGTTGGCGGGCTATCTGCTTGAGAAGGGTTCCCCCTACGAGGCCGCAGCCCGCTAGGAAGACGTTGACCGACCTCGTTCCCGAGAGGAAGAAGGCCTCATGCACGGCGTTGAGCGCCCGAGCCTCGTCCGCGGCGTCGATGACGGCCGATATGTTGATCTCGCTCGAGCCCTGGGCGATGGCCGACACGTTGACGCCGTTGCGCCCCAGCGAATGGAACACGCGGCCAGAGATGCCCGGCGTGTGCTTCATCCGCTCGCCTACGATGGCGATTATGGCCTTGTCGATCTCGATGACGGGCTCGCCGATCCGGCCGTCGGCCAGCTCGGGCCCGAACTCATCCGCTATCGCGGCGACGATGGCGCCCTTGTCGCTCGGCAAGGCCGCGAAGCATATGGAGCGTTCGCTCGAGGCCTGCGAGATGAGGATGATGTTGACCCGCCTGCGGGCGAGGCAGCCGAAGAGCCGCATCGCGATCCCCATGACGCCGACCAGGCCCGGGCCCTGCACGCGCACGAGGGCGGCCGACGATATGGACGAGATGCCCCTCACCGGATATCGCGAGGGCGCGGCGTCCGACGCGATCGTGGTGCCCGCGAAGGAGGGGTTGAAGGTGTTGAGTATGCGGATCGGGATGCCGCGCTCGAGGGCAGGCTGGATGCTGGGCGGGTAGATGACTTTCGCGCCGAAGTGCGAGAGCTCCATAGCCTCCTCGTAGCTCAGGCTGTCGAGGCTGAAGGCGTCCGGGACCTTTCGGGGATCGGCGGTGAGGATGCCGTCGACGTCCGTCCATATCTCGACTTCATCCGCGCCGAGGACGGCGCCGATTATCGCGGCCGTATAGTCGGAGCCTCCGCGGCCGAGGGTGATCGTCTCGCCGGAGGGAGTCGACGCGATGAAGCCCGTGACGACGGGAAGCGGACCTCCCCCGAGTTTGGGGCCATCGTCCCGGGGGAAGAGGTGGGAGCGGGTGGCGTTTACCGTGGCCTCGCTGACGGGGCGCGCGTTGCCGAAGTCGCCCTCCGCGACGATGAGGGCGCGGGCGTCGACGGCGACGGCGTCAATGCCCGCCGATCGGAAGGCCGCCGCGATGACGACGGCCGAGAGGCGCTCGCCGAAGCTCATCACGAGGTCGAGGGTCCGCTTCGAGAGCTCCCGCAGGGCTTTTATGCCGGACAGCACCTCGAGGAGTTCCATGAGGAGGGACTCGATCCTCTGCTCCGCTTCGCGGAGGGCGCCGGCATCCGCGAGGCCGCCGCCCGTCAACGCGGACAGCGTATCGCGATGGCGTTCGCCTATCGCCTCGTAGCGATCGATCCAGGAGGAATCGCGAGCGGCGGAGGCCTCGGCCGTGGCTATGAGGGCGTCCGTGACGCCCGCGAAGGCGGATACGACCACCACCGATTGCCCGCGCTCGCGGACGATCCCGACCAATGCCTTGACTGCCTCGGGGCTGCCCACCGAGGTGCCGCCGAACTTCGCTATCTTCATGGTGATTGGCGATACTACAGAATGGCAAATCGAAGGTCAAGCGCGGGGCCGGCGTTCTCGACCCGAATACGAGGGTCGCGCCGCCGTGCGAGCTTGAATTCCGACCCATTGCGCGGCTACACTGACCTTCGTCCCGGAGGTTGTGCCGATGGCAAAAAACTACGAAGAGATAAACGACAGGATCGCGAGGGGCGAGGCCGTCATCCTCACCGCGGAGGAAGTTTCGCGGATGGCCGAGGAGCTGAGTCCCGCGGAGATCGCGCGCAGGGTCGACGTGGTGACGACGGCAACCTTCGGCGCGATGTGCTCCTCGGGCTGCTTCATCAACTTCGGCCATACGAACCCGCCGCTGCGAATGGAGTCGATAACCATAAACGGCGTACCGCTGTTCGGCGGCATAGCCGCGGTGGACGCCTACATCGGCGCCACGGAAGTTTCGCCCGAGGACCCCGCCTACGGCGGAGCCCATATCATCGAGGCCCTGGTCAGGGGCGAAGAGCTTCTCCTCAGGGCCAGAGGCAAGGGAACGGACTGCTACCCCAGACGCGAGATCGAGACATGGATACGCAAGGATCTCGTCAACGAGATAACGATGGTCAATCCGCGCAACGCATACCAAAACTACGCCGCCGCGACCAACACGAGCGATCGCGTGCTCCACACCTACATGGGCAGTCTCCTGCCGCGCCGCGGCAACGTGAACTACTCCACTTCTGGCGAGCTTTCGCCCCTGCTCAACGATCCCTACCTCCGCAGCATCGGCGTGGGCACGCGAGTCTTCCTCGCGGGCGCCCAAGGTTTCGTGTCCTGGCGGGGCACTCAGTTCAATACGCAGAAACCGCGCAACTCGCGGGGCATACCGGAGAGCAACGCCGCCACGCTGATGCTGACCGGCGACGTCAAGGCGATGTCGCCCGACTTTCTCCGGGCGGCCTACTTCGAGAAGTACGGCGTGAGCCTCTATCTCGGGATAGGCATCCCGATTCCCGTCCTCGACGAGGACATGGCCGCCGCCGTCTCGGTGCGCAACCGCGACATCCCCGTCCTCGTCTGCGACTACAGCGCGGACGGGCACCCGGTCGTCGCGAGAACGAGCTACGAGGAACTGCGCTCCGGGAGCGTCGTCGTCGGGGACAAGGCCGTGAGGACGGCGCCCCTGTCGAGCCTCAAGAAAGCGCGGGAGATAGCCGAGCTGCTCAAGGCTCAGGTCTCCTCGGGCGCCTTCCCGATCGGCGCGCCCGTGCAGGCCCTGCCCGAACGTTCCTCGGTCTCCGGGCTGGCGCTGAGGGAGAGATCCAGATGAGGGAAAAATACGTCCTCGAGTACTCGAGCGCGGTAGTCGACGAGCCCGTGATCTACACTCTCGTCAAGCGCTTCGACATTAAAATCAACATTCTCAGGGCCGAGATATCCTCGGGCCAGGAAGGCAGCATGCTCGTCGAGCTCGAGGCCGAGCCGGAAAGGCTGGCCGAGGGCCGCGACTACCTCGCCGGGCTCTCGATCACGCTGTCGCCCATCGCTCGATCGCTGACCATACGCGAAGAGGCCTGCGTCCATTGCGGCTCCTGCACGGGAGTCTGCTTTTCGGGCTGCCTCACGATGCAGGGCGAAAAGTGGGAGCTCGTGGTGGATCGCGACAAGTGCATCGCCTGCGCACTCTGCATTAAGGCCTGCCCCTTCGGCCTCATCAGCCTGAAATTCGGGGAGTGAACGATACCTCCGAATGAGCGGACCGCAGTTCCTCGGCCGGCGCTACCGCGAGCGCATGGGCGCGCGATTCCGCTCCTTCACCGCATCCTATAAGGAGAGCGACCTCTGGATCGGGGTCGACCCCGGCTCGTATTCCGGCAGGATGGAGGATTTCGCCTCATCGAGGGCGCGGAAGCACAGGCTGGACCTCGAGCACTATATCGCCCAACGTCCGGATTTCCTCGCCAGCCTCGTGCCGATGGCTCCCGATCCCGAGGCGCCGTCGATCGCGAGGGCGATGCTCGCGGCCTCGGCCGCCGCGGGCGTGGGGCCGATGGCGGCTGTCGCGGGCGCGGTCGCCGCCTTCGTCTGCGCCGAAATGGAGGCCGAGTTCGACTGCCGCGAGATCGTCGTCGAGAACGGCGGCGATATCCGGCTGCGCTTCGAGGAGGAGATCGAGCTTTCGGTTTTCGCCGGAAGCTCGCCTCTGTCGGAGCGCGTCGGCGTCTCGATACCTCCATCGTTCTCGCCCCTCGGCGTCTGCACTTCGAGCGGGACGGTCGGTCCCTCGCTGAGTCTCGGGCGGGCGGACGCGGCCATGGTCGTCTGCCGCGATGCCGCGCTCTGCCGCGACGCCGCCCTGGCCGACGCCTGGGCCACGGCCATCGGCAACGTCGTGGCCGGGCCCGAGGACATCGACGACGCCCTGGGCCTCGCCGAGGGGCGAGATGGGATCGTTTCCGTCCTCGTCATCAAGGACGATCGGATGGGCATTCGAGGCGAACTGCCGCTCAGGCTTTTCGATCGCGGGTATTGACGCCTCGACGGCTTTGGGCCGACCATCCAAGCCGGGGGTACCGCATGAACATCGACTATCAGCATCCCCGCGACCAGATCGCGGAAATCATGGACAGGATATACCGTTACGGCATGACGACGACTTCGGGCGGCAATCTTTCGATACGCGACGAGGACGGCGATCTTTGGATAACTCCGGGAGGCACCGACAAGGGGGTGATGGCGCCCTCCGACGTCGTCCGCATACACGAGGGCAAGACCGTCGACACCGTGCTCAAGCCATCGAGCGAGTATCCCTTCCATCGAGCGGTCTACGAGGCGCGCACCGACGTAGGCGCCGTCCTCCACGCGCACTCGCCCGCCCTGGTCGCCTTCAGTGTCGCCGGCCAGGCCCCCGACACGCGGGTCCTGCCGCAGGCCTTCGACGCCTGCGGCAAGGTCGGCTTCGCCCCCTACGCCGTGCCGGGCAGCGAGAGGCTCGGAAGGTCGATAGCCGAGAAATTTGCCGAAGGCTGCGACATCGTCATCCTCGAGAACCATGGGGCCGTGGCCGCCGGCGCTACCCTCCTCGAGGCCTTCCAGCGCTTCGAGACCCTGGAGTTCTGCGCGCGCACCATACTTAACGCCGCCGTCCTGGGAGGCGCTCGCAGCCTATCGGACCATATGCTCGCCCTGCGCCGCAGGGGATGGAAGCCGCTCGCGGAGACCTTCTCCCCGACGGCGAGAAGCTCGCGCGAGCGGGAGCTGCGCAAGGTCCTCGTCGATTTCGTGCATCGCGCCTACGACAGGCGCCTCATGACCAGCACCGAAGGCTCCTTCTCCGCGAGGCTCGGCAACGACAGTTTCCTCGTGACGCCCTACGGCGTGGACCGCAGGGCCCTCGGCCTCGAAGACATAGCCCTCGTCGACGGGGGCAGAAGGGAGATCGGCAGCGTGCCCTCGCGCTCGGCGAGCCTCCATAGGCTCATCTACGCCGACCACCCCGAGACGGGGGCGATCGTGTCTGCCCAGAGCCCCTACGTGACGGCCTTCATAGTGTCCGGGACGCCCCTCGATTCGCGCACGATACCCGAGTCCTACGTCAACCTGCGCGACATGCCGGTGCTGCCATATGGGGCGCAGTTCGAGGACGAGGGCGCGATAAGCTCGGCGATAACGGCGCGCAACCCGGTAGTCATACTCGAGAACGACGCGGTCCTGGCTACCGGGCGCACGGTGCTCGAGGCCTACGACAGGCTCGAGGTCGCGGAAGCCACGGCCAACGCTCTTCTCGCGGCCAGGCGGCTCGGGGAATTCCGCCCGATAGACGATGCGGCCGTGGCCGAGATAGAGAAGGCCTTCAAGGTACCGCCCAGGTAGTCGCGCCCGCTCAGCGGTCGCGGCGGGTGACGTAGTCGACGAGGCCTTCGAGGACTTCCGCCGCCTCGGGGCCTACTCTGTCGCGCAACTCTCCGACGATGGTCTCGGCGCGATCCTCGGTCCCGCGGGACAGCTCTCCGATGGATCGCATGACGCCGAGCTCCTCGGCGAGGCGGCGGATGTAGGCGATGTCCGCGGGCCGCGCCGGGACGGATCCTCCGAACAGCGACACGAGACGTGGCCGCTCTTCGCTCGGGGCCGCGGCGAGCAGGCGCGCGCGGAAGAGCGTCTTCTTACCCTCGCGGAGGTCGGAACCCAGGGCCTTTCCCGTCAGATCCGGGCTCCCGAAGAGGCCGAGCTCGTCGTCCCGAATCTGGAACAGGATGCCCAGATGCTCTCCGAGCTCCGAAAAGCGGTCGGCGAGTTCGCCGGCGAGGGGGAGCTCGCCATCGTCGGCGAAGAGGGCGCCGACGGCGAGCGGCAGCGAGAAACTATAGCGCGCCGTCTTGCTGCGGTACATCGCGAGGATATCGGCCTCGGGCACTTCCGCCTTCGCCACCCCCCAGCGGACGTCGGCCATCTGCGCGACGGCGACCTCCGCCAGGCGCTCGGCGCAGAGGGCCTGTATCTCGGCGCCTCGCGGCCTGCCGGCGACGGCTCGAGCGAGCTCGGCGAAGGCCTCGAAGTAGCAGAGGTCGCCGAGGCAGATGCCGAGGGATTCGCCGACGTGGAGGTAATCGGAGGAGCCGCCCGCGAGGGCTTCGGCGGCATAGCGTGCGTGGAGGGTGGGAGCGCCCCTGCGCGTCTCGTCCCGATCCATGATGTCGTCGTGGGCGAGGAGGCCGGCCTGGAAGAGCTCCATACAGACGGCAATGCGCGCGAGGGCCTCGTCACACGCGGCGCCGGCCGTATCGGAGAGCGCGGCTTCCGCGCCGAGTAAGACCAGGCAGCCTCGGATCATCTTGCCCCTGAGGCAGAATTCGACGATGCGGCCCATGCTCTCGATTTCGCCGCCTCGTCGGGCGGCCATGGCCTCCAGAGCCGCGACAATACGAGCGCGCCTCGACGCTAAATACCGGACTACCGTTTCAGCTTCCATGGATGCACTATAACACGCTCGCTTTCGTTTTTTCGACCCGCAGGCGCGAGCCAAAGAAAAAGAGGGGCTTCGCGCCATAGTGTGGTTGAACCTCGCGCAGTGACGCAAAGGGCGCAAAGAAACTCAGCGATTAATACCCGATTCCTCCTTACTCGCCGATCTTGGCGCGTTTGCGCGAAATAATACATGGATGAATATTGACAGCCCAGCGATGATGGAAATAACGGGATATTTGACGATATCGGAAGGATCATGTATTTTCTTACCATGACAAGAAAGAATGACAAGGAACCTGTAGAGGAGCCCGTTTCCGGGCAGCGGATCGAGATTCACCTTCCCCTCAGGCACAATCCCCTGGCGCAGAAGGTGGTCGACAGGGTCAATGCCGACGAGGAGCTCTACGCCCTCTGGACGGCGATGAACGTGAACGCGGTAAATCGGCTCGGGATGACCGACCACGGTCCCGTGCACTTCCAGATAGTGTCGAACATAGGGCTACGAATGCTGCGCATCCTGGTCGAGCGCGGCGTAGTCCCGAGCGTCGTCAAGGACCACGGAATGGCCAACGAGGAGGCTGAGCTTATAGTCGTCCTCGCCTGTCTCCTCCACGACCTGGGCATGTCCATACAGCGCACCGATCACGAACTGTTCAGCCTCTTCGTGGCCCAGCCCATCATCGACAGGCTTCTGGACGGCCTCTATCCCACGGGGCGGCGGACCATCCTTCGCTCGGAAGTTCTGCACGCCATCATCGCCCATCGTTCGGGCGGCAAGCCCATGACCTTGGAGGCGGGCATAGTGCGCGTCGCGGACGCCCTGGACATGACCAAGGGCCGCTCGCGCATCGGCTTCGAGGCGGGCGTCGTCAACATACATTCCATATCCGCGGCGTCGATCGAGCAGGTGGACATCCTCGAGGGCAAGGAGAAGCCGCTTCACATCCACGTTCGGATGAGCAACTCCGCGGGGATATTTCAGATTGACGAACTGCTCAAGGACAAGCTCCACGGCTCGGGCCTCGAGGTTTATGTCGAGGTGGAGGCTTCCATAGAGGGCGAGACCGAGAAAAGTCTGCTCAAGGAATATAAGTTATAGGGGGAGCACGGCCGTATTATTTCATTTCCCGCGACAAATCTACGCAGAACGCGCAGGCTTAATGCGCGGGTCCCAGCTTCGAGAGAATAGGGGATTCGCTTGGTCCTCGGCTTGAAGGCCCGATGGCCTGCGGAATCGCTCACCCCCTATTCTCTCGGCGTCCCGCGCTTCACGCCTGCGCTTTCTATTGTTTGTAATTCAATGCGGAAGAAACATCACCCTTCGCGGTTCCCCACGCTTATTCGGTGCTCATCGAATCGCGCCGAACTCCTCGGCGTCGTGATTTGAGTACAAGGGAAACTGCTTCGCGTAATGGGGCGCCTGCGGTGGGCTAGGCTTTCCCCAATCCGGCCTTAGCGAGCGCACTATTGAGACGGGAAGCACGAGTGTTTGCACGGCCGCGAAAGTGTCGACCGCGTTTTTTGTTTACTTGGTACGCACAAGATTTATACGCCCCGAGGTGCCAGCGCCTCGGGGGATCTCAGGTTCGATAGGGTGCAAATGGGGTCGACATAAATGCTCAAGTTTAGGATTGCCTACAGTGAAGGCAAATAAAATGGCTGATGCCTTTTTATAGAGTCCAAGAATTGGGTGCTATAAGCTTATTCCCTGTTTATTTTTCGTTTCCTCACTGGGAATGGATGATACAATCTGACTAATCCCGGAATTGTAAACTGGAGATCTATGAAACGAGCTGCCATCATTACTATTGCAACCTGTTTGGTTGTGTTTCTTGTTACCAGATGTGAAACCATGAAGATCAGAATCTCCGCAGAACCCGAGGATTCGAAAATATATGTGGATAACCAATACATTGGAGATGGCTCTGTCAGTTATGACACCGGGCAGATAGGCAAATGGGGCGGTTCCAAGGAACTATTGGTTACAATCAAACATCCTGAATAAATTTGATATAGGCTATGGGGCATCCGTCGGGGCCTTAGGCCTTGGCCTTGGAGGATTATTAGCAATTCAAGGCTCAAATGAAACGCTACCTAGTGTACAGGAGACTGATTATATTGGCGCCATGTTAGAAGTGACCTTAGCGGCAATAGGAGCCTTGGATAGCTATAAGTTCAATAAGGCTTATTACTTCACGCTGATGAAGAACAATGCGAGTGGTTCCACACAATGATTTCCAGGGGAAATGAATATTTTTTATCAACCTTTTTTGGAGATTGTTTGCACCTTTTCTAAGAGACTCCAGAAAGAGGAAAAATGGGAAGGGTTGGCAACCGGTCCGCTCGGCAATCAATAGCAGTCTGGGGTTTAGGAGGGATAAAACTAAAATCCAGTGAATATTGATTTTGGCCAGAGTTCCGGCCCTGGACTAATTATTCGCTTGGAGTTTTCCCTGTCCAAGGAGCCCTTGAAGGAGGCGCAAAGTGGCTGAAAGCGACCACGTGGCATCCGTCTGCGACTTCATACAAAAAGTGAAGGAATTTCGTGACAAATGGTCACAAACAAACCTGCTAAGTCTAAGTAGCCCAAGGGGGAAGAGATTCCCATCGGGTGAACAAACAGAACGGGATAGACTCGATGAAAAGTGCAAGACCGCATGGTTTCGTGGTCAAGCCAAGCATTGGGAAGGCTTGATACCTTCGGTCTTTAGGACAGAATACAAAGACTATACGGAGTATGAACTGCTTCATGAAGGTAGGCAAAAAGCAGCAATTCTGCCAGGCATTCCAATTATGGAGGATTATAGTGCCTGGATGTTTCTCTTGCAGCATCATGGGCTTCCGACGAGGCTACTTGACTGGACTGCGAGCCCCTTGATTGCACTCTATTTCGCAGTTGAGACGTGGCGCTCTTGCGGTAAGGATAAAGATTTCTGTCCAGAAGTATACATTCTCAATCCTCATGCCATGAACTGGGTCGGTCTAGGTTGTTCCATTTTGCCTGGAACCGCTCCCGATGAAAAAGTTTGGGACGGCAAAAGGGTCCAGAAAGATTATGGTCAGAGAAATATTAAACGTGCTTTTAGTAGTAAACCGTTGAAGGAGTTTCCCACTGCTATCGCTGTAAAGACAATTTATGTTCATCAAAGGATGCATGTCCAAAAGAGTCGCTTTACCGTTCATGGCAGGGATAGAGGATGCCTTTATGAATATTACAAACAAACGCCACTTGTCGAACGTGGTTTCTTCTGCCGCCTCGTAATAGGCAAAGAGAACGTTAATGAAATTGCGGAAGAGCTAAATTTCTTGGGTATTTCCAGGTCAACACTTTTCCCCGACCTCGAAGGGCTAACCAAAGAACTAAAAGAAAAATGGCTCTTCGTTAAAGCGAGTGGGTAAAAACAGCTAACGTAACCTCCGTAATATCATCATTGATAAAGAAATATGACCTTGAAGAGGCTCGGGGAATGTGTAATCTTGCTATGTGGCCAT
>JBEKVO010000056.1:0-22176 GCA_049513895.1 Rectinemataceae bacterium | reverse complement strand
TTCTCATGCAGCGGCGGTTCGTCTATGGAGAACACGGCCACATTGGCACCTGACGCTGCAAGCGCTTTTGTAATCTCGTGCCCAAACCCACTGGTCCCACCGGTAAGAATTCCTGACTTGCCCTTGAGTGAAGGGGAAAACCCATTCATGATAGAAGCATCTCCTGATTGTCCCTCGAGATATTGATCTCTTAAGCAGGGAGAGCATTTCGCCCTCCCTGCACTTCTTTACCAAGCGCAATATCCGCCATCGATAACGATATCGCCTCCGGTCATATAATCGGAAACTTCGCTTGCGAGGTAAACGACAGCGCCCTGTAGATCGGTCACTTCGGCCATTCGACCCATGGGTACTCTCGCCATCCAGTCAGGCATGATTTTTTTGCCTTGGGGAGTTTCGAGTAGGTTTTCGACAAGAAGGGTCCGCGTATACCCCGGACTGATGCTGTTTACACGGATTCCCCTGGTAGCCCATTCGGCTGCAAGGCTTCTTGTAAGGTGTAAGACTCCAGCCTTCGACGTGTTATAGGCACTCTGGTTTTGCGGTGTATTTATAATATGGCCGGACATTGACGCCGTATTGATGATTTTCCCGTAGCCTGACTTGAACATGGCTTTCACCTCGGCCTGGGAGCAGTAAAACACCCCATCGAGGTTAAGGCTCATCACCGAACGCCATGCCTGCTCGGACATTTCTTCCGAATTGACCCAGGTACTGATGCCCGCATTGTTCACCGCAATAGTGAGCGTACCCCATGTGTCAACTACCGTCGCGACCATCCTATCCGCGTCCGCTGGCTTCGTCACGTCCGCGGCGATCGCAATCGCTACTGCGGATTTGGAGCGCAACTCGTCGGCTACTCGCTCGGCGAACTCCTTATTGATGTCGGTGACCGCTACCGAGGCACCTGCTTCCGCGAGCGCGTGCGCGTAAGCCCTGCCTATCCCTTGGCCAGCCCCAGTAACGAGCGCGGTTCTGCCTTTCAGGCTAAATCGCTCGAGTATCGGTTTCGCATTCATTACCGCATCCGCCATAGTCGTCCTCCATAAAAAAACTGAAACCCTGTCATACGTGATTACCTTCTCGCCCTCGCGGGGTTTTGTACCTTGAGCATTCCCCCGTCGATTCCGATAACCTCGCCGCTGATGTAATCCGACTCCAGCGAGCATAGGTATTTGACGAGGTTCGCTACATCCGCGGACGCTCCGAACTTGCCTGCCGGTATTTGTTTTAACTGTTCCTCGCCGCGAGCTTCTATCATCCCCCTCGTCATCTCCGTGGCGATAATTCCAGGGGCGTAAGCGTTTACGGTAATACCGAAAGGCGCGAGTTCCGCCGCCGCGATTCGCGTTAGCATGTCCACGCCGGCCTTGGAGCACCCATAAGCGACTAGGCCGACGTCGGCGAGTCGGCTGGATATTGAACTCGCGTTCACGATTCGACCATGGCCACTCTTTTTAAGCCACGGCAACGCGCTTTTTATCATGAAAATGGTACCTTTCAAGTTTACTTTTAAAATGGAATCAAAAAAATCCTCGTCCATATCCTCGATGAACGAAAATCGGAATACACCCGCGTTATTGACGAGGATATCGACCCTGCCCCATTTACTTACTACATCATCGACCGAGCGCGCGGCTTCCACGGCGAGGCCTACATCGGCTTTCACCGTCATAACTGTACCGCCCGATTCCCTCAACGCTGTCTCGGCTACGTGCGCGGCCTTCTCATCGTCCCGGTACACAATAGCCACCGCAATTCCCTCGGAAACGAAAGCCTCGCATATCCCGAGCCCGATCCCCCTAGAACCTCCGGTTACTATCGCGACCCTCTTCCCTAAAGGATTCATTCAATGCACCTCCTCACAAGCGCGGATTGGCGTTCCCTGCACCGATCGCCTATCTAAAAGCATATCCGGGACGCTTCGCCAGATCGAATTGCGTATCGCGGAACGGACATCCGAATGGCTCCTCGTGGGGCCTAAAAGGAACTTTCGCCGCGATCCCATCGAGTCGCCGGACGAGGTCCTCGGGCAGCGGCCCGGTCTCGGCAGCCTTGACGTTCTGCCGCAGCTGGTCCAGCGTCCGCGGGCCGGTAAGGACAGTCGAAGCGTCGGGATTCATTAATGCCCAGCGGAGGGCCAGTTCCGGAACTGGAATCCCGCTCTCGTCGACCAGTCGGTACAATTCCTTGAATTGCTCTCTCCGCGGCTTGTTCAGCCACCTGGAATTCGCCTTCTCGATTTTCTCGTCCCATCTATGCGCAAGCCAACCTTGCTGTGTAGGGGACCCGAGCATTATCCCCATACCTTCCCGCTTCGCTTCGGGGATCAGCTCGATACCGGCCTCCCTCCAAAGAAGGCTATAGTTGAAAGCGCTCAGGACGACGTCGAATGCACCCGTCGCGATGATAGGCACTATCTCGTAGGCCGTCGTGCCGCCCAGTCCGATGAATCGGATTACGCCGGAATCCTTCAGCCGATTCATCGTATCGATTACGGGACCCCGAAAATTCCGCAGGTCCTCCCACCAATCGATCTGTCCCGGCCTGTCGGGCTCGTGAATCATGAGGATGTCGATAACGTCGCGATGAAGCAAGCGAAGGCTGGTTTCGACGCATTTTCGCAGCTGCTTCTCGTTCTTCGGGTCGAAGTTTTTCGATCTAGGGCCTATTTTGGTGGAAATGATCACCCGGCGTTTTTCGCCCCTCAGCGCCTTTCCGACCGCTGCCTCACTGTCCCCGTAATCCGCCGATGTATCTATCAAGTTAATGCCGGCGTCCAGTGCTTCCCCGATGATCGCGGTCGATCCGCTCGGCCCATCCTCCCCCCGAGTCACAAATGCGGCACCAAGAGATAACCCGCTCACCTCGAGCCCGGTCCTGCCAAGAGATCTCATTACCATGGGATGCATCCTTCTCACGCGGTTTTCAGCTTATCCTCCAGCGTCATGTTCATTATTTTTACTTGGTCGGCATCCTTGTGCGAAAGGATGCCTTTGATCTCGCCGTGGTGCATGACCATGATCCGGTCGCAGAGATTGAGCACTTCGGGCAGCTCGGAAGAAAGGAGTATTACCGCGACTCCTTGCTTCGACATTTCATCGATAAGGCGGTAAATTTCAGCCTTGGCCCCAACATCTATGCCATGGGTTGGCTCGTCGAGGAAGAGTATCTTCGGCTCATGCATCAACCAACGAGCGATGACCGTCTTCTGCTGGTTACCGCCACTCAAGTTTTGGGAAATCTGGAAAAGGCTCGGTGTTTTAATTGATAAATCCCTGACATAGTCATCTGCTATTTTTATAGTTTTTTTCCTGTTGATTATCTCGAGACGGTTGGAAAGCGCACGCAGGTGCACCATAATCATATTGTCGAGAACGCTCAGCCTAAGGAACATACCCTCTTCCTTGCGGTTCTCCGGAACCATGCCGATCCCCAATTTAATGGCGTCGGCCGGATGTTTTATCCTGACCTCTTTGCCATTTACCCGTATCTTCCCGGAAGAAATCGCATCCATCCCCAAGATTCCTTGCAAGAGCTCGGTTCTACCCGCGCCCACGAGTCCGGTCAACCCGAGAACCTCGCCTTCGTATAGCTTGAAGCTCGCGTTTTTTACCCGGTTGCCTACGTTGATACCCTCGACTTCGAGCATGACTTTCCTACTGCTATAGTCGGAAATAAATTGCCTGTGCGCCTTGCGCTCGAAATCTCGGCCGACCATCATGGACACGAGCTGGTCGATATCGGAGTCCTGGTTTTTTAGGGTATCTATCAAACAACCATCACGGAGAACCGTAATGCGGTCGGTAACTTCGAGAATCTCTTCCAGCTTGTGCGTTATGAAAACGATGGAGACGTCTTTCTTTCGCAATGATTTCATGATTGAGAGAAGTACGGAAATTTCACCGGAAGTAAGCGAGGATGTCGGCTCATCCATGATGAGCAACTTGGCGTCGAGCGAAACCGCCTTTGTAATCTCGACAAGTTGCATTTGCGAGACGCTCAGGGATTTGACGAGGCTCCTCGGATCGATATCCTCCACCCCCAAGCTTCGCAGGTGGTCTCTGCACTCTTTCACCATCCGCTTGCGATCGATCAGTCCCACCGCGTTTTTCAGCATCCTTCCCTGAAAGATATTCTCCACGACGCTCATCGAGCGGGCGAGCGAAAGCTCCTGGTGGATCATCGCAATCCCGATTTCCTGGGCGTGTCGCGTATCTTTTAGCCTTACCACGCTCCCATCAAACTCGATCGTACCCATATCAGGGTGGAACACCCCGGACAAGATATTCATCAGCGTCGATTTCCCGGCGCCGTTCTCCCCGATTATACCGTGAATCTCACCTCGTAAAATACTCAGGCTGATATCCTTGAGCGCATTGACCCCCGTAAAAGTCTTGGTCACGTTCGATATCTTGCAAATATATTCGTCGCTCATCATCCTGATACCCCCGGTAATAGCGTCTTGATCATTACCTTTTGTTCCTTAGGCTGTCGATCGAGACTGCGCCGATGATAACCACACCGACGGCAACGGTTTGCCAGTAACCGGTGACTGCCAAGAGCACAAAGGCATTCTTCAACACACCCATCAGGCCGGCACCCACGACTATTCCGAGAAGATTGCCTACGCCTCCCGAAAGGCTGATGCCCCCGATGACCGCCGCGGCGATGACGTCCATCTCGTAACCATTGCCGTAAAAGGCATCGGAACTCTCGAGCTGACCCATGAGGATGAGACCGCAAATCCCGGCGAGAAAACCGGTAATCGTAAAGACGATAATCCTGATCCGATCGACGCGGATTCCCGTAAGTTTCGCCGATTTTTCACTGTTCCCTACAGCATATATATTGCGACCGGTAACGGTATTATTGGCGAAGATTACGCCCACGATAACTATGACGGCCATTACTATGACTGAAACAGGAACAATCCCGATACGCCCGCCTCCGAGCACGGATATCCATGTATTATTAAAATGGATCGGGCTACCCATCGTTATGAGGAGCGAGAATCCCCTGGCGATGCTCATCATGCCAAGTGTCGCTATGAAAGGAGCCAAACCTACTTTTGTCACAAGCAGCCCGTTCAACAAACCGACCATCGCGCCGGCACCTAAGATGACGAGCAAGGTCAGTGAGGGGGGAGCGCCGCTTCTGGCGACCGAAGCCCCCAAGCAGGCGGTAAAACCGACAACGGCGCCGACCGATAGATCGATACCGGCCGTAATGATTATCATGCCCTCGCCGATGGCCAGAATTGCAATCAAGGAAATCTGCCTGAGGACGTTCATGATATTCTTGAATGTCATGAAATACGGGCTTGCAATTGTCATGAAGACGCACAGCAGGATGAGCGCCACCAAGACGCTTACTTCCGGTTTGGCAAAAAAAGCGTTGACAGCTCTTGGTTTTGAATTCTTCATTCTCATTATTCCTCCCTCACTGGTTTAAGTCCGGCCAATATGTCCCCGAGCGCTGCCTGGCTTTTCCTTAACGCATCGAATGCTGGTTTCATAGTAGAGTAGCGATTCGAATTTTTCTGAATCGGCTTCCTGACATCTTCTATATGATGAATATCGTCGATTTTTCCGAATCCATTCCAAAGGCCGGCACCCACGGCCGCGACCGCGGCCGCTCCCAAGGCACCCGCTTCCATTCCGATATTGGTTTTCAGGATGTCCATCCTGTATACGTCCGCGAATATCTGACGCCAGAGCGGGCTTACGCTGCCTCCCCCGACGATAAGCATCTCGTTGCTCAGCCTGCGGTAAGAGCGAAACTCGTCCAGGGCCACGCCGAGATTCATTGCGATTCCTTCCATTGCGGCCCGCAACAAATCCGCCCTTGTATGTCCCAGATCGAGACCCGCGAAAGCGCCGCGTATGGCGGGAGAGGGATCGAGGCCGGTCCCCCCTGCCAGGCTCGGATTGAACAACAGGTTCTTCGAGCCAACTGGGGAAGTGGCCGCTTCCTCGGTTATCAAGTCGTATACTTCCGTTCCACTTCGCTCCGCCCGTTCTTTGAGATCGCGACATAAAACGTCCCGTACCCAACGGAAGGAACTCCCGCCCGAGAAAATGCTCACGGCCGATGTGAACATTCCCGGAACGACGTGCGCGAATACGTAAGGCCTAGTCCGTGCGTCGAGAATCGGGTCGGCTGAGCAAACGGCGATCCAGGAGGAGGAACCGAGAGATGTGTAAACACGGCCCTCGGAAAAACTCCTCGCCCCGAGAGCCATGCACGCGTTGTCCACCCCCCCGCAAATGACGAGAACGTTTCTCGGCAAGTTCAGTTTTTCTGCCGCTTCTTTGGTCAGCTCGCCCAATACGTGGGTTGAGGAGAATATTTCTGGTAATAATTCGGCTCGAACTCCGCTTGCCGCGACGAGTTCCGGCGAGTAGTGTCCGTCTCGCAAATCGTATACTCCGCTTCCCGAGGCATACGAGGAATCGGTAGCCATGATTCCGGTTAGACGAAAGTTAATATAATCTTTCGTTCCGAGAATCTTAAAAGTCTTGCTATACATCGCGGGTTCGACCGACTTGTACCACATCGTCTTGAAGATCGTGTAGAGCGGTGCAGGAAATCCATTGCCTGTAGCCATGTACCACTCGGTTTCGTCGATTTTTTTGAAGAACTCGGCCGCTTCGGCACCTGCCCTGGAATCAGACCAGATCGGCGTGGTTCGACGGAGGACCCGCCCTCTCTTATCCACCGGCACCGCCCCCAGGCTATGCCCCGAGAGCGCTAGGCAGAAGACGTCCTTACCCTCGCCACCGCCCGCCAGGAGTTTATTCGTGCTCTCGACTACCGCGCTCCACCACGTTTCGGGGCTCTGCTCGTGGAGCCCGGCAGCGGGGTATGTCGTTTCGTATGGTATGAAAACGTTCTTGAGGCAGCGGCCATCCACTTCATAGAGCGATGCTTTGACGCCACCTGTCCCGAGATCATAGGAAAGAATATTGGATTGCACGGAATCGCCCCTCCCCTCGAACTCAGGCCTCTATGCGCTTGCCCGGCATGGACGCGACCTCATCGAGAATGCTCATGGACGCTTGCGCGTTGATGCCGAATCGAGAGACGCCCATCCTGTACATTTCGACAATTGTGTCAATATTCCTGATTCCCCCGGATACTTTGATCTTTATGGCGTTTCCGACGAAGGAGGTTATCAGTCTGACGATCTCGATGCTGGTACTCGTGCCAGTCCACCCCGTCGACGTCTTGACATAACTGGCCCCCGCCTTTATGCACAGCTCACAAGCCTTCAAAACTTCATCCTGTGAAAGATACTGGACTTCCAGAATTACTTTGACGGGAACCGACACGGCCTGTACGACCGCTCGAATCTCGTCTTCGACGTAGGCGTAGGCCTTTGATTTCAACTTGCCGACACATATCATAATATCCATCTCGTCAACGCCATCAGCCACCAGACGTTTTGCCTCCATTACCTTTATCTCGGTCGTATGGCCTCCCGAGGGGAAACCGACAGGTGCTCCGATCATGATCCCGGAAGAGGTGGGAAGCCTTTCTTTTACGAATGGAACCCAACAAGGAAGGATATGAATCGCCGCGAATCCATAGGTTCTGGCTATTCCCATCAACTCCGTGATTTCATTCTCGCCATGCGAAGTCTGAACCGCACTGATATCGATCATCTTCGCGATATCGTTAACCCCAAGTTCCACGTTATATACTCCCCATGAATTTATTGTTGGACTTTAACGGTCGATCCTTTGTGTAAACGCTGTATTCATATCTATCCGCGACTATCCGCAAGTACACCAGTTCGATAGGTATCGTGTTTCTGCAACCGACACGCCTGACCGTCAATAGCGGAGCCCCCGGGAGTATTCCCAGCGGTTCCACTTCTTTTTCCGAAGTGATATCGGCGCTGATACAATCAGTAGCGGAATCGATAATAATCGCATACTCTTCTTCGAGGAAGCGATAAAGGGATTTTATCTTTTCGGCTTTCTTCTCGATTCCCGGTACAAAATCCGCGACTAAATAATTTGTCATAAGAGCTATTGGCATCTTGTTTGCATACGCGATACGCTCGATTCGCACGACCTTATCGTCGCTGTGAATCCCCAAGAAATCGGCGATTCTGACGCTCGGATTCTCCGAGTTGATGGAGATAAGCCGGTGATCCACGACGAATCCGCGCTCTAAAAGAGTTTCAGAAAAGGAAGTTACGAACTGCAGTTTTTGCGTCGTCTTGAAATCCAGAATGCTGGTTCCACGCCCTTGTTGGATATTTACGAAACCCTGGCGCGCCAATAATTCAACCGCTTTTCGCACCGTCACCCTGCTCACGCCGAATTGTTTTTGTAGCTCCGGTTCCGGTGGAAGAAAATCGCCGATTTTGAAATCCATGTTCTCTATCTGTTTTTTTAAAGAGTTATACACCGATACATATCTAAGAGTTAATCTAGTCATTGTTTCCTCGGCTAAAAATCATTCTAACATCATGACGTATGATCGTCAAGGAAAATATCCCCTTATTATCCAAGCCTACGGATTCGCGTTACATAGCGATACTGAGAAAGCGCCACAGAAGTGTGAATAATTCATGTATGAATAGAAATAAGGCTTTTCTGCTGGGCACCCCGTACCTGTATCCAGCCACTCGGATTAGAAAAGAAAAATATTCATTGACGGCTTAAACATAATGATGTTACAATGTATTTGGTTCGGAAGAGGGCACCGCGTCAAATATTCCTTCAATCGACAGACCGGAGGGCGCGGGAATACAAAGCAGGGGAATAATATGACCTTGCTTATCTCCAAATAAAAGAGGAGGCGTACTAAAGAAGCTAACGGCTTTTCTCAGTGCAAGCTCACATAAAAGGAGAACGGACATGCGCAGAAGAATTTTACTGGCTAGCCTCATCGTAGTGCTTCTTACGACGATTTCGCTCTCTACCATCGGCGCGCAAGCCTTCACGCCCGCAAAATCCATCAAGGCCCCTGCTGGTACTACCCTTGTGGGGCTTCCGGCGGACGTAAGGGCTCCCAAGCAGATCAGAATCGCGTGTTTGATGGTTCAGAACAATCCTTTCGGCATGGCTGTAATGCAGGGAACGCTTTTCGCGAAAGAAATCCTGAAAGACAGAAACTGCAAAGTCGACTGGATCTCCGTTCCTGATTTTGACCCACCGAAATGGGAATCGGCCTTGCAGAATTGCATAACTGCACAGTACGATGCGATTACGCTTTTCGGCCTTTCAGAAGCCCTGCAACCAGTCGTGGATCAGGCCGTCGACGCTGGTATCCTCGTCTATACTTTCAACACCGAACCAGGCATGCATTCCAAGCGTTCGGCCTACTGGGGCCAGGACGGCTTCGCGGGCGGTAAAAAATGCGGCCAGCTCCTCATGGACGCAGTAGGCGGCTCTGGCAAATACGCCATTATCACCGGATCCTTCAACGTCCTCGGACATGAACTTCGTCGTAAGGGTGCGCGCTCGGTCCTAGACGCGAATCCAAAAATGGAACTGATCGGGGAATTCGAGAATCAGGACAAAGCGGAAGAGGCGTACAATGTCACGCAGAATCTTTTAACTTCCCATCCTGATATCAAAGGTATCTATGTGACCGCCGGCGGTCCCTTTGGAGCCGCGAAAGCCATTAAAGACGCCGGTCTCACCGGAAAAGTCAAGCTCGTATGCCATGACTGGATGGCGGAAACCGTTGGGTATATCCGGTCCGGACAAGTCACGGCCTGCCTCGACCAGGACCCATTCAATCAGGGTTACGCTCCCGTCGTAGCTGCGTTTAATAAACTCGCCGCGAACATCACGCCGCAGGAAATCAACTGGTTCCCCGGCGATGTCGCGACACCCGCGAACGTGAACCAGAAGATCCCGCTTAAGAAATAATCCGAATCGACCGGATGTTACAACAACAGGGACGGCCCTGAACGGGCCGTCCCTGTTGTAATTTTGCTAATGGGAAAATAAAAACGGTCCCTGAACTGCCGTTCTACAAAATCTTCCCGGAATGGGTAATCAACCTACAGTGCTTGACGACTGCCTTTTTCTGAAACGGTCCCCACGGGCCGGCCACCAGCTCAAATTCATCCGAGTCGACAAAGGCCTTGTGGGATTCAACGCTCTCCCAATGAATGACCAACATGTATTCGTAGTCATTTTCGACGACCCGCAACAATTCGTCATATAGATATCCGGGCTGGCGCCGTATCACTGGGGTAATTTCCATGAACGTTTTTTCAAAATCACCGGCCTCCTTGGGATCGACCGTGATGAGCGTGATTTCCTTGACCATAGGAACCTCCATATTCGCGGGCCACCTTGTTGACCGCGAAAAAATTTTCCATCGGTACGTCATCCATGTAATGGTTGGACGGGGCAAAGATATATCCTCCCCCCGGGGCGAAGGCATCGATCCTGGCCCGGGCCTCACTCTCGGCATCCTTTACACTCCCTGTAATTCCTCCTTGTATATCTAGTCCACCATGGAAAACCAACTCGTTCCCAAACTTTTTTTTCAGATCGTTGGAATCCATCCCGGCCGCTCGGGGCTGCAGCGAGTTGAGAATATCGAGCCCCATATCGATAAAATCCGGGATGAGTTCGCGGACCGAACCGCATGAATGCATCCAGATTTTCGCGTTCGGGGCCGCCTTTCGAACCTCGGAAAACAAGCGAGCATATTGCTTCTTGAAAAACTTCCTGTAAATTTCCGGAGAAACGAGGGCTCTATCCTGCATTCCATGATCACTCGAAAATTCGACCCAACCAAGGTGCTTGCCGATCGGTTTCAAGTAGTACAAATAAAGTTCGATTAAGACATCAGTCACTTTTCCAATGAGCTTGTGGGCAAAACGCGGATTGAGATACAAATCCATGAAAAACTGTTCAAAGCCCCGCAAGTATGGGCAGATATCGATCATCAAGCCGGAAACCGCGGTTGTAGAGGTGATATAGTAGTCGGTGCGCTCATGCCAATGGGAAACCTGTTCCTCAAGTCCTTCGATCCTTCCGGGATCCTCGATTTTGGGCCAATGATGCTTTTCGATGTCGGATTCATCGGCATTTGCCAGGGGATTGAAGGAAACAACGGATGAACCAGCGATCTCTTTTGAGCCGTAACCCCATTCGTTCATGAGATCGCCATTTTCATTGATCCATTTCTTGAAATACTTCGGATGCCCGATATTCGTATGCCTAAAATCGGCGTCGATCATGTCGCTTACCCGATAGTCAACGTAATCTCCCGATCTGCTGGCTTTGACACATTCGCCCAGCTCGTTCCAACCTTCATGCTCTACGATCTGGAAATACAGGGAATTGCATAACCTGGACGTGGAGCCCCACAGATCTATCGGAATTCTATCAGGCTCCTTATGATTGACGGCCGCTTCGACTCTCTCTCGACTTGTCATGAAGTCCTCCGAATATACAGCCCTGCCTCCCGCTATTTGCGGAGAAGCGATATTTCTTCCCCGATTTCCGCGAGTTTTTCTGTCAGAAACCCGAACACAGGAAGGCGTTTTTCATATTCGGCCTCGTTTCCCGGATTAGGGACCGATACGTGCACGGTCCTTGCGATCGAGTCCACTATGGAAAAATCTTTCCAAATCCCGGCACCAATCGCGGCTAGGGTCGCCGCTCCCAAAGCGGCCGCTTCCTGGCCCACATTCGTAAGGATTATTTTCGATCGGTAAATATCCGCGAATATTTGCCTCCACAATTCGCTCTTGCTGCCTCCCCCTACCATGCGAACCTCATCGGCTTGAACGTTCAGGTGCCTGAAACAATCGAGAACGAGCCTCAAGTCGTAGGCTACTCCTTCCATGACGGCGCGCAGCATATCGGCCTTGGTATGTCCCAATTCAAGTCCGATGAAGGCACCGCGAAGATTGGGGCTAGGGTTGATGGTTGACCCGCCCATCAAGCTTGGATTGAAAAAAAGGTTGTTCGCGCCGACGGGTGACTGTTTTGCCTCCTGGTTCATTATTTCGTATGGATCCACGCCCGTAATCCCGGCAGCGAAAACCTCCTCGCGGCACAATACGTTTCGGACCCATTGGTACGCGCTTCCGGCAGCGTAAATCGACACGGTGGAATTGAACATGCCGGGAATTACGTGATAATAGCAGTAAGGCTTGATCCGTTGTTCGATGAGCGGCTTGTCTGACGCGACCGAAATCCACGAGGATGAGCCGACATAATTATAAATGCGATTTTCTATGTAATTGCCCGCGCCTAGGGCAGTGCAGGAACCATCGTAACCTCCGCAGATCACCGGGATGCCCCTTGTAAGCCCCAGCTCATCGGCCGGAACCGGCAGTAATTCTCCGACGATGCCTGTTGAAGGAATCAATGCGGGGAGCTTATCGGCCGGTATTCCTGCCTCTTTCAGATACTCTTCCGAGTACTTCCATCCCAGCAGGTCGTTGACGCCGGAAAAGGAAGCATCGGAAAAATCGGAAACGATATTTCCGGTCATTTTCATATTGAGATAATCTTTGGTGCCGATGAACTTGTACGTATCACGATACAATTCCGGTTCATGGTCACGATGCCACATAATCTTGAATATCGCGTAGTTTTCGGGCCTCAGAGCGGCCCCTGTTATGGAATACCAGCGGTTGTAATCGACTCTTCGGAAATACTCTTTTGTCTGCGCAATTGCACGGCTATCCGACCAGAGAAGAGTTCTCTCACGTAATAGTCGTCCATCTTTCGATACTGGGACTACCCCGATTCCGTGCCCGGAGATACTGAGGCATGCTATCTCGGCCTTACTTACCCCCGTGAGGCGAAGGAGGGCTTGCGTTGTCTTGACAAGAGAATTCCACCAGTGGAGAGGACATTGTTCCGCCCAGCCTGACTGAGGGTAAAATGTTTCATACGGCGAGAATGTCGAGCCCAGGAGAATGCCCTGCGAATTATATAGAACCGCCTTGTTTCCACCCGTTCCAAGATCGAATGCCAAAATATGCTTTCCCGCCATGATAATCCTCCATCCACCCTTGGCCTTAGACCAAAGCCAGGAGATGATCGATACAAAGATCTATCGGACCCGTGTCTTCTGCCTGTCCTTCGTACTCTACGGAGAGGTAGCCGCCGTATCCGGAAAGACGCAGGGCGGCGACCAGGGCATCGATATCGACAAGACCGGCCCCCAAGGGGCAACCGATAAAATAGTGTCCGTCCGATCCGCTCTGGCACCGTCTCTCCTCGCTCGCCGCCCGTCGGAAGTCTTTGAGATGGACAAAGGAGATGAGGCCGGCAAGGGCATCGAACGAGCCGATGGGATCCTCTCCTGCTAGGAGGGGGTTGGCCGTGTCGAAATTGGCGCGCAGGCGGTCGGAACCCAGAGCTCTGAGCGAGTCGCGCAGATCGGCGGCGCGCCCGAGGCAGGCGCCGGAGTTTTCGAGCACTAGTGTCATCGAGTCCTCTTCCGCTGGACCGATCAGCGAAAGGGAATTTTTTTGTATCCTCGCGAACGCGGCCTCGGGACCGACCTCATCCGCGTCGTCGCCGCCGAGAAGCCGAAGATATCGCGCCCCAAGGAAGCGTGCCCTGAAAAGCATCTCGAGGATGTACGGGCGCTGAGCCTCGAAAGCGGCATCGCCGGTGGACAAGTCGCAAACTATAGTCAAACAGGGAACCTCGATCCCCAGCCTTTCCGCCGTACGGGCCGCGAGGGCGTATCCGGCGACGTCTTTCAGGTAATAGTCCAGTGCCTCCACCGCCCCGATGCCCCGCGAGGCGGCATATTCGAAGGGACCCTCCAGGCCCATCTTCCCCGAAGAGATGAGATCCTCGAAACTCCACATGCTGATGCAGGGTATCAAGATCGGCTTCCCGATCAGAGCGCGGCGCGTAACACCGCGCGGAGATCCTCCCGGGACACGGAAGGATTGCAGGAAAGGAATCCCGAAGCGTTGAATGACACTTTTACTACCGCGTCGATTATCGCATCGAAGTCTTTCTCGGTGATTCCTTTCTCTCCGAGCCTGACCGGTACGCCGATTCCTTTCAGGAATGATTCGAAACGGTCTATGCTCTCGGCGATCGCGGCCTCGGGAGCCATCCCACCGGCGTCGACATCCATTACCCGGCCGGCGAAGGCCATGTATCTTTCCTGCCGCCTGTCGGAGAAAGTCCGCATCCATGCTGGCATCACCATGCTGAGCGAGGAACCGTGGTTGACCCCGAAGAGCGAAGTAAGAACGTGGCCGACCTAGTGCATCGGCGTCCACGCGTCCCCGGGGGAGGCGAATCCATTGATCG
The DNA here is from genome assembly GCA_049513895.1 of Rectinemataceae bacterium. Lineage (GTDB taxonomy): Bacteria > Spirochaetota > Spirochaetia > Treponematales > Rectinemataceae > UBA1306. Next base: position 7,897 of record JBEKVO010000056.1, on the reverse strand, counting down.
CGCAGGTCGAGGCCCACATGAGATTCGTCCGGGCATCGGCATCGCTCGGTCGAGCGAGCGCGACGGGCGCATTCTCCATCGTCGTCCGCATGACGCCTTCCTGGAAGTAATGCTGCAGGGGAGTGCCGTCGGCCCCGTTCAGGTATATCTCGAGGACGTGTGATATGGAATCGGCCGCCGCGCAGGCGGTCTGGAATGGCGGCAGCCCGTAGGTCAGTTCCGGATCTATGATCGCGACCTTTGCGTAGAGGCATTCCGCCCAGATATAGGACTTTTCCTTGCGCGTCCGGTCGCTGATGACGGCGCACTGATTCATCTCCGATCCCGTAGCGGGCAAAGTATTGACCTGTATTAGCGGTAGCGCCCTCGATGGGGGAATCGCTCTGACGTCGTCATGCCTGCTGTAGACCATGCCCCAGGGATCCCCGTCGTAGAGCGTCGCCGCCGCTATCGCCTTCGCGGCATCCATCGCGCTGCCGCCTCCGATTCCGACAATTAGATCGATTGCGCCACGTCGGCAGAGCTCGGCGCCCTCACGTATCGCGGCAACATCGGGATTCTCCTCCACCGCGAGGAAGCGGGTAGACCTAGTTCCCACCGCGGAAAGGAGTGCGGCTGCCCGATCGATGACGGCGAGGAGGGCTCCTGGTTTCTTATAGGAAACCAGGAGAGCGGAATGCCCCAGGGAAACTGACAAACTGCCAATTTTATCGAGCGAACCGACCCCGAAAACGACGCGAACGGGGTTGTAGAACTCAAAAGAAAACATGACAACCTCTTTATCGATGGGATATTGCTATTTAGCCAAAAACAATGTAACGTCACAATGTTTAATTGTCAAACAGAATGAAAGCATTCGGGGGCACCCGTGAGCCTTGAACCACTGAATATAGCGAGTCTGATCGATGTAAGCGTTCTGCAGACTTACAACACCGAAGAAGACGTGAGGCAGCTCGTCCATGTGGCCTGCAAATACCACTTCATCTGTGCCTTTGCATTGCCGAGTTATTCCGCATCTCTGGTAAAGGCTCTTGAGAACGAGGATGTGCTCGTCGGCGCGCCGATCGGATTTCCGACTGGGGGCGAGCCTCCTGAAGTAAAGGCCTTTCAGGCACGCTTAGCCTACGAAACCGGCTGTGACGAATTCGATATGGTTATGAACGTGGGTCTGTTGAAATCCAAACGATTTAGGGAAGTGGAAAGCGATATCGCCTCGGTATACAAAGAAATAGGCGGAAAACCGCTAAAAGTCATCGTCGAAGCCCCATATCTCAGCAATGTGGAACTTGAGGACGCATGCAAAATCGTCATGGCCAGCGGAGCTCAGTTCGTAAAAAGTGGCACGGGATGGGCTCCGAAACCGACCGAGTTCAGGCATATCGAGATCATGGCGAGGACCGTCGATGGGAAGGTAAAAATAAAGGCTGCAGGTGGAATCCGCGATTTGGACACCTTGCGCCGTATGCAGGGAATGGGCGTATCGCGATTCGGCATCGGTGTAAATTCAGCCCTCGCCATCATTAAGGAAGCAGGGGAAAAAGTAGAGGGGGATTGAATCCTAAAACATCGCCATGTCCTCGAGTTCACCTACGCTACTGATGATAAGGACATTGTTTATTGCATATCACTACAAAGGGTGATAAAACGTGTCTACTTCGGACAATAGGGGCAGAATATGAAACTATCGGCCTTTTCGGTCTTGTATAAGGACAAGCCGCTCGGCGAGGTACTCGATATATTCCGAGGCAAGGGTATCTTCCATGCCGAGATCGGCGCGGGCGGATTCATCGGCAAGGAGCATTGCAACCCTGGCCGGCTCATCGCCGACGAAAGAGCCCGGGAGGAATTCCGCGAACTCTTTCTGCGCAGGGACATGAAAATAGCCGCCTTGAGCTGCCACGGGAATCCCGTCCATCCTCAGAAGCGGCTGGCCGAGGGCTACGACCGCGACATCAGGGAAGCCATCGATCTGGCCTCCCTGCTCGGCGTCGAGCGAATCGTGACCTTTTCGGGCTGTCCCGGCGACTGCGAGGATTCGCTCTACCCCAATTGGCCGGTATCGCCCTTCCCCGAGGATTTCCAGACGGTGCTGGCCTGGCAATGGGAGAAGAAGCTCGTCCCCTATTGGCGAAAAATGGGTAAGTATGCCGAGGACAGGGGCGTGAGGATCGCCATGGAGATGCATGGGGGCTATTCGGTGCATTCCCCCGCCACGGCTATCCGCATGCGCCGCGAAAGCGGCAGTCAGGCCATCGGGGCCAACATGGACCCGAGCCACATGTGGTGGCAGGGCATAGACCCCGCCCAGGCCGCGCGCCACCTCGGAAAGGAAGGCTGCCTCTTCTACTTCCACGCGAAGGACGCGATGGTCGACCCGTTCAACGCCTCCTACTTCGGCCTGACGGACATGCAGAGCTTCGGGCAGGCTTTCGGGCGCGCCTGGCAGTTCCGCACGGTCGGCTTCGGGCACTCCCTCAAGGACTGGGCGGACATCTTCAGCGCCCTTCGCGCGGCGGGCTACGACGGGATCGTGAGCATCGAGCACGAGGACTCGTATATGTCCGTCGAAGAGGGCTTGGACAAGGCGATCGCCAACCTCAGGCAGACGATGATTTTCGATCCCGCCTCGGCGCCCAAGGCCTTCGAGATAGACGCGAGCCTGGCTCCGGGATGATCAATACCCTCACGCTCAACCCTGCCATCGACAGGGTTTTGTACATGGATGAATTCCGAAAAAACGTCACGAATCGGATCGAGGGTATCACGGAGGTTATCGGGGGCAAGGGGACGCACGTCTCGATCAACCTGAAGCTCCTGGGGCTCAAGAACCGCGCCTTCGGTATTTGTCACGGCGAATCTGGCAGGCGCATCATCGCGTATCTGGAAGGCTATGGCCTGGACGTCGAGTTCATCCATCGGGAGGCTTCCGCCAGCAGGACCAATTACCTTTTCGTGGAGCGAAACAACGATTGCACGATCGTCGCCGAAAAGGGCGTTCCCCTGGGCCGGGAGGACCTGACCGAGATCATCGCCTCGCTCAGGGCGAGGACGGTAGCGGGAGACTACCTCGTGCTGTCGGGGGACGCGAGTAATTGCCCGAGCCCCTTCGTCTATTCCGACATCATGGAAGAACTGAAGGACAAGCCGCTCCGCGTCTTTATCGACACGAGTGGGCCGGCCCTCGCCAGGTGCATCGAGCGCGCTCCCTTTCTGATAAAACCCAACCTGAGCGAGCTGTCCTTTCTCTGCGGGAGAGAGGTGACAGGCGAGGGACAAGACCTGTTTCGCGCCCTCGATTCCCTGGACAAATACTGCGTGGAGATCGTGGCCGTCTCGCTCGGGAAAGAGGGTTCCATGCTGAAGTGCCCTCAGGGACTGTACAAAGCGAGGCCGCCCCAGGTACGGGTCCGCAACACCATCGGCTGCGGCGACTGCTATTTAGCGGGGCTCGTCTACGGCATCAGCGAGGGGAAGCCCATCGAGGAGACGCTGAGAATCGCCACGGCCGCCTCGGCCGCCACCGCCGAGTCCTCGCTCTCGGTCGGCTTCGACCCGGCACGGGCCAAGGAGCTCGTCGCTGCCTGCGATGTTCGTAAAATCGGCTGAAAGGGGAATTTCGAAATGAGCGAACTTTCATACATGGATATGCGGCTGGAAATGGTCAAGGTGGCCAAGCTGATGTGGGATCGCAGGCTGACCAACGCCGCGGGCGGCAACTTCGCCGTCAAGGTGGCTCCGGGGCGCATGCTGATCAGCCCCTCGCTCATGTCCGAGCGCAGGCACTGCGAACTCGACGCGGAGGATTTCCTCCTGGTCGACTCGGAGATGCGGGTGCTCGAGGGCACGGGCAAGCTCTCGCGAGAGAGCTACATGCACCAGCTCATCCTGGGCAACTTCGACAACATCGGTTGCACCATCCATGCCCATCCGTTCTATTGCATGGTCTACGTCGTGCAGGCCAAGCCCATCCCCAATATCTCCGAAGCCACGATGGGGAGGGGCGAGGTGGGATGCATCCCCTACACCAAGGCCTACACCAGGGAGTTGTCGGAGAACGTCTATCGCTACTTCGAGGAACACCGCCAGATCGCCGAGAAAAAGCCCATCGGCTGCATACTTCCCCTCCACGGGGTACTGGTTTCCGGCAACGATATCTACATGGCCTACAGCATGCTCGAACGGATCGAGTGCGACGCCATGTGCGGGATATTCAAGAACAACATCTGATGGGTATGAATTACCTGGCCTTCGACCTCGGCGGGAGCGGCGGGAAGCTCCTGCTCGGCCGTTTCGACGGGAATCGCCTCCGCCTCGAGACCGTCCACAGGTTCGACAACGAGCCCGTAGCCGCGAACGATTGCCTGTACTGGGACCTGCTGAACATCTATCGCCAGATGAGCCTCGGCATTCGTAAAGCCGCGGGGCTCGCGGAGGGTCCGATACGATCGATCGGTCTCGACTCCTTCTCCAACGACCACGCCTTCATCGACGGGCGCGGAGAGATGTTGACGCCGCTGCGCTGCTACAGGGACAAGCGCACCGAACGGTATAAAAAAGCCATTTACGCGAAAATGCCTCCGGAGAGGCTCTACGCGATCACGGGCAACCAGGTCGCCCCCTTCAACACTCTCATGCAGCTTGCCGCGATGCGCGAGGCCGGCCAAGGCCATATCTTGGACAACGCGCATAAGCTACTTTTCACGCCGGACCTCCTCATCCATTTCATGACGGGCGAAGCCCTGTCCGAATACACCATCGCCTCCGTCAGCCAGATGTTCGACTTCGGAAAGGACGATTGGAGCGACGAGATACTCGAAGCCTTTGACATTCCAAGGGAGCTCCTCTGCCGGATCGTCAAACCCGGAACGCTGGTCGGCAGGACAAAGGAGACATACAACCGAGAGCTGGGTATCGCGGGCTTCAACGTCGTGTCGGCCTGCGAGCACGACACGGCATCGGCATTCCTCGCCGCGACTTCGGAGGGCGATCGCGCCATCATCAGCAGCGGGACCTGGTCCCTGGTTGGGACGGAGGTGCCGGCACCCATCATCGAGACCCTGGGATATAGATACAATATCGCGAACGAGGGCGGCCTCGTAAGCAGGCATCGCCTGGTTCGCAACGTGATGGGCCTATGGATAGTCCAGGAGCTCAAACGTCAGTGCGAGGCCCGGGGCGAGAGCTGCGGTTTCGCGGAGATGGAGACGGCCGCCTCTCGGGCGGCGCCTTTCGCGCACGGGATCGATCCCGACGATCCCCTGTTCTTCTCGCCGCGGGACATGGGAGCCGCCATCGCGGAGCGCTGCCGGGAGGCCGGCGACACTGCCCCGCAGACGATGGGCGAAACCGTCCGATGCGTCCTGGAAAGCCTGGCCTTCAAATACCGATGGGCGGTCGAGAAGATCGAGGAGCTTTCGGGACGGCCCCTGCCCCTCATAGACATCGTGGGCGGGGGCTCGCGGAACGTCCTCCTGTGCCAGTTCACGGCGAACGCCTGCGGGCGGCGAGTACGGGCCGGCCTGCCCGACGCGACGGCCCTGGGGAACGTCCTCGTCCAGCTGATGGCCGATAGTCGGATATCCTCCGTCGAAGAGGGCAAGGAGCTGATTAAAAGGTCCTTCCCGATCCAGGAGTACCTCCCCCAGGATGCGGATACCTGGGAAGAGAAGTACGTCGAGTTCGAGGAAACCCTCCGTTGAACCCTATTATGTATGCTTTTCCGACTCCTCGAGCTTGCCCCGCTCCTTGCGGATCTCCTGCAGCTCGAGCGTGTATTCCCGCTCGTGCGTTGAACAGCCCACGGGCCGCTGCCTGATCAGGAACTCGATGCAATTATCGCAGCCGGTGCACCACTTGATCTCGCTCTCCCTGCCCTCTTCCAGCTTGGCGGGCAGGAGGGGATCGGCGAGGGACTGACGACCGAGGGCGATCATATCGCAGATTCCTTCGCTTATGTTTTTATTGGCCCAATACACGAGAGAGGACTCCTCCCGCTTCACGCCGCGGAAGCTGTTCCTTCCATCCCGGAAGAGGGAGTAGGCGGAGCCGATCAAGACAGTCTCCTTTTTCATCACCCTCTTGAATTCCTTCTGGAACCAAAAATGCAGGTAGGCGTAGTCGGGGATTTTTTTGTCAGGCTGGGTGAGGGCGAGGGTGAGGGAAGGATTTCCCGCCGATTGGACGATGTACTTCGCGCCCCGCGCCTCCAGACCTCGTACGAGGTCCAGAACCTCGGCGAGATCGATTACGGGGGTATCGGGACCAGCCGAGCCCATGCCGCCCGGAAGGCCCTCCCATGCGGAGATCTTGGAGCCGACGATAAAGTTCGGATTCTTCACCTCGCGCGCCACCCGCTCGTAGAACTCGTAGGCGAAGCGCGTGCGATTGGCCCAGGAACCGCCATACTTCCATTTCCGGTCGTTGAACGGGCGGAGAAGCTGTGAGCCCAGGTATCCGTGGCAGAGCTTGAAGTCCACGCCGTCGGCGCCGCAATCGCTGGCCATCTTCGCCGCGAAGACGAAGCGCTCCAGTATCGCGTCCACTTCTTCCTCGGTGAGCAGGCGTCCTTCATAGCCGGGGAAGGGCTTTACGCAGACCCGTTCGGAGAATTCCGGGCTGGAGAGCTCGCCGGAGTGCGTGAGCTGCCAGAGTATCGCCGGCTTCGGGTTGGTCTTCCTCATCGCGGCGACGAGGTCGGCGAGGCCTTTCTGGTTCTGGGGAAGGGCGGTGAGTTGGTGCGCACGGCCCTTGTTCTCGTCCACGACGGAAAGCGCCTCGATGATGATGACGCCGGCGTTTCCCCGGGCGAGCCTTTCGTATCGCCGAAAGGCGGTCTCCCTCGGGTTACCGTCGGTGTCCGCGTCGCAGCACTCCATCGCGTTGATGGCGATTCGATTGGGCACCGTCTTGGCGCCGAACTGGATGCTCGTCAGAAGTACTCTATCGGTTTCCATTGCCTTCTCCGTGATGCTCATGACTCGGGCCTTAGAGAATTTCCCGCTTGGAGATATCCGAGGATACGAAGACCTTTATCAGGTCCGGGTTCGTCCTAAGCTCCTTCAGCGCGGCCTCGAGTTCCTCGAGGGGCACTATCATGGAGAACATGTGCCTTGGAACGATGCGTCCATGTTCTATGAGGGTCATCGCCTCGGACCAGTCGTTGCCGACGCCCGCGCAGGAGCCGGTGACTTTCTTTTCGTGAAGGACCAGGTCGTAGGTGCGCAGCGGCATCGTGTCGGACTCGTTGGTTATTCCGAAAGCCGACACCGTACCGCCGTCGCGAACCATGCGGAAGGCCTGCTCGTAGGTGGCCGTGCTTCCGACTGCCTCTACCACGTAGTCGGCGCCCCTGCCGTGGGTCAGCTTCTTGACCTCGGCCACGACGTCGACGACTTCCTTGGCGTAGATCGTATGGTCGGCGCCCATCTTCCTGGCTACCTCGAGGCGTTTCTTGTTGGTGCCGATCACGATGACGGGGGCGCAGCCCCGCAGGGCGGCCACCGCCCCGTGGAGTATGCCGAGGCCGCAGCCGATAACGGCGACCGAGGAGCCCAATTCGGCCTTCATGGCCTTCGCGTTGTGGATGACGCAGGACACTGGCTCGATAAAGGCGCCATCGAGGAAACTGAGGTTCTCGGGAAGCCTGTGCACCTGGGCCCAGGGCGCGGCCGCGAACTCGGCGTAGGTCCCGTTCACGTGGATGCCGAGCTGGTGGAACTCGGGGCACATGAGCTTCTGGCCTTGCCTGCAATAGAAGCAGTGGCCGCAGCCCATGTTTACTATCCAGTCGCGTGAATAGTCTACACAATCGCGGAATCCATGATATCATGGATCATGGATGAGATAGATGGCAGGCAGTTTGATCGAAGGGCTCTTGATGTCATCCGAAGGATGGCAT
>JBEKVO010000055.1:0-22895 GCA_049513895.1 Rectinemataceae bacterium | reverse complement strand
TGCCCGTCTCGAGGAGCCGCACGTAGCGCGCCGCGAGGACGGTGGTCTTGCCCGAGCCCGCGCCCGCGGCGACGACGACATTGCCTTCGGCCATCGCGGCGGCGCGTTGCTCTCCTTCGAGGTCTCGGGCTCGTTTGTACCTGGGCTCCCCGCTCATGAATTGACCCCGAAGCGCAGTGCGTAGCGCTCACGGCAAATGCCCCTCGCTCCGCAGTTCGCGCAGGCCATTTTCTGCGATTCTTTGGGAGCCAAGGGGAAGGCACCGGCGAAAATGCCCTCGACGGTCCTGCGAAGGGCATCGTCGAAGGCGTCGAGGAAGGGCTCGAGGCCCTCTTGCGGAACGTATGCGGCCCTGTCGCCACGCGCAGCCGTCGGTCCCGGGGCCGACCCCGGTCCCGATGCCGGGGCTCCGAAGGCGCAGGCGGCGGAACCGGGCTTCCTATTGGAGTCACCCTCGATGGAAATATACCAGGCCGAGTCTATTTCCGCGCCCACGGCAGGTCCCTCGGCGCCCATTATCGGGCCGCTGGCCGTGACGAGGCGGAGGTAACAGGGTATCTGCGCCTCCGCGATGTTCCCGTCCGCGTCGGGCGCGACCTGCGCCTTCGTGGGGAGGCTTCCCTTTTTATAGTCGACGACGATGGCGCCTTTCTCGGAGCGCGATATGCGATCGATTCGGCCGCGGAGCACTACGCCGCCCGCGACTTCGGGATACTCGAGCTCGAACTCGGCTTCGAGGAACTTGATCTCGAGCGAGGGGAATCGTTCGGCTTCGACCGACACGAGGTTCTGAAGGTAGCGCTCGAGCCTGCCGCGGTAGGTCTCGAGGACGACGCCGACGAAGGCGCCGCGCTTGTTCGCGAGCTGGGCGAAAGCCTCGTCCAGGCAGTCCCCGACGAGCCCCCGATACGCGTCGACGCGCTCGCTTTTGAAACGGCCGTCGGCGTCGCGGATGCGCGCGAAGAGGATGGCCAGGGCGGAGTGGTAGACCTCGCCCATGAAGAGCGCGTCGGCGAAGGCTATGCCCGAAGGCTCGGGTCCGGCGCGGAGAAGCCTGAGGTAGAGAAATGCGTAGGGACAGGAGTGGTAATCGTCGATAGACGTCGAGTCGATGCCCGGCCGAGCTTCCCCCTCGCGGTACAGGCGCCGCGCGGCCAGGACGGCGGTCGCCGGCTCGAGGAAGGCGCCGTCGCCCGACGCCGCGAAAGGCGCCGCCGCGGCGGCCGCGAGACCCAGGACTTGCGTCTTATGGATGCGCTTCGGCGCGGGACCTCGGCCCGAAAGCCATGCTGCTTCCTCACGGTACGAAAAATCGCGCGGGCCTTCCACGGCGTCTTCTCTCGACATGGACACGAGAAAGCCGTGTACGGCCTCCTCGCCGCCGAAGCCCGCCTCCGGGCAGGAGAAAGAGACGGAAGCGCCCGAGAGCGCGTAGGCCTCGATGAAGGCGGGCGCGGCGTCTCCGGCGGTCCCGAGCTCCTTGCGGAGCGTCTCGCCCAGGAAATCGAAACCGCGGGAGGGCAGGGCGAGCGCGTCCTGGGACGCGTTCAGGACAAAGTGGCGCTCGGGGCAAATCCCCGCGGCCACGCGCCACTCATAGACGGGCACGCCGGCCCCGCCGTCGCCAGCGGCGGAGCTTACGTAAGGCTTCGAATCGAGGGCGCGCATGAAGATGCCGAAGGCGCCGGTGACCTCGAGGCCCGACTGGCCTTGAGCGTGGACGAGGCCCTCGAGCTCTACGACGCAGCGGGCGAGGCTGAGGTCGGCGCCTTTATCCCAATCGTCTCGTTCGGGGGATAGGAACTCGGCTTTGAACGCGTTATATGCCTTCAAAAGCGACTTGAAATCGGCCGCCGCCGCGATTGCGGTCACTCGGGACTTGAGTCTACGGTACGCGGAAAGAAGGCTGCCGCCGAGGCTGCGCTCCCAAGCGTCGGCGGCCTTCCCGCCCTCCGGCCAGGGGGCGACGGCATGAAGCCGCAGGCCCTCGGCCATGATCCCTTGGAAAACCCGCGGTTCCTTCCACGGCCAGGCGGGCGACATCACCAGATCGCGCAACGCGTCGAACGAGAAGCCGGAAGAGTAGAGGTCACGCAGAGCGGCGAATAGCCTGCCGCCGGGGGTCGCGGAAAGATTCAAGCCCGAACGCACGGCCAAGGGCACGGAAAAAAGGATCGCCTCGCGCTCGAGGTAGGGGCGGTAGCGATCGAGGCCCGCCACCGTGATCGCGATCCGCTCCGCATCGAGTCCCGAGTCGAGGAGCTCGCCGACCTCGGCCAGGACCTGCCGAAGCTCGGCCAGGGCCGTCTCGGGCCTGCGTAGCTGCACCTCGAAACGCTCCGCGAGTCGCGGAGCGGGCCGCTCCGCGGAACGCGGAGCGGGAAGGCCGACCAGGACAATGGAGGGCGCGGTCTCGAGGACGGCCCTGTACTCTTCGAAATCCTCGATGAGCTCGGGAAGGAATATCACGGTCCTACCCTGGAGGTCGCGCAGGGCTTGCGGTTCGTACGAGGGCTCGAAGCGCCCTATCCCGCGAAGAAAGGTCTCGTAGCGCTCGCGGATATCGAGCCAATCGGAGACGGCCGGGTCGCCGCGCGCGACTCGGCCGGCCTCGCGCATAGCGTTCGGCAAGCGGCCGAGAGCGGGGAGCCGCGAGGCCAGATAGCCCGCGAAGGGCTGCCAGAACTCTGCGTAGGCCGGCGGCAGTAACGAGGACAGGAAAGGCTCCGCCGCGTTTTCCGCGAGAAGATTCGCGGCGAATATCCTTCGGATGTAATCATCGGAAGCGGGCCTGCCGTCGACGCGCGCGGACGCCTCTTTGAACCTGTCCCAACCGAGAAATCGGTCGGCCTCGATTGCCCCGACTCCCATACGCAGGGACTCGACGAGCCAGGCCTCGGCGCATATCTCGCTGGGGAAGACGAAGCGGACCGAACGGTCGCGCAGGGCGGGGCGGAGTAGTTTCCTTATCGCTTCCAAGCGCCCTCGATGGCGCCAACGTAGAGGCGATGCAGGTCGCCCTTGGCGTAATGCAGAGTAAGAATCGCCGGATCGGCGAAGGAGCCGGGATCGAGGTCCTGCGCAAAGACCTTGCGGCAGGATAGGACGAGCCTGGCCTCCTCGAAGCCGACGCGCTCGCTGGCGCCGACACTCGCGCCGCCGCTATGGGCGGGCCCGCCGCGTGCGGGGAAGGCCCGAGGCGTGATGCCCGCCGCCTTGGCCTTATCCGTGTCCCGTCCCGACCTCGCGCCGCATATGTTGAGCGCCTTGCGCCCACCCTCGCCCAAAAAGGAGAGCGTGAAGCCCGTTTCCCTTTCCATGAAGCCGTAGGTATGGCGCGACGGGCGGACGACGACGAAGGCTACGTCCATGTTCCAGATATGGCCGAAGCCTCCCCACGACGCGGTCATGGTGTTCCATCGCCCCGGGACCCCTGGGGTCACGAGCATCCACTCCTCGGAGAGAAGCTCGGAAACGTTCTCCTCGAAGAGCCTCCAGTCGATAGCCTCGAATTCGCCTTCGCTCACTTTTTAGACCCCTTCGTTTTTTTCGGCTGCGCTTTTTTGATCGGCGCCTTCTTCTCCGTCGAGAGCGCGATGAGGGCCGCGTCCAAGCCGTCCAGCCGATAGCCCGCCTCGGCGCCGGCTTCGATCAGCGAGAGGGCGCAGCGCGCCTGCTTGAGCGCTCGGGCCTGGATCTCCTCCGCATCGCTATCGCGTCCGTCCGCGCCGGGCGAGACGGACGCGAAAAGGGCGGCAAGGCGCGCCATCTCATCGAAGCGCTCCTTGTTGAACCATGTAACGCCGTCGAAGAGGTTGAAGCCGAGAAGGGCCCGCAGCTCTTCTTCGGCCTCGAAATTCGCGACGATCGCCGCGGGATTGGGTTCCGAACCCGCGTTCTGGAGCCTCGGCAAGAGGGCTTTGGCGATGGCTATGCCTTTATAGGACTCGTCGCCGTGCATTCCCGAGCCGCGGAGCGCCTCGCGGAGCTTCCGATCGAGGCAATAACGGTCGACGATGCGGCGGGCGCCCTCGGAAGCGCTCGCCATTGTCCCCGTTGTCTTGTCGACGCCGCACAGCGGCTTGAGTCCGTCGAAAAGCGCATAACAGAGGGCCAGCTCCGCCCTGCCGGGAAATACGATCTCCCGAGCGAGGAGAAGGGCGGCTTCCTCGTCCCTGCTCGGCGGTTTCGTCGTTGGCCGCGAGCCGCGTTTCGCCTCGGCGGCAAGCGCGCGCGAGGCGTCTTGCGCGAGTGAGGCCAGGCTCGAGAGCGAAGCTGCGAAGCGTCTCGTCGCTTCCTTGGCCGCCGCGTCGTCCTTCCTGGCCAAGGCCGCCACGCGTTTTGCGCTCGTCGTCCGCGTCGCGCGCGTCGCGGTGGGCGAAAGATCGCCCGGCAGGCCCTCTTCGGCAGCTTCCTCCCGCATGAGAGCGCGGGTGGCGGTGAAAAAAACCAGGGCGGGGACGCGCGCCGCCTTGAGGACGGCAGCGGTCGTCTGGCCTTTCTCCCGCGTCGCCAGGCCCTTGGCCCAGGCTATGAGTTCGGGCGTGACCAAGGCTGCGAGGGTACCGTAGAGGTCCTTGAGGGCGACGTCCTGGACGGAGGCGGAGAAATCCGCCGTGCCGGCGCCGCCCAAGACCTCATAGACGGCCGAGTACAGCCCGCGCTCGTCGTCCTCGACCTCGAAGAAATCGAGGAATACCTGGCTCTGATAGCCGTTCAGGATGAGTTTCAGACCGCGATCCGCGATCTCGCGCGAACGGCGTATGTACCAGAGCTCCGAACGCTGCTCGCGCATGACGCAGAACCGCGCGAAGCCTCCGGCCTCGCGCAGGCCAAGGGCTTCGCCGAGGCTCGAGCGCGTTATGCGCTTCTGTCCGTCGGGGAGCTTCTCGGCGTAGGGGCACGAGTCGCGCAAGTACCCTTCCGCCCGGGCGAAGGCGTTGTTATAGGCGACGAGGGCGCGTTCGGCGCCGTCGCCGTTCGCGTAGGCGAAGACGTTCTCTTCTATCGAGCCGCCTGGGCCGACAAGGTCGAAGAGGCGGAAGCGCTCGACCCCGGAGAAGATGCGGCGCCTTTTGAGCAGGGGGAAAATCTCGCGTTCGTGGCGCTCGACGAGGGCGCGGTCGGGGACCTCGTCGCGGTAGGAGCGGCGGTATTCCATCCCGTATTTTTCCTCGAGACCCTCGAGCTGTCCGTGGCCGAACATGGGCAGGCCCGGCATCGTAGCCATCATCGTGCAGACGCCGAAGTACTTGTCGCCCTTGCCGAACTGAGCGACGGCGGTCTCCTCGTCGGGGTTGTTCATGAAGTTGACGAAGCGCTTGAGGATGTCCCTGTCGAACTCCTGGGTGTTGCGGATCGTCTCGCGGTACTTGGCGTTCTCCTCCAGCTTGAGCATGTTCATGAAGGCCGAGTTGTAGACCCGGTGCATGCCGAGGGTGCGGACGAAGTATCCCTCCATCATCCAGAAGGCCTCGGCGAGGAGGAGGGTGTCCGGCGCCTCTTTCGCGCAGAGGTCCACCACCTCACGCCAGAACTCCTCGGGCATCGCCCGGTCGAAGTCCTCGGCCGAAAGGCCGCGCTCGGAGCGCGACGGTATGTCCCCTCCCTGCCCCGGCTCGGGATACCAGAGCCTGCGGAAATGCTTGCGCGCCATTATCATCGCGGCGTCGAAACGGATGATCGGGAAGTTGCGGGCGACGTGGAGGATGCGCTCCATCACCGCCTCGCGGGCGTCCTTTCTGAGGAAATCGATCTGGGCGGTGTCGCTCCAGGGCAGTCCCGTCCCGTCGTTGCCGTGGTAGAGGTACGAGACTCGGCCCGTCGCGCGGTCGAGGCGCTTGAAGACTACCGCCGCGTCCTTGCGGTCGTAGTAGTGGTCCTCGATCCATATCCCCACGCGGCCGTCCCCGGAGAGGTCACCCCCGTTGAAGCCGTAGCCGGGGTAGGGGCAACGCTCGGATTGAAGGAAGAGCTCGGGCCTCTCGCGCACCCAGGACGAGTCGATGCCGGTGTGGTTGGGCACCATGTCGGCGGCGAGGTGTATGCCGCGCCAGCCGCAGCGTTCACGCAGGCGCTCGAGGGCGGGCCAGCCGCCGAGTTCCAAGGCGATCTCGTAGTCGAAGAGCGAATAGGCGCTGGCGGCGGCCTCGGGGTTGCCGCAGCGGCGCTTTATCTCGGCGCTCGCGGGGCTCCGTTCCCAGAGGCCGATGAGCCAGAGCGCGTTGAAGCCCCGCGAGGCCAGCGCGTCGAGCTCCTCGTCGGGTATCGCGTCGAGCGTCTTGATTTCCCTGCCATAAGCCTTCGAGAGCTGATAGAGCCAGACCAGGCTCGACTTGGCCATCATGACGACGTTGGGCATCCAGTCCTTGTCGGGGCTGAAGCGCTCGTACTCTCGCTCCATCCCCGAGTAGACGTAGGCCCTCGTCGGGCCCGGGCCCGGGAAGCGGGGTTTCTCCTCCTCGCGGATCAGGTCGAGGGAGCCCAAAAGGCGGAGGAGTCTTTCGCCCAGAACGAGGCCCCAACGGCTGCGGATGTAGTCCAGTTGGCCGGGCAGGGAGTAGGGCGCCGCCACGGCGGGGCTGCGGAGCATCGTGAGCAGGTCCTGGTCGTCGGGGCCGAATTTGGGCATTACTGCGAAACTCGCGCCGAGGATGCCTATCGCTCTCTCGTAGGCCTCGGCCTCGGGCGTGCCGGGTTTGGCCAGAACCGCCTCGTCGAAGAGGAAGCGGAAGGGCGCGAAGGCGGGGTTCTCGTTGGCGAGGCGCAGGAGGACGAGCTCCTCGATGGCGAGCTCTCGGTTCGGTACCCCCGCCGAAGCATCGGTGGAGCCTTCGGCCCTGTCGGCCAGCCAGGCGGCGGCGCTTTCGCGGCCTTCATAGACCGCAACGGGAGGGAACCGGTCGACGAAGGCGAGGAGTAGGGCATCGAGGGACCGCGGGCCCAAGGCTCGCTCGAGGTCGGCGAGGGCATGGGCGAATGCGTCGGGAGCCGCGGACTCCCGAAATAGACGGGCCACGTCGTGGAGAAGCTCGTCGATGAGGGCCATCGCGTTGAGCCTGCCGGCCCGGACCGCCTTCTCGGGAAGGAGAGCCGCGTCGACGCGCTCGTTGATACGGCGGGCCAGGAGCCGCGCGACGTGAAAATCCGGTAGGATAACGTTGCCCGTGCTTCGGAAAAGGCTGCCTTCGATGCCTAATTCGTCGCGCGCGGCGCGGGACACGTGGAATTCCATTTTTCGGTCGCCGACCCGCGCGGCCAGGGGGCCTCGGCCTTCCAGGGCTTCGAGTCTAGCGACGAGCACGCTTTCGTAAAACAGCATCCCCACCTCCCCCACTTGATCCATACTAGCCGAGGACGGGCCTTGGTACAAGCTTTGCACTGTCTTCCATTGTGCGTCGCCTGAATGTATACTTACACAAAGACGGAGGCGGTGAACTTGTCAATCACTATCGAGCACGAAAAACGGAAGCGCGAAATATTGGAAAAGGCTCTCGATGTTTTTGTGACCGAGGGATACGAGGATACGACTTTCCAGAAGATAGCCGAGCGCTGCGGAATAACTCGAACCATCCTCTACCTCTATTTCAAGAACAAGCGCGAGATATTCACGTTCAGCATAAAGCTCTTCACGGAAAAATTGGAGAGCGAGATCCTCGCCATCGGTGCCGACTCCTTGCGGAGCCAACCCGAAAAGCTATCGGCCATTCTGGCGATGGTCGTGGATGCCTGCGCCGCGCACCACCGCCTCCTCACGGTCATCCTGGACTATCTCGGGCACATCCGGATGGCCGGCGGCGACCCCGACGATCGCGTGCGAAGGCGCACGATCAGGATGCGGCATATCCTCTCCGGCATACTCATCGAAGGTCAGCGCAGGGGAGATTTCCCCTACTTCTCGGTGAAGGCCGCGGGCGACCTCGTCTATGCCGTCATCGAGGCGGCCATATTCCGCGTCGCCGTGCTCGGCAGGCAGGACCTTTCCGGCCTCGTCGAGGGGAGCAAGCTCCTCACCGCTTGGCTGAAGGGAAGCGAGGCCAAGCCCAAGGGGCGGATCGCTCGCGAAGGCCATTCCGCCTCATGACGGGCGTCGTTCACAAGCCGGCCTGGCTCAAGGTGGGTCTGCCCTCGGGCGGCAATTGGCGACGCGTTTCCGCCCTCCTCGAACGGCGGGGCCTGGCCACCGTCTGCGACTCCGCCCGCTGCCCCAACAAGGCCGAGTGCTGGGGCGCCGCCACGGCCACCTTCATGGTGCTCGGCTCGGTCTGCACGCGGGGCTGCCGTTTCTGCGCGGTGAAGCACGGCAATTCGGGCGAGCCGCTCCGGCCCGACGAGGCCGAGGAGCTCGCGCGGGCCGTCGCGGAGCTTGGACTGGCCTATGCCGTGGTCACCAGCGTCGACCGCGACGACCTCCCCGACCGAGGCGCCGCGCACTTCGCCGCCTGCGCCCGTGCGATAAAGGCCCTCGATCCCCCGGTGCGTCTCGAGCTCCTGGTCCCCGACTACCGCGAGGGCGAGATAGAGCTCATTCTCGATGCCCGCCCCGACGTGCTTGCGCACAACGTGGAGACGGTGGAGAGGCTGCAGGGCCTTCGCGACGCGCGGGCATCCTACGCGGGCAGCCTTCGCACGCTCTCCCTCGCGGCGGCCCGGTCCCGAGGAAACGGCGGCTCTCCCCGAGTCAAGTCGAGCGTCATGCTCGGCCTGGGCGAGGAGCGCGGGGAAGTCCTGCGGACGATGGACGATCTGCGCTCGGTCGGATGCACGAGCCTCGTGCTGGGCCACTACCTCAGGCCGAGCGCCCGCCAGATGGAGGTCGCCCGCTACCTCGCGCCGGAGGAATTCGCGCGTTATGCGGAAGAGGCTCGCGCCCGAGGCTTCGTTTCGGTCGTGTCCGCGCCCCTCGCGCGCACGAGCTATCACGCGAGGACCGCCTTCGATGGGACCGATGGACGATGACGGGGAAGCTCGACTACAAGATTCCCGGGGGCAAGCTTCTCCGGATAGAGGTCGAAGCCGAGTCGGGGATTGTCCTCCGGGCGCTGGTCAGGGGCGACTTCTTCGCCCACCCCGAGGAGCTCTTCGAGGCCGCGGAGGCCGAATTGACGGGGCTTCCGGTGGATCGGCTCGGCGAGGCCGCGCGCTCCCTCTTTTCGAGGCCTCCCCTCCAGCTTTTCGGGGCCGATCCTTCGGACATCGCGCTCGCCCTGGAAAAGACCATCCATGAAGCTCAGATTCATTGACTCGGGAGCCGCTCCGGGGGTCCTCAACATGGGCATGGACGAGGCGGTCCTTGACTCCGTGTCGACGGGCGAAGCGCCACCCACCCTGCGCCTGTACCGCTGGTCGCCGCCCTGCGTCACCGTGGGCTATTTTCAGGGCCTCGAGGCCGAGGTGGACCTCGAAGCCTGCCGCAGAGGCGGCGTCGACGCGGTACGGCGCTTGACCGGCGGCGGCGCCGTCTTCCACGATGCCGAGATCACCTACTCCCTCGTGCTTCCCCTCGCCCACGAGCTCGCGCCCGACGGCATACTCGAATCCTACGGCCTCATCTGCGCGGGCCTGATCCGAGGCCTCGCCATCCTCGGACTGGAATCCGTCTTCGAACCGATCAACGATATCGCGTCGGGAGGCAAGAAGATTTCAGGCAACGCCCAGACTCGGCGTCATGGCTGCCTTCTCCAGCACGGTACCGTCCTGCTCGATCTGGACCTCGATCGGATGTTCACCCTTCTCAAGGTGCCCGCCGAGAAGCTCAAGGGCAGGCTCATCGAGGAGGTGAAGGGGAGGGTGACCTCGCTGCGGACCCTGCTCGGCCGCGAGGTTCCTTATGAAGAGGCCGCCTCGGCGCTGCGCCGGGGTTTCGCGGAGGCCTGGGAGGCCGAACTCGTACAGGGCCAGCTCTCGGAGGCCGAGACCGTGCAGGCGCGGCTCCTCGCCGCCGAACGCTTTTCCAGGCCTGAATGGAACGGCCGCCGCTGAATTATTTCCGCGCGACCGCATTCGCGACGAGGCCGATGCTCGCGCTCTCCGCGATGAGTCTGGCTACGCCGGGCTCGGCGGGACGAGGGAGCGTCATGATCTTGGCGGCGAAGAGACCCGAGATATTGCCTTCGTAGGCGAGGATCCGCGAGACATAGTTGAGGGTTTTTTTCGGCGTCGCGCCCCTCTCGACTCGCCCGTTGCCCGCGTTATACATGGCCAAGGCAGCCACCTCGTTGCCTGCCTCGACGAGGCAGCTTTTAAAGTGGGAGATGCCGTAGCGCGCATTCGTTCCGGGATCGTTGAATTCCCGTATTCCAAGATTGGGATAGGACTTGGAGTTGAGCTGAAAGAGTCCGCGGTCCACCGAGTCTCCGTTCCTGTTGATCGCATCTACCCTGAATTCGCTCTCCTCGAGGGCCAGGGCGAAGGCGAGAGCTGGTCTGACGCCGTATTTTTCGGAGCTATCCAGTATTGCTCGAGCCACGTTTTCGGACTGCGTAAGCGTGGAAAAGAATTGTAGAGTGGTCTTTTTTGTCGCGGGATCTCGGTAGTAGGGGGCTATGGGGTCATTTCGCGTGAGACTCTCGATATAGTTAGGTATTTCTTTTCTATCCAAAGAATTAAGCTCTACGAGCGTGGAATTGGCTGACGATCGAAATATCGGCTTATAACAGGAAAAAAATAGTAGACAACTAAAGAATAGCGGTAATAGAGCAAAAATGGTAAGACGGTGCTTCATGCGCAATTTGCTCCTATTTTTGGGAAATCCCGAGTCGACAGAAGAAGAATGACATATTACTGGTATTCGTAATGCCGTCAAGAGGGTCTCCGGCTTGTCCAAAGCTTGGATTCAAAGGCATAGTGTAGACATGATTCCCAAGCCTATCCGGGTTATCGTCACCGGAGGCACCTTCGATAAAGCTTACGATGCGATCAAGGGCGAGCTCACTTTCAAGGAAAGCCACCTCCCCGAGATTCTCGCTCAGATCAGGGTGACCGTCCCCGTCGAAATCGAGCTCAATCAGCTGATCGACAGCCTCCAAATGCAGGACGAGAACAGGCGCTCGGTTCTCGTCGCCTGTGAGCGCGCCGAAGAGAGTCGAATCGTCATCACGCACGGGACCGATACGATGGCCCAAACCGCGCGGCTTATCGGGCCCGTCGGCCTGGCCAAGACCATCGTCCTCACGGGTTCTATGGTGCCCTATCAGGTACAGAGTTCCGATGCCCTCTTCAATTTCGGGACCGCCTTCACGGCCGTGCAGCTCCTGCCGTCTGGCGTGTATATCGCGATGAACGGCCGGATCTTTGTCTGGGACAACGTCCGCAAGAATCGGAGCATCGGAGTTTTCGAGGAGGTCTGAAGATGGCCAGAGAGAGGGACGAGGGCAAACGGCTCGCCATTCTCGCGGCTGCCAAGAGGCTCTTCGCGGCTCAAGGCTTCCACCGCAGTTCCGTTTCCGACCTCGCCCGCGAGGTTGAGCTGCCCGTCGGCTCTATTTATACCTATTTCGAAAGCAAGGAAGCCATCGTCGGCACCCTCATCGAGGAGGGCTGGGAGACCTTCTTCGCCGCCCTGGCCGGGGCGGTCTCGGGGCCCGGGCCGGTCGAGGAAAGGCTGTCCCTGGTCCTATACCGGTTTTTACCGGAGCTTTTCGGCGACATCGACCTCATCTCGATAATCCTCGCCGAGGCCGATAGGAGCGCCCATCTCGAGGAAAAGCTCGAGCGTCTAGCCTCCCTTTTTTCGGGTCTGCTGGCCGAATTGGCCGCCGCCCGCGGCGTGGCGATGGATTTTTCCCCTCGTTTCGCGATGGCAGCCATCACGATCTACTTCCTCGGTAGCCTCGACGCCCTGCGCATCTCCCGCAGCACGGGCATCAAGGTGGGGCCGGATGACGTGATCGATTTCATAAAGCAATCCATCCAGAACAGCTTTGGCGTCGTCCTTGTTCCGCCCGCGCTCGAAACCTAGGCCTAGGCTTTGGCCGCGGCCTTGCGCCAGAAAGGGCTCGCGGCGATCATCCGCAGCCGAACGAGGGGCGCCGCCAGCGCGGCGAGCGGTTTAATGAGCCGAGTCTCCTCCGCCACCTCGGCATAATAGTCCTCGAGACCCTTGCTCCGAAAACCCAGCGCAGCCTCCGCTTCGTCCGAGTCCGCATACCAGCCGCAGTGGAAGCCCGAAGAGGCGAAGGCCGCCGATGGGAAGCGCGCGATTCCTCCGAGTCCGATGAGGCCGAACATCCTGTCGAGGAAGTTCCGGTAATCGGTGCGGCAGCTCGAGCCGCCGCCGATGTCAAAGGTTCGTCCCGCCATGCCCTCCCCGAGCGCCGCCTTCGCGAATGCCCTGCCCGTGTCTTCGGTGTGGCAGGTTTCGAGCTTGGTGACGAGGGGCATCGAGAAGAGCAGGGGATCGGGATCGAGCTTCTTGCGCCACAGTATCGCGCCGAGGCGGAGGATGACGAAGGGCAAGCCCGAAGCCCTGAGCAAGGCCTCGGCTTCCACCTTGGTTCGGCCATAATCGTCCCCGGGACTCGGGTCGAGGGCATCGCTCGTCCGGATCCAGTAATTCGTGACGCGGTCGCCGTAGGCCGCGACGCTCGAGGCTAATACGAAACGCGGCGGGGAAGGAAGCTCGAGGCAGGCGGCGATGAGGTTTGCGGTACCGCCTACGTTGACTGAACGGGCCAGCTCGGGGAAGTTGTCGGCGGCCGGTGGAATAAGGGCGGCCAGGTGGAGCACCGCGTCTTGACCCGCGACCGCTCGCCGTCCCGTTTCGGGATTTCGCACGTCGCCGAGCAGGATAGTCGGTCTTCGCCCTAGCCTGGTCCACCGGCGCTCGAGGGTCCCTACGAGCCTCCTGGTCCGCTTCGTATCCGCCTCGAGGACGGTGACCTGGCAGCCCTCAGCTAGGCATGCAGCGACCGTGCTTCTCCCGACATTCCCGAATGCCCCCGTTACGAGAATTTTCAACATATTAGTGCCCCTAATAAAGAATGAACGTTCATTCATATTATAACTCGATTTTGCTTCTTGCCCTAGAAAATGTTTTTCCGCTTCTTCTTTGGAAATTGTAATGAATGTGGGATTAATCTATAGTCGGAAAGGGCCGAGAATTAATGCGGAGATCCAATGGCATCCAAGAAACTGGATTATCGCGACCAAATATTCCAAATCGACTCCGAACTCGCCAAGGTTCAGGATGCCGATATTCTTCTCGAGCGAATACTCATGGAAGCGCGCCGCGTGCTAAATGCCGAGGCAGGAACGATATACGTCTGTGAGGGCGATCAGCTGCTATTTAAATACAGCCAAAACGCCACCCTCGAGAAGCGCCTGCCGCCGGGTCAGAAGCTTCCTATTAGTAACGCTCGCATTCCAATAGACGAGTCTCGCGCCGCGGGATTCGCGGCAAAAAACCGAGTTGTCGTCCGAATCGACGACGCCTATGCCATACCGTCTGATAAGCCCTATAAATTCAATCCCTCCTTCGACAAGCTGAATGATTGGAAAACGAGATCCATCCTCGCCCAACCGCTCATCACTTCGTCGAATAAGCTTCTCGGGGTTATCCAGGTGCTCAACAAGTTCGACGATTCGGGCACGGTCCTGCCCTTCACGGCGCTCGACGAGAAGATCGTCGGGCATTTCGCGACGAGCGCGACGGACACCCTCGCGCGCGCCTTCATGACGCGAGCGATCATACTCCGGATGAACCGCATGGCCGAAATGCGAGATCCCAAGGAGACCGGCGCCCACGTCAACAGGGTCGCGGGTTACGCGGCCGAGATATACGAACGTTGGGCCTTCAACCGCGGCGTTCCGGAGAAGGAGCGCGAGCGCACCAAGGACACGCTCAAGATGGCCGCGATGCTCCACGACGTCGGCAAGGTCGCGATCTCGGACCTCATCCTCAAAAAACCCGCCCGCTTCACGCCCGATGAATACAAGGTCATGCAGGCCCATACCTGTTTCGGCGCCAAGCTCTTCGCGGACACCCAGTCCGAGCTGGACGTCATCTCGGCGGATGTCGCCCTTCGCCACCACGAGAACTGGGACGGCACGGGCTATCCGGGCATGGTAGATATCTGGGCGGAGGACCCGATCTCCGCTTTTCTCGAATGCGGGCCCGACGGCACCGCTCGAAAGCTCAAGGGCGAGGAGATACCCTTGGGCGGCCGCATCGTCGCGGTGGCCGACGTCTACGACGCGCTGATTTCGAAACGCGCATATAAGGAACCCTGGGACGCCGGCAAGGTTTACGACGAGATTCGCGGGATGTCGGGCAGCAAGTTCGATCCCGAGATCGTCAAGGCCTTTTTCGATATACTCCCCCGCATCGAGGAGATCCGCAGCTTCTATCCCGACGCCGAGGCCGAGGCGAGACCGGCACCCCAAGCCACCAAGGCCTGCTGATCGAGCTTCGCTCCAGAGGTCGTTGACGGTCTCCCTTGCCCCCTATACACTCGCCGCCATGATCACTATCCACGAGCTGCGCAGCAAATACATCGATTTCTTCAAATCCAAGGGCCACGCCGAGATTTCCGGCAAGTCCCTGATACCCGAGAACGATCCCACCGTGCTCTTTACGACGGCGGGCATGCACCCCCTCGTCCCCTACCTCCTCGGCGAGCCCCACCCGGCGGGCAGGCGGCTCACCGACTACCAGAAGTGCATACGTACCGGAGACATCGAGGAGGTAGGCGACGAGAGCCACCTTACCTGCTTCGAGATGCTCGGCAACTGGTCCCTCGGCGACTATTTCAAGAAAGAGTCCATCGCCTATTCATGGGAGTTCCTCACGTCGCCCGCCTGGCTCGCCCTCGACCCGCGCATGATCTCGGTGACGGTCTTCCAGGGCGACGAAAACGCCCCGCGCGACGATACCTCGGCCGAGGCCTGGAAGTCGCACGGCATCGCCTCCGGTCGGATCGCCTACATGCCCGCCGCCGACAACTGGTGGGCCGCCGGTCCCACGGGGCCCTGCGGCCCCGACACCGAAATTTTCTTCTGGGTCGGCGAGGGCTTGCCGCCCGAGAACTCGAACAAGGGAACGAAGCCCGAGTCCTGGATGGAGATATGGAACAACGTCTTCATGGAGTTCAACAGGATCGACGAAAAGACCCTCGTGCGGCTGCCCGCGCAGAACGTCGACACGGGCATGGGCCTCGAGCGCACCGTCTGCATCCTCCAGGGCAAGAAATCGGTATACGATACGGAAGCCTTCGGACCCATCATCGAGGCCATCGAGGCCCTGGCCGGCTATAAGTACCGGAGCGAGCCCGAGAAGGACCGTTCGCTGCGCATCATAGCCGACCACGTCCGCACGGCGACCTTCATCCTCGGCGACCCCAAGGCGGTAATGCCGTCCAACGTGGGTGCGGGCTACGTCCTGCGCCGCATCATCCGCCGCGCGGTGCGCCACGGCCGAAAGCTCGGCATCGAGGGCGCTTTCCTCGCGGCTCCCGCCGCGGCGGTCGTCGACAACTTCTCGGGGCCCTTCCCCGAGCTCGCCCTCAACCGCGCCCGAGTCCTCGACGAGCTGTCCAAGGAGGAGGAGAAATTCCTCGAGACCCTGCAGAAAGGCGAGCACGAGTTCGAGAAGATGCTCCCGAACCTCCTCAAGAACCCGCAGAGAATCATGTCAGGCCGCCTCGCCTTCAAGCTCTACGACACCTACGGCTTTCCCATCGAGCTCACCGAGGAGCTGGCCGCCGAGAACGGGATGAAGGTGAACAGACCCGAGTTCGACGAGGCCTACAAGAAACACCAGGAACTCTCCCGCGCGGGCTCCGAGCAGCTCTTCAAGGGCGGGATGGCCGACCACTCCGAGGTATCGACGAAGTACCACACCGCCACCCACCTTTTGCAGAAGGCGCTGATAATCGTGCTCGGCGGCCACGTCGCGCAGAAGGGGTCGAACATCACGACGGAGCGGATGCGTTTCGATTTCTCCCACGGCGCGCCGATGACCAAGGAGGAGATCGAGCGGGTCGAGGCCATCGTCAACGAACAGATCGGCCGCGACCTGCCGGTCACGATGGCGATGATGAAGCTGGACGAGGCGAAGCTCTCCGGGGCGACGGCCCTCTTCGGCGAGAAATACGAGGATACGGTCAAGGTCTACTCGATAGGCGACTTCTCCAAGGAAGTCTGCGGCGGGCCCCACGTCGAGCGCACGGGGGCACTCGGGAAGTTCCGGATACAGAAGGAACAATCCTCGAGCGCCGGCGTCCGCCGCATCTACGCCGTTTTGGAGTGACTTTTCGTCTCGCGCATGCGCTTGTCGGCAAGGTTGACGAGGGCCTTTGTAGTCAGATCGGGGTTGGCCTTCCCGAACTCCCCGCAGGTCGCGACGCCCCTGCAGAGCGATACGGCGAAGGGCCTCGGTTCGGAGCTGGCCTGGGCCACGGCAGCCTCGATTCGCGCGTCGATGATAGCGGCGCCCGCCGCGTTGCAGTCCGGCAGGACCACGAGGAATTCGTCGTTTCCGAGCCTGCCCACCGCGTCGGAGTCGCGCAGCACGCCGAGGAAAACGGAGCAGGCTATCCTTATATACTCCTCGCTGGCCGCGTGGCCCAGGCTGTCGTTCACGGCCTTGAGGCCGACGAGCTCGCAAAAGATGACCGCGAGGTCGTCGCCCTTGCGCGCGGCAAGGCTGAACTGCTTCTCGAGCAGGGTGAGGATGGTGCGCCGGTTCACGACGCCCATGAGGCCGTCCGTCGACGAGAGGAGTATCAGCTCGGCCTGGACGCGCTTGAGGCTGGAGAGCGAGCCGACGATCCTCGCGTATCGGACGAGGAGCTCGAGGGAGCCGCCGTCGATCGCGTGCTTGGTGATCAGGTTATCCACCCAGATTTTGCCTATCACCTTGCGGCCGTCCCAAAGGAGGGCGAGCGCCCTCTCGGCCTTGCCGACTTCCTCGTGGCGCTCGTTGAAGCAAGGTCCCAGCCCCAGGTAATAGACGGGCTCCTTGCCGTCGTTGGCGCCCTCGGGAAGGCCCTCGTCCGAGAGCCGGTAGCGGGCGCCCCGCTCGTCCCGGATGCGGCCCGCCTCGTCCGTGCCGAAGCTCCCGTAGAGCTCGTCGGGGTCGTCGGGGTCGACGAACCAGATGCCTATCCGGTCGAAGCCGAGGACGCGCTGCCCGAGGATGACGGCGCGTCGACAGAGCTCGTCCACGTCGTCCGCGAGGGAAAGCTCGAGCGAGAGGTCGTGGAGCGTGGCCATCTTGAGGGCGAAGGCATTCCTGGCCGCCTCGTAGCGGAGTTGCTTTGTTTCATCGTTGATATCCATCGCCTTCCAGTATAGCGCGGCCGCGGCCGTCGTGCCATCCATCGGATTGTTTCATGGGGGTTCCGCCGCTATACTCACGGAATATGACGGAAGGATCGCCGAAGGCGCGGATACTCCTCGTCGAGGACGAATCGATCATCGGCCTCGAGGTGAAAGCGGCGATGGAAGCGTTCGACTTCGCGCCCGTCCGCGAGCTCCTGGCCTCCTTCTACGCCTTCACCGGCGTCCGGGTCTCCATCGTCACGAAAGAGGGGGCGGTCCACGCCGCGGCACCCATGACCCGCGTCTGCCGCGATTTCCACCGGACGAATCCTGAAACCTCCGCCGGCTGCATGGAGAGCGATCGCCGCGTCGAGGCCCTCCTTGGCGAGCCGACGGAGAAAGGCTACGTCGAATACCGCTGCGCCGACCTTCTGCGGGAAATAGCGCTGCCCCTCGTCGTCGAAGGCGTGCATTGGGGGACCCTCTTCATCGGCCAATTCCTCTATGACGATGACGAAGTGGACGAGGGGGAGTTCGCCGCCCGCGCCAGGGGACTCGGCTGGGATGTCGAGGACTACCTGTCCGCCGTTCGCGAGCTGCCGCGCTACCCTCGCGAGAGGATAACCGAGCTCATGTCCTTCTTCGGCTCTCTCGGCCGCATCGTGACGAGCCTCGCCCACGGGGCGTTCAAGGAGCGGATCCTCTCGCGGCACAACATCGCCACCGAGACCGCGTTGGGCGAAAGCGACAAGCGCTATCGCCTCCTCGCGGAAAACGTCGGCGACGTCATCTGGACCCTCGACACTGCCTCGATGCGCTTCACCTATGTCAGTCCCTCGATTACGGCTCTCCGCGGAATGAGCGTCGAGGAGGCCATCGCGGAGCCCCTCGAGGACTCCATGTCCCCGGCCTCGCTCGAGAAGGTTGGGGCGTGGATGGGCCTTCTCGCCGATGCCATCGCGCGGGGCGACCCCGCGGCGAGAGAGGTCAGCACCGATATTTTCGAGCAACCCTGCAAGGGCGGGGGCACGAAGTGGGTCGAGATATCCACGAAGGCGGTATTCGACGCCGAGGGCCGGGTCGTGGAGGTCGCCGGCGTGTCGCGTGACGCAACGGCGCGCGTCCTCGCCGACTCGGCCCTCAAGAAGGCGCTGGCCGACAAGGACCGGCTTTACGCGGAACTCCAGCATCGGGTGAAGAATAGCCTATCCCTCATCGTGAGCCTCCTTTCCCTCGAGGCCGGCTCCATCGAGAACGAGGAGGCGAGGGCCCCTCTCGAGGAGGCGCAGGTGCGCGTGCGCACCATCGGCCTTCTCTACGAGCAGCTCCATAAGACCAGTTCCATCGGGAACATCGATCTCGGGGTCTACCTCGCCGAGGTCGCGCGGGCAGTCGTCGAGTCCCCTTTAAGCCAAAGAGGCCTGATGCTCGAGACGAACTGCGCCAGCTTTCTCATAGCCACGGACCGTGCCGTTCCCGTGGGCCTGCTTCTATACGAGCTGGCGGCCAACTCGGCCAAGCACGCTTTCCCGGGACAAGGCGGAGGCAGGATCAGGCTGAGCCTCGGCGTCGAGGGGGAGATCGTCGAGCTCCGTCTCGAAGACGACGGAATCGGCCTGCCTGGGGGCTTCGACTTCAGGAACGGGAGCGGCCTCGGCTCCCTCCTCGTCTCGCAACTGGCCGTCCAGCTGGGTGGCGCCGTGGAGACGGGCCCCGGACTGGCCGGCGCCGGGGCGGGTTTCCTCCTGCGCTTCCCCCTAATCCATCCTTCTTAAGGCCTGGGTCGCGAGCCCGCCGTCTTCGCGTACCCGCCTCAGGAAATAGGGTCCCTTCGCGGCAGCTCGTTCCCACCATGCCTCTCTCGCGAACCACTCGAGCCCCTCGAGCAGTTCATTTTCGTCGAGGGGCCGCCATTGGAGAAAAATGTAGCTCCCCGCCGCGAGCTTCGCTGAAGCCGTATCGGCCTCGGAGCGCCTGCCGTAGAAGCTGGGCCGCGGCAGGGGACGGCGCAGCAGGGGACCCTCGTCAAGGTCGAAGGCGATGAGATCCTCCTCCTCGAAGAGGAAGAGCTCCTCCTCGCCTTCCGCCATGTCGACGCCGAAGTTCGTCTCGAAAAAGACTCCCGAGCCGTCGGGAACGAGAGTAGAACCCGCGAAGGGCGCTCCCGCGAAAGGCGGGTTCTCCAAACCCCGATAAGGGAGGGGAGCTCGAAGGTCCAGGGTGAGGAGCTTCAATTCGGACATGGGATCATCCTGCCTCGCGAGCGTGCTTAGTAGCAATAGGCGGCGGGCTGTGGTATCGTAATCGGCGATGGCACTCTTGGATTCGATCGATTCCCCGGAGGACCTGAAGAAGCTCGGGCTGCCGGAGCTCAAGGCCCTGGCGGCGGAGATTCGGGAAAAAATAGTCGCGGTAGTCGGGCGGAACGGCGGCCATCTCTCGTCCAATCTCGGGGTGGTCGAGCTGACCCTCGCCATCCACCGCGTCTTCGACTCTCCCCGCGACGCCGTGGTGTGGGACGTCGGGCACCAATGCTACGCGCACAAGCTCGTCACCGGCCGCCGCGACGAGTTCGAGAGCATTCGCAGGCTGGACGGCATTTCCGGTTTTCCCAAGCGCTCCGAGAGCCCGCACGACGCCTTCGACACCGGCCACGCGTCCACGTCCATCTCTGCGGCCCTGGGCATCCTCGAGGCCCGTCGCGTTCTCGGCCAGGGCGGCGTGGCGGTCGCGGTGATAGGGGACGGGGCTCTAACCGGCGGCATGGCCTTCGAGGCGCTCGGCCACGCGGGCCAGCTCGGCCTGCCCCTCGTCGTCGTGCTCAACGACAATAAGATGTCTATTTCGCCCAACGTGGGCGCTCTTTCGAGCTACCTGTCCCGGCTTTCGGCCACGGTACGATACCAGGGCATCCGCCTGCGCATCGACCGGATCGTGAAGGGTGTTCCCCTCATCGGCGACTTCCTCTACGACAGAATGGTCAGGGCCAAGAGGGCGGTCAAGGCCCTCCTCTTCAAGGAGAACTTATTCTCCGATCTCGGCCTGGAGTACGCGGGGCCCATCGACGGGCACAACATCACGGCGATGACCAACGTGCTTCGGGAGGCCCGAGCCATCGGCAAGCCCGTCGTCGTCCACGTGGTCACGAGAAAGGGCAAGGGCTTCGATCTGGCCGAGGAGGATCCGAGCCTCTACCACGGGGTCGCACCCACGCGATGCCTCGACGGCGAGGCGGAGGAGCTCTCGCCGGGCGTATCCTCGCCGGGCGTATCCTCGCCACTGACCTTCACCGAAGCCTTTTCGCGGGCGATGGTCAGGCGCGGCTGCATAGACGAGCGCCTGGTCGCGATCAGCGCGGCCATGACGACGGGCGTTGGCCTCGACGCCTTCCAAGTCGCCTGTCCGGGCCGCCTCCACGACGTGGGCATCGCCGAGGAGCACGCTGTCACCTTCGCCGCCGGAATCGCTTCGGCCGGCCTTCGGCCAGTCGTCGCCCTCTACTCGACCTTCGTCCAGAGAGCAGTCGATCAGGTTTTTCACGACGTCGCCCTGCCCGGCCTTCCCGTCGTCATCGCCTTGGATAGATCCGGGGCCGTCGGCGAGGACGGCGAGACCCACCAGGGACTCTACGATATCGCCATTTTCCGTTCCTTTCCCAATCTCGCGATCCTCGCGCCCGCGAGCGGAGCCGAGCTCGCCCTCTGCCTCGAATGGGCCCTCGACTCGGGGAAGCCGGCCGTCATCCGCTACCCGAAGGCAGCCTGCCCGCGCGAGGAAAAGGCCTACGCCGAGGCCCTCGAATCCGGCCGGGGCGTCTTCGTCCGCCGCTCGGGCGCCGAGACTCTCCTGGTCGCCCTCGGCGCCCTCGTTGCTCCGTCGGTAGAGGCCTCCGACGCCCTGCTTCGCGATGGATCCTCGGGCGGGGCCGACGTCTACTCGCTGCGCTTCGTGGCGCCCTTCGACGAGGATTTCTTCCTCGACGCGGCCGCACCCTACGCCCGGGTCATTGTCCTCGAGGAGGGCGTCGCGCGCGGCGGTTTCGGGGAATATCTGGTGTCGCTCATCGCGACCCGGCTCCCCCGCGTCGCGGCGACGGCCGTCGGCTTCCCCTCCGAGCCATTCGCCCAAGGCTCGCGCGACGAGCTGCTCGCCCGAGCCGGCCTCGGCTCCGGCGGCATAAAAGCCCGTGTGCTCGAAGCGGAGGCATCCGACTCGAGGCGGATATTCGTTTTCCGCGCCGAGAGGGAGGGCGCGTGACGGGCCGGCGCGCGTCGATTCCCCTTCCCCATGGGCGGTTTTTGCGCCTGGACCGGGGCCCCATCGTCATGGGCATCGTCAACCTCACGCCAGATTCCTTCTATCCGCCATCCCGAAGCCGCAGTGTGCCCGAGGCGGTCGAAGCCGCCCTTGCCATGGAGGCCGATGGCGCGGCTATCGTGGACCTGGGCGGCGAGTCCACCCGGCCCGGCGCAAAGCTCGTGAGCGAGGACGAGGAGATCGAGCGCGTCGTCCCCGCCATCGAGGCGATACGCTCGAGGAGCGGCCTGCCGATTTCCGTGGACACCCGCAAAGCGGCAGTCGCGCGCGCCGCCCTCGAGGCCGGCGCCGACATGGTAAACGACGTCTCGGGCCTGGGCCACGATCCCGCGATGGCGGCCATAGCCGCCATCGCGGGGGCCGCGGTTATCCTCATGCACATGCAAGGCGAGCCCGGAACAATGCAGGATGCGCCTTTTTACGGGGATTGCGCGGCCGAGGTTCGGGACTTCCTCGCTACTGCTGCTGCGGCCGCGATCGCCGCCGGCATCTCGCCTGCGAGCGTCCTCGTCGATCCCGGCATCGGCTTCGGCAAGAGGGTGGAGGACAACCTGAGCATCCTGTCGCGTCTCGACATGCTGGTTGCCCTCGGCTACCCCGTCGTTGTCGGTCTCTCTCGCAAGGCCATCGTCGGCGCCCTGGTCGGCAAGGGAGTGGAGGACAGGCTCGCGGGCA
Source organism: Rectinemataceae bacterium (assembly GCA_049513895.1). Taxonomy (GTDB): domain Bacteria; phylum Spirochaetota; class Spirochaetia; order Treponematales; family Rectinemataceae; genus UBA1306. Next base: position 644 of record JBEKVO010000055.1, on the reverse strand, counting down.
GCCTCGGCGCCGCTTGCGCGGCCTATCTTGGCGGTGCTCTGGTCTTCCGCGTCCACGACGTGGGCGAGACCGTGGATGCCTTGGCGGCCTTCGCCGGGATCAGCGGCGCGGCCACGGGCGGAGGCCTCGCATGAGCGCCGCTTCGATCGGGCAGATATTCTCGAGCTACGTGAGGCCCGCCCTCGACATCCTCCTCCTCGCCTATCTCGTGTACAAGACCTACGAGGTCATGGTGAAGACCCAGGCCGTGCAGCTCGTCAAAGGCGCCCTCATCCTGGCGGTCTTCTACGCCACCGCGTTTTTCCTTCAGCTCACGACGGTCATATGGATACTCAACATCCTCGCTCCCGGCCTGGTCATAGCCCTCGCGATCGTCTTCCAGCCGGAGCTGCGCAAGATATTTATGCGTCTCGGGCAGGGTTCGATCTTCCGGGGCGCCGCGCGTCCGCGCATCACCCAGATCGAGGCGGTGCTCAACGCGGCGGAGAGGCTCAGCTCGGACCGCCGAGGCGCCCTCATCGTGTTCGCGCGCAACGTGGGGCTCAAAAACATCATCGATACCGGCACGCGGCTCGACAGCCTCCTTTCCTCCAGCCTCATCGTTACGATATTCGGCCACGATACTCCCCTGCACGACGGAGCCC
>JBEKVO010000054.1:0-23014 GCA_049513895.1 Rectinemataceae bacterium | reverse complement strand
AGGACCAACCTCGAGGCCCTGATAGTGACAATGGTAGTCTACGCTCTCAAAATTGAACCCGTACTGTTCGCCCGGCCGCACCCTCCCGCCAGCGGCTTGGAAATGTGGCGGGGAATTACTGCAGGAGAAGATCGAAGCATGTCCGCCAGAACTCTGCGTAGCCCTCCCAAAAGACAAAATTGCAACCCCAATGCGGGGCTGGATCGGAGGTATACGCCAGCGTCCTGCCCCTGCCGAAATCCCCTATGGCGACTGCCGGTTCAAGGCTCGTCGGCCGGGGCTTTCGCGCCGCCGAGGCCGAAGAGGAATCCATGCGCTCCCAATAGGCGAGGATCTCGCAACCCGACCGCGGCAGGGCGCGGTTGTAGCCCAGGACGGGCGGGAAGCTCCCGCCGGCCAGCACGGGGGCAAGGGCCGAGCCCGCCGCAGGGACGGCCCTGAAGCCCTCGGTGCTCTCGACGAGGTCCTCGACCTCAAGACATTCCACGGGGAGAATTTCCTCGAGCCCGGTGCGGCCCCAGCCCCCCTTTCCGCACTCGCCGTTGAAGCTGAGCCATCCGCCCATGAACGCGACGCGCTTTCCCGCGCGGACCGCCTCCACTGTGAGCCTGACACGATCGGGGAAGGTCAGGATGCCGCTGCCGAATTTGCGCCTGTCGAAGAAACTCGGGGAAAGCTGGAAGTTCTTCGCCTCGACGTCGGAGAACACGATGACGTCATGCTCGGCCAGCACGGTCTCGTATGCCCCGGGCGGAAGGCCGTAGAAATCCCAGGTTGGGACGCTCTCGACCTCGTGGCCCGCGGTCTCGAGGGCATCTTTCAACCACTTGCCGTAGTTGATGACCTCGAGACCCTTGTACGCGTAGTTGAAGGCCGTTTCGGCATAGACCGGCCCGGTCTGCACCGCCCAATCGCCGATGTAGTAAATCCTTGCCATCTCCGTGACCCCTCGCCTCGGCCGAAGCCGGGGAAAACCCTGCAATAGTATAGGGCCGCCGCCGCGCGGGAGGAAGGATCTCGTACGCATTCCCGGCCCGAGGGGCTTTTCTACAGCCAGGCCTTCCACCAACGCGGCCTCTTCCTTCTGGCGCGGTCCCAGGCTCTGCAGATAAGTAGAGCGGAGCGAGGAGGCCGAGCCACAGCGCGTACGTCCAGCCGAGCGGGAAATCAAAGGGAATGCTTCCGAAGCTCGGCACCACGCCGAAGGCGAAGAGGAGGGCGTCCGCGGCGAACAGGATGAGCGCGAGCGCCGTGAGATGCACGAGATAGAGGACTACCACGTGCCATCCAGGGCCGAAGGCGACCGCTTCATGCTGGTGGAGGAGTCCCCAAAGGAGGTTACCCAGGGGCGAGGCGAAGGATCGGTCGGGAATCAGGTTGTGGAAAGCGATGATCAGCATGCCGATTTGCGCTGCGCGTGAGCCCCGCCGAGAGACCGGCCAGCAACACGAAAACGGGAGCGCAAAAATGGGTGATCCAACGCGTCAGGAAGAGGAGAGGAAAGCCCTTTACGAGATCGAGGGGATCGATGCCGCGAAGCGCGTCTATGGCGACTAGCCGTTGCCGTACCGCCCTCGCGCCCTCCACGGGCGAGTCACCAATCGCCGCGATTGCTTCCATAAGTCAAATTAAGAAAGGATGCCCCAGCAGTCAACCGATACAGGCCGAAAAACCGGCCGACGCTTTCGTCTCGGAGTTCCCTTGACTCCGGGACGGCATGGCAATACTTTTTAAACTATTGATCGGTCGCGATTCGCCGGAGCTCAGGAGGGAAATGATGGACAATGGCAGGAGAATCGACCTGGAAGACGTCGGCATCCTCATCCTTAGGATAATGTTGGGGGGACTGTTGCTCTTTCATGGGGTAGGCAAGATCATGCACGGGATAGATTTCATCAAGGGCGGCCTAGGCTCTAACCACATTCCCGTGTTCATCGCCTACGGAGTCTACATCGGCGAGGTCCTGGCGCCGGTTCTCGTCATCGCCGGCCTATGGACTCGGCTTTCGTCCCTCGTCGTGGCCTTCAACCTCGTCGTGGCCATCCTCCTCGCCAGGCTGCCCGCCATGTTCACGATTTCCAAGTCCGGGGGTTGGGCGATGGAGCTGGATGTCTTCTTTCTCCTCAGCGCCCTTGCCCTTTTCATGCTCGGTCCCGGAAAGCTCAGGCTCGGGCGTCAAGAAGGTATCTTCAGCTGATGTGATTCCTCTCGAACGCGTTCATCCATCGAAAGGAAAGGGATCATGACGACATTCGCATCGCTCGCCGACCGAGCCTCCCTGGAGAAAACCGTTATCGCGATCGGGGCCCGAGGAGTATTCGCGGAGCTCGTGGAGACGCGCTCGGCCGCGATGGGCAGGCTAAAGGAATTGATTCCCGCCGGCGCCACGCTCATGACGGGAGCTTCCGCTACGCTCAGGGAAATCGGCTTCGATGCCGAGATTTCCGGACAGGACCATCGCTGGAACTATCTCAGGCCCGGAATACTTTCGGAGAAGGACGCTGCCGTGCAGCTTGACCTTCGCCGCCGCGCCTCGCTCGCGGACTACTTCGTCGGGAGCGTCCAGGCGATCGCCGAAACGGGCGAGATCGTCGCGGCCAGCGGGTCGGGAAGCCAGCTGGCCGCCTACGTCTACTCGAGCGCTCACGTAATCTGGGTGGTCGGTGGCCAGAAAATCGTCCCCAGCCTCGATGCCGCACTGCAGCGAGTTCGCGAATACTGCGTTCCCAAGGTGGAGGAAATGGCTCGCGGAATGGGTAGACCCGAGCTCGGGGTACTTGGGAAACTCCTCATCTTCGAGCGCGAGATGCCCTATGTATCCCGAAAGATCCACCTCATCCTCGTGAACGAGGCGCTCGGGTTCTAAAGGGCAGCTTTCGGATCCCGGCGCGCATAAGCCCGACTTGCCAGGGGAAATGTGCTTCCTCTATTTTGCCACCCCGTTGTAAGCCCGTCTTAACTCACGGGCCCACAATAGTAACGGCTTCCGTCCGAGTGGAAAGTTCCGCTGCCGGGACCGGCGAGTCCGGATCGAAATTCTCTACCCGCTTTCGCTCAAAGAGGAAGAAGGCGGCGGGAACCACGAAGAAGGTGAGGGCCGCGGAGAAAAGGACACCGCCGAAGGTCACGACGCAGAGAACCTGGCCGAATTCCGAGCCCTGGCCGCCGTCGAAGATGAGGGGAAAACACGTCACAAGGACGGTCCGCGTGGTCGCACATTCAAATCTGAAATGCGATAGATTAATAAAAACAAGCGATTCTCTCGAGTAGCAAAAAAGATGAGCCCGCGGAAACCACAAACGTTTCCGTCGAAACGGCTCTATTGGACTCGTGGCCGGATCTCGCGGGCAAATCGATTCTTCATTTTATTGGCAAGCTCAACTCTGGACTTCCCCGAAACGGCTGACGCTTTTTCTGCTACAACTGTAACTTGAAAGTGTCTACCGATTCACGGGAAGTCCATTTCGACTTATAGCAGGCTTGCATAATGAGGCGTTCGCGACACTTTGGAGCGAACGCATGCAAGCCTCTCAATGATGTTTACCTTTGGAGTTCATGCCTTTGGCATGAACTCATCTGATAGCAAACATCATTAGTTGGACGGGAGTAACCCCGCGCTCTGCAAGAATTGTTTGGCTACCTGCTTGACTGCCTCGGTAACGGATGTCCCGCTCGACTTCAGTTTACCCACCTGATCCTGCAACCGGATGCTCGTATCCGTCGTCAGCTTTGGAGCGAGCGGGTTCAGGATCGTTGCGATATCCGGATGTTTTTTGAGTACATCCATACGCACGACGGGTGCGGGGTGAAACTGTGTGAATCCATTCTTGTCGTCCTGCAAGAAGATAAAGTTCTGTGCCGAGACCGAACCATCGGTGGTGTAGCCGACGCACATCTGGGCGGAGTCGCTGGCCACGGAAGCGAACGCGATGGAATAGTCGACTTTCTGCAGGCTCTTGAAGCTGCTAGTGTCGATGCCATAAGCCGATTTGAGGCCATCGATGAAATCGATGCCGTCACTCGGGGAAGCGAGCACGATCTGCGCCACCTTCGGCACGAGTTGCGAGATGGTTGTGATCCCCAGCTTTTGGGATATTTTCTTCGAAGTGCAGATCGCGTACCCATCGTTCAGCGGCGCCATGTCGAGCCAGGTGATCTGGAATTTGCTCTCATAGCCGCTCTTGACCGCTTGATAGTCTTTTTGGGGATCATACGCGGACTTGATGTCCAGGGTGTTCAAACCGGTCGCGGTGAACTCCGGATAAAGATCGATCGCGCCGCTGGTGATCGCCTTATGCACGATGATGCTGTTCCCCAATGCCAGTTTCTCTGCGACCGTGTAGCCGGCTTTTTGAAGCAATTGCGTGTACATTTCGGTCAGCAATTGCGCCTCGACATCCAGCTTGCCGCCGACCGTGATCGTGCCTTTGGACGCGGCCGGGCTCGCGTAAGCGGAGTGGGCGACCACAGCCATCACGACGACGAGTGCCGGCAATGTCTTTCTCCAGAACATGCTCGCGTTCAACAACATATTCCCTCCTTTGGAATTTGCCACCCGATGGATACTACCATCGGGCAGAACGCGTGTGCCACAAAGCACACACTGGTAATAATAAGCTAGACCTTCATCGGTCTAAATCCCAGTTACTTGCACTCGCAAGCCCGCGGGCGTCAAACGCCGCTCCACCACGCTCATTCCGATCTCGACGAACATCGCCAACGCGGCGACCAGAATGGAACCGGCGAGGATTTCCGTCGTGTTGAGCCGATTCACTCCATCGATGATATATTCGCCGTAACCGCCCGCCCCGATCAAGCCTCCCAACGGAGCGGTCGCCACGACCTGCACGGCGCATGTTCGCACTCCCGCCGCGAGCACCGGCAGAACCAGAGGGGTCTGCACACGCGCCATGATCTGCCGATTCGTCATCCCCATGCCGCGCGCGGCTTCGATAGCCGCAGGATCAACCCCGCACAAACCCACATAGGTATTAAGAAGGACGGGCGGAATTCCCAGCAAGGTAAGCGCAATGGCGGCAGGGAGAAAACCGATCTTGAAAATAGGCACGAAGATGAACAACGCGGCGAGCACCGGCACCGCCCGGATCAAGTTGCTCAGATTGACGGCGACGAATGACAGCCAGGCATTCCTATAGACCAGGATGCCTATCACAACGCCGATCACGATGGACAGCGCTATAGGCACGAGGCACAACTCGAAAAAGGTGACGGTCTGACCGAATAGATCGTTTCGCGGGTTAAGATAAAACCTCAACAGGGCATCCATCTCGCGCTTCCTAGGCGACGGTCAAGGCACTGCGCCCGCGATTGAGCGTCGTTTGGATGAAAAGCAGGAGGATATCCGCACCGATAGCGAAAACAGCCAACAGAATGGCGCCGGCGAGAATCGCATCGTAATCGCGCACGGTGATGTTGATAAAGATGAGCGCCCCCAAGCCGCCCTGTCCGATAAACCCGGCCAGGGATGCGATTCCAATGGTCGTCACGGTCGCGATCCGAATGCCCGCTACGATGACCGGCAAGGCCAACGGAAAGATCACGCGACGCAGTAGTTGTCGGCGATTCATGCCCATGGCATGACCGACTTGGATCAGCGCCGGATCAATCCCGTTGATGCCCGCGACCGTATTTCGAATCAGCGCGAGTTGGTTATAAGCAATGAGCGGGATGAGGATAGTTTTCAGCGTGAGCCCGGTGATGGTAATGAGCACCGCCACAAAGGCGATGCCCGGAACGCTGTAGAGCATGCCGGCGAAGGTAATGATCGGTAGGTAGAACCGGCGATAGCGCGATATGAGCAGTCCCATCGGAATCGCGATGATTATCGAGATCAACATGGCGATGCCGACGATGTTCAGATGTTGCAGAAAAAGATTCGGTATGCTGTTCGGGTCGGAAAGTCTGTAATTAAAAGGACTAAACAGGTAATGCATGGGGTGCCTTTCCTTACGGACTGCCAAATGCGCGGCTTGGCGCGGTCGCCGATTCGAGTTCGCTTTCTTGCCGACGTCCTTTTGTCAGAGTGGAAATAATGCTGGCGAGCGTGATGTAACGGACGGGCAGATTATCGTCCGATTCGAGGGAAAGGGCTGGTGCCCGTGTTTCGAAAAGTTTCAACATCGCCTCGAGTAAGCTGCCGTTGGGAGAGCAGCTTGGGAAATGTCCCCCATCGGCAAACCGGTCCGAAAAAGTGACATCCACTGCGGTTGAGGCCGTCAAGTATTGAAGCTCACGTAAAATATTATCCGAGCCCACGAGTCGAGCGACCATATCGTTGACTGGATGAGTCAGGAGATCCACCGGCGCGCCCAATTGCATCAGTTTGCCTTGATGCATGACGGCGATCAGGTCGCCGAGTTTCAATGCCTCTTCCATGTCGTGCGTCACAAAGAGGATAGTCTTGCGAACATTGCGCTGGATGCGCAACAGCTCATCCTGCATCTGGCAGCGCGTGATGGCATCCAGCGCGCCAAACGGTTCATCCATCAACAGGATCGTAGGATCGGTAGTCAGTGCGCGCGCCAACCCGACGCGCTGTTGCTGTCCGCCAGAAAGTTCTCGCGGGAAGCGATTGCGATACTCGACGGGCGGTAGCCCCACCAAATCGAGCAGTTCATCCACGCGTCTGTCAAGGCGGCGTTTCGTCCATCCGCCGGTCACCTCGGCGGTGACGCGAATGTTCTCCGCGACGTTCATATGTGGAAAGAGACCGACCTGCTGGATCACGTAACCGATGTGCCGTCGTAACTCTATCGGATCTTCATCCAGCACATTCCTGCCTGCGATGACGATCCTGCCGGAAGTCGGCTCGATCAGGCGATTGACCATCCGCAACAAGGTCGTCTTGCCTGCGCCCGACTTCCCCACCAGCATGCAGGTACTATCCTCTGGCACGGTGAACGTTACGGCATCCACGGCGGGTTTGGTCGAGTTCCCGAATTGTTTGGTAATCGCTTGGAACGCAATTTCCGTCATGCCGCTGATGCTCCTGGTTCAAAGTGCTTTACTCAAACGCCATCCTATCGTCAGCAAACGCAAAGGGCGTTTTCATGGGACATTGATGTCGAATGAAAAGTCCGCTGGTAACATCTTTTGATTGATACTATCATACAAAATAAAGATGTCAATTCTAATCTATTTCGCTTTAGTATAATAATATTATTATATTGGAATAAAAACAGCAATCTTGACGGATTTCGTATTGAGTGCAATAACCTATCTGTGTTGAAGGAGAATTCACAATGCCCCAAGACAGCCTTGCCCTGCCCCAACTCACGATGTTGAGCCGCGAACAGTGCGAAACGGTGCATCGCGCGTCACTCGAAATTCTGCGCCGCACCGGCGTGCGCGTCTTTCACCAAGAAGCCCTCGCTCTGTTGCGCGAGACCGACGCGGTGATCTCCGACGGAAACCTGGTGCGCCTCCCACCCGGTCTGGTCGAATGGGCATTGGCTCAAGCGCCTTCGCGCGTCGCGCTTTGCCGACGGGGAAGCAGCGAGGTCGTCGCGTCCCTCGAAGGCAAGCGCGTGCATTTCGGCACCGGCTCGGACTGCCCCAACTATCTCGACCCGCGCACCGGCACACGGCGGCAATTTACGACGGCTGACGTGGTGGATTGCATTCACTTGGTCGACGCGACCCCGGAACTCGACTTTTGCATGTCCATGGGCATCCCCGCCGAGCTGGAATCGGCGAACGCCTACCGCCAACAGTATGCATTGATGATAACGCACACGACCAAGCCCCACGTTATTGTCTGCAACGACAAAGCCGACTGCACGGCTATCGTCGCGATGGCGAGCGCGGCGGCCGGAGGCATCGCTCAACTGCGGCCCAACCCGACCCTCGCGCTTTATTCGGAACCCTCGACCCCGCTCCGCCATTCGGAAACGGCGACCGCCAAGTTATTATACATGGCAGAGCAACAACTTCCCGTCATACATTCGCCCGCGCCGATGATGGGCGGAACGGCGCCCGCCACGCTTGCCGGCGGTCTGGCGCTCGGCAACGCCGAAGTGCTTTCCGGTTTGGTGATGCACCAACTCAAACATCGCGGCGCGCCGTTCATTTTCGGCAGCGGCTTGCATCATATGGATATGCGGACGATGATCTCCGTCTACGGCGCGCCGGAATACCAACTCGCGCGCGTGGGCGTGATGGAAATGGGCCGTCATTATGGTCTGCCTACCTGGGGCTACGCCGGTCACTCGGATAGCTGCGCGATGGACGAACAAGCCGCGACCGACGCGACCTTCTCCGTTCTCGTCGCTTTGTTGTCGGGCACGAACCTGGCACATGACATCGGCTATCTCGAAGCCGGGATGACGACTTCGCCGGAGATGATCGTGTTGTGCGCCGAAAACATCTCGATGATGCGCCGCTTCATGAACGGAATCTCATTCGATGCCGAGTCGTTGGCCTTGGAGGCGATAAACCAGATCGGACCCGGTGGAGATTTCTTGACCGCCGATCATACGCTGAATCATTTTCGCGAGTTTTGGCAACCCACGTTGTTCGACCGCCGACGCTTCGCGGACTGGGTCGCCGACGGGTCCAAGCCGATGGGTGATCGCCTGCGCGACAAGACGGTAGCCATCATCGAAGGACATCGACCCGAACCGCTGCCTGACAACGTGCGCGCAGAGATCGACTACATTCTCGACGACGGCAAGAAGTAAATGCCATCCAATCGCGTCGACTTCGTGTTGAACGGTCAGGCGGCGGGAGTGGAAACCGATCCATGCACGCCGCTCTTGCGCGTCCTGCGTGAAGAGTTCGCGCTCACCGGCACAAAGCAAGGCTGCGATCTGGAAGGCGAGTGCGGCGCGTGTACGGTTATCGTCGACGGCGCGGCGATCCGCTCGTGCCTGGTGCCCGTCGGGAAAATCGCCGGACGCTCGGTCACGACGATTGAAGGAATGGGCACCCGCGAAGATCCGCATCCGCTTCAGACGGCATTTTTGGAAACCGGCGCGGTGCAATGCGGCTATTGCACTCCCGGCGTTCTACTGTCCGCCAAAGCGCTACTGGACCGCAACGTTCAGCCCACGCGGGAAGAAATCGTCGTCGCGCTCGACGGCAATATGTGTCGGTGTACCGGTTACGTCAAGATAATCGAAGCGGTCCAATTGGCAGCCACGCGGATGCGCGGCGATCCACGCGTTGATGGGGCTCATCGCGATTCTTTTGTTGTCGGCGGAAGCTCCGAACGCCACAACGGCTGGGAGCGCGTCAGCGGCGCGGCGCTTTTCGCCGAAGATATTTCGATGCCGAATCTGCATTACGCGCGGGTGGTTCGCAGCCCCCACTTTCACGCGCGCGTCATGGGCCTCGACATTTCCCCCGCTCTCGAAATCCCAGGAGTCTTGCGCGTGCTGACCGCCCTGGATGTCCCGGGCGAGAATGGCCTGAGCGATTATTCGCTCGACGAGCATCTACTCGCGCCGGTCGGTGGCACGGTGCGGATGCTGGGCGATCCGGTTGCGCTCGTCCTTGGTGTTTCGCGTGATGCGGCGGCTCGCGGCGCGCAGGCGGTGCACGTCGAGTACGCTCCTCTGCCGCACACGACCGAGATCACGCGCGCGCTCGAACCGGAAACGGCTCCCATCCATTCCAGGGGCAATTTGCTCGCCGAGGATTCGATTCAAACCGGCGACGGCGCGCGCGCGTGGCGTGAAGCGGATGTCGTGATTCAAACGGATTACGAAACGGGTTTTCAGGCGCATATGGCGATCGAACGCGAAGCCGCCGTCGCCTACATCGACGAAGTCGGGCGGATCGCGGTGATCTGCGCGAATCACGAACCGCACTGGGATCGCGCGCACCTCGCTAAAATTCTCGACTTGCCGCAGGAGCAAATTCGCATCATTACGCCGCCTATCGGCGGCAGCTTCGGCGGCAAGCAGGACATCTGGCCGCTCGCCGCCGCGGCGTTGGCGGCTTTTCATCTGCGCGCGCCGGTGCAACTGGCATACTCGCGGCATGAGGTGATGAACGCAGCGCCCAAGCGTCATCCATACGCATGTCATTGCGTCGTCGGGGCGAAGCGTGACGGCAGACTCCTGGGAATGAAATTCGAAGCGCGCATCAACAAGGGGGCCTACGATTCGGCGGGACGCTACCTGCCGAATTACGCCGTAGTCGCGAGCGTCGGCCCGTATCGCTGGCTGGCCGTGGAGGCGCGGGCGCGCGCAATCTACAGCAACGGACCGAAAGCCGGACAGTTTCGCGGCTTTGGAACGCCGCAAGCCACATTCGCGATGGAATGCGCGCTCGACGAATTGAGCGAACGACTCGGCGTCGATCCGCTCGAGCTTCGCTTACGAAACGCGCTTGCCGAAAATGAAATCACCGGCTTGGGTTATCGCGCCGCCGAAACCCTGGGTTATCCCAAGGTTTTGGAAGCGATCATTCCGGATTATCAAGCTGCATGCCGAAGCGTCGCATCGTTCAACGCCCAAGCCGCGCCCAATCTTCGACGCGGCGTCGGCATAGCCGGAATGTGGTATCGTTTTGGAAAATTCGGGCGACCGTTGAGTCAGGCCGAGATCGAATTGGGTCTGGATGGCCGAATCACGATTTACGCATCGAGCGCGGAATATGGACAGGGCATCGAGACGGTCTTTTCGCAAATCGCGGCGGAGCATCTCGGGGTGTCCCGCGCAGCTTTGCGCCTCGTCAACGCGGACACTGCATGCACACTCGACGGCGACGTGACCGGCGCGTCGCGCAGCACGTACTGGGTCGGCGGCGCGGTCGCGGATGCCGCGCGGCGTTTGCGTGCGACGATCCTCGCGACCGCCGCCGAATTGCTCGATCAATCGGCGGGCACGTTATCGCTGAACGATGAGCGCGTCTCCTCCGGTCGGGCCGATGTCACGCTTGCCCAAATCGCGCAAAAATTGGAACGTCGCGGCGTCTCGCGCCACGTCAGGGGGCAAATGGATTTGCAAACCCGGTTTCCCGACAACGAGCGCGTGGGATTATATCTACCGATGTTCGTAACCGGCGTTCACCTCGCTCAAGTAGAAGTCGAATTGGAAACCGGATTGACTCGCGTGCTGGCCGTGAGCGCGGCGCACGATGTCGGGCACGTCATCAATCGGCGCGATGCGGAAGGACAAATCGAGGGCAGTATCGTGATGGGTTTGGGCAGCGTGCTGATGGAAGAATTGCTGCCCGGTCTCAGCACCGGGTTCAGCAACTATATGATTCCGACGATGCGCTCCACGCCGGAAATTCGTGTGCATCTCGTCGAGACGCCGAGTCGTTACGGTCCGTTGGGCGTCAAAGGACTCGGAGAAGCTGCTATGGTGGCTACGGCTCCGGCGATGGTCAACGCGATATCCCGCGCGATCGGCACGCGGATCCGCCGATTGCCGGCGACTGGAGAACGCGTCCTCACGGCGATTCGCGGCAAGGCTGCGGCACGATGAATTATCTTTTCCCCGCGACTGTCGAGCAGGCCGTCGAAATACTGACCGCGCACGCCGGTCGCGCGCGCGTCATCGCGGGCGGAACCGATCTGATGCTGAAGATGCGCGACGGCAAAGTCGACGCACTGACGCTCGTGGATATCACGCGCATCGCCGGGCTGGATCGAATCGAGATCGGCGACGAGTGGATAACGGTAGGCGCGGCGGTGACGTTTGCCATGTTGCGAGATTCGACTTTCCTCCGCGAACACGTGCGCGCACTCGTTCTAGCGGCCGGCTGCGTCGGCGCGGCGCCGATACAAACGATGGCAACCTGGATCGGCAACATCGCGCAGGCAATGCCGGCGGCGGATGGTGGAGTTGTCGCCCTTGCGTTGAATGCGGAGGCACGCGTGGTGGATGCGACCGGCGCGTGCTGGGTCGCCGTCGAGACTTTGTATAAAGATGCCAAGACTTCCGCGCTCGACTCGACTCGCCAGATGATTTCGCATTTGCGATTCCCCGCGCCGCGAGCGGGTTGGGGTTGCGCGTGGCAACGCTACGGGCGGCGACCATCGCTCACGTTGCCGATCCTGAATTGCGCGACGACGCTTCGACTCGAGCCGCGCGCCGCGACGATCATCGCGGCGACGCTTGTTTTGGGGCCGGTCGCCACCTTGCCGTTTCGCGCGCGCAATGTGGAAACTTTTTTGATCGGGCGCCCGGCGGACGATGCGGTGATCGAGCAGGCAGCGACGCTCGCGCAAGCGGAATGTCATCCGCACTCGAATCTGCTGCGCGCCTCCGGAGAATATCGCTCCGCCCTCATTCCAACGCTGGTCCGCGACGCGTTTTTTGAGGCGCGCGAGCGCGCGAAAGTCTCTTTCGGCGAATAGGGCATGACGATTCGCCGTGGTTCGGTCGAAACAAAAAGGCTTGGTAGGTCTTTATCCTACCAAGCCTTAAAAGTATGGGCGGTGCAAGAGTCGAACTTGCGACCCCCAGCGTGTCATACTGGTGCTCTAGCCAACTGAGCTAACCGCCCGTTCACAAAACGCCCGACTCGCGGCGGGCCGACACTCATACGCAAGGACTTTTATATCAGTCCCTTAACCTCAATGTCAAGGATGTGTCAATCACGCTCGCGGACGGCAACGTTGATCTCGATCTTGCCGTGAGCGGTTTCCATCGGGACTATGAGGGCCTCGACGTCGCCATTCGAGATTTCCATGTTCTCGCCGGTAAATATGGCCGGGGGCGTCAGGTCGAATCGGAATCCGAGATCGTGGAGCTTCGTGACGGCCTGGGCCGTAATCATGTTGGCAAGCTCGGTGATGGTAGCCTTGACGAGATTGTCGAAGTCCTTCAGCTCTTCGTTGTTCATCGCCGATGCTATTTTCAGGGCGGTGGGCTTGTCCATATCGAAAAGTACGCGGCCTTCCACGTCGCCCGCCAGGCCGACGATGGCGGCTACGCCCATGACGTGCGTCGATGTCGACTTGAGGTACAGCTCGCCCCGTTTCACCTCAGACTGGAGAACCTCGCGAAGCACGTTGAAGGCCGCTTCCACGAAGGGATTGATGTATTCGACTCTCATCACGCTCTCCTTGTTATCCTCATGGATACTTGCGGAAGGCCGGGACAGCCCCCGTTCCCGCGGCGGCCCAGCCCTCTCCGAGGCGCTCGTTGGCACCGCAGAACACGATGCCGCTCGGTTTCAATTTGTCGTAAAAATCGCTCAATAGCCTCATTTGGTCCATCGGTGCCAGGAATGACAGCAAGTCGCGGCAGACTATGATGTCGAGGGGAGGCAAGGTGTTGCCGTTCATGACATCGTGGAATTCGAAAAAGATCGAATCGCGTATCGACTGCGAAAAAACCAGGCCGTTCCGGCCTTTTACCACAAAGGGACGATAGTACTCGGGAATATTCTCAGGGAAAACCATGTTAGGCGCCATGGAAATGGCGAGGAGATCGAAGTCGTTCGCCCATATTTTAATTCTGACCCCGGGGAAGCGCCTTTGCATGACGCAAGCGAAGGCCCAGGTTTCGAAACCCTTGCCGCAGCCGGGATTCCAGACATTGATGCTCCTGGACTCGATCGGGAGCAGCGTCCTTTCGACCTCGGACGCGTAATCGTCGTTCCAGAGCGCTCCGGTGAATGGAGAGGAAAAACCCTCGAGGAACTCGTCGGCCTCCGTAGCCTCCCTGAGCTGGAGTTCCGATTTCTTGCGCATCGATTTCCACTCGGCGAAGCGCCCCGAAAACCACGCCTCGTTGCAACCCGTCACGTAGAAGCCCCGGAAAGCCGCGAGAGTCTCTTTTACGAAGGAAGCCGACACATCGCCGCCGCTGGCCGCGACGGATTCGGCCTCGTCACGCTGAACTCCGGTCCCCCCTGCCTCGCGTGCGCCGTCCCTGGACGCGTCTTCGGCCCGCTCGAGCGCGAATATCTTCTCGATGTCGAGGATGATATAGAGCTTCCCGCCGTTTTCGACGATGCCCTCGATGTACTTGACGTTTATATCGCCGAAGATGGGGTGCGGCGGCTGGATCGAACTCGAGGCTATGCCCATCACCTTGTCGATCGCGTCGACGATGACGCCGAATACCTGCTCTTCGATCTTGAGGATTATGAGGCTCTCGAGCGCCTCCTCCCCCTTTCGCTCGGCGGGCAGATGGAAAAATACCCGCAGGTCGATTACCGAGATGATTTCGCCGCGAAGGTTGTACACGCCTCTTACGAAAGGCGGGGCGTTGGGCACGTAGGTGAAACGCCCGGCCTTCGCGATCTCTTTGACGTTCATTATGTCCACGCCGTACTCTTTCCCCGCGAGGGAAAAGCTGATCATCTTAAAGTCGATTTTCTCGACCCGCCTGGCCGATTCCGGCGTCTCGTTCCCGGCCTCTCGTTGGGTTTGCGCCGTCACCTGTCGCACCTGGCCGCTTTAACGGATCGTCGCCTCGAGGCGGCGCCGCTCCTCGAGTTCCTGCTTGAAACCCAGCTCGAGAAGCCGGCTCACGTCTATGATGAGGCATACCGAGCCGTCGCCGAGGATGGAAGCTCCCGCGATGCCCGGAGACTGCGTGAACCGGTCGTGAAGCGGCTTGATGACCACGTCCTCTTCTCCTATGAGCGAGTCCACCATAAGGCCGACGCGTTTCTCGGCGCTGCCCACGATGACGACGAAATGCTGCTCGTTCTGCTCGTTCGTCGGTATTCGAAAAAGACGGCTGAGCCTGAGCAGGGCAACGACGTCGTTGCGGATGTTAAAGACTTCGTAGTTGTCGATCACCCGCACGTCCGCGGGCATTATTCGATGGCTCTCGATGATGCTGGTAATCGGGATCGAATAGGTCTCCTTGCCCACCCGCACGAGGAGACCCTGGATGATGGCCAGGGTGAGAGGGAGCTTTATCGTGAAGCGCGTTCCCACGCCTGGCTGGCTCGATACGGTGACTGATCCGTTGAGCTTCTCGATCTGCCGTTTCACTACGTCGAGGCCAACGCCGCGGCCGGAGATGTTGGTAACTTGTTTAGCGGTGGAAAAACCCGAGTCGAAGATGAGATTGAAGGCCTCGATATCCGTGAGCACCTTGCTCGGATGTATGAGGCCCTTTTCGATGGCCTTGGCTCGGACGGCCTCGACGTCGATGCCCTTGCCGTCGTCGGCGATTTCGATAACGATCATGTTGCCTTCGTTTGATGCCTTGAGAAGCACCGTCCCCTCGTTGCCCTTTCCCGCGGCTGTGCGTTCCTCCGGCGATTCGATGCCATGGTCGAGCGCGTTGCGCACCGAATGCATGAGCGGGTCGAGAAGGTCCTCGATGACGGACTTGTCGAGCTCGGTATCCTCTCCCTCTATGACCAGATTTACCTTCTTGTTGAGCGACTTGGTCAGGTCGCGCACGAGGCGGGGAAAGCGGCTGAATATCTGGCCGATGGGCACCATGCGGATGCGCATGACGCCTTCCTGGAGCTCACCCGTTATGCGGCCGAGGTTTTGCGCGGTGGAGCGGAACTTGGCGACGTCGTTCTTGAGGTCCGTTTCGAAACCGTCGAAGGTCTGATAGAGGAAACCGAACTTCTCGACAATCTCTTTCTTGATTTCCTTTGCGGACTTCCCTCGCTGAATCGCCGAGAGGTAGTCGGGCAGGTCGTCGAAGAGGTCCTTGATCCCGTCGCGAAAGCGTCCCTGGGAAGCCTGGAACGACCCCGACAGTTCGCCGAAACGTACGGAAATCTGATTGAACGTGGCCTTGTTGATGACCGTCTCGGAGACCAGGTTGAGGAGCTTGTCGACGCGCCGCGAGTCTACCCTGAGCAGGGAGCCCTGGGAGGGCCTGCGCGCCTCATCGCGATGGGCGTCCTCGGGGAGGGCCTCCCCGTTGGGAGCCGGGACCACCGTACGGGACTGCGGCGGGACGGCTTTGGATATGGCGGGCACCGATGAGGAGGGCTTGGCGGCCGATCCCTCGCCCGCCAGTTCCTCGATCAAGACATCGGTAACGACGTCGGGGATCGAGGCCTTGCGGCGGAGTTCCTCGGGATCCCCTTCGATGGCGATGAAGTACTCGACGACGGGGAAGAACGCGTCCTCGCGGAGCTTCTCGAAGTCGGGTACCGTTTTGAGCACCGTCCCCATGTCGCGGAGAAGGGCGAAAACATGAATGGCGGAAACGGTCTTCATGACATTTTCGGCGTTGAAGCTGAACTTGAGTCGGAAGATGCGCCTTCCCGCCCCCGCGACCTCGCGGAGCTCCAGGAGCTCGTATTCGGACAGCCCGCCTTGCGCGGAAAACGCCTGCTCTGCCGGGACAGGGCTCTTGGGCACCGCATGCTGGATGGCGACGGCAGGGACGAAGGAAGCGAGAGTCGCCTTGACGACGGAAGTGTCGTCTTGGTAGACGGAGCCTCTACCCCTTGCGTCGAGCATTGCCTTGATCACGTCGATCGACCCAAGTAGAGCGTCGATGACCGCCTCGTTGACGGCGGTCTTACCGGAGCGCAGGACGTCGAGTACATCCTCGACGAGGTGGGTAAACTCGGCGAGCTCGGTCATCTGCACGGTGCCCGCCCCTCCCTTAAGGGTATGGGCGGCCCTGAATATCTCGTCCACGGCGTCGCGGTTGCCGATTTCCTGTTCGAGGGCGAGAACATTCTGCTCGAGCGACTCTACCTGCCCCTGCGCCTCGGCGAAAAAATCCTTGAGGAGCTCCTTGTTTTTGGGATCGAGATAGTCGCTCATCGTCATTAGAGCATTATCCAGTTGCCATGTTACGTCAAGGCCGACTCATGCGGTGGCTTTTGGCTTTCCGTCGCGATAAATGCGCCGATAATTATCTAGCGCCCCGTCCTCGCGTCGTGCATTCGCAATGCGCAGGCGATACAATCATCTACGAGGAGTAAGTGACTATGCCCAAACTCAGAGCCGCGCTTCTGCCGCTATTAATCGCGCTTGCCGTCGCGGCACCCCACGCCCTCCTCGCGGCGGACCTGCGGGTCGACGATCTCGAGCTTCTCTCGCACGGCACGGTCGACCAGACTACGGGCGCTTTCGATGTAAGCTCCCGACTCTATTTCGTCATGGCCTTGGAAGGCGGGGACAAGTTCTCCGGTCTACTCAAGTTGGACTTCCTCAACTCGAACATCGAGAACGCTATTAGCCAAGCGAATTCAACCTTGAATCCCCTTTCGCCCACCTATGCAGCGGATCTTGCAAATAGGATCAACAACCTAACGAGCCCGGGCATCATGACCGTCGCGGTCACGGCCAAGTCCGTCTTCAACCTGCCCATGGACATGACCTACTTTGTCGGGCAGATGGACAACTTTTGCTCGGGCGACGATTTCGTCCCCCTCTTCGGGTCGGCGCCCTTCGCGACCGACCTTCGGGGACCGATGGTCTACCCCAACGGGGTCGGAAACAACCCCAACGTCTGGTTCGACGGAATCTACCAGGCTGACGGTACGGGCTTTCGCCTTTCCACGACGCCGAACTTCAGTTCCAACTCGGTCGGCTACGCCTATTTCTATCAGGATTCGAACATAGGACCGGGAACCTGGTCGGGAGACCTGCGTTACCTGCTGAACAGTCCCATGGTAAAAACGGAGCTTTTCGCCGGCGCGACCTCCGGCGGCACGTATGGCCTTTATCGTGGGGGGCTGCTCTTCTTCGCATCCTCCGGCGACGTCGGCGAGTTCTTCGCCCAGGCCGGCGTGACGCACTGGGACCCGACCACCAATTTCTCTCTCGACGATATGTATTTCTTATTCGAGCCGCGCATCAACTTCGGGAAAGGCCTGGCAGCGATCACCGTCTTCTACCACCCCAGTTGGTACCTGCAGAAGTACTACTCCATAGAAAAGGGAGCCTTGGACGCTGCCTTCGACCTCAGGTTCGGCCATATTGCCAAGGGCGGAGCCGAGGGAGGGGTTCAAACCCTCCTGGCGTTCCGCCCACTAACCCTCAATCCGGCGATCACTCCTCCCCTCGCGGTCGATACATCCCCCTATTATTCCCTGATCGCCGGCGGCGTCCGCTGGGACTTCAAGCTCGATCTCCGCGTCTTCCCCTTCCCATCCGTATGGTACGGGATGTTCAGCCCATACATCGGCCTGAAGACCTCGTATTAAGGAGGCGATGATGCGAACCGCACCGATTCTTGCTCGAGCGCTGACGACCCTGACCATGGCCTTGGCCATGCAAGCCGCGATCGCCCTGGAAGTCGGCTTCGAGGCGACGGCGAGCAACATCCAGTTTCCCTGGACGCCAATCGCACCGATCGCGGATAGCACCTTCCCCGCGACGAATTATTTTTGGGGCGGTAAAGCCTGGATGGCCATGCCCCTTGGGGATGACGCATCGATACGATTCTCGTACGATCGCGATCCGGTACTGAGAAATACGGCCATCGCCGCGGTGCAGTTTGAAAGGGGAATCGCGAGCATATCCGTCGGTCCCCTCATAGGCTTTCTCAATTCCGACTCTACGCCATTCTCGGCGGGGCTATCGGCCTCCGTCAAGCTTCAGTGGCCCGGAGTCGCCTATGTATCTCTCCGCTCGGACGGGGGCACGGCAATTTCCGTCTTCCAGGCGGACAGCGATCCGCAGGCCAGGACCGAGCTGGCGGCGGGTTTCTACGTACCACATGCCATCATTTCAGGAGTGATCTCCGAGAAGCGCTTCAACGAGCTCGACGCGGGCGGCGCCCTCGTGACTGACAGCCTGACGCGATACGCCATGACGGTCGACATCTTCAAGAAAAACGTGCCGTACACCGCCCTTCTATCCCTGGGCTACGAGCTCAGGTCCAAGCACTTCGCAACGCCCGACGTCACGGATACCCTGGGAGCCGTCGTTTTAGGCGTGGACTCAAGCGTCCAGCTGGGACCTTCGCTCAAACTCTTGGGCGGCATCTCGACGGGGGCCTACGTCGTTGGATTGGACGCGCTCACCAACCGTGGCCCGCCCATCTCCGCCTTCCTCTTCACGGCCAGTCTGGGCATGTCGTGGACAACGCCGCGCTGATCTTCAAAACCCCAGAGCTGCGATGGGCAGAAAAAAAACAGAGAGGCTGTGCCCCAAGGGACGGCCGCTCTGTTCGTATTCCTGATACTATCCCTTACTTTGAGCCGCACGCGATTCGAACGCGTGACCCACGCCTTAAAAGAGAGCCTAATTCCTTATCCTGTCATATTATATTATATCGCCTAGAACGAATTAGTAAAGTACTTTCGATCGCCTCATTTTAGGTCAAATCGCCGAAAATCGGGCGTTTACCGCGAGTTGTACCGCGAGTATTCAACGGGATTATTCCTCATCGAAATAATCCGAATCGACTCTCTTGATTTCGTAGTTCCGCACGGTGCTGATACCGAGGTTATTCTCGATCATTAGTTGTATGAGCTTGGCCCCGTCGATAAGGACTATCTTCGCTTCGATACCGTTCACGTAGTCGGTCGCTTCCTTCGTGAATCCGCTCGTCGTGATGAATATGCCCTTCCTCGCCTTCTGGCCGAGAAGAGCTCCGGCGAACTTCTGGATCTCAGGTCGTCCAACCACATTCTCCCAGCGCTTCGCCTGAACGTAAATCGCATCAAGGCCGAGCTTATCCTCTTTGATAATCCCGTCGATACCGGCATCGCCGGATTTTCCGACGATGCTCGCGGCTTCCTTGAGCGAGCCGCCATAGCCCATCTTGACGAGAAGCTCGATCACCAGCCGCTCGAAGAATGCCGGCGAACAGGTCATGATCTTTTCGAGGAGCTCGTCAGAAAGGTTCTCGGTAAGCTTCTGATAGCCGTACTCGAGAGCTTCTTCCGGCGTCGAATGGGCGGAGTGCTCCTCCCCCTGGTCTTCTATGGCTCCCTTCTGAATCGATTTACGCTGGAACTCGTTGAACTCGTCATACTGCTTGAGGTCTTTCGTGCTTATGCTCGAAGGCCTCTTCTTGAGCAGCTCTCTCCCGCGATCGGTGATTTGGAAATGGCTCCTTCGGGGATCGGCAAGGAGTCCGGCCTTTTTCATATAGGTTCGCGCCCAACCGATTCGATTAGCGATAACGAACTGCGTACCGGAAGGAAGAAGCTCTTCGCGCTCCTCTTGGGTGAGCCTAAACTTGTCGGAAAGCTTTTCCACAGCCTCAGCCATACTGTGTTCCTGCCCATCAGAGGCGAACACGAGTAGGGGTAACATGCAGGACTGGTAATCTGGGATAGCCATTCTCTCGCTCCTATTCGTTCATTCCCAATTCACCACGAATCCGCTCATATACCTGCTTGACGAGGAACGCCGAAACGACTTTCTTGAAATCGGGATCGTTCAAGAATCTTGCGGTTATCGTTTCGTTCTGCTCCATGCGGTCGACGAATAGATCATCAACCCGCTTGGCGAACACGTACTCGAAGTTGTCGATCGTGTTGACGGCGGCGGCGGCTCGAACCTGCTGATCCCTAACAGCATCTTCCGTGACCGAATCGAGGAAGAGTTCGTCGGCGGGCGTGAAGTCGGTCTTGAACTTCTCGTTCAGGATTTCGATGATCTTTGAGAGCTCCTCTTCGGGCGACTGGGTCTTTCCCGTACCTACCGAACCTGGCCCGAATATAGGGGTGGCTTCCTTCGCGAGCGAGATCGACCCTTCCGAGATAAGCTGCAATCGGTAGTATTTTAGTGCGACGTCTCCTTCGAGATCGACAATGGAACTCTGATCCCGTTTGGGGAGTTTCAATTGCAGGGCTCGAAGGTAGCTGTAGAGCTTTTCAAGATCAGAATCGTAGAATGGGATGATCTGAGCGAGGAAGGCATACAGGTTCCTGAACGCGATGAGGGTGGACCTAAACTCCTCCTTCTCATCGTCCGACTTCGTCCTATAGCGGCCGACCGCCACGTCGACGATGCGGTTCATTTGGGCATGATCGTTCACCGTCTGCTTATCGCGGGCGGCGAAAAAGTAGGCGCTGAACTCGTCGATCTCGTCGGGGTAATACACCTGGAATGACAAGAGCTTGCCTTGGAGTTCATACAGCTTCTTGTAGTCGACCTCGTCGCCTATGATAGTCCTCTCATAGTAGGGCTGGAATGATTCCTGGATTTCCTGAGCTTCGTTTACGAAGTCGAGGACGAAGGTATCATCCTTGCCTTGGAAGGTGCGATTGAGGCGCGAGATGGTCTGGATTGCCTGGATACCCGAAAGCCGCTTGTCCACGTACATTGTATGGAGAAGGGGCTGATCGAAGCCGGTCTGATATTTCTCGGCGACGATCAGAACCCAGTATTCGGGTGTCGCAAATTTACCGGCAAGCTCTCTCTCCTTGATGCCGCCGTTCATCTCGACTTCCGTATAGGACGAGGTCCCATCGCTCACCGTTCCCGAGAAGGCGACGAGGGTACGCATATCCTTGTAGCCTTTGGCCGTTATATATTCATCGAAGGCCCTCTTGTACTTCACGGCGTGCAAGCGACTTCGCGTGACGACCATCGCCTTCGCCTTGCCGCCGATCTTGTGCATTGTGAAGGTCCGGAAATGCTCGATGATGACTTCCGTTTTCTGGGCGATGTTGACGGGATGCAGGGACACGTATCGGGCGAGCGCTGCCGATGCTTTCTTCTTGTCGAGCTTGGGATCGTCACCGATCGACTTGATGATCTTGTAGTAGGTCTTGTAAGTCGTATAGTGTTCGAGCACGTCGAGGATGAATCCTTCCTCGATCGCCTGCCGCATCGAGTAAAGGTCGAAGGCCTCGGGCTTGCCGCCAGCCTCCTTGCGCCCGAATACCTCGAGGGTCTTGTACTTAGGCGTAGCGGTGAAGGCGTAGAAGGAGAGGTTCTTCTGCTTTCCCCGCTTGGTCATTGCGCTGATGATCTCTTCCTCGGCATCCGGGAAGTCGAATTCTTCGTCTGCATCAGGATCGCCAAGGACGCCCTTCATTTCGGCAGCAGTCGCCCCGCCCATGGAAGAGTGAGCCTCGTCGACGATGACCGCGTACTTCTTGCTCTTTATGTCCCCGACCTTCTCGATGACGAAGGGAAACTTCTGCAAGGTCGTGATGATGATAGGGACTGCATCGTTGAGGGAGCGCGCGAGCTGGGCCGAATCCTCATCGATCTTCTGCACGACACCCGCCTTGTGCTCGAATTGACCGATTGTGTTCTGCAACTGCTGATCGAGAACGAGGCGGTCGGTGATGACGACTACAGAAGAGAATACGCGGTTGTCTTTGGTGTCATGTAGCGAGGAAAGATGATACGCGAGCCAGGCTATCGAATTGGACTTGCCCGACCCCGCCGAGTGCTGTATCAGATAGTTGTTTCCCGCGCCCTCATCCTTGGTCGTGGCGACGAGGCGCCGAACACATCGAAGCTGATGGTAGCGCGGGAAGATCATAGTCTCCTTGCGAACTACCTTACCGGCGTACTTCTTCTCGTCGATTTGTAGGTGCATGAAGCGCCCGAGGATATCCATTAGGGAATCACGCTTCAGCACCTCTTCCCAGAGGTAGGCCGTTTTGTACCCCTCGGGATTGTTCGGGTTCCCCTTACCGTTATTGTCGCCCTTGTTAAAGGGGAGAAAGTAGGTCTTGTCGCCCGCGAGTCTCGTCGTCATGTATGCTTCATCGGGATCGACGGCAAAGTGGACGAGGGCGCGCTTCTTGAAGGCAAACATCAGATCATCGGGACTCCGGTCAGCTTTGTACTGATGAACCGCGTTCATCCAGGTCTGTCCGGTGAAGGGGTTTTTGAGTTCGATCGTGACGACGGGGAGACCGTTGACCGTGAGCACCGTGTCAATACTGTTCTCGTGCTTGGTCGAGTACCGCGCCTGTCGTGTGATAGTAAGTATGTTCTCGTTGTAAAGCCGCAATGTTTCGGGATTCATGGCGGAGGCGGGCGGGAAAAAGGCAGCCTGTATCAAGCGGCCGAAGCACTTGAAGCCGTGCCGGAGGACACTCAGTGTACCGTAAGCGATCTATAAAGCCATGTTGTAGGGTATGCCCAGCGATTCCGCGAGCGTACGTATTGCCGGTGTCGGCAGGAGCTGTTCCCACGGCATTTTATCAGGTCCGAAATGTTCGATGC
>JBEKVO010000053.1:0-23110 GCA_049513895.1 Rectinemataceae bacterium | reverse complement strand
ATATGCCTTCTCGCGTCGGCGGAAATCCTCCACCGATCGGAGGGCCTCCTCATGGCTCCAGGTGAGAAGCTTGAGCAGTTCGCGCTGCCGATATTCCAGACCGATGAGAGAGATGCGGTACGTCGCGGCCTCGACCTTGACGCTCGAAGGATAGCCTTGCGTGACGGCCGAGAACGCACGTTCGGCTTCCTCGAGGCGACCGAGGGCGTAGAGGCACTCGCCGCTCCAATAGAGGGCCGAAGGCAGGAGGTCGCTCGATGGGGCCGCGGCGGCGAAGGCCGAGAAGACCTTCAGCGCGTTCTCGTAGTCGCCCTTGGAATACTGTATGCGACCGCGCTGATAGAGGAGATCGGGCACGCGCGGACTCGTGGGATAGGCGGAGATGAAGGCGTCGATGGATGCCCCGGCGGTGGTCTGATCTCCCGTGGCGAGGTAGGCGAGCACGGACCAATATGCGGCTTCGGGCCTTTCCGCCGTCGCCTTGGGATCGGACATCACCTTGCCGAAAAGATCGAGGGCGTCGCGGTACTTCTCCTGGCCGAAGAGCTCGACACCCCGTTCCAGGCTTGCTTTCGCGTTCGCCTGCTGTCCGACGGCCTGCGCCCCGACGACCGCCGCAAGGAGAAGCGCAAGTAGTAGGAGCTTGGTCCTGTGCATGGGCATATGCCTCCGATTAATTATCGGCTCCCTATTCCTAAAACTCAACCTACCCTAAGGCCGGACCGCGAAGCCTTATAGGAAATCCCCGCCTCCCGAATGACGGCGGGAGGGTCGGCGGCCGAGAAAAACGCCGAGCCCATCACGAGGACGTCCGCGCCCGCGCGCGCCGCTCGAGGGACCGTATCGGCGTTGATGCCGCCGTCCAGGGAAATCAGGAAGCCCAGGCCCCGTTCGGCGCGTTGCGCGGCGATGGACGCGCATTTATCGAGGCAGGAAGGGATGAGAGACTGGCCGCCGAAGCCCGGGTCTACGGTCATGACGAGGACGAGGTCCACGATGGGGAGGAGTTCCGAGAGGAGGGAGGCGGGCGTCGAGGGCACGATGGCTATCCCCGGCTTGACGCCCGAAGCGCGGATCGATTCGACGAGCCGGTGGGCATGGACCGCGGCCTCGACGTGGAAGGTTATATAATCCGCACCGGCGGCGGCGAAGGCGGGGACGAGCTCTTCGGGCCGGACCGTCATGAGGTGCACGTCCAATGGTAGGCGCGTGAGCGGCCTCAGATCGGCGGTCATCTTGGGACCGAACGTGAGGTTGGGCACGAAGCGACCGTCCATGACGTCCATGTGCACCCAGCCGGCGCCGGCGTTTTCCATCAGTGCGAGGGCCGATCGCATATCGGAAAAATCGGCGGAGAGGAGGGAGAGAGAGAAGATAGGCTCTTCCATGAGGCCGGATAGTATCATATCTACGCGGCATTCGCCAAGGTTCCAGCACAGTATATGGCTCGGATTTCCCTCTCCAGACGCCGTAATACGCGCTCAGGCATTGGTTTATCCGCCTCCGCGACGATTGACCAAGGACCGGCTCTCGAGATACTATCAGAGAGTTATATCCTTAATCGTGTTGACCCGGCAATAAAATATCGGCACGCCGACTGATACGAATTGCCGAGTCGACGATACCCGGAAGAGCATGACCGAGCAGGAAAGCGTTACCGTACTTCTGTCGAACGCGTACGAAAGCCTCAAGTGCGTCGATCTGCGCGGTGCGACGGACTCGCTCGAGCACGCCCTCGCCGTCGACTTCGAGTCCCTCGAAGTCCTATGGTCGCTTAAGTGCGCGAATTTCTGGTCCGAACGCCTCTCGCGACTCGATGCGATGCCCAATCCCTTCGAGCGAGGCGAGTACGCGATCATGCAGTGGAAGTCTTTCGCGTGCTTCGCGTCCAAGCTGGAGGGAGATTTCGAACCCGCCCTCTTCGCGTTCAAGCGTTTCGCCTTCTCCCTGGCCCTCGCCCAGTACGCCGCTCTTCCTCCCGACGAGAAAGAGTCCCATGAAGCCGATCTCGCGCTACGAGTGGGTATTTGCCTCAAAGGCACCGGCGACTACGTCGGCGCCCTGCGTTCGCTCGAGGCGGCCGCTCGCGAGAGGAAGGAGGACGCGGAAGTCCTCGCTCAACTCGCGGATGCCTATGCTCTTCAGGGCGACGAGCGGAGTTCCAAGGCCCTCTTCCGCGAGGCATTCTTCGTCGCTCCCCAGCGAATCGGCGTGGAATTCCTCGAGTCCGGGATGATTCGCCGCCTTGCGGCCAAGGTCGCTTCGCTCGGGTATAAGGGTCCTGAAGTGGCGGAGTGGATTCCCGTCTACGGCGCCATGCTCGGCGTCTTCACCATCAAGCGCGAGTTGAAGTCGGTGGAGGTCGGGAAGCTCCGTCAATCCATCTACCAGCTCGAGAATGAGGCGAAAGAAAGCGGCGACGACCGGTCGGCGCTGGTGCCCCGACTGATCAACCGATATTTCTGGCTGATCGACCACTATGTCGCGGCTAAAGAAGACAGGGCCAGGATAGACGAGGTCCTGCTCAAGGTCCGGCTGCTCGATCAGTCCATCTATAAGCAGTATACAGCCTAGGAGAGGAGACCAATATGGCCGAATCGCAGATCGTCCAGAGAGTCCAGGAGATGCTCAACGAAGAGAAGTGGACTCGCGCTTCCCTGAGCGCCTATTCGGCATCGAACCTCAAGGAGCTCGACGCGGTCGCGCAGGACGCGTTGCGCGAGAAAACGATAGACGAGGTCAAGGAGCTCTGCGACGAGCACCTTTCTCACACGAAGACGAGCATCATCGCCCTCTACCTTTCCGGAATATTCGCGCTCATGCGGCAACAGATCGACGACTCGGCGATGGTCGCCCTCCTCGACCTCTTCGCGGACAACAAGAAGTGGAGCGTCGTCGAGTTCGTCTGCCAGCGCATCCTCAACTTCGGCGAGAACCGCACCGCCCTGCGCCGCCTCGCCGAGTGCTACGAGAGCGACGGCCGTCCCGACGACATGTACGCCGTCTGGGAGCGCCTCATCCGCGTCGACTACGAGGAGGCCGATATCGTCAAGGCCCTCGCCGAGAAGCGCGAAAAAGAGGGCAAGACCGACGAGGCCGTGGATTTCTACAAGAAGGCGCTGCACCGATATATAAATAAAAGTCTCACGACCAACGTCAAGGAGATATGGGGCAAGCTCGTGGAATATTGCCCCGAGGATATCGACTTTTTTTTCCACGTCCAGCGCAAGATCGCCAAGCAGATATCCGAGGACAAGGCCGCGGGCCTCCTCCTCGACCTATACCGCCACTATAAGGAAAAGGAGGACTGGAACACGGGCCTCGACATCCTCAAGGTGGTCATAGATTACGACGAGAAGTCACCCTCCCTTCGAAAAGACGTCATCGAGTGCTACAAAGGCAAGTACAAGGACCACTCGCACCTCGAAGACTACATCAGGCTCTCCAACATCGCGCAGTCCTACCGCGCGATGCACGAGGCCATGGCGGATTTCGAGAAGCACATCGCCTTCGACGCGGGCAACTTCGTCTACCATAGGACCTGGAACATCGGCCGCATCGCGAGCATCAAGGGCGACGACATCGTAATCGACTTCGCCAAGAGCCGCGGCCACAAGATGTCGCTGAAGATGGCCATCGACAGCCTGACGACTCTTTCGAAAGAGCATATATGGGTTCTCAAGGCGGTTTGGTCCAAGGACAAGCTGCGCGAGAAAGTCAAGGGCGACCCCGCGTGGGCCCTGCGCATCATCATCAAGAGCTTCGACAACCGAGCCGACCTCAAACATATAAAGGCCGAGCTGGTACCCTCGGTTCTCACGGCGAGCGAATGGAATTCCTGGAGCGCCAAGGCTCGCGAGGTACTGAAGACTGACTCCATCTTCGGCAACGCGACCGACAATATCGCGGCCTACATCGTCCGCGACAGGCCCCTTTCCTTCGAGGAAAAGGTCTACAACCAGTTCAAGGCCGAGAAGAACTTCTTCGCCCGCGTCCAATACCTCCGTGACTTTCTCGAGTCGGGCGAACCCGATTCCGAGTTCTTCACCGAGATGCTGGCCTTCTTCACCGGCTTCGTGCGCTCGTATCAGCAGGCCAACGAGACGGTCGTCGCCTCGTACCTGTTCCTTAAGGAACTCGCGGCCAAGTACTCCCACCTCAAGGGAGCGGCGACGCTCGGCTTCGCCGAGCTCTTCGAAAAGATCGACGATCCGGTCGTGATATATGACGGCATCAAGGACGCGGAGCTGCGCAGCTCCTTCCTGCTCCACATCAAGAACTTCGTCCCCGACTGGGCCGACATTTACGTGAGGCTCTTCCCCTATTCTCTCAATGCCGAAATGCTCGAGTCGCTCAAGGCCGGGGGATTCGACGACAAGCTCAGGCGCATGGTCCTCGATATCGTCGAGAACTACCGGGACCATCGCGAGGCCTTCATCTGGGTCGTCAAGAACCTGAAGGACGAGACCTGGTTCTCGAGCCTCGGCCTTTCCTACGAAAAAATAATGATCACCCTCGTGCACATCCTCGATCTTACCTTCAAGGAGATCGACAGCCACAGGGACACTACCGAGAACAGGAAGATCAACAAGCAGGTCCAGTCGATACTCTTCAAGGACTCAACCCTCGAGGCATACCTGCTCGAGTCCAAGGCGGAGACCATCGAGCGCGTCTACACCCTCGTGAGCGACGTCAAGGACCTCGACCCCGCCATCAAGCTTTCCCTGCGGCGCAAGATCATGGAAAAGTGGCCCGAGTTCCACTTCGGCGGCGAAGAAGAGAAGCTGGTCGTCTCCCGCGGGCTCATGGTCACCTCCGACAAGTACAGCGAGAAGCAGGACCTCCTCGCCGAGATACTCAACGTCGAGGTTCCGACCAACCAGAAGGAGATAGCCTACGCCCTCTCTCTCGGCGACCTCCGCGAGAACGCCGAGTACAAGGCCGCGAAGGAAAAGCAGGACGAGCTCAACTCCAAGGTCGCCAAGCTCAAGAACGAGATCGAGCGAGCGCAGATATTCGACAAATCCTCCATCTCCATCACCAAGGTGTCCTTCGGCACCGTCGTGACCCTCACCAACGAGATATCGGGCGAGTCCGAGGCCTATACGATCCTCGGTCCCTGGGAGTCCGATCCCTCGAACAATATCATCTCGTACCTCTCGCCCCTCGGCAAGAAGCTCCTCAACCATAAGGCCGGCGAGCACCTGAGCTTCCTCATCCACGAGCGAAAGTTCCAATACAAAGTCGAGCAGATCGAGGCCGTCAAGCTCTGAAGTATCGGCTCCAGAAGGAGAGAAAAATGGCGAAAAAACACCTTGCGGCCGCGGCCGCCCTCTGCCTCGCTATTCTCGCCGCGTCGCCGGCCCTCGGAGCCACGGTGCAGGGCCCCGCGAAGGCTCCCGCCGGCGGAGATTCCGATGCCACGGACGTCATCGTCCTCCTCGACGTCTCGCAGAGCGTCCGACCCTACTTCCAGGACGTCACCGATTATGTCGTATCCTCGGTCGTCGAGGACTACCTTCGATACGGCGACACGTTCCACCTGCTCAGCTTCGGCGAGACCGCCCAGTCCGAGATCGCGCAACGCATGTCGAGCGAGTCCGACGTCAAGTCGGTTCTCGGCAAGCTTTATCTCCTCTACCCCCTCGCGCGCTACAGCGACTTCGTCGGCGCGCTCAGTTACCTCTACCAGTACGTCGCGGATCTGCCCGAGAGCAGGCGAAAGGTCGTCGTCATAATCACGGACGGCGTGCACAATCCCCCTCCCTCGAGCTCGACCTTCGGGATGGCGCCGGTAAATATCCAGGCGGAGATAGATGCCGCGGCCGCCAGGATCCGCGCGAACGGCTGGCCCGTGAACATCATCAAGCTCCCCTTTCCCAAGCCCGGCGAGCCCGGCGCTCCCCCGCCCGGCAGCTCGGAGGCCCGCGGACAATCCTATCTCGACGCGGCGGCCCGCGCTCTCGGCGCGAAAATCTCCGATTTCTCCCGTGAAGGCAAGGCGGACATCGCGCGGCAGAGTCTCTCCCTCCCCGTCGCGGAGTTCCCGGGCCCCCTCGGCAAGAAGGACTTCTCCTTCTCCTTCCCCCTGAAATTGAAAAACGGCTCGGGTTCCGCGGTCGGTTTCGAGCTCGATCGCGTGCGCCTCGGCGACGCCGACATACTGACGAAAAAATCATTTCTGACCCTCCCGAGCGGCCGCTCCGGCTCGATGGACATCCCCGTCCTCATACCGGATTCCGTCCCGCAGGGCGAGTCCAAGCTGACCGTCAAGCTGCATTTCGCAAACGGCCTCCGGGTGAGCCCCGATACGGGCGTCCTCGACCTTACGCTTGCGCGCAGTCCGCTTGCGGCCTTCCTGCGTTCAGGCGCCCGCGTCGCGCTCTTCGCAATCATTCTGGTTCTGGGCCTCGCGGCGATTCTCGGGATAATCATCATGCTCCGGCGCATGTCGAAGGGCGCGGAAGCGCCTATCACGGCCGCGGTGCTGCAGGCTCAGGCGGCATCCGCCACGGCCTCCTCGTCGACGGCCGTCACCGTCACCGTCACCGTCACCGCCGCCGCCGCCAGGAAGGCAGCGCTGGGCGCGGCCTCGGCCGGTCTCTCCGCACGCGAAAGCGATCGCTCCGCATCGGCGGCCGCGGCGGCTAAATCCTTGGCGTCGATCGCGGCGAGCCGCCGCGAGGAAGCCGCGCGATCTGCCGCCATGCTCGCTGAAGCCGCGGCCATGGAGAGGGCCGAAGCCACGCCCGCGCCGACGCGCGGTACGTTCGTGCGCAGGAAAGACGAGCATGAAGCGGCGATCGAGAGCGCCGCAGCCGACCTTATCGCGCAAAGGCGCGCCGAATCGGAGCGCACGGCCGCCATCCTCGCCGAGGCATCGGGCCGCCGCGCCCCCGCCGCGCGGCTTTCGGGCACAGCCGAGGCCAAGGCCCGCGCCGACGCGGCCACCTACGCTTCCCGTGTCGTCAAGCCCGGCTCGCTCCAGGTCGAGCTCCTTGTCGCCGACCAGAATCCCCACATAGGTTCGCGCAACGTGCATCGCATCCCGGCAGGCGGATCGAAGTCGGTGGGCGGCGGATCGAGCGACTTCCTCGTGTTCCTCGTGAGCATACCGCGCAGGTCGGCCGAGCTCCATTTCGACGGAGAAAAGCTGGCCTTCGTACCGGTCAGGCCCGAGCTCTTCCCCGATATTCACGGACCGCTAGAGGACTGCCTGGGCAAGGATATTTCGATGATATCGAGGTCCGGTTACCCCTTGACGCTCCGTTTCGTGGCCTACGAGAAACCGGTCGACAAGCTCAACAAGCTCCTGCACTGCATAGATACGGTGGGACTATAGAAGACGAAAGACAAGGAATAAAAAGAGAAAGGCAACTACGGAGCCGAAGGCCTAACGCAGCGTTAGACACGGAGGGAATTCGGAGATCACGGAGAAGAAGTGAGATAAGGTGTTCCGGGCGACCCCAATTCCTTGGCGATCACTTTACTCCCCATACCTACTTGTTCATCGCCAGGATTGTTGCTACCTCGTCCGGCAACCTCATGGCGTTGCTTCCGTTTCCATCCAGGAAGCCAACTACATCCCTGCTGTGTTCTTCCATGCCTTCCCCTGGACGACGAGGGGATCAGTTTTCAATGTCGCCCTGTGGTCAATATTCAGTGTCGCCTGGCAAAGGCTGACTTGGAACCCTTCCTGCCAAGACAAGGCAATTCCTGCGCCAATACCCACAACATCCTTAGTGATGTGCCCTTCGGGAAGCGCCTTGGCCTCAAATCGTTATGCAAGGATACGCTAAGGAGCGATAAAGCCTCATAGACCATCTCGCCAAAAATGGGCCTGCAGCCGGCGGTGAGCCTGAATCGCTTCTTCTGCAGCTCGGCGATCCGACAGTATGGTTTCCCGACTGAGCAGGGTATAATCCACCCGCTTAAGAGGCCGTTCAGGATGGAAATCGAGAAGATCTACCGAGGCTACACCTTTTCTTTAATCGTCCTGTGCTACGCGTTGATCGCGGTGTTGCTCTGGCTCGTCCGATCTGAATGGAATGAACAGGGGCTTTGGGTCGAGCAGATATATGTGCTTGCCGCTGTGTCTTTCATGCTTTCGGCGGCCCTGTTCGTTTTCAGAAGATACAGCTACAGCAGGATAATCTTCATAGTGAAGGTGATAATCCTCCTCTTATTCACAAATATAGTCTTCGTCCTGGGCTCCGGG
Source organism: Rectinemataceae bacterium (assembly GCA_049513895.1). Lineage (GTDB taxonomy): Bacteria > Spirochaetota > Spirochaetia > Treponematales > Rectinemataceae > UBA1306. Next base: position 14,892 of record JBEKVO010000053.1, on the reverse strand, counting down.
CTGGGGCAGGGCTGGGGTCTCGAAATAGCGTTCATGTTCATACTCATCGTCGAGATCAGCGGCTTCTTCGCCTTAAGGCCCAGCGTCGTCCTAACTTTCTCCATCGTCGGGGTGACCATCCTTAATATTCTGATCACGATGAGAGTGGACGCCTCTTTCCCCCGCATTCCGGCCTCCGATGTGCTCGCCTTGGCAGCGATAGCGGCTGTCGTGGGAATAGCGGCGAATACCGTGCGCGGCGTCGTTAGGAGTCTCGACCTGCAGGTGCGGACGAATGATCGAATGGAGAAGGCCATTTCGCAGCTTATCGACGCCAACATCGGCTTCCAGAACTTTGCGACGGCTGCCGGCCAGGAGTCGGCCCATCAGGAGAGGACACGGCTGTCCCAGGATATCCACGACACAGCGATGCACAGCCTTATCAATATTATTATGCTTGCGGAGTCCATTGTCGACAAGACCTCCCCGGATCAGTCGGAGGTGTCCGGCATGCTGGAAATGATCATTTCACAAGCGAAGGATGCGGTGAAGGACACAAGGCAGTCGCTCCGGGAATTGCGGAACAAGGAGGACGAGTCGCCCAGGGGGCCCAGGGCGATCCACGAGCTAATCTCTGTCTTTTCCAAGACTACGGGAGTGGAAGTCGGAATAAACTACGGCAATCTTTTTTGGCGTTTCGGAGTAGAGATCGACGAGGTCATGTATCGGATGGTGCAGGAAGGCCTGACGAATGCCTTCAGGCATGGGAAAGCGACGAGGATTCAGATCAATCTCTGGATAGTGCGCGGAGATATGCTGCCGGAGATAAATATCAGCATATACGACAACGGTCAGGGTTCCTCTGAGATCAAGAAGGGCATCGGGCTCCAAGGCATGGAAGAGAGAATACAGAGACTAAAAGGCTCATTCGAGGCCCGTAGCCAACCGGATGGCTTCCATATTAATGCGAGCATTCCCTTCATCGATGCCGAGGACGGTGACTAGAATGAAGACCAGGATAATTATCGCGGACGACCAGAACCTTTTCGCCCAGAGCCTCAAATCGGTGATCGAATCAAGATCCGAGGCCATCGAAGTCGTTGGGATTGCCGGCAACGGGAAGGAAGCCATTGAGCTCGTCAAAAACCTTCGTCCCGATCTCGCGCTCCTGGATATCCGCATGCCGATCATGGACGGCGTCGAGGCGACTTCCCTCATACGGCAGTGGTATCCTGAGACCCAAGTCGTCATTCTTACGACCTACGATGACGAGGTCTACGTCCACGAGGCGCTCTCAAAGGGCGCTGTAGGCTACCTCCTCAAGGAGACCCAGCCCTCGAACCTGATAATGTGTCTCCTGGCGGTCAAGGAAGGATCGGTCCTTATCTCCCCGGCGATAGCCATGAAGCTCGTGAAGAGGTTGGACGCCTCTCGACAGAATTCGGCCCAGGAAGAGGGCAGGTCCCGCCTCGACGACCTGACGAAGCGGGAAAAGGAGGTCCTCCTACAGCTCTCAAAAGGCCTCAACAATCAGGAAATAGCCGGGACGCTCTGCATCGAAGAGCAGACGGTGCGCAACCACGTCAGCATGATCTATTCGAAGATCGGGGTTCACGACCGAATCGAATTGCTTTTGATGGTCAACAAGATGAACATGAAATGAGACATCCCCGAAGGAGCGGTGGTCGAAAAACAGTATTGCAATACGGGGAAAAAGGTATTCCCATAGCTTTCGCGAATTGAGAACATGCTCATTAAATATACCTTAGAGAGACGGCGATGACTCGTCTCGACGGGAGAGAGCATCGTACATCAAACACGGAGGCATTCATGATGAAGAGAGGTTTGCTGACAGTTTTTGTTTTTGCCCTGTTATTCGGGCTTTCATCCGGCTTGAGTGCTCAGGCGAAAGTCGTCCTGCCGAACGGGATCCCCGCGGCTTCCCAGGCCAAGATCAACTGGCAGCAGTTCAAGGGACAGACGGTGAACGTATTGTTCAGCAACCATCCGTGGCAGGAGGCCGTGGAGCCTTTCATCCCGGAGTTCGAGAAGCTGACCGGGATGAAGGTGCGGCTGGTAAAGCTGCCCGAGGCCGAGTTCCACACGAAGGTACCAGCCGACTTTACCGCAGGAACCTTCGCCTTCGATGTTTTCATGAGCGAGTATTTCGACGCCGCGAAGTACCAGCAGGAGAAATGGACGGCCGATATCGGGCCCCTCCTCAAGAACCCGAAGCTTACAGACCCCGCCTGGTACGACTGGAACGACTTCTTCCCGGCTGCGAAGGACATCGCGACAGTCGGCGGGAAGTATTCCGACCGTGTCGCGATCACCTCGGAGGCCCAGGTCCTCATCTATCGTGACGACATTTACCAGGAGCTTGGGCTCAAAGTCCCCGGGACCTTGGAGGAGTTGCTGGCCAACGCCAAGATAATAACCGAGAAGAAACCCGGAATCGCGGGGATAACGTTGCGCGGTGGACCCTCCATGTGGTGGCCGTTGTACGGCGTGCTCAAATCTTACGGCGGCGGCTACTTCGACAAGAATTGGAATCCTATCATCAACTCCCCGCAGTCGAAGGCCGGAGCGGCAATGTACGTTGCCCTCTGCCAACAGGCGCCTAAAGGCGTGACTTCCTACGACTGGGACGAGATCAACACGGCCATGCTAGCCGGCAAGGCCGCCATGTTCATGGACTCCTCGGTCATATACTCTCGCCTCGCCGATCCCGCCCAGTCCACCGTCGTGGGCAAGATCAAGATGGCTCCCTTTCCCGCCGGACCTGCCGGCAGAGTGGGACACTCCCATTACTGGTCCATCTCCATCGCGGAAAGTTCCAAGGCCAAGCCCCAGGCATGGATGTTCCTCCAGTGGGTGACGAGCAAGGAGATCATGTATCGCGCCGGCCTCACTGGGGTGCTGGCTCCGAGGGCCTCGGTCTGGGATCAGCCCAATTTCACAAAGCAATTCCCAAAGGATTTCGCAGATAGTTACAAGGTGAGCCTGAAGACGGCCGTCATCTCCCCGGCGTTCTCCCGCTTCTTGGAGGCGATGGACGTCGTCCGCGCCGAGATGCAGAAGGCCATCCTTGGCGACGAGACCGTGGACAAAGCCCTCGACTACACGCAGCAGGAATGGGGAAAAATCATGGCGGATTGGAAGACGGCAGGCAAGTAATTGCCAACTCGAAGGAGAGCGGGCGAGCGCCCGCTCTCCCTTCCGTCTGATATGGAAGGAAATGTCTCTCATGAAGAGAACCGTGTTCAGCACTAAAAATCGTTTCGCATACATTATGACCCTGCCGGTTGTAGTAGCTCTATTCTGTCTCGTGATTTTTCCCCTTCTATTCTCGCTCTTCATGAGCACGCAATCCTCGAGGGCAGGGCTCTCGAAGCTCGAGTTCGTCGGCATTAAGAACTACATCGAGGTTTTCTCTTCCAAGCTTTTCTACAATGCAGCCTGGAATACTCTGCTCTACGTCCTCGGGACCGTCGCCTCGACAACTATACTCGGCTTCATCATCGCAAGCCTGCTCAACGGCATAACTCGCGGCGTCGCCGTGTTCCGGACCATCTTCATTATCTCTCTAGCCGTCACACCTGTCGTCGCGGGCCTGACCTTCGGGATGATGTTCAACCCCCTTTTCGGGATCGTGAACTACGTCCTGGGTTTTCTAGGCGTGAAGCCCCTCGGCTGGGCCACGGAAATACACACCGCCCTCATCACGCTGATGATCGTCGAGACCTGGCAATGGACTCCCTTCATGATGATCATTCTATACGCCGGCCTCATCATGCTTCCCGACGACATCTATGAAGCCGGAAGGATGGACGGCGCCCGCTGGTGGCAGGAGCTCATCTTCATCACCCTACCCTCCCTCAAGCCCGTCTTCCTCATCGCGATTATCTTTCGTTTCATGGATGCATTCCGGTCCTTCGACATCATCTATTCCATGACGAAGGGGGGGCCGGGCAATTCCACCGAGACCCTCGTTATACGCGCCTATCTCGAAAGCCTGAAGTACTTCCGTCTTGAGATCGGTGCCGCGATCGGAATCATTCTGCTGGTCATCACGATGATTGTAACCAAGCTCACACTGAGGTACCTGCCAAAATGAAAAGAAGTTATATCGCGCGCACATGGTGGAAGTACCTGATACTGAGCGTCCTGGCCCTGTTAGTGCTTTCCCCCTTCATTTGGATAGTCCTGCAGTCCTTCAAGGGGCACTTCGACACGATCGCGGTTCCTCCCAAGATTATATTTTCGCCGACCATCGAGAATTATGTGAAGGTTTTCACTTCGACCGGATTCTTGAAGGCCTTCTTTGATAGCACGGTCGTAGCGATCGGGTCGGTCCTCCTGTGCCTCGTGGTCGGTACACCCTTTGGGTACATACTTGCGCGCTACCGTTTTCCCGGACGGGATGACATCGGATTCTTCATTTTATCCACACGAATGCTTCCCGCAATCGTCGTGATAGTACCCTTCATTCTGATCTTCAATTTCCTGCATATCAACGATACTTACATCGGTTTGATTCTGAGCCACCTACTCATGAACATAGCTCTGGTGGTGTGGATGACCAGAGGGTATTTTGATGGCGTACCCGTCGAGATCGAGGACGCAGCAGCGATCGATGGGCTATCGCAGTTAGGAGTATTCGTCCGCATAGTCTTCCCGATCTCTGCGCCAGGAATCGCAGCGACCGCCATCCTCGCCTTCCTCTTTTCGTGGAATGAGTTGCTCTTCGCGCTCACTCTGACTAGCTTCAACATTAGGACCCTGCCTGTCTTCATGTCGAGCACCTTCGTAGGCTATCTCGCCGTGAACTGGGGAGCTCTCTCGGCCGCGGGGGTGATAGCGATAATTCCAACTACGATATTCATTATGATCGTACAAAAGAACCTCGTCCGGGGGCTCTCCTTCGGTGCGATAAAGTAGGAAGAATAAATTGTCGCGGCCGATCGACAATGCCGCGAGACGAACGAGGGCTTCGGTCTCGCTCGCAGCATGAATCTCTCAAGTGTCAAGATTTAGATTGAAATGGCCAAATGAGAGTGAGGAGCAAGATGATAAAGATCGACAAGGGCAGGCTGAACGGTCTCATGGACAGGGTCGAGGAGATCGCAAAATCGCCCAAGAACCTCGAGAAAAAGAAGCTTTGGAAAAACACCGGAGACAGTGCGACGGACCATTGGCGGGGCATGCCGGAAAGAAGGGAGAAGTTGCCCAGGACCCCGATCACTGCCGAACCGGAGACGACCCTGTGGGGGGAGTTGCTGGATTTCGATACGTCCAGCTTCTACTCCGACCCGGTGGTCTACCTCGAGAAGTTCCTCGAGATCACGATCTATCGCCACGAGCACTTCGACGAGGACACGGTCGTCGGGAACGAAATTCCCATCTGGCTCGGAGTAACGCTCGAGTCGAGCCTCTTCGGGGCGCAGACCGTCTATGCGAAGGGTTCATACCCATGGATTGCCCGCGATCCGGTCATCCGGGGGGAAGTCGACCTCGCGAAACTGGATACCTGCGACTTCCGCACATCGGGGCTCATGCCGCTTGCTCACACATTCTACGAGGTCATTGGGGACCTGACGAGGGGCAGGTTCAAGGTGGTGTTTCCGGAATGGGGTCGAAGCCCTTTCGGCGTTGCCACGCATATTCGCGGCTACGAGAACTTCCTCGTCGACATCATCGATAATCCGTCTTTCGCCCACCGCATTCTCAGTCTGATAACCCAGGCGCGCAAGAGATGGACCACCGAGAGGGCAGGATTCCTAGGCAAGTCAGTCGGAAAAGGCAACATATACAATGACGAAGTTAATTGTCCGAGTATCTCACCTACGATGTATGAGGAGTTTGCGCTGCCCTATGAGAAGGAGCTTGAGGAGTTTCATGGTGGCATCCTCTATTGGCATAGTTGTGGCAATACGACAGCTATGATTCCATCGCTCGCACAGCTGAAGACGCTCCAAATGTACCATGTCGGACCGTGGACGGATGTGGAAGAAGCGGTGCGATTCTTTGGGAATCGCGTGGCATTGGAGGTTTGTCTTCATCCCGTGCGAGATGTTCAGCAAGCAAGCGAACAGGAGATGAGACAGGTGTTGTCTAGGATATCGAGAGCCTGCGGTCAGACCGCGTTTACGGTTCGCGCTGATGGGCTACAGAAGATTTATAACCTGACGAACGATGTGGAGATGATTCAGCGATGGACTCGCATAGCAAGAGAGGTTCTTGGTTGAGACCGGTGATCCAGTGCCAATGGGGAAGGTGTGAAATGGAGGGGAATATGCCTGGGACGAAAAAAGGGGAAGGGGGAATAATATGAGCGCGTTTTCCAGCAAGATACCCAGGATCGAGTTCGGAGTCGGAAAGATAAGTCAACTGCCGGAGCTCGTGAAATTGTTGGGTCAGAGGGCCTTCGTCGCCATGGATCCATACCTGCTCGAGGATTCGGGTTTTCAGGAAATCCTCAAGGCCCTGGAGAGGAACTCGATCTCGGTGGTGAGGTATTCCGGTATCGCCCCCAATCCGAGTTGTTTCGGGGTCGACGAGGCTGCGGCCATCGCGAAAAAAGAGGGTTGCACGGTGGTGGTGGCTATCGGCGGCGGGAGTGCGATGGACGTCGGTAAGGGCGTCGCCGTCATGGCCACGCACGCGGGTGAGTGCTGGCGCTACACCGAGAGAAAGGACCACGTGGTGCTTAGACCCACGCCCGAAACCCTCCCGATAATTGCCATCCCTACGACCTCCGGCACGGGATCCGAGACCACTCCCTACGCTGTGTTCAACAACCCCAAGATCCATGAAAAAAGCACGATCGTCAGCGATTTAGTCCTGCCCAAGCTCGCCCTGATCGACCCGCAGTTCACCTGCTCGGCCCCGCCGAAACTCACCGCCTTCACGGGAATAGACGCCCTGGCCCACGCGATCGAATCCTACATCGGACTCAACGCCAACCCGACGTCTAGACTGGTTTCCCTGGAAGCGGTGCGGCTGGTCGCCCGATATCTGCCGGTGGCGGTCGCCAATGGTCGGAACCTCGAAGCCCGTGAAAAGATGGCCTGGGCGAGCACCCTCGGCGGGATCGGCATCGCACATGGCGGCGTGGCCCTGCCTCACGCCCTCGGGCAGCCAGTCAGTGGCATTACGGGGGCAGCCCACGGCGCCAGCATCGCCGCCTGCCTGGCGAAAATCGTGGAAATGAGCTATGTTGCGGACATTGAAGGTTTCGCGGCGATCGCGGAGGCCATGGAACCGAGCCTCGCCCCGCTCTCGTCGCGGGAGAAGGCCGAACGCTGCGGTTCCCTAATCGTACGTCTCCTCAAGGACACCGACTGCGAGATCGGCTTCGGGGCTTTGGGCCTGAAGAAGGAGGACATCAAGAAGGCCACGGACATAGCGCTGACGGGTTACTATTTCGACGTCGAGTCGAATCCGAGGCGAGTCAACAGGGAGCAGATCGAAAAAATATACATCGATTGCCTGTAGAAAGGTCAGCGCGGCGCGACGACGAATGAGGTCTCGGGTTTAGGATGTTGCGCAAGTAGTACATGAAGGAAAGTGCTATATATGGAGTGGCAAGGGAGAACCTCATGAATAAACCCGTTATCGCATTGACCGCTTCGGCCCTTAAAGACCTGCCCTCTTCCGTCAATGTCCCCACCTACGACCGCCGCCCGAGGAAGAACCTCATCGTCCACATAGGCGTCGGGGGCTTTCACAGGGCCCATCAGGCCTCCTACCTCGACGACCTGCTCGGCATGCCCGACGCCGGGGACTGGAGCCTCTGCGGGGTCGCCTTGCTCCCACGCGACGAGAAGATCTTCCGTGCGATGCGGCAGCAGGACTGCCTCTACACCGTCGTCCGCCGCACCCGAGACCTCGATACCGCCCAGGTCATCGGCTCCATTATGGAAATCCTCTACGCCCCCGAAAACCCCGAGGCGGTGATCGAGAAGATGGCCTCCCCCGAATGCCGGATCGTCAGCCTCACCATCACCGAGGGCGGCTATTACTTCAACCAGGGTACCGGCCGCTTCGACGACAAGCATCCCGACATCGTCCACGACCTCGCCGAGCCCGCCCATCCGGTCTGCGTCTTCGGCTATCTAGCAGAAGCCCTGGAACGCAGGAAGCAGCGGGGGATAAAGCCCTTCACCCTGCAATCCTGCGACAACATCCAGAGCAACGGTGACGTGCTTAAGGCGATGTTCCTGGAGTTCTGCCGCCGAAGGGCCCCCGCCCTCGCGCAGTGGCTCGCCGAGAAGGGCGCCTTCCCTAACAGCATGGTGGACGGCATCGTCCCGGCGACCACCGACGCGCTGAAGGACTTGGTGAGGGAGCGCTGGGGCATCGACGACGCCTGGCCGGTAGTCACCGAGACCTGGCGGCAGTGGGTGATCGAGGACCGCTTCTGCGACGGCCGCCCCGAGTGGGAAAAGGTCGGCGCCCAGATGACCCACGGCGTGCTGCCCTACGAGAAGATGAAGCTCCGCTTGCTCAACGCCGCTCATCAGGCCCTGGGCTACATCGGCATCCTCTGCGGCCATACCTTCGTCCACGAGACCATGGAGGACGAGCGCATTCGAAAGCTGGTCCGGGCCATGATGGACCTGGACGTCACGCCCATCCTCTCGCCCGTCCCGGGAATGGACCTGGATGCCTACAAGGACAGCCTGATCGAGCGCTTCGGCAACCCTGCCATCGGGGACCAGCTTGCGCGGATCGTTCAGGAAGGCTCGGCCCGGATTCCGAAATTCGTCCTGCCCTCCATCGTGGACCAGCTGAGCCAAGGGGGCTCCATCTCACGACTCTCTTTCACCGTCGCCTCCTGGTTTCGCTACCTGACCGGTCTGGACGACAGTGGCGCGCCTCTCCCGATGTCCGAGCCCTTGATCGATACCCTAGGAGAGCTCGCGAGGAAGGGCGGCCCCGACCCCCGATCCCTGCTCTCGCTCCACTCCCTCTTCGGCGATGTACTGCCCAACTCCCCCGTCTTCGTCGACGAGGTCGAAGGCCACCTGAGGACCTTCTACGAGAAGGGCGCCGAGGCGGCGCTGGCCAGGGTCCTGGAGCGATAGGTGCAGACCGACTACGCCGCGTGGCTTTCCATCGAGTAGCTGGCGTCTGGCAGATCTACATATAATAGCACACGATAATATCACCAAGCTGGGACGCCAGTGCGGATGATCAATTTTATTTGACAAGGCCGGATTTCAGATATAGGCTGAATGCGCTTACTGTAAACGCTTACAAATGATTGTCTCCGGGTGTCAGCGCCCATGCAGAATATTGGGCATTGTGTGCCATTAAAAAGCCATCGCGCCGTTTGATGCTGGTTGTCCAGGATTTTTGCGTGGAGGATTCGTTGTCGCATGCCGCAAGGGGGTATGGTGTTAACGGAACTGGGACCGAGGATTCCTCGTTCAGAATTCGGGGAACGTTGGAACAAGGTTCAGCAAAGCATGCGCGAGGAAGGTCTCGACCTCGTGCTCTTCTATTCAGATGACCACGCAACCTTCGGCCCGGCCTTCGCGCGGTGGCTGTGCGATCTCCCCGTGTATTTCGAGCCCGTCGTCATTGCGGTGGCAAGGGGTCACGATCCGATCATGTTGTGCGGGCCCGAGACATTCGATTACGCCAAGCATGTAGGTGCGATCGAGGACGTCTTCGTCGTAGGGGAGTTTACCCATCCCGACGAGGATTATCCATACATCCGCATCAATCGCGCGGCGGATGTTTTGTCGGGTTTCGTCGAAATAGGGACGAGGCTGCGCATCGGCATCGCAGGGGAAAGCCTGATGCCGGCAAGCCTAGGGAGGACGTTTTCCGAGTTGTTTGCGCGATCGGAATTCGTTGACGTCGATAGCAAGATGTGCATGCTGAGGGCGCGGAAATCGGTGGCAGAGATCGAGGTGATCCGTCACGCTTATCGGATCGCCGAGATCGGAATGAACGCTGCGATCAACGCAATTCGACCCGGCCTCATGGAGAGGGAGGTCGCCGGACACGCCGAGGGTGCCATGCGAATCGCAGGCGCCGAGGGGACCGGAATCGACACTATCGTGGCCAGCGGCCCAAATACGCGCGCATTGCTTGCCCGATCGACTTTCAGGCGCATCGAGAAGGACGACCTGATCGTGCTTACGGTTACTCCTCGCTACGAGGGCTACCACGGAGCTATCGGCAGGCCAGTCACGGTAGGCGACGTAGGCAGTATTGTCAGGGCGGCGATCGAGATCGAGAGCGAGGCGCAGGATACTTGCAGCAAGGCTCTCCTGGCGGGCCGTCGAGGGGCAGATGTCGAGGGCGTCGCGCGCAAAGTGCTTGGCGACGCCGGGTATGCGGAGAATTTCCTGTATAGCGGCATTCATAGTGTGGGAGTCATCGAATTCGAGCCACCGATCATGGGGCTGAAGTCGTCAGAACTCGTCGGAGAGAATATGATCCTGTCAATCGACGTTCCAATGTTCAACGCGTCGTGGGGGGGGATGCGAATGGAAGATGGCTACCTCGTCCACGCCGATCATACGGAAAAATTGGAGAACGTTCCAATGATCATACAGAAGTAACGGGTCTCCGTCGGGCATGCCGGGGCCGTGCTTCGCGTGCGGATAAGGCAGGACCAGTTTGTTTTGCGTAGGCGCAGATCGCGTCTCGATCTCCCTCTCTGATGATTCAATTGGGACTCGAGCGCGAATGCATATACGATCAATGTTTTAGGAGGTTGTATGAAGAGACTTTTGAAAGTCGCCTTGACGCTCATGGCGATCTGTGCTCTTGCCTCGTGCGGGGGCGCGCCCAAGGACAAGCAGGCCTCTGGCAAGGGCGCAGCAAACGGAAAGCTCCAGGCCATCATGGCCGCAGGTGTCTTAAAGGCCGGCATTTCCCTTTCCGGCATGCCTATTGGCGGTCATGACGACAAGGGCAATCCGATAGGTTACGATGTGGATTTCGCGAAAAAAATGGCAGATACTTTGAACGTCAAGCTCGAGGTGACCGACGTCAACGGCGAGACGAGGATCGCGGCTCTCACGTCGGGACGCGTCGATATCGTCTTCGCGAACATGACCGGGACCCTCGAGAGGGCGAAACTGATCGATTTCTCCATTCCCTATCTCCGCGCGGGGATCAAGATGCTGGTCCGCGGCGGCGCGCCCTACAAGACCATAGAGGATCTGAATGCGGCCGGAAAGAAGATAGCGGTGGCGCGCGGCACGACGGGTGAGGATCTCGCCACAAAATTCGCCCCCAAGGCCGAGATCGTGTACGTGAATGACTTTACCGCCCAGGTCCTCTTGCTCAAGCAAAGCAAAGTGGATGCCACTTTCGAGGACAGCACGTTGATCGATTTTGCCGCTGGCGATAGCGCGGGCAAGCTGTACGCTCCGCCCAAGCTCTACACCTCCGACCCCATCTGCGTAGGGCTCCCAAAAGGGGACATCGAATACGTGCGCTGGGTCGATATGTTCGTCTCGTGGATGATCAGCTCCGGCTGGCAGTCACAGACCTACGAGAAGTGGTGGAAGACGGCTCCGACCGCTACCTTTGCGGCGCCTTGGTAAGCTAGCCGTAATAATTCGATACAGACGGCGCCGGGCAAGATGACTCAACCCCGGCGCCGCTAAACGCGGGGTCGCGATGTACTTGAACTTCAGGTTCCTCGGGAAATACGCCAACCAGCTTCTTGCCGGGGTCGGCATGACCATAGTGATCTCTCTCGCCTCCATGATCCTGGGATTCTTGATCGGCCTGCTCGTCGCGGTCATGCGGCGGTCCCAGAACAAGGCGCTGCAAACGGCGGGAACGATCTGGGTCGAATTTTTGCGCAACACTCCATTCCTCGTTCAGCTATTCTTTTGCTTCTTTGGCCTTCCACAGCTGGGGATAAGGACGGACCCGATCATCACCGCGATCCTTGCATTGAGCTTGAACTCGAGCGCGGGCAACTGCGAGGTGATTCGCTCCGGACTCATGGCCGTCAAGAAAGGCTATTACGAATGCGCGGGCGCGCTCGGCCTGACTTCGGCCGAGACTTTTCGGTACATCGTCATGCCCATCTCGCTGCGCGTTGCTTTCAAACCGCTCACGAGCAATTTCATAAACCTTATCCTGACTTCATCGGTGGCCTTCTCGATAACCGTATCAGAGCTGATGGGCGTATCCAAGACGGTTGCCGCGAAGACCTCGCAGCCATTCGAAGTGTATATAATGATAATGCTCTCGTATTGCGTATTGACTTTTTCCCTTTCTTTCCTCGCGAAATACATCGACAGGAAGATAGCGTTGTCGCTATAGGACGGAAACATGCTGGAGAGTTCCCTGTACCTGACCCTCAATGACGGTCTGTACTTACTGAAATCGACCTTCCTGACGCTGACGCTGACGCTTTTCTCGATCACATGCGGCACAATCCTTGGCTTCGTACTCGGGATGGTCCGCTGTTCCAAGAACGGCATAGCTAGCGCGGCCCCTCTCGTTTTGATAGAACCTTTGCGCAATTCCCCCCTGGTGACCCAGTTGTTCCTGGTTTATTTCGGGTTGCCGATGATATCGTCCATAGTGCTGGACGCCTATACTGCGGCATTCATGACGTTGACGCTGAACACGAGCGCCTTCATGGCCGTGCTAGTCCATTCCTCCGTCAAGTCGGTCCCACGGGCGCAATGGGAAGCGGCCTACGCGCTGGGGCATGGCAAGGTCTCGACCTTCGTATACGTGATCAACAGGCAGGCGTTGAGGGTGCTCATTCCTCCTGCCATAACGCTCTTTATAGGACAGCTCCAAGTCTCGTCGGTGGTTTCGCTTATCGGCTTCACCGACCTGACGAGGGTGGGCGAGATCCTGACGTTGAGGACGATGAAACCCTTCCTTGTCTGGGGGATCGTATTCGGGATCTACTTCGTCATCTCGTTCCCGCTATCCAAATTGTCGCGCTACCTTGAGAAGAGAATCGATTTCGCTTTCTGAAGGAGACCTCACATGGCAATGATCGAAAGCAGGGATATAAAGAAAAGCTTCGGAAGCCAGGTGGTCCTCGACGGCTTATCCATTGATTTCGACCAGAGCGGCGTGACGGTGATCCTGGGGCCAAGCGGCACCGGCAAAAGCACCCTGCTTCGCTGTATCATAGGCCTCGAGACGATCGACTCGGGCGATATCCTCGTGGACGGGCTCTCCGTACGAAAGAAGGAGAATCTGCGCAAGATCAGGCAAACCTGCGGCATGGTCTTCCAGCAGACGATATTGTTTCCCCACCTCGACGTCATGGAGAATCTCCTGCTCAGCCCAGTGAAGGTCCTGAAAGAAAACCGGAAACTAGTCGAGGAAAGGGCACGGGAACTCCTGGAGAAAGTCGGTCTGTCGGGCAAGGCGCATTCGAGGCACAATGAGCTCTCCGGAGGGGAGCAACAACGTATCGCCATCGCGCGTGCCCTCATGATGAATCCGCGGGCCTTGCTGCTCGACGAGATCACTTCGGCCCTTGATCCCGAGATGAGCCACGACGTCCTGCGCATACTCGAGAAGCTCGCGAATGACGGCGTCGTGATGCTCATCGTGACGCACGAGTTGTCCTTCGCGCAGAAGGTCGCCAATAGGATCCTCTTCCTCGAGAATGGCCGTGTAGTCTCCGACTCTTCTACCGAGAAATTCTTCAGCGAAGAGCGGAAGAACAACGAGCGGATAAACAGATTCCTGCAACACATCGGCAGTTGAGGAGAGATCGGATGGTTGCATTGATAATGCATGGCGGCTGCCATGAGCGGATGCCGACCGAGGACGTCAAGAAGACCGTCGAAGCCGGTATGAAGAAATACGGAACTATCGGATTGGAGTTGCTTAAATCGGGCACCTCGGCGAAGGATGCCGTCGAGCGCATCATCATGCTGCTCGAGGACGATCCCGCATTCGACGCGGGGACAGGTTCGTTCTACAGTCTGAATGGCGAAATCGAGATGGACGCGATGATTATGGACGGTCGCGGCAATTGCGGCGGCGTGATCTGCATCAAGGAAGTCCAGCACCCGATAAGCGTGGCCCGCAAGGTCATGGAGGATACACCCCACGTACTGCTTTCCGGCGAAGGTGCGGTGCAATTCGCCCGGAAATGCGGATTTGCGCACTACGACCCTGGCTCGGAACAGGCGAAGGCGACGGCCATTGCGGGCGGCAAGAGGCTGCTCGGCGATTTGAAGTATTACGCCGAGGAGCGCTCGAGGGACGGCTTCTACTCGACCGTGGGAATCGTCGCGCTGGATTCCGACGGCGAGCTCGCTGCGGGCATTTCCACGGGCGGGATCAGGGAGAAGATGCCGGGTCGTGTCGGCGACTCGCCCATTCCAGGGGCGGGGGCGTTTTGCGACGTGAAGTCCGGAGCGGTCGCGACCGGGGAGGGCGAGGGGATACTCAAGATCGGCCTCACGCGCTTTGTCGTGGATCGCTACGCGGAGAAAGGCGATCTGACGGAAGCCTGCAAAGATGGTATCCAACGCGGCACGAACATAGATTGCGTGTGCGGCGTAGTAGCCCTCTCCGCCGACGGGCAGTTTTCGTATTCGTATAATGGGACGTTCATGCCGATCTACGCGAATCGCGAATAGTCGGCGAAAGAAAGGGTAAAATGGCCGTGAGAGAGATCCAAATCGATGATATGTCATTCGCGCCGATCCATGAGACCATCGCGACGGTCGCGACGGTCGCGACCTACGAGAATAGAATCAGTCGCGCAATCGAGCTCGCCAAGGGAAGGGGACTCAGCCATCTTTTCATATACGGGGATCGCGAACATTTCGCCAACATCCACTATTTCACGGGTTACGATCCCAGGTTCGAGGAATCGATCCTGGTTCTGTCCGAGGGCTCGCGCCCTACAATCTTCGTAGGGAATGAGGGTTATGGCTATTC
>JBEKVO010000052.1:0-24306 GCA_049513895.1 Rectinemataceae bacterium | reverse complement strand
AGCGCTTCGACTGGCTGAAGACCATGGCCGAGGAGGTCATCGCGACTCCCGGAACGGAGTCCAACGTCAAGGAGATCTTCGACAAGTGCATCGAGCTCGAGCGCACGAGACCCGAAGCCGTCATCTTCAACCAGTTCGATCGGCTCCCGAATCACCTGTGGCACTATGCGGTCACCGGCCCCGCGATGGACGAGGTATTCAAGGCGATCGCGCGGCCCGGCGACCGCGTCGCCGGGGCCGTCCTCTCCTCGGGCAGCGCCGGCACCCTCGGCGCCGGCTCCTACCTCCGCGATACCTTCCCGGGCGCTAAGGTCGGCGTGGCCGAAGCCCTGCAGTGCCCGACAATCCTGGAGAACGGCTTCGGCGAGCACCGCATCGAGGGCATCGGCGACAAGCACATTCCCTGGATCCACAACCTCCGCGACACCGACGCCGCGATCGGCGTGGACGACGAGCTGCCGATGCGCTTCATCCGCCTCTTCAACGAGGAGGCTGGCCGCAAGGCGCTCGTCGAATGCGGCGTCTCCCCCGCCCTCCTCTCGAAGCTCGACTGGCTCGGCATATCGGGAGTCGGCAATATGCTGGCCGCGATCAAGTTCGCGAAGTACTACGAGCTCGGGGCGGAGGACGTCGTGTTCACCGTATTCACCGACTCGATGGAGATGTACGGCAGCCGCCTCGCGGAGCTGACCGCCGCCCGCGGGAAGTACGACCAGCGCCAGGCCGACCGCGACCTCGACCGTCTCCTGGGCACTTCCATCGACCACGTCCTGGAGCTGAGCCAGGTGGACAAACGCCGCATCCATCAGCTCAAGTACTTCAGCTGGATCGAGCAGCTCGGCAAGGACGTCGCGGAGCTCCGCGCCCAGTGGGACGATTACCGCGGCTATTGGGGCGGACTCAGGGCCCAGGTCGGCGACCTCGACGCGATGATAGACGACTTCAACCGCGAGGTCCTGCGTTGATACTGCTCAAGAACTGCTTCTGCGTCGCCGGGACGAGCGGCGCGTCGGTGAAGGGGCCCACGCCGGACTTGTCCGGCTCCGACATTCTGATCGAGGGCAATCGCATAACGCGGATCGCCGCCGCGGGGACGGCCGCCGCCCCCGCCGGAGCCAAAGTCATCGACGCCTCGCGCCACGTCGTCCTGCCGGGCCTGGTCAACACCCACCATCACTTCTACCAGACCCTCACGCGGGCCCTGTCCGCCGTGCAGGACGCCAAGCTCTTCGATTGGCTCGTCTACCTCTACGAAATTTGGAAGGGCATCGACGAGGAAGCTGTGTACTGGTCGTCGCGGCTCGCGATGGCCGAGCTCCTCAAGACCGGCTGCACCCTCACGACCGACCACCACTATCTCTATCCCCGCGGCTTCAAGGACGACATCCCGGGCATTCAATTCGCCGCCGCTACCGAGCTCGGACTCCGATTCGCGCCCACGCGGGGCTCCATGTCGCGCTCCAAGAAGGACGGCGGCCTGCCTCCCGACTCGGTGGTCCAGGACGAGGACAGGATACTCTCCGAGTGCGAGGCCACTATCGCGAAGTACCACGATCCCGCCCCCGATGCGATGCGCAAGGTGGCCCTCGCCCCCTGCTCCCCCTTCTCCGTCTCCGAAAAGTCGATGCGCGACGCGGCCGATCTCGCGCGAAAGCATGGCGTGCGGCTGCATACGCACCTCGCCGAGACCGCGGACGAAGAGGAGTTTTGCGTGTCAATGTACGGCCGCAGGCCGCTCAAGTTAATGGAGGACTGCGGCTTCGTCGGCAAGGACGTCTGGTACGCCCACGGCATCTTCTTCGACGACGACGAACTTAAAGTCCTCGCTCGCACGGGCACGGGCGTAGCGCACTGCCCCTCCTCGAACATGCGCCTGGGCTCGGGGATAGCCCGCGTGCGCGAGATGCTCGACCTCGGCGTGCCCGTCGGCCTCGGCGTCGACGGCTCGGCCTCCAACGACTCCTCGGACATGCTCGGCGAGGCGAGGCAGGCCATGCTCCTCCAGCGAATCCGCTACGGCTCCGGCGGCATGAGCGCGCGCGAGGCCCTTTCCGTCGCGACCGAAGGCGGCGCGAAGATCCTCGGCTACGAAAAACTCGGACGGATCGAGGAGGGCTGGATAGCCGACGTCGCCCTCTTCGACGTGATGAAACTAGAGTACGCGGGCGCGCTCGCCGACCCCGCGGCCGCCCTCCTATTATGCGGTTATAACCACGGCGCGGACCACGTGATCGTGAACGGCGAGCTCGCCCTAGAGTCCGGCCGTCTCGTAAGCGGCGCGGACGAGGAGAGCATCCGGGTCAATGCCGATCGCGCTTCGCGAGAACTCCTGAAAAGGGCAGGGCTGTCGAGATGATCAGCGTACAACGCTTCATGAAGGCCTCGAGCCCCGAGGAAGCCTTGGCGGCCAAACGCGCCGATCCCTCGGCCTCCTATCTCGCGGGCGGGACCCTCCTCCTCGCGGGCGACGGCCGCGACAAACCGGAGGCCGTCATAGACCTTGGCCAATCCCTGCCCAAGCTCGTCGTCATCGAGGGCGGAACCTTGAGCATGGGCGCGGGAGCCTGTTTCCAGGAGCTCGCCGAATCGAAGGACCTGCCACCCTGCCTGGTCGAAGCCGCCCTGTCGATGGTCAACCGCAACACCCGCAACCGCGCGACCTTGGGAGGCAACCTCGGCGCGGACAAATCCTGCTCGAGCCTGATTCCCATCCTCATCGCCCTCGGTGCCGAGATCGAGGTCGTCTCTCCCTCGTCCCCCATGCCGAAGCGCCTGGAGCTCGAGGCATGGCTTCGCGACCGCGAGGTATCCTCCTCGACGGGCAGCCGGGCCTCGGATCTCGTCCTCCGCGTCCTCGTGCCTCTGCGTGCCGGACGCCGCGCGGCTTACAGGCGCTGGAATCGCGTTTCCTGCGATCTTTCGGTTCTCGGCGCCGCTGCCGCCTTCGATCTCGAGGGCGGGAGAGTTCGAAACCTGCGCCTCGCCCTGGGCGGCCTCGGTCCCAAGGCACGGCGATTCCCCGAGATCGAGGCCCTCTTCGAAGGATCGCCCCTGCCGTCGCGCGAGAAGATGGAATCGGCCGTCTCGCCCCTGCTGAAACCCATCGACGACCTCCGGGCGAGCGCGGCCTTCAAGCGCCTGCGCGGTGCGCAGCTCGTCGCCGACGCCTTGCGCGATGCCGCCGCCACGCGCGGCATCTCGGAGGATCGCACATGAAAATCGGCTTCAAGCTCAACGGAAAAAGCGTCGCCTGGAACCTCGATCCCGGCGTCTCGCTCCGCGACGCGCTCCGGGCCAAGGGTGTCGTATCGGTGCGCAACGGCTGCGACGGCGAGGGCTCCTGCGGGCTCTGCGCCGTCCTCCTCGACGGCCGATCCGTCAATTCCTGCCAGCTCCTCGCGGCGCAGGCGGAAGGCCGCGAAATCACGACGGTGGAAGGCCTCTCCAAGGACCGCAAGCTGTCCATCGTGCAGCGGGCCCTCGTCGACGCCGCCTGCGTCCAGTGCGGCTACTGCACGCCCGCGGTGGCCCTCGCGATACACGAGCTCCTCGAGCGTGACGGGGAGCCCTCCCGATCCGCGATAGCCGACGCCCTGTCGAGCACGATGTGCAGGTGCACTGGCTACGAGCAGTTCTTCGCCGCCGTGCGCATAGCCTCCAAGCGGCTCGTAGATCCTTCCTACGCCCTGGCCCCCGGTCCCGAATTCAGGCAGGATCTGCGCCATATCGGCAAGGACCGCGAAAAGGTGGACGCCGCCCGCCTGGCCCTCGGCGAGCGCGCCTTCGTCGAGGACCGCGTCGACGCCGACGCCTGCCACCTCAAGATGCTCACGAGCCCCCACGCCCACGCCTGGATAACATCCATCGACGTCTCGATCGCGGAGGCTATGCCCGGCGTCGTCGCCGTACTGACACACCTCAACTGCCCCGACCAGGTCTATACCACCGCCGGCCAGGGCTTCCCCGAGCCCTCGCCCTACGACCAGCGCATGTTTTCGAAGAAAGTGCGGCACGTCGGGGACCGCGTGGCGGCGGTCCTCGCCGAGACTCCCGAGGAAGCCCAGGCCGCCCTCGAGGCGATCGTGGTCGAGTACGAGATACTCAAGCCCGTTCTTTCCATCGCCGAGGCCAAGGCGCCCGACGCAGCCATCGTCCACTCGGGCGCCGTGAGCTACGTGGCCGGCGATCCGCCACCCGGAACGAGCACGACCGGCGACGGCCGCGACGACCCGATCGTCTACCAGTTCCCCCTTCACTCCGACCCGCACCGCAACCTCGCGGCCAGCGCCTCCGACGGGATAGGCGACGTCGAGGCGGGCTTCGCCCGGGCCGACATCGTGATCGAAAGAAGCTACAGGACCAACCGCGTGCAGTGCACGCCGATGGAGCCCCACGTCGTCTACGCCCGCATCGACTCGGGCCGCCTCGTCCTCCGCGCTTCGACCCAGGTACCCTGGCACGTCAGGCGAATCGTAGCCCGGGCGATAGGCATAGCCGAGAACAAGCTGCGCGTGATCAAGGAGCGGGTCGGCGGGGGCTTCGGCGCCAAGCAGGATATCGTGGTCGAAGACGTCGCGGGCTACCTCGCATGGACCACCGGGCGGCCGGTCTTCTTCCGCTACGACCGCGAGAAGGAGTTCGTCGCCTCGCGCACCCGCCACGCGATGGAAATCACCGTGAAGCTCGGCGCCAAGCGAGACGGCAGGCTCACGGCCATCCTGATGCGCCTGGACGCGGACACGGGGCCCTACGGCCAGCACTGCCTCACCGTGCCCATGAACGCCATCTCCAAGAGCCTGCCCCTCCTCCTCTGCGAAAACGCCCGCTTCGAGGTGAAGTCCTACTACACGAACCTCTCTCCGGCGGGCGCCTACCAGGGCTACGGGGCGCCCAAGGGCTCCTTCGCCCTGCAGACCTGTCTCGCCGAGCTGGCCGCCGAGCTCGGGATCGACCAGCTCGAGATGATCGAGCGCAACCGCGTGCGCTCGGGCACGCGCATAGAGATTCTGCGGAGCCTGGGCGAGGGCCGAGAGGGATCGGCCGTCACCTTGGGCCGATGCGGCCTCGGCGACATGCTCGAGCGCGGCAAGGCTGCCTTCGGCTGGAGCTTCGCGACCGAGCAAGCTCGGTCGCGTACGCCTTCGGCTTCGCCGAAGGCTGCAGAATCTACGCGGGTCGATGGCGACTGGAAGACCGGCCGCGGCGCGGTGATCATACAGCAGGGCTCGGGGCTGCCGGGGCTCGACGCCGCCAACGCGGAAGTGCGGCTCCTCGCGGACGGCACCTTGCTGATGCTCTCCGGCGGCGCCGACCTCGGCACCGGCCTCGACACGGTCACCGCGAAGTCGGCCGCCGAGATCCTCGGCCTCGACATGGAGGACGTGGAAGTAGTCTCCGGCGACACGGACGTGACGCCCTTCGACAAGGGCGCCTACGCGTCTTCTGGCACCTACTTCTCGGGCAACGCCGCGGTCCGCGCTGCCGAGGACCTGCGGGACAAGGTGCTCGCGGCCGCGGCGACCGTCCTCGGCGAGGAAGCCGCCGGGCTAAAGATCGCGCATCGCGGCCTCGTGAAGGGCGAGCGCGGCGAGGTGAGTCTGGCCAAGCTCGCCCATATGTCCATACAGGGCGAGGGCCACCACGAGCTGGTGGGCTTCGGCCATTTCAAGACCGAGCACGCCGCCTTTCCCTACGGCGCCCACTTCGTCGAAGCCGCGGTAAACGAGCGCACGGGCGAGGTGGTCTTGAAGAAATACTACGCCTACCAGGACTGCGGCACGCCGATCAACCCCGCCCTCGCGATGGGCCAGATCTACGGCGGCGTCATGAAGGCGGTGGGCCACTCGCTCTACGAGGAGATGATCTACGACGAGGCGGGACGCTGCGTGAACCCGCGCTTCCTCGATTACAAGATACCCTCGATCTTCGAGCTGCCCGAAGACTTCCGCGTCGAGCTGATGCCCGTCGAGGACGAGGTGGGCCCCTTCGGGGGCAAGAGCGTATCGGAGATAGCCCTCAACGGCGCGGCGCCCGCGATAGCCATAGCGATTCATGACGCGGTCGGAGCTTGGGTGAGGGAATGGCCGTTTACGCCAGAACGGATACTAAAGGCAATGGGAAAACTATAAACGATTCAGGAGGAATCAGATGGGCGCAAACGAGATAAAGAAGATCATCGACGATATGAAGACGAAGAAGATAGCCATGCACGGCAAGGACTTCCTCCTCACCTGGGAGAAATCGCGGGACGAGATCGAGGCTACGTTCCTGGTCGCGGACACCCTGCGCGCGATGCGCGAGGCCGGGATCTCGCCGCGCCTGTGGGACTCGGGGATAGCGGTATCCAACTTCCGGGACAACTCGACGCGGACGCGCTTCTCCTTCTCCTCGGCCTGCGACCTCCTGGGCCTCTACGTGCAGGACCTCGACGAGGGGAAGAGCCAGATAGCCCACGGCGAGACGGTGCGCGAGACGGCGAACATGATCAGCTTCCTCAGCGAGGCCATCGGCATCCGCGACGACATGTACCTGGGCGAGGGCGACAAATATCAGCGGGAAGTCGGAAAGGCCCTCGACGAGGGCGTCGCCGCCGGCGTCCTGCCCTCGCGGCCCACGGTGGTCAACCTTCAATCCGATATCGACCATCCCACCCAGGCGATGGCAGACTTCCTCCACCTCGCCCACTACTACGGCGGCCTCGACGGGCTCAAGGGCAAGAAGATAGCGATGAGCTGGGCCTACTCGCCCTCCTATGGCAAACCCCTCTCGGTGCCTCAGGGAATCATAGGTCTCGCGAGCCGACTCGGCATGGAGATCACCCTCGCCTACCCTGAAGGCTACGAGCTCATTCCCGAAGTAGTGGAGCTCTCGAGCAAGCAGGCTGCGGCCTCGGGCGGCTCCTTCAAGCGGGTGCATTCGATGGACGCCGCCTTCGCGGGCGCGGACATCGTGTACCCGAAAAGCTGGGCTCCCTACGACGTCATGCAGAAGCGAGTCCCCCTCCTCCACTCGGGCGACCAGGCGGGTCTCAAGGAACTCGAGAAGGCCTGCCTCGCCAACAACGCGCGCTTCAAGGATTGGGAGTGCACCGAGGCCAGGATGAAGCTCACCGCCGGAGGCAAGGCCCTCTACATGCACTGCCTCCCCGCGGACATCACCGACGTCTCCTGCGACGCCGGCGAGGTTGCCGCCACGGTCTTCGACCGCTACCGCGACGACACCTACCGCGAGGCGAGCTACAAGCCCTACATCATCGCGGCGATGATACTCCTCGGAAAGTCGAAGGACCCGGCGGCCGCCCTGGCGAGGCTCCTCAAGAGGGGAAGCCCGAGGAGCGCCCTTTAGCGCAGTTGGACGACTTTATTATAGGGCATCTCTAAAAATGGAGCTTCCCTATGCTCTTGACAAAGGTTTACGCTATGTTACTATCCATCATACTTGGACAGGAGGGTACAAAATGAAAAAAACCACGATCGTATTCTTCATACTTTTCGTGATGACTGTCTTCGCGTTCGCAGCCAAGCCACGGATAGCGATAGTCGATTTCGAGGACAAATCGGGCTCGGCCTATGGCTCCTGGGCGATAGGCACGGGCGTCTCCGACATGCTCGCGACCACCCTCTTCAAGAGCGGCAAGTTCGACATCTACGAACGCAAGCAAATGGAGGCCATCCTCAAGGAACAGAGCCTCCAGTTGAGCGGGGCGATGACCACGGAATCCGCCGTCAAGGTGGGCAAGCTCCTGGGCGTCAAGTTCCTCGTCGTCGGCAGCGTCGACCAGTTCGGGCAGAAGGAGACGGGGGTTAAGGCCTTCGGTATAGGAGTCAAGTCGACAACGGCCCACGTGGCCTGCGACGTCCGCCTCATCGAAGTCGAGACCGGGAAGCTCGTAGCCGCGGAACAGGGCGAGGGGAACGCATCCGCCACCGGCATATCGACCAATTACGACAACATCGCCTTCGGCAGTAACGGATTCGACCAGACGATCATCGGCAAGGCGACAAATAAGTGCGTCGCCGACCTCGCCGACAAGATCTCCGCGTCCTTCGCAGGGAAGGGCCTGCAGGGCTCCATCATCAAGGTCGCCTCCAACGGCCAGATATACATCAATCTCGGCGACGATTCCGGAATCAAGGTCGGCCAGGTGCTGTTCGTCATCAGGAAGGGCGAGGAGCTGATCGATCCGGATACGGGCGAGAGCCTGGGCAGCGATACCGAGCAGATAGGCACGGTCAAGGTCACCGCATTGAAGGGCAAGTTCAGCCTCGGCGAGATGGTCGACGGCGCCGGAAAGGCCTCAGCCGGAGACATGGTGACGGATCAGGCAGCCAAAAAATAGCGGTCAGTAGCTTTAGGTTTCGGCAGTGGCAGGAGGGCGACCTCCTGCCGCTTTTTTTCTCTTGGCGAGCCGCGGCCCGAGGGAGCGCCGGGCTTCAGCCGTTCTTCCCCCACAGCCTTACGAAGGCGACCCCCGTCCAACTGTCCCGGACCAGACCGCCGTTTCGACGCGTCAACCGATAAAGCCGCCCCCTCGCCTCGGGGTACAGCAGTATCCCGCCCTCGGGGAGCTGCTCCAGCAGCGGCTCTTCCTTGAAGGAGCGACGGCTCACTCCCGCGGACAGGAGGATACGGTCGAAGGGGGCATGCTCGGGGAGACCCGCCGAGCCGTCGCCGGCAAGCACCTCGACGGGAACGCCCGCGACCGGGCCGAGCCCCGATAATGCGACCGTGCAGTTGGCGCGGGCCATGGTCGCCAGCGCGGGAAGGATCTCCACGGCGGTCACGGAGCCCCCGGGCGAGCAGAGCAAGGCCAGCGCCGCGGCCGCATAGCCGCAGCCCGCGCCCACCTCGAGCACGCGAGCACCCGGGTGGACCTCGAGCCTGTCGAGCATGAAAGCGACCATCGAAGGTTGAGAGCAGGTCTGCCCAAGCCCAATGTCCACGGGCTCGTCGAGGTAGGCGGCGCCGCGCGAGTCGTAGGGCAGGAAGGCTGCCCTGTCGATGGCGCGCATCGCGTTCAACACCCTTCCATCGCGGGGCCCGCCCCCGAGGTAGGAGTCGGCGCGGTATTTCACGAACTCGACGAGCTCGGCGTTGCTCCGTGACGGATGCAGTGCTTTCCTCCCCCTTCCCTTGTTGCAGTATACGTCTTCACCGATAATATGGGTATAAAAGACTATGGAGGGGCAAGATGAGAAAAACCCTGTTTTTCTTCGGCATCGTTCTTTTGGTCTCGGCTGCCTCGACATTCGCACAGACGACGAACCCATCGTTGCTAAAAAACAATAATCCTCAAAGGCCGCAAACAAGCACCGGGACGAGCCCAAAGATCGTAGGGGGAAACCCGTCGCCGAATGTTCGGCCCGACATCAATAAAATCGCCAAGAAAACCGGGGAAAGCCCGCAGCCGAGCGCCCGACCGGACGTCGGAAAGGGCGGCAAGACTGCCGGAAAAAGCCCGCCGCAGGTGAAGTACGGCGAAACGCCGGTGAAAATGGCACCTTCCGTTTCAGCGAAGGGGAAACAAACTCCTCATCACCTGAACAATGGGATGATAGGGGCCGCCAGAATGCATCGGCCGCCGAGAGTGCCTTCGAATATGGACGCCGGAGATCCGCTCACGCAATTGTACCAAGCCCATAAACTGCTGAATCGGCTCTCTGCGACCGAAGCCGACGATTCGCGGAAGGCGGCATATGGAACGGCCAAGAGGCTGGTTGGG
This sequence comes from Rectinemataceae bacterium, assembly GCA_049513895.1. Taxonomy (GTDB): domain Bacteria; phylum Spirochaetota; class Spirochaetia; order Treponematales; family Rectinemataceae; genus UBA1306. The sequence continues at coordinate 14,585 of JBEKVO010000052.1, read as the reverse complement.
AAAGCCATCAGAATTATCAACGGCTTGCAAAGCGGGGCATAAAAGACTCTTGAGAAAAAATGACGGAACCCCGAGGGTCCCGTCATTTTAATTGGGGTAACGAACCTTTGGCCTTCGTCAAGGCTCTCGCTTTATGCCTTGGCGACCTCGTTGGCCTTCGCTTCGAGCATCTTCTCGGCCTCGATCATCTCCGGGCTCTCTTTCTTGGACTTGGAGACGGCCCAGAAGATGGCGACGATGGCCAGAAGGCCCACGATAAGGCCCAGGATCCAGCCGCCGGGGACGCTCACGTCTTTCATCTGGAAGACGCCGAACTTCATGACCAGGACGAGCACGAGGAGGCTCACCATGTTCATGACCTTGATGAGGGGATTGATGGCGGGGCCCGCGGTGTCCTTGAGGGGATCGCCTACGGTGTCGCCGGTGACCGCGGCCTTGTGGGCTTCGGAGCCCTTACCGCCGTAGAGGCCGTCCTCGATGGACTTCTTCGCGTTATCCCAGGCGCCGCCGGCGTTGGCCATAAAGACCGCGAGAAGCTGACCCACGAGTATGGAGCCGGCGAGGAAGCCGCCGAGCGCAAAGGGCCCGAGGAGGAAGCCCACGAGGATGGGCGCGAGAATGGCCAGGACGCCCGGGCCGATGAGCTCGCTCTGCGCGGTCTTGGTGCAGATGTCGACCACGCGGGCGTAATCGGGCTTCTTGGTGCCGGCCCAGATCGCCTTGTCGAGGAACTGGACCCGGCATTCCTTGACGATGAGGAAGGCGGCGCGGCCGACGGCGCGGATCAGCATGGAGCTGAAGAGGAAGGGTACGGCGCCGCCCAGGAGGAAGCCTATGATGACGATCGGCGTAGCCACGGATAGCTGTCCGGCGATGTTATTGTAGAGATCCATGTTCATCTGGCCGATTTTATCCTCGCTGCCCATCGCGATGACCGCGATGAAGCTCGAGAAGAGGGACACGGCCGCGATGACGGCGGAGCCGATAGCGATGCCCTTGGTCTCGGCCTTGGTGGTATTGCCCACCGCGTCGAGGTCGGCGAGTATCTGCCGGGCGCGCTTATAGGAGCCGGGCTTCGCCTTCTCCATCTCGGCTTTGTCGTAACCCATCTCGCCGATGCCGTTGGCGTTGTCGGCGACGGGACCGAAAACGTCCATCGAAATCGTGTTGCCCGTGAGGGTGAGCATGCCGATGCCCGTCATCGCGACGCCATAGGCGACGAAGAGGGGGTTGGAGCCCGAGTATATGAAGACGGAGATGGCGATGGCGATGGCGATCACGATGATGTTGATGACCGTGGACTCGTAGCCGACCGCGAAGCCCTGGATGATGTTGGTGGCGTGGCCGGTCTGGCAGGCCTTGGTGAGGCTCTTGACCGGCGCGTGAGTGGTGTGCGTGTAGTAGCTCGTCACCTTGTTGAGCACCATCGCGAGCACGATGCCGATCAGGCAGGTGAGGGCGGGTCGCATGTCGAGTCCGGCGATGCCGAAGGTGGCCCACCAGGGTAGAGTGACTCCGGCCTCGAGTCTCGTCGGGTGCAGGTAGAAGAAGCCTAGGATCATGAAGCCCACGACCGAGATCATGGAGCCGATCCAGAATCCGCGGTGCACGTTGTGCAGGGCGACGTCGGAGGTGTCATCGGCCTTGGCGCGCACCGTGTAGGTGGAGATGATGGAGCCGAGGACGCCGATGCCGCGCACGAGGAGGGGGAACATGACGCCTATGTGGCCGAAGGTGGCCAGGCCCAGTATCATCGCCGCGACGATCGTGACCTCGTAGGACTCGAAGATGTCCGCGGCCATTCCCGCGCAGTCGCCGACGTTGTCGCCGACGTTGTCCGCGATGGTCGCCGCGTTGCGGGGATCGTCCTCGGGGATGTCCTTCTCGATCTTGCCGACGAGGTCGGCGCCGACGTCCGCGGCCTTGGTGTAGATGCCGCCGCCCACGCGCATGAAGAGCGCGAGAAGGGTGCCGCCGAAGCCGAAGCCGAGGAGGGCCTCGTAGGCCGACTCGCCGAAGGCCATGAAGATGAGGGTGCCGCCGAGGAGGCCGAGGCCGTCGGTCAGCATGCCCGTGATGGTGCCGGTTCGGTAGCCGAGCTGGAGGGCATCGCCGTAGCTGTGGCGGGCGGCCGCCGCAACGCGGAGGTTGCCCTGCGTGGCGAGGCGCATGCCGACGAAGCCGACGAGCCAGCTGAAGGTCGCGCCGATGAGGAAGGCGATCGAGCGGCCCCAGTGGAACCAGGGATTCGGGCTGGAGGCCGTAAAGTACAGGAGGATCGCGATGATGACCATGAGGGGCGCGATCTTCTTGAACTGGGCGCCGAGGTAGGCATTGGCTCCCTCGCGTATGGCCCTGGCGATCTCCTGCATCTTCGTCGTGCCCTGGTCGGCCTTGCGTACCTGGCCGACGAGGAGAAGGGCGTACAGGAGTCCTCCTACCGCGATCGCCAGCACGACGAAGAGCGCCACGCGCTCGACGGAGGTGAAGGCGGATGTGGGGTCGAGGAAGGAAAAGGGCTTGAATGCGGCGGCTTCGCCCCCCGACGTTGCGGCCTGGGCGCCCAGGAAGGCGACGAAGACCGTGAGGCCGAGAAGGACGACAAGGGCCACCGTTAGGCTGCGGCGGCTCTTCCGCTTGCGGCCTGAACTGTGCGATCCGATCATATAGAACCTCGATTAGTATGGATATGCATCGTTTCCGCTAAAGCGGAAATTGGGATAAGGTAACCATATAGAGATAACTTTGCCAAGTAGTGCGGCGGGATAAGCGTCCATTATTTTTCGACGCTCACGGAGCTCCGGTACTTCTCCACTTCCCAGTTTCGAATGAAATCGATCTTTTCCTTGGTCATGTGGAGGGCGCCTCCGAAGCTTTCCGCATAGGCCGCCACTTTACATGCGTCGGCGTAGAGAAGGATGGCCGCATCGGCGGCGGCGGGGCTTTTAGCGCAGGAAAAAGCCCCCAGGCCGGGAACGAGGACGATTCGCGGCGGTACGCCGTTTCGGCCGACGAAATCGGCCCATGCGCCCGCGATGCCGCCCAAGCCTCCTTCCGCGAGAAGGAACTCGTGGCCCGCGTACACTATGTGATCGGGCGTGAAAGAGGACGAGAGGGGTGCGAAGGCGTCGCCCGAGGAGGAGCGAGCGAGGGTCTCGGCGTCGGCCCGGAATCGGATGCAGGCGCCCACGCCGACCAGGGAAGCGAGGGTCGCCGTCGCCGCGGCCACATCGAGGGCGTCGGCCGGGCGGGCGGTCAGGTCTGGCAGGCGCTTCACCTCGGCCCTCACCTTCGCCATCACGCGGGCGGAGACCGCCTCGACCTCAGCGGGGCTTTCTCCGGCTATGAGGAGGCCATGATTCTGCATGAGCATGATCGCCGGAGCCGGTGAGGGTGAAGACTTCCCCCCGCGCCCGCGGAAGTCCTCGAGGGCGGCGCGGACCACCTTGGCGAGGGTATAGCCGGGGTCGACGAAGGGCACCCAGATGCCTTCGTCGGCGAAAAGGCGGGCGAAGACGGCTTTCCCGTCGCGACCGCAGGTGATGCCGTTGACGGCCGCCGGATGCGTATGGACGACGTAGGCCTGGGGGAAGAGTCCGTGCATGAGGGTCTCGACCGAGGGGCGCTTGTTCTCGCCGGGGCATCTCGAGGCCATGAGATCGGCCAAGGCGGCCGCTTCGCGGGCCTCCGGTTCCGCGGGATAGGAAGCCCTCCACATCGCATCCAGTCTGGTCCGGTCGATGGAGCAGAAACCGGCATCGGTAATCGATCCGAGCGAAGTTCCCGAAGCCTTTACGAAAAGCCGGCCCGCTTCCTTGAAGGAAGTGTTGCCTCCCCCGGCCAGGACCCATTCGGGATCAGATCCGTAGCGGCGCGACAAGGCGATCAGCGCGGTGAGATCGGCCATCGCCCTCAGCTCCGCTTCGCCCGAGCTATTCGCTCGGAGAGGACGCTGCGCTCGTAGGACTTGACCGAGGCGATGAAGGAGGAATCGGCGGGGACGCCGGAACGGCGGCAGTACTCGTCCCACACGGCGCTCCATGGGAGGGACTTGGCCTCCTCGAGGAGGGCGAGGCGGGCGAAACCGTCGGATGCGGCGTCCGCGGCGAGGAGGGCCGCGCGAGGCTCGAGGAAGGCAATCAACAGGGCCTTGCGCGCCGACCTCGCGCCGGTGGCCCATGCGCCCACGCGGTTGATCGAGGCGTCGAAATAGTCCAGGCCTATCCGAACGCGGGACAACTGGCCCGAACGCACGAGCTCGCGGCAGAGCTCCAAGAGCTCGTCGGTGAGGATGACCACGTGGTCCGAATCCCAGCGCACGCCGCGGCTCACGTGGAGGAGGACGCCGGGCACGAAGGGCAGGACGGAACTGAGCTTGTCGGCGACGCTTTCGGTGGGGTGGTAATGGCCCATGTCTATAGTTAGAAATTTCTTATGCGTCGCGGCGTAGCCGAGATAGAACTCGTGGGAGCCTACGACGAAGGCCTCGGATCCGATGCCGAAGAGCTTGCCCTCGATGGCGTCCTCGATGTCCCGTTCGGGGAGGGATTCGGCGAAGATGGCGTCCAGCGACTCGAGAAGGCGTCCGCGGTAGCCGGCCCTGTCCACGGGACTGTCCTTGGCGCCGTCGGGCACCCAGAGGTTGTGGGTACAGGGAGACTTCTGGGCGGCCCCCATCGCCGCCGCGATATGGCGCACGCGTTTCGTATGCTCGACCCAGAAGGCGCGGATCTTCGCGTCTCGGTGAGACAGCGTGTAGCCGTCGGCCGCGAGGGGATGGGAAAAGAAAGTCGAATTGAAGTCGAGGCATACGCCTTTCGCCTTCGCCCAGTCGATCCATCCCGAAAAATGGACGGTCTCGATCGCATCGCGGTCGATCGCCTTTCCGCCGAACTCGCCGTAGCTCGCGTGCAGGTTGAGGCGCTTGACGCCGGGGACGTCGCGAAGGACTTCCTCCAGGTCGGCCCGCAGCTCCGCGGGAGTGCGAGCCCTGCCGGGATAGTTGCCGGTGACTTGTATGCCGCCGTCCGTCAGGGTGGCGCCCTCGTGCTCGAAGCCGCCGACGTCGTCGCCCTGCCAGCAATGTATCGAGAGGGGAACCTTATCCGCGGCCGCGATCGCGGCCTCCGTATCGACGCCGAGCTCGGCGCAGCGCTCCTTGGCCAGGGCGTAGGATTTCTCTATTCGCGTTTCGGGCATTGCTGTCTCCTTGGTTGTAGTCGGGCATCATACTATAGGGCTGTTTGCGTGAAAAGAGCCCCTGCGAAGTGGACGAGCCATCTCATGGTCCCTCCATAGCCGCCTCGTAATCCTCGGGCGTATCGATATCCCGCAATGCGCCCCGTCCCGTCTCGACGAGGGCGATCGGCCGGTCCGCGAGAAAATCCTTCATCATGCCTCGGGCATCGAGGGCGAGCATTTCGGGTATCCAGGCCGAGGGCAGGAGGACGGGGTGGCCTCGTACACCATCGTGCGAAGCGAAGAAGGCCGCATCTGCCAGGCCGTTTGAAGTCCGCTCGGCCCTTGCCTCGGCTAAAGCGCGGTAATCGACGGACTCGATGAAGGGCATGTCGGCGTGAGCCAGGAAGAATGCATCCCCCACGACAAGAGAAAGTGCGGCCTGGATGGAGCCGAGAAGACCTCTTTCCCAGTTCGGGTTATCTACGACGAGGAAGCGGCCCCTCTCGCGCGCCGCGCGATGAGCTTCCGTCCCGAAAGGCGAAGCCACCTCGGCTCCCCTGTTGCCCACGACGAGAAGGACTCGGCAGCCCGCGTCCAGCGCGGCCCCGACGGCAGCTTCGACCAGCGTTGATCCGGCGAAGGGAAGCAGGGGTTTGAGATCGCCCATCCTGGAAGAGGCTCCCGCCGCCGGCATCACGCAATCGAACATGGTGCCTACTTCAGCGCCGCTCTTTTCTCCGCGACGAAGGACTGCAGCCTCTCTATCTCCAGCCTTGTCCTCGCGGGAGCGGGGCCGCCGACCAGGTCGCGGCGCTCGATGCAGGCGTCCAGGGACAGATAGCGCGAGAGCTCTCCGGGTTCCGCGCCCCGCCACGCGGCATGGAGGTCGCCGAGGCCCTCGCCGCCCAGATCGGCGATGACGGCGCCGACGGCCGGCGAACGGCCGAGCCTGGCCGGGCCGGCGGCCGCCGCCCGCGCCTCGACGAGTTTTCGTCCCGCGGCGTAGGCGGTGCGGAAGGGAACGCCCTGGAGCACGAGGAATTCGGCCGCGTCCGCCGCCCAGAGGCAGCCGTCCTCGGCCGCCTCCCGCATTCGCTCCGTCTTGGGCTCGAGAGCCTGGACGAGGCGCGCGAAGGCCCTGGCGCAGGAGGATGCGGTGTCACCCGCGTCGAAGACGAGGGACTTGTCCTCCTGGAGGTCCCGGTCGTACGCCAGGGGCAAGCCCTTCTGCATGACGAGGAGGGCGACGAGGTCGCCATAGGCTCGGCCCGACTTGCCCCGGATGAGCTCCGCCGGATCGGGATTGCGCTTTTGCGGCATTACCGAGGAGCCCGTGGAGCAGGACTGGTCGACGGCCACGAAGGCGAACTCGGCCGAGGCCCAGAGCACGATCTCCTCGCAGTAGCGCGAAAGGTGCATGAGCAGCGTCGCAGCGGCCGAGGCGAACTCCACGCAGGCATCGCGGTCGGCGACGGCGTCCATGGAGTTGCGGGAGGGCCGGGAAAAGCCCAGCGCCTCGGCGGTAGCCTCGCGGTCGACCGGGAGGCCCGTGCCGGCCAGGGCGCAGGCGCCCAGGGGGCTCTCGTCCGCCCGCGCGTCCGCGTCCTCGAAACGGCCGTAGTCCCGCTCGATGGCGGCGCACCAGGCCAGGAGGTGGTGGGCGAAGGTGACGGGCTGAGCCCGCTGCATGTGCGTGTAGCCGGGCATGAGGCTGGCGGTATTCTTCGACGCGAGCTCGCACAGGGCGCCCAGGGCGTCGAGAAGGGCACCCCTGACCTCCCGCGAGGCTTTGCGAAGCCAAAGCCTGAGGTCGAGGGCGACCTGGTCGTTGCGGCTGCGCCCCGCGTGGAGGCTGCGGCCCACGTCGCCCATGCGCGCGGTGAGCTCCGCCTCGACGAAGGAGTGTATATCCTCGGCCGCGGGATCCACGACGAGGCTGCCGTCCTCCGCGCCGGCGGCCAAGGCGATGAGGCCCGCCTTGAGCTCCTCGGCAGTGGCCTTCGGGAGGATTCCCTTCTCGCCGAGCATCGCGGCGTGGGCGATCGAGCCCTCCAGGTCCTCGCCAAGGAGCCGTTTGTCGACGGAGGTCGAGGACAGAAAGGCGTCTATCGCCGGGTCGAGGCCGCCTCCGCCCTTCGATGTCTCCCAAAGCTTGGCCATGCTTCAATCCCCCGCGGTGGCGGTGTACCCGCCCTCGCCGGGCTTCGCACCCTTGGGCAGGGCGGCGCCGTCGGCCTTGATCCGCGCCTCGAGCCTGGCGCGCACCTTCGTGGGCAGGCCGAAGAGATTGATGAAGCCCTCGGAATCCTTGTGCGAAAAGAGGGGTCCCGTCGTGAAGCTCGCGAGACTCGCGTCGTAGAGCGAGTAGGGCGACCTCATCCCGGCGCTCGTGATGGAGCCCTTCCAGAGCTTGAGCCTGACCGAGCCGGAAACCCTGCTCTGCGTCGAATCGATGAAGGCGCAGAGGGCCTCGCGAAGGGGGCAGAACCACTCTCCCTCGTACATCGTGTCGGCGAAGCGCTGGCCGACCTGCACCTTGAAGGCGAGGGTCTTTCGGTCCAGGCATATCTGCTCGAGCTTGGCGTGGGCCTCCATGATGACCGCGCCGCCCGGAGTCTCGTAGACGCCGCGCGACTTCATCCCGACGACGCGGTTCTCTACCATGTCGAGGATGCCGCACCCGTGCCTGCCCGCGATGACGTTGAGCGATTTAATGAGGGCGACGCCGTCCATCCTCTTCCCGTCGAGGGCGACCGGGATGCCGAGCTCGAAGTCGAGGGTCACGTATTCGGGCGCATCGGGAGCCTTGTCGGGAGGGGTCGTCATCTTGAGCATCCCGTCGAGCCTGGGCTCGTTGGCAGGGTCCTCGAGGTCGAGCCCTTCGTGGCTTATATGCCAGAGGTTGTCGTCGCGGCTGTAGGAGTCGGACTTTTTCATCGGTATGGGAATATTCCGCTTCTCGAGATACTCGATCTCCTGCTCGCGGCTGGATATGTCCCAGATGCGCCAGGGCGCGATCACCTCCATCTCGGGGGCGAAGGCCTTGATCGCAAGCTCGAAGCGTACCTGGTCGTTGCCCTTCCCCGTGCAGCCGTGGGCGATGGCGGAGCAGCCCTCGGCCAGGGCCGTCTCGGTGAGGCTCCGCGCGATGAGGGGCCGCGCCGCGGAGGTGCCTAATAGATAGCGCCCCTCGTAGTAGGAGCCCGACTTGACGAGGGGCCAGAGAAAATCCTCGACGAACTCCTTCTTGAGGTCCTTGATTATGAGCGTATGTGCGCCCGAGGCAATCGCCTTCTTCTCGAGGGAAACCCAATCGCATTCCTGTCCTACGTCGCCGCAGACGGCGATCACCTCGCAATCGTAATTCTCCTTGAGCCAGGGCACGATAACCGTCGTGTCGAGCCCGCCGGAATAGGCGAGGGCAATCTTCTTCTTCATATATTTCTCCTTGAGATGGTACTGTTGGGGATATACGGGTTAGCGACGACGGAGGCGACGGGTGGGAGAAAAAATGGCTGCGTTCACGAGTACGCTCCTTTACGCATATCCAGGCCGAGGATACCCGGCGATCGAAAAATCGTCAAGAGTCCTCTGCATTTTTATACAATTATCAGGCTATTTTATGCAAAAGGATGCCTCGACGCCGAGCTTTGACTATTGGCCAGGCCTGGATATATCATACTACATGCTTTTCTACGATCGCTGGGACGGCGCGCGCGTCCGTGGCCTCCGCGCTTTCAACGCGATACTGCCCTATATCCTGCGCAAGAGGAATGAGGCGGCGGTATTTTTCTCCAAGGACATCGAGGTCGAGGCCGCGATGTCCTATGTTCGCCGCAAGAACGGCGAGGGGACGGCCAATACCGGCCCGGGGCCGGAGCGCTATTCGCTTTTCGGCCTTCTCATCGCCGCCGCGGTACGAACGATCGCGCTCAAGCCCCGCCTGAACCGATTCGTGCATCGACGCGCGGTCTACCGGCGCAAGGGCATATCGGTGTCCTTCATCGTCAAAAAAACGCTCACCGAGGCCGCCACCGAGGGCAGCGCTAAAATTCTCTTCGAGCCCGAGGACGACGTGGCGATGGCGGTGGAAAAAATAAACGACGGCATCGAGTCGGTAAGGAGCGGCGCGCCTGGCCCCGACGACAGGGAGTTCGACCTAGCCCACCGCCTGCCCTTCGGCAAGGCGGCCATCACCCTCCTCTTCCGAGTTCTCGACAGTTTCAACGTCGCGCCCTCGCGGATGATCGAGGCCGATCCCCTTTTCACTTCGATATACGTCGCCAACCTGGGCTCCATCGGCCTCGATACGCCCTACCACAATCTCTACGAATGGGGTACGGCGAGCCTCGTCATGGTCGTAGGCAGGGTATTCCAGAAGGAGACGCGCAGAAGCTCGCGCGGCGCCGCCTCCGGAGTGGAGCTGAAACACTACGTCAACCTCAAGTTCACGGTGGACGAGCGCATAGCCGAGGGCATCTATTTTGCCCATGCCGCCGCCCTATTCCAGCGCTTCATAGCCAAACCCGAGACCCTCGAGCTTCCGCTCGACCTTTCGGAAGCGGAGGCTTAGCGAAGTAAGGCTAACGGAGAGCGCGCAGAAGGACGATGGTGAGGCTCAAGACGACGATGGCTGCGATTATATAGGCCCACCATGGAAGGGGCGGGGCCTCGACGGGGAGGGGCCGTATGGGATCGGGAGCGGCGTTCGCCGCCACGGCGCAGCCGCAGGAGGGACAGCCGAAGTTGAAATCGTCGGCCTTGCCGACGTATCCGCATCGCGGGCACTTGACCGCGGAAAAGAAGTGCCCGCAGCGCGGGCAAAGCCGGGCGTCCTTGCCCACTTCGGCGCCGCAGCGCTCACAGAAATAGTGGGGACGCTTCACTCTTTCCTGCTCAGGTCGAATCTTTCTTGGCCGTCTCGCCGGAGGTCGAGGCCGGACAAGATGCGCAAGCGCTCTTGGCCGGCGTATCGCTCTTGGCTGCGGAATCACTTTTGGCCGCGGAATCCCCTCGGGAAGAATCGCCGCTGGAGGCCGAAGACGACTTTCTGCTGTCGTTCTTATAAAAGCCCGGGCCCTTGAAAATGATGCCCGTCCCGCTGCTTATCTTGCGCTTCACGGTTTTGCCACAGCTGGGACAGACCTTTAAGGGCTCATCGAACATACTCTGAAATACGTCGAAATCGGAGCCGCAGGACCTGCACTCGTACTCGTAAGTGGGCATGACCATTACCTCTGATGAACTTGTTGTAAGAGTAAATATAGCGAGAAAGAGGACTCAGGGTAAAGACGCTTCGCAGGCTAGAGGAGCCCGAGGCGCGCGCCGACGCCGGAAAAGGCCGCCAGAGCGGCGTCGACCTGAGCTTCGGAATGCGCCGCCGAGAGCTGCACCCTTATGCGCGCCTTGCCGCGCGGCACGACGGGGAAAGAGAAACCGATCACGTAGATGCCATCGTCCAACAGGGCCGAGGCCATGGTTTGCGCCAGTTTTTCGTCGTAGAGCATCACGGGGCAGATCGGGTGGACGCCGGGCCTGATATCGAAGCCCGCCGCGGTCATGCCTTCGCGGAAGCGAAGCGTGTTGGCTTCCAGCCTGTCGCGAAGGCTGGTGGAGGCCGAGAGCATTTCGAGGGCGCGCAGCGTTCCGCCCACGATGGCGGGAGCCAAGGTGTTCGAGAAAAGGTAGGGTCTCGCCTTCTGCCGGAGGTACTCGACTATTTCCCTGCGGGCGGCGACGCAGCCTCCCGAGGCGCCTCCGAGGGCCTTGCCGAAGGTGGTCGTGAGGATGTCCACACGTCCGGCGACGCCCCGGTATTCGGGCGTGCCCCTCCCCGTCTTGCCGACGAAGCCGGTCGCGTGGGAGTCGTCGACCATCACGAGGGCGTCGTACCTGTCCGCGAGATCGCATATCGCGCCCAGATCGGCTATGTCCCCGTCCATCGAGAATACGCCATCGGTCGCTATCATCCTGAGTCTTCGACCGGAGGCCTCCTTGAGGCAGCGCTCGAGTCCCTTGGCGGCTTTGCCCGTATCGGCGTCGGTCTCCTCGGCGTCGCGCATGTCGCCGTGCCTGTATATCCAGCGCTCGGCCTTGCACAGGCGTATCCCGTCGATGATCGAGGCGTGATTGAGACCGTCGGTGATTATCGCGCAATCTTCGCCCAGGAGGGGTTCGAAGGCGCCCCCGTTGGCGTCGAAGCAGGAGGAGAAAAGTATCGAATCCTCCATGCCGAGGAAGTCGGCCATCGCCGCCTCGAGGCGCCTGTGCGGCCCCTGCGTGCCACAGATGAAGCGGACGCTCGCCATCCCGTAGCCCCATTCCTCGAGGGCCCGCGACGCCGCCGCCCGGACGCTCGGGTCGTTCGCGAGGCCGAGATAGTTGTTCGCGCAGAAGTTCAGCACTTCCTTCCCGTCGGCGACGCGGATGAGGGCGCCCTGAGGCGTCGCTATCACCCGCTCGTCCTTATATAGGCCCTCGGACCTTATATCGGCCAGCTTTCCCTCGAGCTCGGACTTCAGCGATCCGTACATGGGTGCCCCTTTCATCTGCGAACAAGGGAGATTTTACACCTTCGGGAGAAATCGGACAATGAAGTTAGGGAATTCTAATATGGCCGGAATACGACCATACCGCACTTACTCCGAAGTTGCAAATATGGCCCTTCGCGAGCTCCTCCGTCGCAAGACCTTCGCTGGAATCGATCGCTACTGCCATTCCGGCGTTTGGGAAGGCGATCTGGGGGAAATGCGCGGGGATCAGTATGTACCTGGTTGACACTTCAGCGTGGATTCTCCATTTCAGCAAGACATCACCTGAGGAATCGGTCTTCCGTTCCATTCGCAACATTGCGCTTTGCGGCACGACTTGATCGTCCTTCACCACGATCGCGACTACGAAGCGTTAGGAAAAATCAGCGAGCTCCGTCAGCGGGTCGTATAAATATGCTCCCAGTTGATTTCTTTAGAATTTTCCAGGCAGAAGACGGATGCGGGATGTCACGTCGCTGACCGCCCTTCCTTCCCCAGCCGCTCAAGGATGAGGTCCATGTCCGACTCGAGCCGTTCGAGACTCCGCTCCGCGCCGGCGAAGGGATCGGTCGCGCCTGAGGGGGGCGGGCCGCCCAGTTTTTCGAAGGGCTCGGCGAGGGCCTCCGAAAGCTCGGGCCCCTTAACCGCGGCCGCGCCGCAATAGGGACAATAGAGGAAATCCGTGAGGATGAGACTCCGGCAATTGGGGCAAAAACGCACGTTCATTACAACAGACTCGCGGCCAGTTCGGCCAGCTCGGAGCGCTCGCTGTGCTGGAGCGTGACGTGGCCGAAAATTTTCTGGCCCTTGAATGCCTCGACGAGAAAGGACAGGCCGTTGGAGTTGGCGTCGAGGTACATGTTGTCTATCTGATAGGGGTCGCCCGTGAGCACGACCTTGGTGCCCTGGCCCGCCCGCGACACTATGGTTTTGATCTCGTGGGGCGTCAGATTCTGCGCCTCGTCGACGATCATATACTGGTTCGGGAGGCTCCTCCCCCTTATATAGGTCAGGGCCTCGATCTCGATCATCCTGTCCTTGATGAGCTGTTCGACGCTTTTGACGTTGGCCCTCTTGTACTCGCCCAGTATCTGCTCGAGGTTGTCGAACAGCGGCTGCATCCAGTTGGCCATTTTGGCCGACTTCTCGCCCGGCAGATAGCCGATGTCCTTGCCGACGGGCACGACCGGCCGCGTGACGAGCATGCGCGCGTATTTTTTATCCTCGCAGGAGCGCTTGATCCCCGCCGCTATCGCGATGAGGGTCTTGCCCGTGCCGGCCTTGCCGACCAAGGTTACCAAGCGCACCTCGTCGTTCAGGAGGAGCTCGAAGGCGACCCGCTGGCGGTCGTTGAGGGGCGAAATACCCGCGACGGGGCCCTCCCATTCGGGAAGGGCAAGTATCCTGCCCCGTTCCGCGTCACCCTTGGCGAGAACGGTTTTCCCCGATGTTCTGTCCTTGAGGAGGACGAATTCGTTGGGATAGAGCTTCTCCTTCCAAGGCAGCTCGCCGGTTCCGATGAGCCGCGCGATGGAATCGGCGGAGGCGTCCACCTCGCGCATGCCTTGGTAGAGCGTGGCGATGTCGACCTTCTGCTTTTCGTAGTCGACCGCGCGGAGGCCGAGTGCCGTGGCTTTAACGCGGGCATTTATATCCTTCGACACGAAGAAAACGTGCCGGCCCTCCGCTTGGAAGGCGAACGCGCAGAGAAGGATTTTATTGTCGTTCTTGTCGAGCTCGATGCCGGGCGGCGTCTTCTCGGGCAGCTTGAGCGATACCCTGAGGGTCGAGCCGTTGTCGAGCCGCACGCCCTCGTTGAGGTTGCCCTTCCTCGCGATGCTGTCCAGGAAACGGATCGCCTCCCGTGCGCTCTTGCCCCTCTGGTCGGGATAGGTCTTGAGGCCGTCGAGCTCCTCCAGCACCTCGAGAGGAATGACGATCTCGTTGTCGCGGAAGGACATGATAGCCTCGGGATAATGGATGAGGACGTTGGTATCTATTACAAACAGTTTAATCTTCGATTCATCATCAATCATTATTCCACCTTCAAAACAACCACTTTCCCGTCTTTCTCGAGCGTATAGATATTCCCTTCAACTTTCCTAATCTTGAAAGACCCTAAATCTTTCGTTAAAAGGCCACTTTGGCATAAACGTAGATTACTTCCAGCATTGCGGGTTACTCCAGCCATGTTTACTCCAATTCTAGTAGATTTCTCATTCGGTTTCCACTTTTAATAGTCCATGCTCCACGAAGGAAAAATATCCGTTTCTTGAAATAATGAGATGATCGAGCACTGGGAGTCCCATTATTCTTGATGCATCCTTTATTTTTTCAGTAATTTCCACATCCTCTGGACTTGGATCAAGTTTCCCACTTGGGTGATTATGAGCAACTATTATTGCCGTAGCATTGTGAAGAACAGCTTCGTGAAATATTTCCCTTGGTAGACGACCGTAGTATGCACCAGTAATAAGTACAACGGGACATATTCTCTGAAAAGTCGAATTGGATAAGGTTAAACTTCAAAAGAAAGACTCCACCAAGTCCCCCAAACCGTTTTCATACGGAAGAGAAGACCCAAGGGAGTAAGGGAGTTCCTTTAGGTTCCTAGTGTACCGCTACTGAAATATCATGACAAAACAGAGGTTTTATGATAGTATCCTGGGATGGCACGTCCGGCGACTCGGCTTACCGTTAGTGAGGTCGATCTTCAGAAACTACAATCCATTATCAACGCACACAGCACGCCGCAGCAAACGGTCTTACGCTGTCGGATAGTCCTCCTGTCCACAGAAGGGACAATTGGGGAGGATATTGCTGCATCGCTCGGAATCTCGCGGGCAATGGTAATGCGCTGGCAGGCCCGATACG